>CALUQG010000001.1 GCA_944322855.1 Candidatus Gastranaerophilales bacterium
AGAAATGACTAAATGTCATTTCGAGGAGAGGAAGGTAGCAGCTACCACCGGCACAAAAAAACTTGACAATTAAATAATAATTTGGGTGAGTGGCACTCTGCCGACGAGAAATGACTAAATGTCATTTCGAGGAGAGGAAGGTAGCAGCTACCACCGGCACAAAAAAACTTGACAATTAAATAATAATTTGGGTGAGTGGCGCAGTGGTAGCGCAGTTGACTCTTAATCAATTGGTCGTGGGTTCGAATCCCACCTCACCCAAAACTAATAAAAAAGAGGGTTTGCACCCTCTTTTTTAGTTGAATGTTGTTGTAATTGTAATAAAGTGAGTATTTTGCGTAGGGCTGATGTATAAAAAGTAATTTTTGCCGGGTTAGCAAAACAGACCTACAAAATTAATAAATTATATAATTATATTAGAAAAGGTATTCATGTATATGAGAACATTTTTTTAGCAGATTTCTGCATCTCCCAGACCATATTGCTCAAGAGAATTTGTTTTTGCCTGAACGCAAATAAAATGCAGCTCATTATCTCCGGTATTTTCGATAGTTCTGCTCGCACAGGGTTCTATTTTTATACAAGAACCTTCTTTTACATTGATTTTTTCATTATCGGCTGTAATAATTCCTTCACCTTTTAAAATAATATAAATTTCTTCATTCTGTTTATGTTTATGATAAAAAGGAACTTTAAAAGCTTGGGGAACATTGTTTACTGAAATTTCACAACTTGTTAATCCAAGAGCATCTTTTAAAAACATTTTTCCGTTTTCGAGTTTCCCAATTTCTGCAAATGTGCCTAAATTAATAATTTTGTATTTTGTCATAACAACTTCCATTTCAATTTGACTTTTTTCTTTACAAGAATACAATACTTATGTTAGTTACTTATGTAAAGTAGGCACAATAAAGTTATGTAGGCACCAAAATGATACTATTGTGTAAATAAAGGATTGTATTATATGAAGAAGAAAAATGAATTACCTCTTTGTCCTGTTGAAGTTACTTTATCTTTGATTTCTGACAGGTGGAAAGTTTTAATTATACGTGATTTATTGGATGGTACAAAAAGATTTGGAGAGTTGAAGAAATCAGTAGGGAATATTTCGCAAAAAGTTTTAACATCAAATTTGCGTTCTATGGAAGAAGACGGATTGTTAATAAGAAAAATCTATGCTGAAGTGCCGCCAAGAGTTGAATACTCATTAACAGAAACCGGATTAAGCCTTAAATCCGTCTTGTCTTCACTTGCCGCCTGGGGTACTGAATACAGAAAAAGAATATGAATAATCTGCTTTGATTAATATAAAGCTAATTGTTTATGTTTTATCAAAAATGATTTTTGTCTGCTCAGGGTGATTTCATCATTCGGATTTAATTCTCCTAAAATTAATGGAGAGTTTATATTATGTTTTTCGTAATTCTTTTTGGCAATTTCAGAATTTTGATTTGCATAACAATATTTGCAGCCGTTCGGACAAGTATTATAATCACCTATATTACGACTTTCCATACACATGCAACCTTTACGATTGCCGGAATGTGTTATTTTTCGAAAAGTTATATCATTTGCATTACCTAATATTTCTGCTGTCAGGCAGCCGGATTGTAAGATATTGTATTTCTCATAATTTTCAATGGTGGCACATGTTTGCAAGAGTATATCATGCTTTTTGGCAATTAGTCCTATATTTTTCGCTATTTCATCTTTATCATTTTCTGTTAGCAAAATAATTTCAGGCATGTTAGTTTTTAATTTTTTATACATTTCAACAAAACTAAAAATGCATCTGTCAATATATGGAGACAATTTTTGTGCCATATAGCTAAAAGTTTCATAATGCTTGTTTTTTGTGTATATATCAGTTAAGAGAATAGGGTCATACCTCCAGGCAATTCTCCTGGTTCCTACAAGTTTAGACAATTTGATTAGAGTTTTAATGCTGTCATCAATATCCGGTACATTAGGTTCTACATCTTTTCCATAGGCTGTAATTGTATAGTAGAAATAAGTATTAAATTTATTTGTAATTTCGTGTAAATGTTCTAAAATCGGCTCATAATTTTTTGAGCAAAAGATAACACAATCTACTACATCCGGATTTAATTCATACCTTGTGACTTTATTTGGAAATAAAGGATTTCTTGAATAAACAAAGCCTTCTTGAAATCTTTTTAAAAGCCATTTGCTGTAATATTGAACAGTATCGGTTCTTGAACCTGTATTTATGATCATAGTATTATTTTATATTAAATTTGTTCAAAATATTTACATTGTCTGGAACACAAAATCATACCATTAATTATTTAAATTTTTAAATTTTATCCCAACTTAAAAATTTGGTAAAACTATTTAAATAGTTTTCGAGGTGCTTATATAAAACAAAATTGAACCTGCCACACTCAAATTTAGCGATTCCGTTGATTGGGCGATAGGGATTGTTGTCAGAGTATTTGCTATATTTACGGCATCAGAACTCAAACCGTCAGCTTCCGAGCCAAGCATTATTACGAATGGTTTTGTATAATCAATATCTTGAGGCAGTGTCGTATTTTTATGGTTTACAACCGCTGCAATAAAATTGTAGTTTGGAAAAATTCTTTTTACTTCTTTGATTTCAGTTTTTATAACAGGTATTTTAAATAGTCCGCCAACTGCCGAACGCACAACCTTGGGATTGTAAATATCTATTGTGTCACCGCACAGCAGCAGCACATCTATAGAAAAAGCTGCGGCAGAACGGATTAGTGTACCGAGATTGCCTGCATCTTTTATGTTTTCCAAAATTGCAATACGTTTTTTTCCTTGAATTTCTTCAAGAGTTATAGTTTTTTGTTTTGCAACAGCAATTGCTTCAGGAGCACTTTGCGTAGTTGAGATTTTTTTTAGTATTGCCTCTGTCACTACAACAATTTTGTCTTTTACAAATTCAAACTCTGTTATATTTTCTTTTAGTGCATATACAGCTTCGATTTGCACATTCTCCAGATGAGCTTCATATATTGGTTTATATCCTTCCAGCAAAAAAAGTCCGGTTTGAATTCTGTATTTTTTTTGCTGTAGTTTTACCGCTTCTTTAATTTTTAAATTTGATATGCTTGTAATTTCTTCCATATTACTCTGTTATTGATTTATTTATAAAATTAGTAAGCTTCTGAATAAAATTTCCGTCTTCTTTTAACAAATTTTTTCCGTTTCTCAATGCCTCTGCTTGTTCAGCTGTAAAGGTATCAGTATAATGATATTTTTTTGCGGTAAGAAGACCGTTTTCCTTGTGTGCTCTAGTAAAATCTGCTATGATTTCAGGTCTGACAATTTCTTCCGGCAATTCAAGCAATTTACCAAAAAATCTTTTGACAGGTTTATCTTTTATCTTTACTGTCAACAACTGTGTTTCTGCGTAGGGACTGGATTTTATTCCTTTCATAATCTGCCTTTGAAGGTTTTTTGTTGTTTTAGTATACGCAGATGAATTCAGTCTGTTTTTATGTCTCATTAAGGTCAGTTTTATCATTCTTTTATCCTTCTTTTATCTTTTATTGTGGTTGTTCCATTGCTTTAACCAGTCTTTTTCTTGATTGGTAAGCAGATTATAATCTATAGCATTTTCCTGAAACGGTACATGCGAAAACGATTGAATTTTCAATTTTCCCTCTTTTTTTGTAAGATAAACGGTATTTTCAAGTCTTACACCTCCAAATCCTGCTTTGTATAAACCAGGCTCAATTGTAAACACCATATTTTCTTTCAAAACTCTTTTGCCGCTGGTGCCGCAGGATATTGTCGGTGGGTTTTCATGAACATTTATACCCACTCCGTGACCTAATCCATGATTAAAGTTGAAATCTGAAAGTCCCGATTGTCTGTGAATTTTTCTTGCTGCAGAATCAAGTGTATAGCCTGTTGTTCTGTTAGTAATATTATAATTATATGCGTTTAGAAACATTTTTAAGACAGTTGTATAAACTTTCTTTTGCAGGTATGAAGGTTCCCCTTTTATAAAAGTTCTTGTGATATCTGTAGAATATCCGCCTTCAAAATGCCCTCCGCAATCAAGAAGAACAAAATCACCTTCTTTTATTTTTACTTTATCCGAGGGATGAGAGTAGTGAATAACAGATGAATTTGAACCTGCAGCAAGAATTGTTTTAAAGCTTAATTGTTTGGCACCCTGTTTGAGATATTCTTTTTCTACTTCATTTGAAAGTTCAAGTTCTGTAAGATTTTTTGTGCTTTTTACAAGTTCAAAAGCTTTGTTTACTACTTTGTCTGTTCTTTCAAAATTCTTTTTGAAATGTGCAATTTCAGCCTCATTTTTTATTGCCTTCATTTCTTTTATATAATCTTTTTTTGATTCAACAGCTTTTGTTTTTATCAATTTATAATCATAAAAGTTAATTGTTGAAGGATTAAAAAATACTGTTTTTTCTTTTTTTACGTTTTTTTCAAAATCATTTAGCGGAAAAATTCTAAAATTAGTTCCTATTTCTGTTTCAATTTTTTCATCGGTATAGATTTGTACCTCTGACTTTTTATGTTTGGTTATAAGCATTTTGGCTTTAAAGGTTGATGAAAAAGGAGTTTTGTATTGTCTGCAGTTTGTAAGATATGCAATGTTTTCAAGGTTTGTATCGAGATATGCCTCGTCATTTTTCAGCTTGTTGAAAAGTTTTTTTGATTTGTCATCCGCACTTAAACCGGAAATTTTTATATCAATTTGCGTTACTGTTTCCTTATTATCAGTAGACTTTAGTTTTCGTATTTTTTCTACCGGTTCAAAATCCAATGCTTTGATTTTACAATTTTTTTTAGTAAGTTTTTCTTTTAATAATTTATAAAAATTAAGAGAAACTTTTTTAGAAACAATACCGATAACACTATCCGGCTCTATCCGTTCAACCAGTTCCGACAAAAAAGTCTGCCCCAGCTGAAGCTTTACAACAGCTGTAGTTTTGTGATCAACCTCTGCATCAGCCTGTTCGTGATATCTTCCGTCTGCAAACTGCCAAACATTTTTGTTCGACAACAAAACATCACCGGTTGAACCCGAAAAACCTGTTACAAAATATCTTGCACAGTTACATAATTCATTGTACTCAACAAGAAATTCATCCGTTGTGTTAATTAGCAAATAATCGATTTTTTGCTCTGATAAAATTTCTCTTAATTTTTTTAAAATCATATATCTAGTCTTTTTTATCCGTAAGATATAATAAATGCCAGCCGAATTGTGTCTGAATAGGCTCTGAAAGATCACCGACATTCATAGAAAAAGCAGCATCTTCAAATTCTTTTACCATAACACCTTTACCAAAGAAACCAAGATCGCCGCCGTTTGCTCCTGACGGACAGAGCGAAACTTCCTGCGCAACATCTTCAAATTTTTTGCCGTTTAAGATTGCTTCTCTCAATTGTTTTGCTTCTTCTTCTGTTTGTACAAGCAGATGGCTTGCTCTAACTTCTGTTGTCATATTTATTTCCCTTTTATTGTTTACAAGAAAATTATATCACATAATGCCGGTATAACCTTAGCATAATACTTGCAATTTGGTCTATAAAATATTAGTATTGGAGATATTTAATCAAGGTGTTTTATGTCGTTATTCAGAAAAAGTCTAATAGCTGTCTGTGTTTTAATAATCGTAATTTTGCTGGTTACAGTGGTTTTTAGACCTGTGTTTTTAAATATATATATAACTGTCGCAAAAAAATACACACGTGGCAGGTTTGTCTGTACACTTGATAACAAGGGAAATCATGTCGGTAAATTATACAAATTTTCCGGGAATAAGACAGAATTGATACACAAATCCATAAGCAACAGCTGCATTTTTTCTCGTCCGAAAATCAATGCAGGATTTTTTGTTTTTGCTATAGGCGGAGGCGGTGGAGCTACTCCATATGAAGGCGGTCATTCAGGACAAATTATTTCAAAACACATACGTATAGACAAGCCTGTTATTGTAATAAAAATCGGAAAAGGTGGAAAAGGCACGTATGTCAGAAATGGTGAATTTATTGATGCCAAAGACGGCGGCGATACAACAATTTCTGAAATAAATATTACTGCCGCCGGCGGCTCAAAATCTACAAGAATGACTCCATTAGGAATAAATCCTCAAAAAACAGAAAATCACATTCCTGAAAAATATCATTATTTATACGATATCCCTAAATCAGCAAAATATGGTAAAGCCGGCGAGTTTGATAAAAATATTAAAAATACAAGCGCAAAAGCGCAAAGCGGACACAGCGGCGCTGTGATAATTCAGTGGTAAGACAATTCTGATATTTTAAACCGAGCAACTCCTAATTGCTTTATATAAATATGCGCTGACTTGAAATTGTATTGACATAATCAAATTGAAGTTCTATAATGACTAATATGAATGAAAATTGCGAAAAAAATAAAAAATGTGCTTTGAAAAGCTGGGGCGGAAAACGAATTAATGCAGGAAGAAAACGTACATGTATCAAAAAAGTTCCGTTTAACAGAAGAATTAATGAAAATGTTCTGAATATTTTGAGAGCATATGCACTCTCACAAAATATTACAGAAACAGAAGCGCTTGAAAGTGCAATACTGCTACAATCAAATATATACAAAATGAAAGGAAATAAAATTATGAAAATAGCAATTCCTACAGAAAATAACAAACTGTGTTCACATTTTGGCCACTGTGAATCTTTTACTTTTGTTGATGTTAATCCTGAAACAAAAGAAATTTTAAATATTGAAACCAGAATTCCAGAAGAAGGAATTAGCTGTCAGAGTGCAAGTTGGATATCAGAACAGGGAACAAATATTGTTCTTGCCGGCGGTATGGGGGCAAGACCTCTCGGGCTATTCAGCCAAAACGGTGTACAGGTTGTATCAGGATGTCCTGAATTGCCGGTTGAAGAACTTGTAAAACAATATTTAAACTCAACTCTTACTACCGGAGAAAACAGCTGCGGCGGAGAGCACAGCCATTGCGGCGGACATCATGAGCATCACCATTGCCACCAGCATAATGGATAGGACTTGTAAAAAGATTGATTGCTTTTGTAACTTTTGAGTAAGGAGAAAATCCAAGCCGGAAGCTGCAGTATTCTCTCTTTACTTGTTAATATGACAAGGGGCAATTTGCTGCCGGTATGATTACAGGAATAAAGCTTAATTACTTGTAATCGTTATTTCCGTCACGTATAATTCTGGCAGCACAATCTGTGCCCTCACCGCTCAGTGTACAATCACCTATTCCGTCGGCTGCGTCATTTCCGGCCGGCAAAAGTCCATCGTCACCCATTACAAAAAGAAAAATGTCATCACCGAGTTTGTCAGGTTTTCTTTGACCGTTAACATCAACTGCAAAAACAATTGTTTTTGTATGAGAGCGAGTCACATTTAGATTTTTATTTGTAACGGTCATAGAGACTGTGGCTCCGTCAGACATTTTGAAAGTAATAGGATCATCTCCGTATCCAGCAGATGAAAAATCAGCAGCCGTACCGTTTTTTAAACTTTTTGTCGAAGCTGCCCAGCAATTTTCTCCTTCAGATGTGCAATTTTTCACGATTGCAAGATGAGGTTCTATTTTATCAAAAGCCTGCTGGGTTGTTAAAGTATTAAAGTTCCATTTTGTATAAGGATCACCGAGTGCTTTTGGTATTTCCAGAACATCCGAAAGATAAACATATGCTTTTTTCATTGCTTCAGCGTTTGCTTTTTTTGTCATACTGGCTTGAAGCTGCGGAATTGTTAGGGCGGCTATGACACCGATTACCGCTAAACAAATGAGTACCTCTACCAGAGTAAATGCTTTATTTTTTTTCATAAACTAATATCCTTGTTGTTTTTTTATATGATAACTTTTGTTTTGTTATTTTGCAATACAAACAGTTTATATTTCTTTCATATGCTTGAAAAATTAGTGATTTTTTAGTAACATATTCATTGTAATAGTGACTAAAGTCACGATATTGGTCTAATAATTGTTTAAAAGGAGAGATTAATGAGCCCACAGACTCAAGCCGGAATTGACTACTCAAAAGTCGATAGAATTCTGTCATCTTATGAGTACAAGAAGTCAAATTTGATTGCCATTTTGCAAAAAGTACAAGAAGAATTCAGATACCTTCCTCTGGATATAATGACATATATCGGAACAAAAATTGAAGGTCTTTCGCCAGCAACTGTATATGGTGTAGCTACATTTTATGCTCAGTTTAGTTTGCAGCCTAAAGGTAAATATGAAATAAAAGTGTGCGATGGAACAGCATGCCACGTCAGAGGCTCAATGCCTGTCTTAAACGCAATAAAGCAGAAGCTAAACCTTGAAGAAGGTAAATTTACAACTTCTGATGGATTGTTCTCTTTAGAAACAGTCAGCTGCCTCGGGGCTTGTGGATTGGCACCTGTTGTTGTTGTAAACGGAAAAGTATATCCGCAAATGACTGCTGATGCTATCAAAATAGTTATCGAGACAATTATGAATGAAGAAAAAGAGGGTTAGTAAATGACAGCTACATTGATTGATATAAAAAAAGAACAAGAAAAAGTTAAAGAACAAATAAAAGCACAGGGGCTCAGAGTTCTTGTATGTGCAGGAACAGGCTGTGTTGCAAACGGTTCTTTGAAGGTAATCGAAAAGTTTCAGGAACTCGGTGCAAATGTCCGTCCGATGACTCATCAGGATAAAGTTACAATTGTTCCTACAGGATGCCATGGTTTTTGCGAACAGGGTGTTCTTGTTGTTATTCCTGATCTGGATATTACTTATGTAAGAGTAAAACCAGAAGATGTTGAAGAAATAGTAGAAAGTCATATCAAAAACGGAAAACCTGTGGAAAGATTGTTGTATGTTGATCCAAAAACACAGGAACATGTTTTTAAGAATGAAGAAATTAACTTTTATGCAAAGCAAACAAGAACAACGCTTGCAAACTGCGGAGAAATAAATGCGGAATCATTGGATGAAGCACTTGCTACAGGTGCATATGAAGCGCTGCACAAAGTTCTTGAGCAGGGCAATCCTGATGCTGTTATAGAAGAAATTACAAAATCCGGCTTGAGAGGCAGAGGCGGCGGAGGTTTCCCGACAGGCTTGAAATGGAAATTTACTGCTGCAAACAGAGGCGGCAAAAGCTATGTGGTTTGTAACGGTGATGAAGGCGACCCTGGTGCTTTCATGGATAGAAGTGTTATGGAAGGTGATCCGCATAAACTTCTGGAAGGTATGGCAATAGCCGGATATGCTATCGGTGCGGACGAAGCTTATATCTATGTCAGAGCGGAATACCCTCTGGCTATCCACCGTCTTCGTGTTGCAATTGCTGAAGCAGAAAAGAGAGGTTATCTCGGTAAAAATATAATGGGTTCGGATTTTAATTTTGAAATCCATATTAAAGAAGGTGCAGGAGCATTTGTCTGTGGTGAAGAAACTGCTTTGATAGCATCTATTGAAGGCGAAAGAGGTATGCCCAGACCCAAACCGCCGTTTCCTGCAAATAAGGGGTTGTTCGGACGTCCTACATTGATTAACAACGTAGAAACCCTTGCTAATGTTTCTTCTATTATTCTAAAAGGTGCCGATTGGTTCAGTTCAATGGGTACTGAAAAATCAAAAGGTACAAAAACCTTTGCTCTAACAGGTGAAGTTAACAATACAGGTCTTATTGAAGTTCCGATGGGTACAACATTGAGAGAAATTGTTTTTGATATCGGCGGCGGTATCAGAGGCGGAAAGAAATTTAAAGCTGTACAAATCGGTGGCCCATCAGGCGGCTGTCTTACAGAAGAACATCTTGACCTGCCTATGGACTATGACAATTTGATAGCTGCAGGTGCAATGGTTGGTTCAGGCGGTCTTGTTGTTATGAATGAGGATACCTGTATTGTTGAAGTTGCAAGATTTTTTATGAACTTTACACAAAATGAGTCTTGCGGAAAATGTGTACCATGCCGTGAAGGTACCAAAAATATGCTGAAAATTCTTGAAAGAATAGTTAAAGGCAAAGGCGAGATGAAAGATATTGATACGCTGCAAGAGCTTGCTACAGCGGTCAAAGACGGTTCTCTTTGCGGTCTCGGGAAAACAGCACCTAACCCTGTTCTTTCAACTTTAAAATATTTCAAAGATGAGTATATCGCTCACATAAAAGACAAAAAATGCCCTGCAGGTGTTTGTGAAGCAATGAAAGTCATAACTATTGACCCTGAACTTTGCAAAGGCTGTACAAAATGTGCAAGAACATGTCCTGTCGGTGCAATTGAAGGCAGCGTGAAAAATCCGCACCATATCGATCAATCAAAGTGTATCAAATGCGGTGCATGTTTCAATGCTTGTCCGTTTAAGGCAATTAAACAAAGCTAAAGTTATAAAACAGAAAAGAATAAATAAAGGAATATAAAAATGAGCGATAAAAAGACACTTATTATAAACGGAAAAGAAGTTGAGTTCACAGATGAACCAAACCTTCTTGAAGTAATCAGAAAAGCAGGATTTCAGGTTCCGACATTTTGTTACAGACCTGATTTGACTCAATACGGTGCCTGCAGAATGTGTGTAGTGGAAGTCGAATATCCAAACGGCCGTACACTTATTAATTCCTCATGTACTATGCCGCCTGAAGCAAATATCAAAGTAAAAACCAATACGGAACGTACAAGACGAATAAGAAAAACTGTTCTGGAACTGCTTCTTGCAAATCATGACAGAGAATGTACAACATGTGATAAATCAGGCAAGTGCGAATTGCAGCAATATGCTGAAGAATACGGTATAAAAGATGTCTCAAAATATGTACAGAAAAAAGAAAGAGATTTTCTTCCGGTTGATGATTCCAACCCGTCTATTGTCAGAGACCCTAACAAATGTATTCTCTGCGGAGCTTGTGTTCGTGCATGTCAGGAATTTCAAGGTCATGCAGTTTTAGGATTTGCAAACAGGGGGTCAAAAACAGTTGTACAACCTGTTGCCGGTAAAGAACTTGCAAGTGTTGACTGCGTATATTGCGGTCAATGTCAGGCAGTTTGTCCGACAGGTGCTTTAACTATAAAAAATGAGGTAAACGATGTTTGGAATTTGATAACAAATCCTGAAAAGAAAGTTATTGCTCAAATTGCACCTTCTGTCAGAGTCGCTGTCGGTGAAGAGTTCGGACTTGAACCGGGTGAAAATACAATAAAACTGGTTAATGCTGCGCTGAAAGAAATAGGTTTTGACCTTGTATTTGACACAAATTTCTCCGCAGATTTAACAATTATGGAAGAAGCACACGAGTTTGTTGAAAGATTGAGCAAAGGGGAAAATCTTCCGCTGTTTACATCATGCTGTCCTGCCTGGGTCAGATATCTGGAAACACAGCACCCTGATATGCTGAATCATCTTTCAAGCTGCAAATCTCCTCAAGGAATGCTTTCACCTGTTTTGAGAGAGCTTGTGCCTCAATATTTTGAAGGCTTTACAAAAGAAAATATAAATATAGTTTCAATAATGCCATGTACTGCTAAAAAAGCTGAAGCAAAACGTGAAGAGCTTTCAAAAGACGGTAAATTCGAGACAGATATCGTTCTTACAACACAGGAGCTTGCCAGAATGATTAAATCAGCAGGTATTGATTTTAAATCAATAGAACCATGCGACGGAGATTCTCCATTTGCCGAATATTCAGGAGCAGGAACAATATTCGGTGCATCCGGCGGTGTTGCTGAGGCTGCTGTAAGAACAGCTTATGAATTTGTTACAGGCGAACCACTTTCGGAACTTGATATCAAAGGTATGAGAGGTGTTGACAAAAATCATAGATGCAAAGATGTTGAACTTGACATTAAAGGTACAAAAGTAAAAGTCAGAGTTGTTTCTACATTGAAAGAAGCGGAAAAATCTTTGCAGGAAATAAAAAACGGTACAGCAGATTTCCATATGCTTGAAGTAATGGCCTGCCCCGGCGGCTGTATCAACGGCGGCGGACAGCCAAGAAGCTGTGATGACACTCATATTAAAGAAAAACGTGCAGCAGGTTTGTATAAGGAAGATACTGAACTTCAATACAGACGTTCAAATGACAACCCTGACATCAAGAAACTTTATAAAGAGTATCTCGAAGCTCCCGGTTCTCATAAAGCACATGAACTTTTGCACACTGTATACAACGACAGATTTAAAGGTTCATATAAAGATGTCGTAAGACAATAAGAAATTTTTGAAAATAAAAATACGGGCGGAAAAATCTGCCCGTATTTTTTATATCATTAAACATTAACCTTTTACATCAAATGCCCCGTTTACTTTATCTTTTCTTAAAGCAGCACCGACATTAAACATCATGAGGTTATATTTTTCTATTTCATGAGCAACGTTGCCTGTGAAAACATTTTGATTTTCATCAATAAAATTGAATAACGGTTCCCATAATCCCGAAACAGCCCCTTGAGCGGATTCTTTTGTCTGTTTTATAGTCCTTGTCGGAACTTTTATATTCATGCCGAAAGGCTGCTTGAAAAAGTTTTCTGCCATTGCTTTTTATACCCCTGTATCTTACTAACCTTTATATCGACGGGGTTCTAACAAAACTTTAATGAATTTATCGCATTTGTAAAGAAATGTATATTCAAATTTGTGTAAACTTTTGTAAATTTGGATTTAATTTTATTTTAAACAGGCAATTTTATTTAATAGTTGGTCAAAATAAATATAAAAATATTTTATTTGTATTGTTAAATAAAAAATCACTTTTTATAATAACCCTTTAAGAATTTTAACAATTCATGATAGCAATTTTTTTTTTGAGCTGATTTGTAATTATAGTAAGTCTTTCATATTATTGAAATGTGGAAATCACCTTTTGATATTTTATCGGATGATAAAGCTGATATAAAAAGACACTGGTCAGACTAAAATTATGATAAACAATGTAACTTTAAACAATCAGGAAGTTTACAGAAGGAATGTAAATGATTATCGAGTTTCAGACGGCAGACAGCAGTCTGCATCCGGTGTTGCGTTTAAAGGTATACCTCCTGAAATCATAAATGTGTCAATTATAGATTTAGCAACAGCTATTTTGCCGCGTACATGGGTAGATGCAAAAACTAATGGCTTTGCTGCTGCAGAAACATTCAGAAGAGAGTCTTCCGGTTTAATCGTGAACTGTTTAATCCCAGGATTTATTGTTTACGGTATGGCCAAGGTTCTTGAACTTTTTAATTCAAAAGATAAAGGCATGGCAAACAAATGGGCTAATGAAGATGCCATAACTACATTAAACAAGCACTTTCTTGAAGCAAAAGGCGGTTCAAGGGCATTTACAAACAAACTTCTTTCTGACATCAGTGTATTAAACGGCAGTGATTGGATACCTTTAGATCCTGCAAAACAAAAAGAGAAATTCGGAAAAGTTATTGAAGGATTTTCTCTGGAAAATGAAAGAAAAGAGTTTGCCGCAACAATGGCAAACAAACTGGCTACAAAGAAAGAAAAAGCAGCTGCTGTAAACAATCTTGAGAAAAAAGTTTTGCAGATGACAGGCGCTTCAAAACATATTCAAATAGCAGGAAAGACTTATCATGCGGATTTGCATACTCTATTGCGTGATGCAATGGATGTTGGACAAGATTTTCTTGAACATAAACGAAATGTTATAAAAGATTACAAAGACAGTTTGAAAAAGCTTTCCGCAGAAGAGCTCAAAAAACTCACACCGGAAGCTAAGTCGCAGCAAATACTGAACGCAGTAGAAAAAGAACTTGGCAATTATTTCAAAGAATCGAAACGTTTTATCAAAAAGAAAAGTTTCATCGGTCTGGCTATTGTTATACCTCTTGCTGCATCAATGCAGTCTATTAACAGATGGATAACAAGAAAATCCTCCGGTCAGGAAGGAGCTCCGATTTATAAAGATTTTGGAACGCAGAAAAAGAAAAAAGAGATGTCTGCTTCTGAAAAATCTACATTCTTCCTGCATAAACTGGGTGCGGCAGCATTGATGGTTGCAGTAGCTTATGCTTCTTTAAAAGACAAATCAAGCATTTCAAATATATTGAAAGGTTTGCAGTTTACGAAAAATATGCCGACAATGGATCAGTGCAGATGGATTGCGACATCTACATTTGCAAGCCGTATGCTGGCATCGGAAGACAAAAATGAACTTCATGAAGTTACCTGGAGAGATATTGCTACATTTGCAAGCTTGTATTTCTTAGGCGATTATGTTGCAAAAGGTGTAGGCTATATTATACAAAAAGCTACAAAAATTCCGCTTTTGAATTATACTAAGAGTGCCCCGAAAAAATCAAACAATGTAATTGTTGATTTTGGCAGAAAACTTTCTCACTGGGCAGGAGGAACAGAACTCAAGACATTTGCTGAAGCTGCTAAAGTTTCGCAAAAAGCAAAATACTGGAGATATTTCTGTGAAGGCAGTTCATTAGGATTTTCAATGCTTATTCTGGGCATGCTTGTTCCATGGTATGTCAGAAAACAGACAGAAAACAAGGTAAGACAGGAAATGCTTGAAAAGTACAGAAGTTTTCATACTTATCCATCACTAAATTTGACTAGCAACAAAAAAACTTTTCAGGCGTTTGGTATGATGATGGAAAAAACAAAATAAAATAAACAGGTAGAAAGATGATATCCCGATTTAATATTACACAACCAAACATACAAACATCACCCCAAAAACAATTTAAAGAAAAAAATAATAATTCAAACCCGAATTTCAAAGGACTGGTTGACGGACTTGGTACGGCAGCTTTGAATTCATTAAATACAAACCCTGCAGTCGGGGCTTGTTTTGTTGATTTCTTTTCAATGGTAATGCCAAGGACGCTGACTGATTTTTCAAGAAGCAAAGATGCCGGCATGGAAACCGGGATCAGAGAATCTTCCGGTACAATAAATCATGCTATGGCCGGTGTTGTTGGTCTTGCTGCCGGATATGCGGTTTCTTCTGCATTTAATAAATTGACAGGTACTAAAGTTCACTACTTATTCACTGATGACAAAGCTCTTGATGTATTCGGTGATTTTATCGGGGCTCATAAAGACGGCAATTTGATAAATTCTCAAGCCTATTTTGAAGACATGTTTAAAAACATGAAGTTCTTAAATACAACAACAGATGCATACAAAAATGCTCCTGTAGGTGAGAAAGAAGCTTTCACTGCAATGAAAGATGAGACAGCTAAAAAAGCTGCAGAACTTCTTGCAAATGCAAAAACAAAAGCATACAAAACACCAAAAGATATAATGACAGAAATTAAAGAACTAATTGTCGGAGAAAAAGGTGCTTCTGAAGTTGTTGAACTAAAAAATCCAAAGACCGGTAAAACAATTGTTGATTCTCTTGAAAATCATATTAATCGTGGATTTTCATTGAAACAGGCATTTGCTGACAAAGTAAAAAATGATGCAAAAAGACTCGAAAAAGGACTTGATGTTCTGACTGACGCAGAGTATATTAGCAAAATTAAAGTCCTGAAAAAACGTACTGCAGCTCTGGGTCTTGCTGTTCCTGTAATTGTAGGTATGTCAACCCAGCCGATTAACAGATATTTGACTAAAAAACGTACAGGCTCAGATGGCTTTGTCGGTGTTGAAGGCAGAGAACCTGACAAGTCTACTGGTTTTAAGGTAGGAAAGACTGTTCTTGGTATTGCTCTTGGTTCTGCAATGATATCTACTATTCTCAAAAATCCTGCAGAACTATTCAAACCTTCTACTTTTACAAAGGCCGTAAAAGAAATTGGTTCTGCACTGCAATATAGAGGTATTATTCCGACAATGGACCAGTTTAAATTCATTTACGGTATGACTATTATGAGCAGATTATTTGCTGTCAGAGACAAGAATGAAATGAGAGAATCTACAATCAAAGATACTCTCGGGTTTGCAAACTGGTTGATTTTGGGCGGTTTTGTTTCAAAAATTGCTGCCAGACTCTTTAATATGGATACTTTGAATTATGATGACACTCATCTTGACAAATCTACTTTGTGGAAAAAGATTAAAAACAGTGCCATCTTCAAAGGTACGGAAAAATCTCATGAAGAAATTATCTTCCCTGCATTAAAAGAACTCGGTATTGACATAAAAGATGAAAACGGAAAAGTTAGATCGTTCAGAAAGCTTGTTGCAGAGCTTAAAAAGCAGAAAACTAATGCAATTGCTCAAAAAGCTTTGAAACAGTTGAGAGTGAAAAACTATCAGCAATTAATAGGTTATGTATATTCAGGACTCGTACTCGGGCTTGGTATTGCGAAACTCAATATTGCAATTACAAATCATGTTGAAGGGAAGAATAAGAAAAAACTTCCTGCAGACAAAATGAAAGTTAACAATGAATTTATTAAGCTTTCACAGCAGGATAACAAGACTTTTGGTGCTTTCCTTAATCAGATATAATTAAATATAATCAATATATGTCTGAAATTTATATTCTTGCAGGGAATTTATATATTTCAAATTCTTTGCGATAACTTAATATATTGTAATCATCTTTTGAAAAAAAGTTATATTTTATATATAATTCACATGAAAAATAAAGAAAAGGTTAGCAAAATGGCAGAAAACAAACTCCCATCAGGTGTAGGTAAAAAAATTGTAGAAGCTTTGAAAAAACAGGCAGAAATTGAAATACAGCCTATTCCTGAACCGATTGAGCCGCAGGTTTCAGCTCCAAGAGAAGCACAGCCGGTTTCTTCACCTTCACAAGAATTGTATACAGGCGGAATTACTGACAATATTAGTCTTGATGACAATTTTTCTGATTTTTCAGTGCCTGAAAATAATGACGCTGATGATTTTTCCGGATTTGGCGAAGAAACAGTAAATGAATCTTCACTCACAGATGATTTGAGTTCAGGTTTTGGAGAGAGTTTTGCTGCAGGTTTGAATTTTGAAGAAACGAGTACACCAATGTTTGAAGAAAAAGAAATATTTAACTCAACTCCGGCAATAAAAGGGGTTCCACCTCAGAAGTCATATGCAATGCCGGCTAATGTAGCAGTGTTAAAAAGACTTATAATGCAGCTGCCTCAAGGTGTTACAAAACAAACAGGCGCTCAGATTATAAGACAGACAATGGAAGCCCTTGGTATTTCCATGAACAGTGTATTGAAAGAAGCTCAGCAAGGCCAGGACAGCCTTACTGCTTCTGCAAAAGCCTGCATGGCTACAATCGCTGAATATCAAAGCAATATAAAAACCCTTGAAAAACAGGTTCAGGACTATAAAAAACAGGCTATTGCTTTAAATGACTTAATCAGCTTGTTTGTTATGACTGATAAACATTAATTAGCGACATAATATTTAATTATAAAAAAGGCTTTGTTTCTACAAAGCCTTTTTTGTTTAGTCTTTTTTAAATTCTTTTTCCAGAATATCTGCAATTCTGCGGCTTGCGAGACCATCACCGTACGGGTTTATTGCTTCGGACATTTTTTTGTATTCTTCATCATTGTCTAAAAGGTTTTGTACTTCTTTTACAATGTTGTCTTTGTCTGTACCTACAAGTTTAACAGTGCCGTATTCTACAGCTTCCGGTCTTTCTGTTGTTGATCTTAGGACGAGAACCGGTTTTCCCAAAGATGGTGCTTCTTCTTGAACACCACCCGAGTCTGTCATTATTATATGAGATTCTTTCATTAGAGTTGAAAATGGGGCATACTCCATAGGATCTATGAGATGAATGCGTTCTTTTCCTTCAAGCAGCTCTCTTACAGGCTGTTGAACGTTCGGATTAAGATGCACCGGATAAACAAATTGAATATCCTGATTTTTTTCTGTCAGTTCCAAAACTGCTTTGCAAATGTTTTTTATAGGCTCGCCGAAATTCTCTCTTCTGTGAGATGTGAGCAGTATTGTTTTTAAATCAGGATTTAGCCCGATATAACTCAAATCGGATTTGTTATTTTCAACAGTATGTAAAAGAGCATCTATTACAGTGTTACCTGTTTTGTATATGTGGGTGTCAGAAATAGCTGATTTTTTCAAGTTATCGATACTTGTCTCAGTCGGAGCAAAGTGATAGCTGCAAACAGCATCAGCAAAAACCCTGTTAATTTCTTCAGGGAAAGGGTAATACTTGTCAAAAGTTCTGAGTCCTGCTTCGACATGTCCTGCCGGAACTTTTGCGTAAAATGCGGAAAGTGCTGCTGCCATAGATGTTGTTGTGTCACCGTGTACAAGCACAATATCAGGCTTGCTGGTTTCTATTACATCTTTCATCAGCATCAAAACTTCTGCGGTAATTGTCCACAAATCCTGATTAGGTTTCATAATATTCAAGTCAAAATCAGGTTTTATGTCGAAAAGTTTTAGAACCTGATCCAGCATTTGTCTGTGTTGTGCTGTTACACAGACAATACTTTTGAACTTGTCAGATCTTTTTTCAAATTCTTTTACAAGCGGAGCCATTTTTATAGCTTCGGGTCTGGTTCCAAATACTGTAAGTACTCTAATTTTTGACATATAAATCCTTATCGATGATTTCTATCCTTAAAACCGTAATCAATTATATGCCAAACATTGTATTTTGTAATCAACGGGATTGATTATTTTTTTCAATAAAATGTTTGTTCGATATGCTATATGCGAGGCTTCTGGTATAAGTTATAGAACATGCCGGTATCATGCTGCGGCTGTAAGATATGTCATAAAAGCGGTAAATGTTGTTGATTTTAATTTTTTATAATGTTTTACTATTTACAGTAAGCATTTTTTACAAAATTAACTGCATCTTCTTTTGTATTTACTTCTGATGACAGCTGTGCTTCTTTGAGTTTTTCTATGATTTTTCCGAGTTCCGGGCCCTGTTTTATATTCAAAATTTCCATTATTTCTTTTCCGTCAAGCAATTTTGGCAGAGGTGCGATTTCATTCATTTGTTCAAGATAACCGTTGAGTAGTTTTTTGAGCCCTTCTATATTCTTTTCTACCATTTCTTTTGAAACATCGGGTCCGAGAGCTGACATTCTGTCTGCATAAGCTATTGCAATCAGGTCAATTGTCTCATCTTCCATTTTTCTGTAAAAACGCAAATATGCTTTTCCTCCAGCTTCATTTGAAACAACACTCGAGGGGTATATATGATTTTTTATAATTTTTTTTATATACGCAATTTGCTTTTTTGAAAATTTCAAATCTTTTAGGGTCGGAGAGATTAATTCTGCTCCGACACTGTCATGCATGATGAATCTGTGTCTGCCGGTTTCTTTGTCAATCTGCCAAGTTTCAGGTTTCCCGACATCATGCAAAAAAGCACCTATTTTCAAAAATGTGAGTCTTTTTTGACCTCCTGAAAATTCTTTATCAAGATGTTTTTTTACTTTTTCATCAGATAAGTCATAAAAATTTTGGATTTGATTAACAGTTTCAATAGAATGTTCAAGCAGCCACAGATGGTGGTGTGAATTTGGCGGAACTTTTTTTATTTCCTTTACCTGAGGAAAAATTAGTTCTAGAATTCCGTATTCATCAAGCAAATGCAGAGCAGACACAACATATTTCCCTTCGAAAAGTTTAAGAAGCTCTGTATTTATCCGCTCTTTTGCTACTGTATTCAAGCATTTTGCATTTTCTTTGATAATAATTTTTAGTTCGTCAGAAAAATCAAAACCGAATTTGCTATGGAAACGAAAAGCCCTGAGTATTCTGATTGGATCATCGAGTATGTTTTCTTTGGAGATTTCTCTAATTACACATAAATTAATGTCTGATATTGCACCTGTTATGTCAATGAGTTTTTCCTTGGCAATATCATAAGCCAGAGCGTTCATTGTAAAATCACGTCTTTTTAAATCTTCTTCAATACACGTTCCGACGCAATCAGCTATGTCTATATAATTTTTTTTGTCAGCAAAAACGACTCTGTATATTTTGTTTGTGCTGTCAAGCTCAACAAAGTGCCCCTGTATTTCATCAGAAAGCTTTTTGGAAAATTCTTCTGCTGTGTTCTTCGGGACTACTATATCAACATCAATGCTTTTCAAGTTAAGCATGATATCTCTCAAAAAGCCCCCGACCAGCCAGACAGGCTTGTTTTGCTTTTTTATAAATGGTTTTATTGTTTTAATTATAAAATTTTCTTCAATGTTAATCATTTTCAAGCTCGTAAATTATGTTAGATAGAGCATTTATAACTGCTGTTTCGGCTCTGAGAATCAGTTTGCCTAAAGTGACTTTGTAAATGTCGTTTTGCTGATTGAGCATGCTCAATTCTTTAGCGCTAAATCCGCCTTCCGGGCCGATAATAACGGCTATTTTGCTGTCAGGTGCAATGTTTATTTCTCTTAAACACTTTTTGAGTGTCAGTTTATCATCTCTTTCAACGCATGCAATTTTTATATCAAAATTTTTGTCATTTATAAAGTTTTTTAAATCTGTTTTGTCAAAAACTTTAGGAAAATCCGCTCTTTCACACTGTTTTACAGCTTCATTCGCAATTTTTTGCCACTTATCAATTTTTGCGTCTACAACAGAAGATTTGATAACACAATTATCTGTAATCAAAGGATAAATGCCCTTTACACCAAGCTCTGTGGCTTTTTGAATAACAAGATTTTGTGCCTCTGTTTTGAGCACACTTTGTGCAAGATAGAGCTGAATATCCAATGTATGATTTGATTTTTTGCTGTCTACAACTTTAGTTGTAATCGAGCATGAATCTATACTTTGTATAATTACACGATATTGAGTTCTGTTTTCATCAATAAGGATAAGCGTTTCACCAATTTTTGCTCTCAAAACTTTAGCAATATGATGAAAGTTTTCTTTGTCGGAAATCCTTATTATATCTCTATTTATGTCATTTGTTGTGATAAAAAACTGCGGCATAATTGATTTTTTTGGATTTTTCTACATCAAACAGATGATTTCTGATACTTTAGTATAATACCAGTAAAATCTTTTAATAACAAGCATTTTGGGGTGGTTTTAGAAAACTTTTTGATAAAAATTATACTAAAGTATTAAGGTCGTCTGTTCGATAAATGGAATGTTCACAGAGTTAGTAGTATAGGAAAGAGAGAAAGAGAGAAAAAAATGGCTTTATACATTAACACTAACATTAACTCTATGATTGCACAAAGAAGTTTGACAAGTTCGACAAGCGGATTGCAAAGTGCAATCACAAGGTTATCAACAGGTTGCAAAGTAAACCAGGCAGGAGATGACGCAGCAGGTCTTTGTGTTGCCCAAAGATTGGATACTCAGGTCAGAGGTAACAAAAGAGCGATGCTCAACGTTGAAGACGGTTTGAACATGATGTACATCGTTGAAGGTGGTATGTCAGCAGCTACAGAAGACTTACAGAGAATTCGTGAGCTGTGTATTCAGGCTGCCAACGGTATTTATTCAGAAGAACAGATGCAAACATTGATGAACGAGATGAAAGAGAGACTTGCCGACATTGATGTAATTGCAAATACAACAGTATTTAACGGTTTGAATTTGACAAACGGTACAAATACAAAAGGTATCATACTTCAATCAGGCAGCGGTGCAGATACTGCTAACAACACAATTGACGTAACAAGTGCGTTGACTAACTTGAGAACAACAGCTCTTGGTATAAAATTGAACATTGTTAGTATGACAACAGCAACCACAGATATCAATGACGGATATATGGCAGAAGGAACATATGATCCGGCAAATCCACCGACTGTTAACGGTGATAACTGGACAGGTGATAATATCAGAGAATATATCGATGCGCTTGACAAAGCTATCGACCTTATTTCTCAAAACAGATCTCAATTAGGTGCTTATGAAAACAGATTGTCATCAGTTTCAACCAACCTGACAACAATGAACGAAAACTATCAGCGTTCATATTCACAGATTATGGATGCCGATATGGCGGAAGAAAGTGCAAACATGGTTAAATATCAGGTTCTGCAGCAGACATCAGCAGCGATGCTTGCTCAGGCAAACCAGATACCGTCAATTGCAGTTCAACTTCTCAACCAGTAGTGATTTGTTGGCAGTTTAACAAAAGCACACTCAGTTTAGTTATATTCCTATATTTGAAGGTTACGTATAAAAGACACAATGTCTCTCTAGCGGCGATTGCTCGTGCATTCGCCGCCTCTCTGCTACTGTTTTTTATTACTTATTTTGTTCTGATGTATACTCCTTTTTGGCAATGAAAAATTTTTTCTTACATCTGATAATTGTTTTGGATAACAATTTAAAGGGAGAACAGTTATTATGAATGTGGATATACTGGATAGAATTTATAAGGCCTCTGATATGTCTGGCGGTGTTAAAGATATAGTAGTTTTTACACAAAGCTTCAAAGCCTCAGGTACACTAATAAAAGACCATAGAGACAATCTGAAAAATATTTTGACCCTTAAAGATGCGACAATCTGCCATCATTTTGACGAATGCAGTTGTAACATAGAAAGTCCGAAATATGAATGGCTTAATATAAATGAAGAAAAAATTATAGCCTTCAGCATATTGGGATATTTGACCTGCCAAAATTAAATAAACTTTTGTAAACTTTGTTAAAAAACTGGCAATTTTTTTTAAGGACATGTTTTTATTTAGATATAGAGTTTAATAAAGGACAGCCATGACATTTGAAATTTCTAAAGTTAATATGAATGCTTATAAAGCACCGGTTCAGCAGATTGGTGCAGTGGGTGCAAGGGGTGCTGAAGAAACAAAAGGCCCCGGACTTTTTGGAACACAAAAAACTGGTGTTATTGGCGGCTATGAACCAAACTATGCACAATATGATATTGCTTCCCCCAAGTATGAAAACGGAATGAATGTTCCGGGCGGAAAAGCAGGTCTTGCTCTTGATTTTATGTGTTAATTAAATACCATGCTTTTTGGTTTTGAATTTGTTTATTAATTCGGAAGCTTTTTGTAAAATGCTTTCGTTTTTTGCATTCCATTCTTCTTCCGGTATAAAAACATCGTTTTCGTCACTGGATTGAAAAACGTCTATTTCTTCTTTTTTTTCTTTTTCGTCTTTTTTCTTGCGTTGGAAATACCCGAGGTTGCCTCCGCCGCCGTTGTTGCGCATGCTTTGTGCTTCTTGGATACCGTGCATAGGACTCGGACCATTGATTCCAAATGACATGTTTTACTCAATTCTTTTTAATTAGTGACACAGAAAAGATATTACACTTATATTAATATTATATACTATTTTTGTAACAATTGGAACCCCTAAAATATCGGAAGCAGGGTGTTCAGGTTAAATTTTGAATATAAAACAAAATAACAAATATTATTAACCGGAAAATTTTAATAGCCTGTTAAGGTAACCTTTTTTGGCAATGTTTTTTTAGAGAATTCACAGTAATAATGCAACATAAGATGTAAATTCTCACAAATTGGGTTTAAATAAAAAATCCGATTTCAGTTTGTTTAATTAAGGAGGGAAAGATGACAATTAACAAACTTACACTTGCCGCAGCCTTAACAATAGGATTGATGGCAGGTACAATGAACTCGGGGATTGCAAGTAATGTAGATATTTCAAATTTAGATATGTCAAAACTTGCTGCTTGCCCGTTGCCCGGTTGTCAGGCAGACGTAACGCCTTCAACAGCAGTTTGCCCTTGTACACCGGCGCCAAAAGAAGACTGCGGATGCAATACGGGATGTGCTGCACCTTGTGACAGCTGCAACACATGCGCGCCTGTTGATCCTTGCAATCCTTGTGAAGCTGCTGCTCCGCCATGCGACTGCCAGCCTGTAATCAAATCAGTTTGTGCTTCTCCGTGTGATGGAAAATCAGTTTCAAAACAGCATTACGCTTATCCGGCCAATGTTTATTCTGACAGCCAGATGGTTGGCTCTGAAGCTAACAATGTTATTATCGGAGAGAGTGCAAACTGCGGATGCGCATTGTGTCCGACACCGGGTGTAATGGTATCTGATTTGCCGACATGCGGATGCGGCTGCGGTGAAGGTATTACAACAGGTGCTGCGGCCAATATGCCTGTGCTAAATCCGTCTAATGTAAATCTTGATGAAATTATTACAGGCGGAGCTGCTCCTGTACAGGCAACAGGTTGTCCTGTAGAAATGCAGACTTCATCAGGCATGGAGGTTATACAGCGTACAATAGTTCCGTATAATCCGCCTATCACGGGAGGAGCTTCTCCTATCACAAGTGCATCTTCATTTGATGATGTACCGGCAGGCTTTTGGGCCGGATGTGATATAAACTTGCTTGCCGAAAACAAAGTCGTTGCCGGTTATCCAGACAGAACTTTCAAACCGAACCTGCCTGTTACCCGTGCTGAGATTGCTTCAATGGCTGTTAACGGCTTTAACCTCAGAGGATGCGGCTGTCCTGAAAAAACATTCAAGGATGTTCCTGCCGACCACTGGGCAAATCAGGCTATCAATACTGCTGTTTCAAACGGCATAATGGACGGCTATCCGAATGATATGTTCAAACCAAACAAACCTGTCAGCAGAGCCGAAGCTATGGTTGCGCTTGCAAAGGGTATTCCTTGTGAAATGGATGATTGCAAAGCTGATCAAATTCTCAGCAAATACTGTGACGGCAACAAGGTTCCTGCTTGGGCAAAAATTCCTGTAGCAAAAGCTATTGAAACAGGCGCGCTCAAAGATATTCCTAATTCAAATGAAATCCAGGCATGCAAAGATGCAAGCCGTGCCGATGTAGCGTCAATGCTTGAAGCAGTGAGATGTGCAATGGGTTATTCTAAAAAAGACGTTGCATATACTGCTCCTGACTGCGGATGCACAGGCGGTGCAGCTTTCATGGCAAAAGATGAAGTTATTACAATTCCGACATTGTGCTTAAAATTCGAAGATGAAATCAGCGCAAAACATGCCAATATCGGAGACAGATTTGCTGCCAAAACAACAGAATCTGTATGTATAAACGGACAAACATTCCCTGCCGGTTCAAAAGTCTACGGAAAAGTTACCGAAGTTGACAGACCTTCAGGAAACTGCAAAGGCGGCCTAAAACTTTCATTTGAAAGAATTCAATGCCATGATTGCAAAGCTGATTTGCCGCAGCAGGTTTTGACTGCACAGGTTAAATCTGACAAAAAACCGAATTTCTTTGCCAAGGTGATAGAAGCTCCATTCTCCTGGGCGGGCAGTATTGTTGGTACTGTAGGAAGAACCGTTGGCGGTGCTGTTATAGCTGTAGGTAATGCGGTAGAACATGTATCTGACGGTGTAGGTTTGACACTGGGTGAAACTCTCCAAGGTCAGCTGCCTGCAGCAGGAAGAAGCCTTATGGATGCATCAAAAGCACTTGTTAAAGCACCTATTGATCTGACAAGAACTGCTTTATCAGGAACTATCGGTCTTCTTCAAACTACAGGTGATGAAGTTGCATATCTTGTAGACCCGAAAGGCAACAGAGTAACTTCAGTTAACCCGAGAGAAAATATCACGGTTGCTTTTGGATGCAACAATTCCTGCACAGGATGTGCTGCACCGGTTCAACCGACGCCAAGCTGTGACTGCAATCCTTGCGATTGTAATCCCTGCGACTGCGGATGTGATAAGTAAAACCACACAATCTGCTTAATTAACAAAAGGGCACGTGCTTTGAATATTTCAGAGCCGTGTTCTTTTATATATCATTGTTTTCTACAAAATTTCTATATTGAAGAGCCTGTGCTATATGTGAACTTTCTATATTTTCACATGAATCTAAGTCTGCAATTGTTCTGGCAAGTTTCAAAAGTCTGTCGTAAGACCGTCCTGACAGGCTGAATTTTGAGATAGCATTTCTTAAAAGGTTTTCACTCTTTTCATCGAGTTTGCAGAAAATCTTTATGTACTCTGCAGTGAGTTGTGAATTTGTTAAAATAGGATAATCTTTGTATCTTTCAATCTGAATTTTTCTTGCTTTTATTACCCTTTCTCTAATTTGAGCAGAGGATTCTGATTTTGTATTTGTATTCAAAAGCTCTTCTGTTGAAAGACGGGGAACTTCAATTTGAATATCAATTCTGTCTAATAAAGGGCCGGAAAGCCTTGAGCGATAGCGTTGTATTTGAAAATCATTACATGTGCATTGTTTTTTGCTGTCGCCGAGATAACCGCAAGGACATGGATTCATTGCACCTAGAAGCATAAAATCAGCAGGGTATCTTACTCTGCTTTGTGCTCTTGAAATTACTACTTCACCGTCTTCAAGAGGCTGACGCAAAACTTCCAGCACCTGTCTGGGAAATTCCACCATTTCATCAAGAAACAAAACACCCCGGTGAGCCAGTGTTATTTCTCCCGGTTTCGGATTGGAACCGCCTCCTATAATACCTATGGATGAAGCTGTGTGATGAACAGTTCTGAAAGGTCTTTTGTTTATAAGAGGACTGTCAGGCTGAAGCATTCCGGCTACGCTGTATATTTTGGTAAGCTCTATAGCTTCTTCTAATTCCAGCGGCGGTAATATTGATGCAAAACTTTTTGCAAGAAGAGTTTTGCCAGACCCCGGAGGCCCCATCATTAAAATATTGTGTCCGCCTGCTGCTGCGATTTCAAGCGCTTTTTTGGCTTTAATCTGTCCTTTTATGTCTTTAAAATCGAATTCGTATTTTGTTGTTGTGTATTCGTTTAGATAATCTTCAATATCAACTTCGCAGGTCTCGAGTTCTTTTCTTTCTTCTTTTTCTGTTGAAAAATGGCATACTACATCTCTAAGTGTTTCTGCAGACAGAACTTTTATGCCTGGAATAAGTGCTGCTTCTTTTGCATTTTCCTTCGGTACAACGACCTGTTCAACATTTAAGTCTTTTAACCCTGATACAATCGGCAAAATACCGTTTACAGCACGTAATGAACCGTCCAGTGACAGCTCACCTAAAAATGCTGTGTTTTTCATTTCTTCTTCGTTAACAACACCGTCTCTTGCAAGAATACCTATTGCAATCGGTAGGTCATAGTTTGTTCCGACTTTTTTTATGTCTGCAGGTGCAAGATTTACAACTACTTTTTGATTAGGGAAGCTGTATCCTGAATTTTTTATTGCGGAACGGACACGTTCTTTTGCCTCAGATACTGCCACATCAGGCAGACCGACTATGACTACAGCCGGAATAGACTGCACTAGATCTACTTCTACAAGAATTTTGTAGGATTCTATACCGATAACAGTTGCCGTAGTAATTTGAGATACCATAACAAATCTATTCTATCATAAATGAAAATCTGGCAAAAAGTTCTGTTAAAATCATTAAAAATTTTATAAAAGAATATGAAATTCCGGCTTGACATGTTATAGACAAACGTCCATAATATAATTATTATGAACGAAAATTCTGTACAAAAACTCAGTACAAAGCAAAAAAGCTTTTTTGAAGGTTTAAAAAAAGCCTACGGAAAAGAACCTTTGCCCAGTTTTGAAATAATTGCAAAAGAATTCGGATTTAAACATAAAAACTCTGTCTGGCAATATTTTAAAAAACTTAAAGAGTTTGAACTGATAAAAGAAAAAAACGGAAAGTTTTTTATAAATCCTGAATGTTTTGGTGCAATTCTTTTTACTTCTGCTGTTCGTGCAGGATTTGCAACAGTTGCTGAGGATTCTATTGAGAAGAGGGTTTCTCTCGATGAAAATTTTGATTTAAATAATCCATCTGTATTTATGTTTACTGTTTCCGGTGATTCGATGGTCAATGCCGGTATTTTTGACGGAGACAAAGTTATTGTTAAAAAGACTTCTCAAGCAAAAGACGGGGATATTGTGCTTGCTTATGTAGATAATGGTTATACTTTGAAAACTTTCCGCAAAAAAAATACTGAAAATGGTGTCAAAATATGGCTTCAGCCCGAAAATCCCGAATATCCGATTATCGAGCCGAAGGAAATTTTGACTATATTTGGTGTTGCGACAGGTATAGCCCGTCAGCTGTAACTACCAGCTGACAATAACGAGGCCTGATCTTCCGTCTGCACCCTGTCCGAAAGAACCGCCTGTGTTTGACCATGTGGCGCCGCCGCCGGCACCGCCTGAACCTGCGCCGTCAATACCGTTATATGAGTAACCGCCTGCTGCAGTGGCATTAACACTACTGTTGTTTTCGGTGAGTCCTCCAAAACTTCTTTGAATATCATTCACATTGGTAATAGAAGGTGTTGTAGCATTTTCACCTTTTGAAGCTGTAGCACTTCCTGTAGTGAAATCAGCTTCTCCTGCATTACCTCCAAGAGCAGTGACAATATTTCCAAAAGATGTTGTACCACCTTGAGTACCGTTAGCTCCGTTAGATCTTCCGCCGGTACCTCCTCGTCCGATAGTGACTCTTACAACATTAAGCTTCGGAAAAGTTTTTACAACAGAAGCACCTGGAGAACCTGCACCTCCGCCAGATGTATTCTTTCTGATAATACCGACAGCACCGCCTGAACCTGCTTTACAAGAAGTCCCTGATTCGTTTCCGACAGCACCGCCTCTGCCGTAGGATTTGTAACTTGGTATATAAAGAGCAAGCTGTGAATTAGTGTTTAATATATTGTATTTAGATAAAACTCCTGTCTGAATGTAAGGCTGACCGTTTGGTTGTCCGCCTTGTCCTGATGACCAGCCTTTCCAGTCGCAATCACTTGCGTCCGTATCTCTGGAGTCGCCTACTTCACCGCCTGTTGCCTGAACAGTGTATCCTGCGCAGATAAAACTTGTTGTTTTTCCGTCAACCCTACTGCGAGGTTTTCCATCGTGTCCGCAGTTGCCTTCGCCGCCCGCTCCTATTTGGATAGTGCAGGTTTTGTCAGTTCGAAGAGCTACATCTTGAATATTCCATCCGCCTGTACCACCTGTTCTTGCCTGTGAACCGCAACGAATTTGACCGCCGCCGCCTCCGCCGCCGATTACAGCTACAGTGTAATCACCATTTTTGTCAGGTCTATATGTTGTTGTGGAATAAAAAGTTTTTGTAGTCGGTCTTGTTCCTGCAGCACCGCCGCCGCCGCCGCCGACAACTTTAACTGAAAAGTTTTGTGCACGTCCGGGAGGTGCAAATGTACAGGAAGAACCGGTAGAAGTTGTGGTTTTCCCATTAGCTGTCATTCTTGTAACATGCTGTCCTGCGTTGTTAAGATAACACATCCATTCACCATGGACACCTTGAGAAGTATCTCTTTTCTTTTTTGTAATTACAGGTACTGCAGCCATAGTTATAAGTGATACAACAAGCAGTGCCATAAGAGCTTCTGCTATTGAAAATCCGAACTTTCTTTTTTTGTGCATAATTAATTCTATCCTTATATTGCTTATTTTCTTCATTATACTATATTTTTGTTTGTAATTCAGCATCGTTAAGAAAATTTTGAATATACTTTACTCTATATTAAGAATTATTTGCCATCTGTAACGAGATCTAATCTTCTTTTAGCTCAGTAACCGTAAGAACTGCTGCCAACTACTTTGACTGAAAAGTTTTGTGCATGGCCGGGAGGAGCAAATGTACAGGAATAACCGGCAGAGATTGTAATTTTTCTATTGGCTGCCATTTTATCTTGACATATTATAGACATTTGTCTATAATATTCATGTTAATAAAAAACAATATCCTTCCTAATAAATTACAAACAAAAGCGAAGAGATACCTTTTCAGGATTAGGTTAAAATTTGCAGATCTCAACATGTCCTCTTCGCTTTATTTTTTTCCTCAATAGTTTTATATTTTTATGTAAAAAGGTTAAAATGATATGGCAGAAATTGCGCTTGTTGATTGTAATAATTTTTTTGTATCCTGTGAACAGCTTATGAATCCATCTTTACTGAATAAGGCTGTATGCGTTCTGAGCAACAATGACGGCTGTATTATTGCCCGTTCAAAAGAAGCAAAAAAAATGGGTATTCCTATGGGTTATCCGTTATTCAAAGCAAGAAAAGAGTTTAAAAATGTTATTTATATCTCCAGAAATTTCGGGTTATATCATGAAATTTCAAATCGTATTATGCAAAAACTGTTGAATTATACTCCTGATGTTGAGCAGTATTCAATAGACGAAGCTTTTTTAGATTTAACAGGTTTGAAGAAGCTTTACAGATGTTCTTATGAAGAAATAATTGAAAGAATAAAAAAAGAAATCGAAACAGAAATCGGAGTCCCTGTATCTATTGGTCTTGCACCATCCAAAACACTTGCAAAACTGGCCTGTGAAACAGCTAAAAAGAATGAATATTTGAATGGTTTGTGCAGGATAAAATGCAGAGAAATTGATGATATTTTAAAAAGAACCTACATAGAAGATATTTGGGGAGTTGGAAGAAATACTGCAGCTTTGTTTCACAAATACGGTATATACAAGTGCAGTGAGGTGGTGAAACAAAATGATTTCTGGCTTAAAAAAATCTGGGGCAAACGAGGTATCGAACTTAAAATGGAATTGACAGGAACAAGTGTATACCCCGTTTCCGCTGAAATTGGACAGCCAAAATCCATTCAAAAAACGAGTGCATTTTCACATTTTACAGATGATAAAAATTACATAAAAGATTCATTGCATTACCATGTTCATCAGGTATGTGCAAAGCTCAGAAAATTGGGACTTCAAACGGAGATTATTTTTGTAATGTTAAGAACAAAAGATTTCCGTGTATTTACAGAAAAGATGGTTTTGCCGGAGGCTTCGGACAGTGAGTTTTTAATAAACCAGTATGCTGATAAACTTTTTGAAAAAATCTATAATCCAGAAATAATCTATCGTGCATCAGGGATATTCGCCGAGAAATTGAGTGAAAAATCTACTTCTCAATTGTTTTTATTTGAGGAAGAGAAAACGGGAAAAGCTAAAAAACTCTCTGAGTTATGGGATAATTTTGAAAAAAAATACGGCAGAGGAAAATTCAGCATAGGAACGATGAAAGATCCTCAAGAAGAAAACAAACTGCATGGGCAAAATTATTTTTCCTGATTTTTTGTGATGAATGAAAAAACTAAAAAGCAGCTTTGACAAGCTGCTTTTTGTTATCTGTGATTTTTTATTTATTATGCCAGATTGATAAGTCTTCTCAGTTCATCCGGACGGCTTGATTTTGCAAGTGCATCCTCTGCAGAGACAAGGTTTTGTCTGTAAAGGTTAGCCAGTGCAGTTTCAAGAGTTTGCATACCTTGAGCGGCACCTGTTTGAATTGCTGAATACATTTGAGAAGTTTTACCTTCACGAATGAGGTTTGCAATCGCACCGTTAACAACCATAATTTCCTGAGCCATTACACGGCCTTTCTTTTCACCGTTTTCATTGAGTTTTGGCAAAAGAGTTTGTGAAAATACCGCACAAAGGGAGTTAGAAAGCATGATACGAATTTGCTGCTGCTGACCTTGCGGAAATACGTCTATGATACGGTCAATTGTCTGGCTGGCAGAAGATGTGTGAAGTGTTCCCATAACAAGGTGGCCTGTTTCAGCTGCTGTAATAGCAAGTGAGATAGTTTCGAGGTCACGCAACTCACCTACCAGAATGATATCAGGGTCTTCACGAAGTGCTGATTTCAATGCATTCGCAAACGAACGTGTATCTTGCCCAAGTTCTCTTTGGTGTACAACACTTTTCTTTGATTTGTGAACAAATTCGACAGGGTCTTCAATTGTCAAAATATGTTCATTTCTGTTGTCGTTGATGTAATCAATCATTGAAGCAAGGGTTGTTGATTTACCTGAACCTGTAGGGCCGGTAACAAGTATCAATCCTCTTGGTTTTTCGGTAATTTTTCTGACAATTGCCGGTAGTCCAAGAGATTCGAAAGAAGGAACTTCTGTATTGATTGTTCTGAATGCGGCTGCATAAGTTCCGTTGTTTTTATAAACGTTTACACGAAATCTGCCCAGTCCGTGGATACCGTAAGAAAGGTCAAGTTCCCAGTCTTGTTCAAGTTTTCTTCTCTGTTCATTATTCAAAATCGGGAAAACGAGTGTTTCGACATTTTCTGCTGTAAGAGCTTCGTGGTTTGTTCTTACAAGCTTACCGTCTATACGGAATACCGGCGGCAAATTGGCTGAAATATGAATATCACTTGCGCCTTTTCCGACAGCGGCTTCCAATAATTCTTCTATTAACATTTTTTGCTCCTACTAAATTCTTTTATATAAATAATTTGATGATATAATTAATACTGTCCATTAAAATTTTACAATTATGAAACATTAATGTCAAAAAAAATAAAACGGAGAGAGGATATGCAAAAAATTAAACCCGTAAAACTAAGAGACTTTGAAATCGGAGGGAAAAATCTTTCCATTCTTGCAGGCCCCTGTGCAATCGAAAGCAAAGATATTCTCTTTACTGTTGCTGATGCTTTAAAGACGCTCTGTCAGGAGCTTGGAATAAATTATATTTTCAAATCATCATTTGATAAAGCAAACAGGAGTTCTATCCATTCTTTTCGTGGGCCCGGATTGGAAAAAGGGCTGGATTTGTTGTCTCAGGTAAAAAAAGAATTTGATATTCCGATTGTAACTGATATACATCTGCCGGAGCAGGCTGCTGCCGTTGCTGAAGTTGTTGATATAATTCAAATCCCTGCTTTTTTATGCAGGCAGACTGATCTTCTTGTTGCTGCTGCAAAAACCGGTAAAATTGTCAACATAAAGAAAGGACAATTCCTTGCGCCTGCTCAGATGAAACCGCTTGCAAACAAGGTTATGGAAGCCGGAAACGACAAAATACTTTTTACTGATAGAGGTACTAGTTTTGGATATAACAATCTTGTGGTTGACATGAGAGGCATACCTATAATGCAGGAAACAGGTGTACCTGTTGTATTTGATGCCACTCACAGTGTTCAGCTTCCGGGCGGAGCCGGTGATTGTTCTTCAGGTGAAAGAAAATTCGTTTCAACTCTTGCAAAGGCTGCAATTGCTGCAGGTGCTGATGCATTATTTTTTGAAGTTCATCCTGATCCGGACAAAGCTCTTTGTGACGGGCCCAATATGCTGTCTATTGATATGGCAAAAGATGTTTTCAAAATCTGCAATGATATTTTTAAACTGGTAAGAAACATTTAATCTGTTAAATAAAACAAAAAGCCTGACAAATTGTCAGGCTTTTTGTAACAGTTATTTATTTTCAAACCAGTTGCAGGATTGTTCCGAGCAAAAGGCTTTTTCCAAATCCTTCATAATACTCTGGTGTGTCATTTCAAAAGTGATAGGGGTAATTGAGACTTTATTCATTCGTACGGCATTGATATCTGTACCGTCATTTTCATCGTATTCAATAAGCTCTCCTGCGAGCCAGTAGTATACTTTTCCTCTAGGGTCAATACGTTTGTCATATTTGCTTGTGAACATTCTTGTTCCGAGCTTTGTAATTGCAATACCGGCAATGTCATCTTCTTCAAGTGAAGGGAAATTGATATTCAATATTGATTTTTGAGGGAAATTGATATCTTTTATTTTGTTGACAAATTTTGCCATAAAGTTTGCCGCAAAAGCAAAGTTTTCTATTTCATAATGCAAACCGGCAAGCGATGTTGCTATTGCAGGGAAGCCCAGCATTGCACCTTCAAGTGCGCAGCTTACTGTTCCGGAATATAATATATCCGCTCCGAGGTTTGGCCCGTGGTTTATTCCGGAAATAACGAGATCAGGCATTTCATGTGGTTCAAGTATTGCGCTCAATCCTATTTTTACGCAGTCGCCGGGTGTTCCTGTTGTGACCCAGTTTCTTTTTGCTCCGAATTTCGGTTCAAGTTCTTCAACTCTCAACGGAGTGTGAAGAGTCAAAGAATGCCCTGCTGCACTTCTTTCTCTGTCAGGTGCAATTACATAAACATCATGCTCACAGCTTAATGCTTCTGTCAGTGCTCTGATACCGTTTGCCATAAGCCCGTCATCGTTTGAAAGTAGAATATTCATTAAACACTCCTATTATTCTGTTTGTGTCTTCCTACATGTTTAATACCCATTTTGCAGAATTTTAAACATATTTGAGCGGTATTTTTATTTTTTATTTATGTTTTTATTTATAGCATTTATCAAACCGGTGAACAAGGGGTGCGGATGTTCCGGTCTGGATTTGAATTCAGGATGGAACTGGCAGGCAACAAACCAATCATTTTTTGGATATTCAACAATTTCACAAAGCTGTCCGTCAGGAGATACACCTGAGAAAACAAGTCCTGCTTTTTCTATTTGTTCACGATATTCATTGTTGACTTCGTATCTGTGTCTGTGTCTTTCTGAAATTGTTTTTAATTTTCCATATGCATCATAGGCTTTTGTACCTTTTTTCAATACACAATCATATTTTCCAAGACGCATTGTTCCGCCCATCTCTTCGATATTTTTTTGTTCGAGCATAATATCTATGACGGGATACAAAGTGGCCTCGTTAAATTCCATTGAATTTGCATCTTTTAAGCCGACTACATTCCTTGCATATTCTATTACAGAGCACTGCATGCCAAGACACAAGCCTAAAAACGGAAGGTTGTTTTCTCTTGCGTATCTGATTGCATTCAGCTTGCCTTCTATACCTCTGACCCCAAAACCTCCCGGAACAACAAGACCGTCTACATCTGACAGTATTTCTTTGGTTTTTTTCATGTCAGTGCATTCTTCTGAATTTATCCATTTTATATCAATTTTTGCGTGATGAGCATATCCTGCATGTTTAAGCGCTTCCACAACCGAAATATATGCATCTGACAAACCTGTATATTTTCCTGCAATTGCGATTTTGAAGGTTTTTGTAGGATTCTTAATTACATCCACAAGCTTTTTCCAGCTGTCGAGATTTGGTTTTCTGTCGAGGAGCTGCAATCTTTGCAAAACAACATGTGCCATATTTTGGGCTTCAAGTGCAAGGGGCACTTCATATATTGATTTTAGATCTTTGCATTCTATGACCGCATCTACGGGAACTGAACAAAACAGTGCAAGTTTTTCTCTTTCTTTTTTCGGAAGAGGTTTCGACGTTCTGCATACAAGAACTTCAGGCTGCAAACCGTAGCTTCTCAAAACAGAAACGCTGTGCTGCGAAGGTTTTGTTTTAAGTTCTCCCGAAGTAGGAAGATAAGGAATCAAAGTTACATGGATATTTATTCCGTTTCCAAAGCCGATTTCTGTTTTGAACTGTCTTATTGCTTCAATAAATGGCAGACTCTCAATGTCCCCTATTGTTCCGCCTACTTCTATAATCAGAAAATCCGGTTTGAACTGTGATGCTGCTTTTTTTATTCTGGATTTTATTTCATTTGTAATATGCGGAATTGTTTGTACTGTTGCTCCTAAGTATTCGCCTCTTCTCTCTTTTTTAATTACGGTCTGATATATTGAGCCTGATGTAACATTATTTACTTTCCCGAGAGAAGTATCCGTAAATCTTTCATAATGCCCGAGGTCAAGGTCTGTCTCTGCACCGTCATCGGTAACAAAGACTTCTCCATGCTGAAAAGGACTCATTGTTCCGGGGTCAACGTTTATATAAGGGTCAAATTTTTGAATGACAACAGAAAAACCTCTGGATTTTAGCAGTTTCCCTAGAGATGCGGCTACTATGCCTTTTCCCAGTGATGATACAACACCGCCTGTTACAAATATAAATTTTGTTGCCATTTAATAATACCCCTATTCATAATTATAATTACTTTTTAAGTTAAAAAGCTTAGAGGGGTTTCCTCTAAGCTTTTAGAGTTTTAATTTATTTTCGGAACCCTGAAAAATCCATCTTCGACAGACGGAGCATTTGCCATTAGTTCTTCTTTTGTGTGTTCTGTAACAACTACATCTTCTCTCATTACATTAACAATCGGAACAGCGTGGCTCATAGGTTCAACATTTGTAGTATCAACTTTGTTCATCTGTTCAACATAGGTCAATATGTCACCCAGTTGTTTTGAAAATTTTTCTTTCTCTTCTTCACTCAATTCCAGTCTGGCAAGTTTTGCTACGTGTTCAACATCTTTTATTGTAATCATTTGTCACTCCGAATATAAATATATTTATTATATTTGTATCATGTTTATACTTTTTTTGCACGAATTGTTTTAAATTTTTTACAGACAGATATTTGTTTATCTGTCTGTATAATTATTATTTTGTTTTTATAATAAAACTACAATTTCAGCCACATCGCATCATAAGGCTGGAGTCTGACAGTCAGTTTTTTGTTTTGTACACGTGCTCTGACCATTTTGTCTGTCAGAAGATCCTTGAGAAAAATATCTTTTGATTTTTTGCCAAAGTCGTCATTGGTAAACACAACAGTTGCCCTTATTCTGTCATTTGAAAGGTTATTGATAACAACAATACGGTCATTTTGGTATTCTCTTACATAAGCAAATACTTCGGGTGCTTCTGTTTTTATTTCTGTAAATGTTCCTCTTGTTATTACTGGATATTGTTTTCTGACACGAATCAATTTTTTGACACGTGCATACACTCTATGATTGTATGAATCAGAATTTTTCATTGCATCATAGAAAACTTTTTGTTTTATAGGCCCTCTGTTTATGTCTCTGCTGTCAAAGTAGCTGAGCATTTTTGTTTTATTTTTTTTGTCGGATTTTTGTTTTTGTTCTCTTATTTTTGCACTCTGTTTTGCGTTGGCATAGTTGTTTGTCATGCCTATTTCATCGCCGTAGTAGATAATCGGAACCCCGGGTAATGAAAGCAAAATTGAAAAAGCCATGCCTATTCTGTCAGGATCTCTGTCAAGAAAACTTGCTAGACGTCCCGATACTCCGTAGCCTTTTCTAAAGGCTGCACCTTTCGGAGCAAGTCCGTCAAATAGGAGCTCTCTTGTTTTTTCGTTTACCATTTCAAGTGTAAGTTCATCATGAACTCTCAAAAACATTGCCCACGCTGCAGAGTTTGGGATTTTTGGAGTATTTTTGTAAGCTTTCCAGAAATATGTATTGTCTGCTGTAACCAGTGATGCCCAGATTGCAGGCATGTAGGGGAAGTGATAGCATATTTGAACCTCATCAGTTCTTTCAATTTCTTTAAGTGTATCTTTTATTATATGCTGGACTTTTCTATCAGTACCAAAATACGGGAGTATGTTCTTTGGCTGCTGGCATGCTTCTGCCTGAATAACCGAACGGGGTGCAACTGTCTGCAAAAATGCACTGATTAGCTGGATTATATAATGAGTTTTTGGCTGATTTTCGGCACTTGTGCCCGGTTCTTTGCTCAGATAAGGAATGGCATCCATTCTGAATATATCAACACCCATATTAGCCCAGAAGGCAACCGTATCAAGCATGTAATAAAGAACCTGCGGATTTTCCCAGTTCAAATCAAGCTGAAACGGATAGAATGTATGATAGATATAATAATCTTTACCGTTTATTGTTACTTTTCTGTAATGGTTATCGGTAATTTCGGGAAAAATCAATCTTCTTTTTGACAGTGTTCCGTCTTTTTCTTTGTACTCGACCATGTAGCCGAGTTTTTCATCTTTATACTGTCTGTATTCAGGCATATCTTCTCTTACAACAAAATATTTTAGTTTGTTTGTATCACCCTTCAATGCCTGCTGAAACCATTCGTGCTGGTCTGAGAAGTGATTTAGAATAAGGTCAGCTTTAATTTTAAATCCTTTTTGTTTGGCTGCAGCCATAAATTCTTCAAATTCAGGCAAACCTCCAAGATCTGAACGTACGTTACGAGGATTTCTTACATCAAAACCTGAATCGTTCATCGGAGAATCAGCAAACGGCAAAATATAAATAGTAGTAACTCCAAGGTCTTTCAGGTAATCAAGCATGCCGATTAATGTTTTAAAAGTCGCCGGTTTTCCTGTTTCGTCCACACCGAATTGATCGGGATAGAACATGTAAATGACTTCATCTTTATACCAGTCAGAATCACGTTTTATGTCATCTTCATAAAGGTCTTTGCCTCTTTGAAATCTGGCTTTCTTTATTATTTTTTCAACTTCGGAATAAATTGAATCAACCTGTTCTTTACCGTAAATGTGAGCAATTGATGTTTTCATTGTTGTTTCAAGTTCTTTGGGAACAAGATTGTCATAGGTCAATCCGACATTTTTGATATTTTCTTTAGTGTTTGTCTGGTTTGTTGTTGCAGCAATAACATTCAAGCCTGAAAATTCAACAACAGCTGCAGTAATCAGAAACAGGGAAACGATACGTTTATACATATTTATTAATCTTTCGTTGTTCGAGTAAACTAAAAATAATTATCATGGCTGAATATTCTCAAGTCAAGGAATTTTAAGTATTATAAACCTGTTGTTTATGCTATTTTATCCATATGTATTAGTGCAGGTGTTTAGAGAATGGATATAATATTAAACCCGATTATAATTTCAGTTGTTTTGCTTTGTGTTCTTTGTGTTTTGAGAATAAACGTTTTGCTTGCAATAATTATATCTGCTATTGCGGCAGGTTTTGCAGGAGGAATGGATATTGAAAAAATTATGCACACTTTTATTTCAGGCATGGGCGGAAATTCAGAAACAGCTTTGAGTTATATTCTGCTCGGCGCATTCGCAGCAGCAATGACCCATACGGGTCTTGCTCCAATTCTCGCTAAAAAAATTGCGAATGTAGTTTGCGGCAAAAAATTTGTATTACTTTTTATAATTACGCTTCTGGCAATCGCTTCACAGAATTTGATACCTGTACACATTGCTTTCATTCCGATACTAATACCGCCTTTATTGAGTGTTATGAACATGTTGAAACTTGACAGACGTGCGGTAGCATGTGCTCTTGCATTTGGTTTGAAAATGCCGTACATTGCTATACCTGCCGGTTTTGGGCTTATTTTTCAAGGCCTGATTGCAGAAAATATGAATCAAAACGGTATGCATACAACAGTCGGTGAAATCTGGAAAGCAAACTGGTTTTTGGCGCTGGCAATGCTCACTGGGCTTTTAATTTCCATTTTTATTACATACCGCAGTCCTCGTGAATATGAAAAAATAGAAATATCTGACGGAACAAGTTTTGTTGAAGATTTGAAATTAAATAAAAATCATTACCTGACGTTATTTGCAGCTTTTGCAACACTCGGTGTGCAGTTATGGACAAACTCGCTGCCTTTAGGTGCACTTGTCGGTTTGACTGTAATATTTGGAACCGGAGCGATAGACCACAGGAAAATGGACAAACTCATGAATGAAGGTATAGGACTTATGGGCTATGTTGCATTTGTAATGCTTGTAGCTGCCGGATATGCATTTGTCCTCAAAGAAACTGGCAGTGTTGATGCTCTTGTTCACAGTGCTGCTTCATTTATGGAAGGAAGCAAGCTTCTTGCGGCAACGATAATGCTTGCTATAGGGCTTTTTATTACAATGGGTATCGGGACGTCTTTCGGTACTATACCTATACTGGCTGTGTTGTTTGTTCCTATTTGTGCAAAGATGGGTTTTAGTATTCCGGCTACAATAGTTCTTCTTTCAGCTGCTGCCGCTCTTGGTGATGCAGGGTCTCCGGCATCAGATACAACACTCGGGCCCACTGCAGGTTTGAATGCGGACGGACAGCATAATCATATTACAGATACCTGTATACCGACATTTTTACACTACAATATACCGCTGATTATTTTTGCGGTAATTGCAGTGTTTATATTCTAAATGATGCAGATTTACCAGTTGTAGGGTACAACAGCTCTCGGACTTGCCGGTCTTGGCAGACCTTCTTCGTCATAATAGCGTGCAAATTTTTGTTCTTCTTTTTCGCCATCACTGTATTCAAAGTATTTTTCAGTGTGGCTTGCTTTGGCTTGAAGCATATTATTGAACAGAATGTAAGTTTCTTCTACAGCTCTTTCACCGTTTCTGTCATCGATAAATTGATATTTAACAACATAATCGTTTTCATTTTTTCTGGAAGGGCGAATTTCCATTCTTTCAATTGCATCCTCTGGCGATGATTTGATTATTTCGGCTGCGGCTGAAATCAGGTCATGAGTCTTTCTGTCATATTTTACATCATAATGTACACCTTCTCTGTCATATGAGATAAGACTCATTTTTTCATTTGATGTTGCTGTAAAATTTGAAACTTTTGATTTTTCGCTTTTCTTTCTTTTTATTGCGTTTACAAAATCCATTTCGTTTCCGTAGAATTCAATATTTTTGTCTTTTGTTGTCCAGGCGAATTTGCTCATTGCTAATTTTTCATTATTGTTTTCTTTTGCATGAGTTTCAAAGAAATTTGTGATATAAGAAGCATTTTCATCTTCGTATGTTTTGTTCAGTAAACCAAAACTGTTGCATATATTTTCTTCATCATCAACGTAATTTCCGCTGAAAGAAACTGTGTCAGGCGGCAGAGGTTTCGTTTCTATTGGCTTAGAAGCTGGAGGAGTCTGCGGATTTTGATTTGTGGTGTAAACTTTTCCGAAAAAAGATGGGGATAAACTTAAAATCTTCATAAATTTTTCTTTCTATTTAATGCAGTATACTATGCATGTATTGTATACTTTCCAAAAAATATTACAAGCATAACAGATAAAAATTTAAAAAATATTACAAATTTTTGTCAAAATGAGATATTTTATGTATTTAGTTGCAAATTCTTTTTAAAATTTTTGAGAGTAAAATATCTTGAGATAAAAAATCTTTTATATTCATTGATTTGAAATAATTATCTGTCAGGCTGTTTCGAAGAGCAGTGATACCATTTGATTTTTCAAAAAATTCTTCTGTACTGTAATTATTGCTGAAATAATACATTTGATATAGGTATTCCATGCTTACTCCAAAAATCTTTCTTTCTATTTGATATCCTTGTTCTTCGCTGTCGAGAAAAAGGATTTCATCCGGTGGGCAATTTAGAATGGAATTGTTTATCAAATTATTTCTTTCAAATGAAAACAGTTTGTCTTTAGTGTTTGAAAACTGGTTAAGGATATTTTGAAGAATTTTCGAGTTTTTGTTTGCCATCATATAACCCCGGCAAATTTTCTTGTTTCCTTCTGAAAAAACTACAAGGTCTGTTTGCTCAAGCAGTACTTCAAAAAAATCAGTCTTTTGTGTAAGCAATGTGTCTGCATCCAAAAATACTCCGCCGTTGTTGTATAAAGTGTATAGGGCAATAACGTCAACAAAATTTGAAAAATAATTTTTGTTTATTTTAAAAAATTGTTTAATCAGATTACAGGGTAGAAAGTCAGAAAGGTTGTCGTGATTTATAATATTTATTTTGTAGTTTCCTTGTTTATTGACTTTCCATGTATCGATACACAGTTTTAGATAAGGTGGAGAAAATTCTTCATCAAAAAATGTAAAAATATTTTTTTGAGACATTTGAGATTACTCTTGTTTTGTTTGGAATTGTAGACCTTATTTTGCAGTTATAAATCTTACCTTTGAGGAGAAGACAAAAAGTAGTGTTATACGCTGTCTTTTTTAACATGATATGTCGTAAAACACCTAAGTCAATAACTTTATTGAAGTTTATTAGTCATTTTAAAACCTTAAATTGCACATTTAAGGTCTATATACTAAAAGGAGGTAAAGCTATGACGAATTTTAAATCAGGCGTTGGAAGCAACATTAAACTAATAAGAAAACTTAAAAATATAACTCAGGAAGAACTTGCAGAAATTATAGGTATCCACCCGAGACAATTGTCAAAGATAGAAACCGGTGATCATTTTCCTTCATGTAAAACTCTTGAGAAACTTTGCGCTGCACTTGATATATCTCCAAAAGAGTTATTTGATTTTGAATTTTTAATAGAAGATAACGAAGGTGCTCTAACAGGTACGGATGATACTATTGCACTAAAAGTTGATTTGAAAAAAGATAGAAAAAATGACAATATTGTTCAGCTTCGTCCGAATTTGCAAAAAGAAAAACTTCCGCAAAACAGTTCTGACGAGAGTATGGCTAAAACGGCTAAGCTTATTAATAAACCTGTATTTGTTGAATATTTTGAAAAGAATAAAACATCAAAAATTGTGGTCTTTTATCCCGACGGAAGAGAAAAGGTCATTAAATCCAGTATTGATGTCGAAGCAAAGCAAAATATGATTTATATGATGAAAGAGTTTAAGAAAATTTCCAAAGATACAAATGCAGTGGATTTTGTAAAATGTGCACTATCTTCTCTTCACAGCGATGATGATTTGCGTAAGCTTGCAAGTATTGTGTACGGAATGAAACTTGCCAGAGGTATTGAATAAAAGTTCTTAAATAAAAAACTAAAAAACGCATTAGAGATTTCTAATGCGTTTTTGTAATAATAAAATATTAAATTATTTAGTTATCAATCAAAAGACTTGCACCAATCAAGCCTGCAGTATTACCGAGCTGGGCCGGAACAACTTCCACCGCTTCACCCTGAATAGGCATTGCACGATGTTTGAGAGTGGCTTTTAATGGTTCAAACAGGATGTCACCGGCTTCAGCAACTCCGCCGCCTATAACAATTCTTTCAGGATTTAGCAGATTAACAACGCTAGATAATCCAATGCCGAGATATTCGCCCATTCTTTCAAAAATCTTTTTGGCAACGACATCGCCTTCCTGTGCTGCCTGACAAACTATTGCAGGAGTAATTGCAGAGGTTGAACCTGCAATTTCTCTGAATTTTGCACTTTTTCCGCCTTTTACATATTCCTTTGCCATTGCAACGATAGACGGGCCGGAGACATAAGCTTCAAAACAGCCTGTATCACCGCATCCACAGAGCAATCCGTTGTGCATTTCCATCTTTATGTGACCAATTTCTCCTGCCGCATTGCTTGCACCTCTAACCAGCTTTCCGTTGATGACGATACCTGAGCCGATGCCTGTACCTACAGTGATGCATATAAGGTTTTTACATCCAGCACCTGCACCGTAATTTAGTTCAGCCAGCGCCATGCAGCGTACATCGTTGTCTACTTTGACAGGAACATTAAATTCTTTTTGCATAATCTCAGCAATAGGAACATCTATCCAACCGGGAATATTCGGTAGAATGCGGACAACTCCTTTATCACAGTCAATTTGACCGGGAAATCCAAAACCTATACCTTCAATGTCACCGGTTGTGATTTTTGCTTCTGCCATTAAATCTTTTATACACTGTGTGATATTCCCTATTGTGTATTCATATCCCATTTCTGCACGTGTTGGTACTGTTTTGGGGTGTTTAATTTCACCTTTTTTATCGACAAGTGCAATTTTTACGTTGGTTCCGCCTATATCAACACCGATTCTGTATTTTTCAAACATTTTCTTAATCCCCGTCTAGTTCTTTTATATCCAAACCTATGCATTTCAGTTCTGCCCGGTTGTATAAACTATAATATCACGAGCAAAAAAAATCATATAGATGTTCATTTTATTTAGTACAAAACACCTAATTCAAACAGATGATTTTTTATAAATAAATTTATAAAAAAATCATCCCAAAACCCTTCAGGGATAAGTACTTTTAAAGAACTATGAATAATTGTAATTATTACACTAAATAGCCTGACCGGGTAATTGTGAGCACAGGTATCTGTCATAGAATGAGTACATCGACTACAAACATAGAAGTTTCCGGAAACTTTACCTTACATTATCCTTATTTACAATTTAAAAATTTAGGAGCGCAGTTATGTCAGAAGAAACTGTTACAATCAAAGTGTCAGATTTTATGAACTTTCCACCGACATTTGGAACTACTTTTGAGGAGATTTACTATTCATCAGCAAAGAGGAACTGTTTATATGATCTTATAGACAAAATTAAAAATTTTAAGCAGGGATTTAAAATGCCAAAATATATGTTTTTAAAAGAAACATTGAACAGAATAAATTCTTTGTGTAGACCTGAAGAAGTATTTGTTTTAAGCGGTAATCCTCATAATAAACATGTTTGTGATATTGCAAAAAATTTGTTTATGAAATGATAAAAAGCCTGAGAGATTTCTCTCAGACTTTTTATTTTTTATTTGTATTTAGTATAAATTTGTATTTTTAGTTACAAAATCGACAATATCAAAATCTTTGATTTTATCACCGAGCATTTTTAAAACATCTGGTAAAACTTTAAGGTTTTCCTGGATTTTTTCTTTCGGAGTATTAGAAGTCAAAAATTTGTTAACATCAATACAAAACTGTTCAGGACGTTTTTCTGTAAAGGAAACAACATCTTTGAAAAGTGAAGTAATTTTGTCAGGTTTTGTCTGTGGGTTAATCATTACTTTCAGCCAGTTTAGCATATTTTCTTGTTTGCTGTAGTCCATAAGGTAACCGCCGCCAAGAGTTTCTTTTGCAATATCAGGTATAACTTTGGCTGTTTCTTGCATTTGTTTTGCGAGTCCTTTGTCTTTCATAATTCCGCCGGTCATAGAAGATAACATATATTTTGCGGTTATTGAATCTGTGTTATTAATAATTGCATCAGCGAGTTCCATTGCTTCCGGATTGGTTTTTGATGCTTCTATCATATCTTCTACAACAGCTTGTCTGTAGCTTACACCTTTGCTGTTTAGTTTAGACATATTAATATTTGTAGGAAGCATTTCACTATGAGTTGACAATTCCAGAGTGTCAGCGATTGTACCCATATGTTTCGGGTTAAGTTTTTTTATCTCAGATGCAAACTGTTTTATTTCAGGTATTTTTTCAGCATAATAATCAATTGTCTGCGTAATTTCTTCGCTTGTTCTGGTGTCAGGTTTTCTCGATATTGCTCCCATTTCTGAAAAGCCGCCGTTAAACAAACGATTTACAGGCTTTTTGACTTCTGCCAGTTTTCCCAATAGAGACATTATTTATTCCTTTCCAATATGTATCGTTACCTGCATAAAACACATAAAAAATAAAAATTGCTAAATTCCGATAAATTTTTGTTAGAATTATTAATGATATAATATATTTTTTGAAAGAGGAAGTTTATGCTTGATGCAATACTGGGACATTTAATCAATTTTATTGAGCATGTAATAACAGCAATGGGGCCTTTGGGTATAAGTCTGTTGATGGCGATTGAATCATGTAATATTCCGTTGCCGAGTGAAGCGATTTTACCGTTTGCAGGGTATCTTGTCTCAAAAGGAGTTTTTAATTTTCATGTAGCGGCATGGGCAGGAGCTTTCGGTTGTGTAATAGGTTCTATACCGTCGTATTATTTAGGGTATTTTGGCGGCAGAACATTTGTTGAAAAATACGGAAAGTGGTTTCTTGTAAGTAAAAAGGATCTTGAAGACGCTGACAAATGGGTTGAAAAATACGGGGACTGGGCATTTTTTATCTGCAGAATGCTGCCGGTTATAAGAACTTTTATTTCTCTTCCGGCAGGAATACTAAAAGCAAAAAAAAGATTTTTCTTTACTTTTACTTTTTTAGGCTCTTTAATATGGAGTTATTTTCTTGTATATGTCGGTGTAAAAATGGGTCAAAATATGGAAGCTTTTAAACACATCTGGCACAAGTTTGATATAGCTATTGTTGTTTTGTGTGTGGTTCTTGGTGCTGCATATTTGTACAAACATTTTAAACATCTTAAAGATTAATCGTTATATGAATTTATTATTGCATCACATGCAATTTGCAGCGCACCTGCCGCCTGTGGTGTGTTCGATAGTGCATTGAGCATCAAAAAGTCATGTATAGTTCCGTTTATTCGAATATTCAATACATCTACACCGGCCATATCCAGTTTCCGGGCAAAAGCTTCTCCTTCGTCTCTTAAAACATCATTTTCCGCTGTTATAATCAAAGCCGGAGGTAAATTTTGAAGGTCTTCTGGTTCTGCTTTTAGTGGTGAGATATAAGCGTCATCTCGCATCTTTTTCTCCGGTGCATAGCTGTCCCAAAACCATTCCATTGCTTTTTTTGTCAACCATGGCCCGTCTTTAAAATCTTCATAAGATTTTGTATCCATATCAGCATTTGTTACAGGATAAAAAAGACATTGAAAGACAATCTTCGGGCCTTTCAAATTTTTGGATTTCAATGCTGTGACAGCGGCCATGTTGCCGCCTACGCTGTCTCCTGCGAGTACTATTTTGTCTTTATTTATATTAAATTCTTCAGGATTATTCCATATGTAATCAAGAACCGCATAAATCTGATTTATTGCCGTAGGATATTGTGCTTCCGGTGAAAGGGTGTATTCAGGGAAAATTACAACAGAATTTGTTTTTACAGCCAGTTTTTTGATTAAGGTACTGTGCGTTTTTTGGTTTCCAAGAACCCAGCCTCCGCCATGGATATAAACTATAACGGGCAGTTTTTCTTTATTATTTTCCGGTCTTACGATACAAACGGGAATGCTGTCCGCTGTTTCAGTAAAAATTACGGTTTCTTGCATATCTGCATTTGCATCAGCAGTTGAATTTTCTTGCAATGTGTTCAAAAATTTGCGTGCATCCTGCGGTGTCATTTCATACAGAGGTTTTGCACTATTTTTTTCCAATGACATTACAAATTCTTCTGTTTTGTATCCGAGGTTTGGCAATTTTGAATTTGGCAAAGACATGTTATATTTCCCTTTATAATCTGCAACTTTTTCAAGTTATCAATTTATTATCAAAATTTCATCGCAAAGAAGTCTAAACTTTGTATTATAATAAAAACTGCAGAGTTTGAGAGATTATTTGAATATAAAAATGACAATTGGACAAAGACGCAATGAGCAATTTCAAGTTTTTAAACAGAGTTAATGAAAATCTTTTTATAATAGCTAACGAAGCTGAAAAACTTTTCAAGGACGGTTATTTTGAACAATGTATTGCACAGACAAGAAGGCTGGCGGAAAATCTCTGCCGGGAGGTTATGGGAGAAAGAGCGCAATCCACGGATACGTTTGATGATATGCTTGCGACATTGAAAGATACTCCGGCTCAGAATGATTTTGAAAAAGAATTTATAGATGATTTATATTTTTTGAAAAAAGCCGGAAATGAAGCCGTGCATTCTCTTACAGTAAAACAAGACGGAAATCTTGCGCTTGACTGTCTTCAAAGGGCATTTGAAGCATCAATAAATTATGCTGTATTTAAAAAAGGTGCGGATTCAAATCTTCTTGACAAAATGTTTGATGAAAAACTTCTTGCCACAGGACGAAAAGGCAGAAAAAATTCGATAAAAGAAGAGTACGAAAGACTGGAGCAGGAAGAGAATGACAAAAAACGCTCTTCTGTAAAAAAGTCATCTTCAAAAAACAAAAGGAACAAAAAACAAAAAGACTTTGATGACTCTGATGAAGATTATGAAAATAATAAATCTTTTTCAGGTGAAAATGAAAAGCCGCTCTGGAGAGAAATTCTCGAAACTATTGCAGCAGGGCTTATTATAGCTGTTGTTTATTTTCTTATTTTCAACAAATAGTTATACGGTATAATTCAGTGCTCTTTTATTTGCATCAAGCTCGTCTTGCTGGATTTGTGTTCTTTTCTCAGGCGGAATGTTTTCAAGCTTTTTAATTCTTTTTTCAGTATATTTTTGTTTTAATTTTTCAAACAAATTATCAAGAAAAGATATACCGAATACCGGATCTTTATCAGCACGAAAACCCTCATTCACTTCTGAGACTTTTACACTGGCAACAGGAGGAACATTGCTTTGGGTTTTCCAGTTCTGTTCATGTACGGGCATTGTTGATAATAAGCTTGCGTATACCGGCATTTTGGTTTCCCTTCACACTTGAAACTTATGTTTTATTATAAAACACGTAAAGCAATTTTTTTGCTATTTAATCCTGAAAATTTAAGTTTGGTAAAGAATTCGATAAAAAATATAATATAAGCTATTATCTTAATTGGGAAAGAGTAACTATACAAAAACATAACCGGAAAATTCAGGAAATATTGTTTTTGTAGAAAAATATAAAAAATATGAATCTTGGTGCATTAAGCAGCTTACTAAAAAATAACGATATAATAATGGCAATCGGTATTGTCATAATTGTCGCAATGATGATTATACCGTTGCCTCCGATGCTTCTTGACATCCTTTTGACATTGAATATTTCTCTTTCCGTAATCATTCTTCTTGTGTGTTTGTTTATAAAAGAGCCTCTGGAGTATAGCTCTTTCCCGATTATACTTCTTGTAGCTACGATTTTTCGTCTGGGCTTAAACGTAAGTTCTACAAGATTAATATTGCTGCATGGGGCTGCTGGTGAGGTTATAAATTCTTTCGGGCAATTTGTTGTCGGGGGGAATTATATAGTAGGTTTTATCATATTTATCCTGCTTGTAGTAATTAACTTTATGGTAATCACAGGCGGTGCAACGAGAGTTGCAGAAGTTTCAGCAAGGTTCACTTTGGATTCAATGCCTGGAAAACAGCTTTCTATTGATGCGGATTTAAATTCAGGATTAATTAATGAGGAGCAGGCAAAGGCAAGAAGAAGAAAATTGGAAAGAGAAGCTGATTTCTACGGTACTATGGACGGTGCTTCAAAGTTTGTAAAAGGTGACGCAACGGCCGGTATTATTATTACTGTTGTAAATATTTTTGCCGGAATTGTCATAGGCCTTTGGCAGTTAAAAATGGATATTATGACAGCCCTGAGCACATTCACGATTTTGACTGTCGGTGATGGCCTTGTTTCACAGCTTCCGGCATTGCTGATATCTTTCTCAACCGGTTTGATTGTTTCCCGTGCAAGCGGTCAGGATGATTCTTTGAGTGATGACATTAAAAAAGAAATGTTTTCAAATCCGATTGTTCTTGCCATTGTATCTGTGTTGTTGTTTCTTCTCGGTATGATACCCGGTATGCCGACTGTGCCGTTTATTGCTGTATCACTAGGTATAGGCTGGCTTGCTTTTAGTAAAAACAAGGCTCAAGAAACTAAAAAAGCAGAAGAAATAAAAGCTCAAGAAGAAGCGCAAAAGCAGGAAGGCAGTCTTGCAAAAGTCGGAAAAACAAAGAAAAAAGCTACAAGAGAAAGTGTTATGGAACTTTTGAATGTAGAAACAATAGAAATGGAAATAGGTTACAGACTTGTGCCGCTGCTTGATGTTGAGCAAGGTGGTGATTTGCTTGAAAGAATAGCACAAATAAGACGTCAGACCGCTCTTGATTTGGGTATTGTTTTGCCGTCAATAAGAGTCAGAGACAATTTGCAGCTGCCTCCAAACAACTATCAAATAAAACTCAAGGGTGTACCTATTGAATCAGGTGAAGTTTATCCCGACAGAAATCTTGCTATGAATTCCGGAGGTTCTGACAATGACCTGAGTATTAACGGTATCAGCGCAATAGAACCGGCTTTTGGACTACCTGCAATATGGGTGGATGACAAGGATAAAGAAATTGCAGAAACATACGGTTACACTGTTGTCAGCCCTTCTGCCGTTATTTCCACTCACTTAACGGAAGTTATCAAAAAGAACGCTGCAGAAATAGTTTCGAGAGCTGATATTCAGCAGCTTATTGACAACCTGAAAAAAGAAGTTTCTGAAGAATATGTATCTGATTTGATGAAAGATATTACAGTTGCTGAAGTTCAGCAGATTATTTATAATCTTTTGAAAGAAAGAGTTTCTGTACGTGACTTAAAAACTATTCTTGAAGTCTTGAGTCTTCAATCTCGTGTCAGCAAAAATGCTGATTACCTTACAGAACAGGTCAGACAGGCACTTTCTCGCAGTATTTGCAAACAAAACCTTGCTGATACAGGAGAACTTCTCGCTGTTACTCTTGCTCCGGAGGTGGAAAATACAATTGCTCAGGGTGTAAGCCCTGATGGTACAAGCTTGACTCTTGATCCTGAGTTTACAAGAAAGCTTATGGATAATCTTAATTATGAGCTGGAAAAAGCAATTACTTCATCAGGAAATCAGCCTGTTCTTTTATGCTCTTCTCCTATAAGACTTCCTTTCAGAAGACTCATCGAAAGAACGTATCCACAAATTGCCGTTATGTCGTATAATGAAATCAGCAACAATGTAAAAGCAAAGTCTATCGGAGTTGTGAAAGTTGTTTAAAAATATGTAAGTTTATTATGAAAGAAATATATTTATGAAAAAACTATTGAAAAAAAATCAGAAAATATACATTATTCCCGAAGATATAAAAGGCGCATTTTCTACCAAAATTATTAAATCGGCAAAAAATATTTTGGAAATACAAATAACTGCAGATGACATTGCTTTTTACAATCCCGATGACAACATAGAGGCTTTTTCTGTTGTAAACGAGGGAGTTCTTTATTTTAAACCTAGAGTTGCTGAAGTTGATAAGAAAGAAAATGTTCTCAAAATAGAATTTGATGAAAAAAATTGCAATTTGCTTCAAAGAAGAGAATACACAAGAATTGATATCGAAAAAGAATTTACCTTGAAAGATGGTGAAACGGAATATGTTTGCACGATGATGGATTTAAGTGCCGGCGGATTAAAAATATTGACAAATGCACCTTTGACAACCGAAAAAGATTACGAAATAGAATTTTCTCTTGAAAGCAATATTCCGATACAGTGCTTTTTTAAGCCTATCAGAGTTGCAGAGGTCAAAGGTAAGAATAAACCTGCAAAAAATATTGTATCCGGACGATTTATTGCACTCAAAAATATTGATAAAATAGCTATTGTACAATTCTGTTTTAAAAAACAGATGGAAAATAAAAATAAATAATTATGGCGGAAAAAGGTATTACATATGCAGTAAAATTCAGCGGAATGTCAGCAAGTTTGACAGTGTTTTTGTGCTGTGCAATTATCTTTGTCCGGACAAGAGGAGAGATTGATTTTAATACACTTCTTTATTCTCTTTATATAGTTGTTCCTGCAGGTGTTATTGTGGGTTTTTTAGGATATTATACCGGCAAGATTTTTGACGGAACAAAAAGGAAAAAAAAGCTTAACAAATTTATAAAATAAAATTGGAATGTTCGGGTAAAAATATGAAAAATTCAATGAAAAAATTCAGAACAAAATTAAGTACACAATTTGCAGCATTTACTACAATGCTCATTGCTATAACAGTTTTTTGTGTTGCCTGGTATTCTATTGCGACAGTGAACAATCTTGCTAAACAAATAACAGCGCAGGCAAAAGATTTGAATGATTCAATCTCTATTATGATATTTCAAACACTGGGTGAAGAAGTTCATAAAGGGGACTATCCAAAGCTGAAAGATACCGCACAGAAAATGGTAAACAGTAATATTGTTGCGATGGTTACAATTTCAGATTCTGCAACAAAAAAAATAATTTTTAAAACAGAACCAAGTGTTAAGTTGAGTGAAGTTTTTAAACAGAACAAAATATCAGACAAATCAATAAATAAGAAAAAAAAGGAAGAGCCTCTTGAAAATAATGTTTATAAATTATCGGTTATAAAAGACGCTAAATTGATAGAACTAGGTTTTTATAATGAACCGATTACAAAAATATACCTGGATATGCTTAGAGATAATATTCTGGCGATGGTATTTATTTTCATTTTTGTCGGATTTTTCTTATCAAACTTGATATCAGGTATTTTAATTAAACCTATCAATATTCTCATAAAGAGTTTGGGAGACTTTGCAAAAGGGAATTTTTCTCATCGTCTTGAGGAAACCAATTATCTTGAAATAAACAGGCTTATACGTTCGTACAATGAAATGGCGGAATCACTGGAAAAACTCTATCAATCATTGGAACAACAGGTAAAAGACAGAACAAAAGAGTTGGAAGCCGCATATTCAGAACTCAAAAGCACTCAGGCAATGATGGTGCATTCAGAAAAAATGAAATCGCTTGGTGAACTTGTTGCAGGTATTACTCATGAAATCAACAATCCTGTAAATTTCATATACGGAAACCTGATTCATTTGAAAAATTATACAGCCGATATGATGTCTGTTATAGATGCATATACAGAGTGTGATACCGATTTAACAGAAGAGCACAGACAAAAAATCAAAGAGCTCAAGGAAGAAATAGATCTCGACTTTTTGAAAGACGATTTGCCGGAATTAATCAGAAGCTGCCAGGAAGGAACTGAAAGAACCAAAAATATAATTCTTGATTTGAAAAACTTCTCGAGACTTGAAGAAGCTGTTATCAACAATGTTGATTTGCCAAAAGAAATTGATACGACTCTCAATATTTTACATAACAAATTCAAAAACAAAATTACCGTTCATAAAGAATATCAAGAGAATATGCCTCATGTGGAAGCATACGGCGGACAGCTTAATCAGGTGTTTATGAATATACTGGATAATGCCGCATTTGCTATCCAGGATAAAGGCGACGTATGGATAAGATTAAAATCAGACGGAAACAATGCTATAATAGAATTTGAAGATAACGGCTGCGGTATGGATGAAGAAACCCGTAAAAAAGTCTTTGATCCTTTCTTTACAACAAAAGAAGTCGGTCAGGGAACTGGCTTGGGTATGGCAATAAGCTATAAAGTTATCAAAAATCACAAAGGCAGAATAGACCTTATTTCAGAAAAAGGCAAAGGCAGCAAGTTTACGATTATATTACCCTTAAGAATGGATATGAAGAATAATGGATAAATATAATATTTTATTAGTTGATGATGAAGCAGACAACCTCGCACTTTTATACAGAACACTGAGAGGTTCATATAATCTGGAAAAAACAACATCTCCTCTTCAAGCTCTGGAAATGCTGAAAGAAAAGGATTTTGAGCTTGTTATTTCCGATCACAAAATGCCTGAAATGGATGGTGTTGAATTTCTCAAAAGAGTTCAGCTGATGAAACCTCAGGTTATGCGTATTTTGCTTACGGCATATTCTGATGCAAATATCTTGATTGACGCAATTAATTATGCAAAAATTTATCGTTACGTAAAAAAACCGTTCAATCCCGAAGAACTTCAGCTTATTGTTTCTTCCGCTCTTGAATATTATCAGCTTAAATATGATAACGACAAACTTATCAATGATTTAAAAGAATTATTTTCAGGAACTATTAAAGCTATTATGGAAGCACTGGATGCAAAAGACTCTTACACGTCTGGCAGAAGCAGAAGAATAACATATTATTCAATCCTGATAGCCAAACAGCTCGGTTTGTCGACAATTGATATCGGAAAAGTTGAGCTTGCTGGTATGCTTCATGATATTGGAATGATAGGTGTCTCTGATGAAATTTTGTACAAGGTTGATTCTCTGACGCAGGAAGAATATGACGAAATAAAAAAACATATTACGTACAGCGTAAAAATTCTTGAGGATATAAAACAACTGAAAGATGTTGTTGAAATAATCAAATATCACCATGAAAAATATGACGGCACCGGTTATCCTTTTGGCATAAAAGGAGAAGATATTCCGATAGGTTCAAGAATTATTGCTATTGCGGATGCTTTTGACAGTATTATTTCTAACAGAATATACAGAAACCAGACAAGCCATGAGCAGGCTCTGGAAGAAATAAAAAAAGGTGCCGGTACTCAGTTTGATCCGGTTGTGGTAAAGGCATTCGAAGATTGTTTTGTTTCAATAGGCTCGGTTATTAATGAAGAAAATGTTGGGCAGGATTAATCTGTATTAGACGGCTATTACTCTTTTTGACAATGTTTTTCAGCAAGCTTCCTTATATTATAAAAATTAAGGAGATGACATGCAGGAAAATTTGTTAAATAAAAAAAAAGAAAATAACTTAAAAAATGCAGAAAAATATGCGGTAAAGTATTTCACAGACCTGCAAAAACATTTTAACCTTACGGATTTGCAACTTCTAAAACTTATAAAAAACTGCGGAAATAGAATAAAAAAAGATAAAATTAAAAAAAAGTGGTGGCAATTTTTTTAAAATGACTTTATTATGATAATATTGTATTGTAAAAGTATGATAAGATAGAAATTATGAGTGAAGAACCTAAAAAACGAACAATTGAAGTTGATGAGGAATTTTTAGAACAGTTATACGGTCTGGTTGGAAAGATTCCTCCGGGTGAAAAAAATATAAATGTTGATTTGCTGAAGGATTTGATTCTTGATATCAAAAGAAAAATTGACAGAGCAAAAACAGAAGCCATCGAAGAACTTCATTCACCGAAAAAGAATTCTGAAAACAGTGCAATAACTGATGAATATTCTGATGAAGAAAATCCAAAAAGCGTTTTAATTGTTGACGACCTCGGTGTTATTACATATCAACTGAGCGTTTTGTTCAGAAATCTGGGTTATGATGTAACAATCGCAAAAGAAATTTATGATGCAATTACAAAGTATAAAAAATGTCATTTCAAGCTGGTTATTATGGATTTGTTTATCCCTACCGACAGAGAAGGTTTTATTCTTTTGGATGAGCTTGTGAAACTGTCGAAAATCAGTGATTCAAATACAATTATCGGTGTAATGACTGCTTCTTCCAAAAAAGAGCACAGACAGCTTTGTATGAAAAAAGGTGCTGATTTTTATATTGAAAAAATTGAAGACTGGCAGTCAGAACTTATTGAATACTGTGAAAAGAACTAATAAAAAATCCGGATTAAATAAATCCGGATTTTTTATTAGCTTCATTAATTTGAAGCGACAGATTGATTTTTTATCATTTGAACAAGGAGTTCATTTGCTTTTTTGAGTTGTACATCATCTTTCGCTTTAATATTTTCTTCAGTCAACTCTACGGTAACATCCGGTGCTATACCTTTTTTGTTTATATCAGTCCCGTTCGGGGTAAGGTATTTTTGGATAGTGATATTAGCCCCTGAGCCGCCGAGCAGTTTGTTAACTTCTTGAACCAGCCCTTTACCGAATGTATTTTCGCCAACAAGCAAAGCTCGTTTGTTGTCTTTCATTGCACCTGAGAAAATCTCACTGGCAGAAGCTGAACCCTTGTTAATCAATATAACAATCGGTTTGTCTGTAACATATTTTTTTGTGGCTCTTGTGGTTTCTTTGTAACCGTCTCTGTCAACTGTGCTGACAATAATTCCTCCGTCAAGGAACATATCCGATATCAAAATAGCATTGCTCAAAAGTCCACCCGGATTGGAACGAAGGTCAATTATGTATCCTTTTTTATCTTTGTACATATTGAGCGCATTTTCAAACTCTGTTGTTGCGTTTTTGCTGATAAAAGAGCTGAGTCTGATATATCCAACACTGTCATCAAGTTTTGCTTTTTCAGGAATTTTTGTTGATACTGATTTTATCTCTATTTCTGCACGCTGAATTTTGTAGAGCTTGTTCTCCTGATTTTTTCTTTTAATCAAAAGAGTTACATAGGTGCCTTCTTCGCCCCTTATTCTGTCTGCAGCCTGATCGATTGTGATACCTTTTGTCGATTTGCCGTCTATTTCAAGAATTTCGTCTTCTGCAAGAAGTCCGGCTTTTTCTCCGGGTGTATCTTCAATCGGAGCAATAATCAATAATTTCCCTTCTCTCAAGCCAATTTGAACACCGATACCTTTCAATGAACCTTTGATGGAGCTTGTTTCTTCAGCAAATTCTTTTGGATCAAGAAATTTTGTATAAGGGTCATTTAAGCTGGCGAGCATGGTCTGGATTGCTACATAAGCGTCTTCATCAGTTTGTATAACTTTGTCGTATTTGCATTTCCATCTTTTCCAGTCTTGATGGTTGTTTGTGTGGTCTACATATTTGGAATTGATGAGTTTCCACACCTGATCATAAAGCTGCTGCGGTGATGCAGCGAAAACTCCGCCTGATGTTGTTATAGAACTTGTTATAAAAATTGCTATTAAAGTAAAAGCAATTAATCCGTATTTTTTCAAATTATGTTTCAAAATAACTCTACCTCATTTTCTGTTTTTATTTAAGTATATAATATCACAAAGCTCCGGTTTATTTATATACAAAAGCGTCCTGCTCTCCATGCTATTATACTAAGACAATATTTTTTAAATTAAGTTTCAAAATTTTTGATTATATTTATTTTTGTTAATTTTAAGACAGCAGCGCCGGATTTTTTTCATCTTCAATTACGGCCGGTTCAGGTATTTGCTTTGCGTTTTTTGCTCCGAGTTCTGTCAATCTTTCGCACTGGCGGATTACATTGTCTCTTCCTGTTAATTTTGTCATTGCTTTGGAAAGGTTTGTCTGTACACTGTTTAAGTCCTTAACCATGTCTGCGAATTTGTCTATCATTTTTCCTGCCAGGCCTGCTATTTCCTGTGCATTTTTATTCTGGCGATTTACCATATTAAAGCTGTTTATGATTTTTAATGCTGCCAGAAGCGTTGACGGAGAAACAGGCATGATTTTATTTTTCCAGGCAAGTTCCCAGAGTTCTCCGTTATCGGCAAATAACATTGCATAACAGCTTTCAACAGGTATAAACATTAGTACATATTCAGGGGAAATAAAATCTTCGATATCAAAATATTCTCTTTTAGAAAGTCCTGAAATATGTGTTTTTACTGAGTCTTTAAACTGCTTGAGTGCATCCTGAGCCTCTTGTTCTGATTGTGAATTTATGTATGCGTCATAAGAAGCTAATGATGTTTTTGCATCGATAAAAATAGCTTTGTTGTCCGGTAAAAATATAGTGGCATCCGGTTTTTTTGTTCCAAAACCTGTTTGAGTGTCGTATTCTTCACCTTTTCTGAGCCCTGAAAGCTCAAGTACCTTTTCAAGTATCAATTCACCCCATTTTCCCTGTTTCATGTTATCGCCTTTTAGTGCGGAAGCGAGTGTGTTTGTATCGTTTGATATTTTTGCTCCGGTTTCAATAACCTCTTTTATATGCATATCGAGTTTCGCACCCTGCTCAATATTGTAGGTGGACTGTTTTTTCAGCTCTTCAAATTTTTCTTTAAAAGGTTCAAGAATTTCTGTTATTCTTTCTTTTGACATATTTGAAAAATCCTGTGTCGTTTCTTTAAAGATTTTGTTTGAAAGGTTCTCAAATTGCAGTTTCATTTTTTCATAAATATCCGAATATGCTTCAGAGTATGCTTTTTGAGTATTTTCTTCTTCTTTTTTGTTGAACGATTTCATAACAAAAAATGTCACAGCACAACCTATTGCTGCTCCGATTAAAAACATGAATAGCGATATAATTATTTCCATAAATACTCCCCTGATAGTCAATACTGTTTATAAAATGATACCACAATTTTGTTAAGCTGTTGTAATTTACAGGAAAAGAAATATAATATTTAATATATCCTTCAGGGGATTTTCGGAGGTGTATTTTGAATAATAAAAGATGGTATGACAAGCATAAGGAAACAAAGATGGCTCTGGGCCTTCTTCGTGCTTTGCATCCGACAATTCAAAGAAAACTTTCAGACGATATAATAAATGTTGCAAGTGCGATAAAAACTGTCCATAGAGAAAATGAAACAGCACCGTTGAGTATCGGATTAGAAAGAGTCCTCGGCCTTTATCAGACAAACAAAGGCAGACGCTGGTATGACAAAAATCCGGATCTTTCTGTTGCCATAAAAACTATTTCTACATTACCGGAAGCGGATTACCTTAACATCATGGAAGGTATCTGTATGTCATTAAAATAGGTTTGATAAAGTGACTGATTTTAGCCGTAATGAATTGATATGGGGAAAAGAGAGCCAGAAAAAGCTCAAAGATAAACATGTAACGGTTTTCGGGCTTGGCGGTGTAGGCGGTTTTGCTCTGGAAGCTCTTGCCCGTGCCGGTGTCGGAAATTTTACGATAATAGACTTTGATACTGTCTCAGAGTCGAATATAAACAGGCAGATAATTGCTCTCAATTCAACAGTGGGCAAGAAAAAAACAGAGCTTTTCCAAAAAAGACTTCTTGATATTAATCCTGATATAAACGTTACTGCTATAGATGATTTTTATAGCGAAAATATTAAAGATGTATGTTTTGCCGGAAAAACTGATTTTGTAATAGATGCGATTGATACAATGCGTTCAAAAATAGATTTGCTTGCGTACTGTTATGAAAACAATATTCCGGTTATAACATCAATGGGAGCCGGCAACAGATTTGACCCGACAAAACTTTATATTGCAGATATAAAGGACATAGAAAATAAAAAATGTACATTCACAAAAAATGTTTTGTATCAGTTGAAAAAACGTGGTATTGAACAGGGAATAACCGCTGTCTGCAGCAAAGAAGCGCCAAATGTCAGAGAAAAAATCCAAAATACGGAAAATATTACAGCAAAAAACGGTGAAAAATTTGAATTTACAAAAATAACTCCGGGCTCAACCCCCTTCGTACCTGCAGTGGCAGGATATTATCTCGGGTGGTATGTAATAAAAAATTTAATCTGATATTATAAGCGATTGTCTTAAAATACTGATATAACAAATAGTTTTTCTTATTGGAAAATTCTTTTAATTCTCAATGTCTGTTGTCTTTTTGTATATGTAATAATTAATCTGTACTTTTGGCTCAAAAGCTTTGAGGGATTTCAGAGAATAAAGTATTGCATCTTATCTTTTACATTGGCTCACTATCTTGTATTTTACATACAGTTTCTGTTAACTATATGAAAAACTGTTATTTCCTGTTTTAATCTTTATGCGTGATGTATTTTAGCTAAACTTTATAATATAATAATTCTGGTTTAGCTAAACGGTTACAAAAATGCGTTGCCTCAAATGTAAAAAAGAAATAGCTGATGATATCTTAAGATGCAGCTATTGCAATACCAAAGTGAGAACAGTCTGTCCTGTTTGCGGCACCAAAAATCCGATTACTGCAGAATACTGTGAAGGGTGCGGCTTGCAGCTGCTAAAATACTGTCCTCAGTGCGGCTGCGTAAATTTGCCTAATGCGATAAAATGCAGAAAATGTTCAAATGCCTTTGAGCCTGATGATTCAACTATTTCAATCTCTGATTTACAGGAGGCATTTGGGCTTGTAAATCCTGAAAATGACATTTCTAAAACACCGGTTTCTGATAATCATAAAAAAGAAACTGTTGATGAATACAGCCAAAAATCAGATGAAAATATAAGTGTAGAGGAAAATACTTCTAAAATTAACTTGCTTGAAACAGATGAAACACCAATTGAGCTTGATAAAATATCTGAATTTAATGCCGAAGTTGATATGGAACCGGTTGAACCTATTGAACCTCTTGAATTTGGTGAGATAGATGAATTTAAGGTAGAAGAGTTAGAAGATACACAGCTTGCTGATATAGAAGAAAACAAAAATATTGATGAAACTGAAATTAAAGTTTCAAAAAATTCTGATGCTATTGAAGAAAACACACTTCCTAAGGAAGATGAACTCGACGAAAAAACAATAACAACATTACTGGATTTGTCAGATACAGAAAATAATTTGATGCAAAATGAGATGAAAGAACAAGATGTTGTACGGGATGATAGTACTAATAATCATAAGACACAAGAAGAAAAACAGCCTGAAATAGAACAAAAAACTGATGCTTCAAAAAACGTATCTGTAGAGGTTGAGAAATCCGATAAAGAACAAAATCCTCAAAAAATTCAAAAAGAAAATATAGCTGAACCTGAAGATACTTCGAAAAAAGAAAAAACTGTGTCTGCAGCAGAAAAGCAAAGCGATGCCGGAGATATTTCACTTCAGGCATATGACCAGATGAAATGTAAAAATCTTGTGGTTAATTCCATTCGCAGACCGGATAAACTGATTATAGGTTTGAGTGCACCGGAAGGAAGCGGAAAATCCACTGTTCTCAAGTATCTTTTCGGAGATTTAATGCATGAGAATTATGCATGGCTGTGGGGAGAATGTTCTGCAAATTCTCAAATCAGCCCGTTTGGCATTTTTCAAGAAATGGTATTGACATTTTTTAATATGCCGAATTTTTCAAATATGTCTCAAGATTTTTTTAAGCAGGCAAAAACAATGCTTTCTCAAACATTTCCTGCCTTTTCTCAAGAAGAAATATTCAACCTGTTCAATTTCCTTTATCCAAGCCTAACAGCAAATTTTGAAGAAATTCTTGTCAATAAAGATACAACATTTGCTCTTCTGGAAAAACTTATTATAGAAATATCCAAAAAAGCAAAACTGATAATAGTTATCGATGATTTTGACATGATAGACGGTGCTTCATATGAATTTTTATCAAAATTTGTTGATAAGGGATATCTCAGTGAAAGTATAAAACTAATAATTACATATAAAGACAACCGTATTACTCAAGGGTATTTTTATTCCGAAACTATTGCACAAAACCAGTATGAAGACATAAGACTTGCCAAGCTCACAAAAACAGATGCTGACAATCTTGTGAAAATGTTTTTTAACGGTACAAACCCGTTGCCGCAAGAACTGTTTGACAGGATTTATGAATATTCCGGTGGAAACAGCGCTTATATAGAACAGGTTCTTGTTTTATTAAACGAGTACAATGCTTTTGTTCAGGATGGAAACAAACTGACTTACAAACAAACACAATTTGAAGAAAAATTACCGTCAAACATATATGAAATTTTGACTTTCAGATTGAATTATCTGGAAGAAAAACAGCCCATGGCCTTCCGTACATTGTGTACAGCTGCCATTATGGGTAACAAGTTTAATATAAGACTTCTTGAAATAATCATGAAGCTTTCTGCAGAAGAATTTCAGAATATTATTCAGCTTTTAACTGTATCAGCTTATGTTGCTCAATTTAATCCAAATATATTTGAATTTAAAAATACAATTTTGTGGAAATTTATATATGAAAGAGCAAAACAAAACAAGGCCTTCACTTTGTGGAATGAAAAGATTTTTGACATAATAAATTCCTTTAACCTATCAAGCAATGCATTGAAAGCACTTGTAGCTCAAAATCTCAATCAAAAACTTCTCGCATTGAATATATGGACTGAAAATATCAAACTCTGTGCTTATCTTGGTGATGAACATTTATGGGCACTGTCACAAAAACAGTGTTTAAAAATTGCACAGGAAATTGATACAGATAATAATGAAATTATCATAAATAATATTCAAGAAAGACTGGGAAAACTTTTGTATAAATCAAAACCGTCCGAGGCTATTCCGTTTCTTTCAAATGCAATAAGCAATGCAATAAAAATTGATAACAGACCAAAAATCATAGAGCTTTCCGGATATTTGTCAAAAAGTTGTTCTCTAACAGGCAATTACTACGGGGTGATAGAGGCTGTTGATACAATCTTGAAATACATGGAAACACCGTTTAACAAACTTGAGACGGCTCTTGTTAAATATAAAAAATTAAAAGCAATGTTTTGTATAGGAAATGCTGAGGAAATATTTAACCTTGCTTCAAATGAAATTATACCGGTTGTAGAGCAGGCCTTGTCCGGGGTTATATCTAACAATGACATATCAATGAATGTTATTTATGAAACCTGGCTTGAATGTAATTTGACTGTCGCAATGTCATTGATATCTCAGGGAAGCAAAAAGGCTTTTGACATACTTTCTGTTATAGATGAGATTGTTGCCAAAAATAATGTAGACAACAAAAATTATCTCCAGAGAGTAAAACTTGCAAAAGCTCTTGCATTTTGCATTCAGGGAAATATCAAAAAATCGGAAGATATCCTTGTGGAATTCACACAGGAAACTTCAAAAGAAATTGTTGCACCTGAAATTATTTCGATGTGGAATTTTATAAATATTTTAAACAAACTCTACAAGCGTGACTGGCAGAATATAAAAGAAGATATGTACTCTGTAGTTACATTTGCCAACAATTACAATGATGTACTTGTAAAAAATCTTTTGAAAGTATTTCTGGGTAAAATACTTCAAGAAGAAGGAAATCTTGCAAAAGCTCTGGATATCTTCAATGAACAGGTTACGATATTTGCAAGAGAAAAAATCGCAATAGGAGCACTATTGTGCTGGTATTACATTGCAAAACTTACATTAATCACGGAAGGTACCGACAAATCTCTTGAAATAACTCAAAAAGCCCTCGATGTCGCAAAAAATCCAAAGATTTCGAACTACTATTTTATGGTGCTGTACAAGAAACTGCTTGCTGAAATTTATTTGATAAAAGGCGATACAGAAGCTTCAAAAATGTACATAGAAAAAGCTCTTATGATTGTAAAACAGTATGATATGAAACTGCTGAAAATATCGCTTTACCAGCTTTATGCAAAATATCTGGAAGAAATGGCAAAGAAAAAGCCTCAAAATCAGGCAACTTTTGCACAAAATGCTATTACCACATACAAAAAAGCATTCGCTCTAATTGCAGACCTTGGCACACCGCTGATTGAAGAAGATATAAAAAAAGATTTCACTTCTTTCAAAACTTATTGCCAGTTGAATAACATAAAAGTTTAAGACTGCTCTATATTTGCATTTGCATCAAAATAAAATTCAATAGGATCCTCTCTGTCAAAATAAACAGGAAGTGTGGGTGGTATTTCTTCCTTGCTATTTGTGTAATTTGCTCCAATACAAAATATTTTTTCGCCTGTCAGAGGATTTATTGCGCAGACCTTTACGTAATTAACATTATTAATAGTTTTTATACTCTCTACATTAGCATTCACCTGTATACCTGTTGTTTTGAGCTTTTCTATACGTCTTTTGGAAAAAAGATAATAGAAAACAAGACTGAATAAAGCACTGAAACCGACCAAAAAGGTAATGACCGGTATATCAAAATCAGCAATATTTTTTATAAAATGTCCGGTAAAATCAACTAAATCATCAAAAAGAATTGACAGCAAAAGAGCAATACAAAAGCTTATGAAAAGATAATTGTTTTGAACAGTTCTATACAAAAGCGGCTTCCATTCAACGGGTGCTTTTTCATAATCAAGTTTTTTGTCAATAATTTTGGCAAGCGGCATGATAAAATACATAATCAGCCAGATAAAAACCGTTTCGAGCCCGAGGATATAGTTGCCTGTACGAAAAGCATTTCCTATTGCAAAAAAAGCCAGTCCGAAAGTCAATACTATACACAAAAGATTTTTGTCTGACATAAGTTTATTCCTGTTTTTAATTTAAAGCTTTTATTTCTTTATTATTATATGCCATCAAACAAGTTGCAAGCTGGTCAGGACAGCTTGTATTTTTATCACCGCAGCGAATGCCTTTGAGCTTTGAGATTACATCTTCAATTCTCATACCTTTTATTAAACTTTTAATTCCCTGCAGATTGCCGTTGCAGCCTCCTAAAAATTCAGCATCTTTTATTATGCCGTCTTCTATTTTCAATTGCATAATCCTGCAGCATACTCCTGTTGTTTGATATTGAATTATTTCTTCTGTCATTTTTTTCTCCGGTTTTAACGATACAACAAATTTTATTAAAATATTATTTTTAATTTCAGATTTTTTCCAATCCCTGTCCGGTCTAGTCCAGTCTTTCTATTATATTTTTAATCTTTTCTTTTTCTTCCTGCGGTATATCAAATTTTAAATAGTCATTGTAGTATTCTTTTGCGTCTTCTTTACTGCCGCGTGCAAGAAACAGCATACCGAGTCTTTTATACCCGAGAGGGAATTTGTCGTTGACAGCAATACTTTTCAAAAGGTTTGAAATTGCTTTGTCTATTTCGTCATTGGCTTCATAAGCAAGCGCTGTCTGGTAATATATCAGTTCATTGTCTTCTATGTATTTCAAAACTTCTTCAAAATTGGCAATTGCGCTGTTGTAATCGCCAAGTTCAAAGTATACCATGCCGAGATCCCAGTTTGCATCGTAATTTTTGGGCGCCAGTTCAAGAACGGAATCCAGAGCATCAATTGCGTCATCATATCTTTTATCTTCAATATAAATTCTTCCGAGATAATGTCTTAATGCTGCATTGTCAGGAATAAGAGCGATGCCTCCTTGAAGCAGATCAATTGCATCCCAGAGACGATTTTCTTTGTAATAAATATCTGCTATATTTATATATGTTTCAGCGAGTTTGTCATCAAGAAAAAGGGCTTTTTTATAATACTCTTCAGCTTTTTCATTCTGCCCTTCATGCGCATAGCAAAGACCTATGTTGTTATATAAATGGGGATTTTTGCTGTCAGTTTCCAAAAGCTGTTTGAAAACTTCTGCAGCTTTTTCAAAATCTCTAAGTTTGAACAAGTCCATTGCGTATTTCAGCTGATTATTATATTCCTTTTCGTCCATATTTGCCTCTGCTTGCTATTTTTAGACAATTATAAACCAAATAAATTGATTTATAAAATATGAATTTCGCCCTGTCTTAGAACCTTTATATCGTCATTAAGCGCCAGAGCAACCGTTGAAGCGTGTCCTTCGCAGATATGTCCGTAATCTTCAAAAACATATTCTACATTTTTTCCTATGTATTCAACAGCCTGTTCATAAGTAGCAGCAGCAGGCTGGGAAGACAGATTTGCGCTTGTTGTAGCCAGTACATGCCCGTCTATAACCTCACACAGCCTTTTAAATACAAGATTGTCCGGTACTCTGATTCCGACGGTATCTTTAAAAGAGGTTACATAGTCAGGTGTCAGTTCGGATTTTTCAAAAATCAAAGTCAATGCTCCGGGAAAGTGTTTGTCCATCAGTTTTTGTGCTTTTTCTCCGACATTTTTTACGTATGGTAAAAGATTGTTCACCTCATTTGACATTAATATAAGGGGTTTTGAACGGTCACGATTTTTTAGTTCATAAATATTTTCTACACCTTTTTCACTGTCCGGCAGACATCCTACTCCCCATACTGTGTCTGTAACAAATGATATTACTGCACCTTTTTTAAGTTTTTCGTTTAAATCTTTTACGAATTTTTCGTCATCAAATATTTTCATTTTTCTATCTCTTATATTTTATGAGTTTGCCTTTAACTCTTCCGTAAAGTTCAAATACGTACGGAATTTTTACAATAGCGGCAAAAATACTGTAAACAATTCCGCAAAGAAGTGTGATTAATATTATTTTTATTATCAAAAATATTTGTGTCGGTTCAAAATATTTATCCCAGAGCTTGTAGGCACCGAGACATATATAATAAGTTGCAACAGATATTACAGCCATTTTTAAAATGTTTTTAAAATAAATGCCGTAGTCCATATGCATTTTCTTTTTGATTAAAAGACCGAGCCAGAACCCGTTGATGAGTGTAACAAACGAAGTTGAAAGAGTAATACCTCCTATACCGAGTTGTTTTACAAAGATCATGTTTAAAATAAATTTTATAATTATCGAGGATAACGCAACAAGAAAAGGTGTTTTAGAATCATTAAATGCGTAAAATACCCGTGTAATTGAATCTCTAAATACATAAAAAATGATAGAAACAGAAAGATAACACAAAGCCTCAGACACCATTATTGTAGCAACTTCGTTGAATGCACCTCTCTGGAATATAAGCTGAATAGCGTTTGTTGAAAGAAGAATAATTAAAATCAAAATCGGAAATGCAACAAAATTGAGAAGCCCGACTCCTTTGTTGAAGTAATATCTTATATTGTCATAATCTTTTTCTCCGACAAGTTTTGAAAAAATAGGAAACAAAGGGACAAGAAACGCTGTAACAAGCACACCGACAGGAAACTGGAACAAACGATTTGCATACCCTATTGCAGACCATGCACCTTCTTGCAGCTGTGAAGCAAAAAACATGTCCACATATATATAAACCTGTCCGATCGTAGAACTTAAAATTGCAGGGAATAAAAGTTCGAGAATATTTTTGTACTGGGGATTATTAAATACATCAAGATTTGGTTTGAATTTAAAACCGAGAGACTTAAGTTTTGGCAGCTGGTAAACAAACTGGCATAACGCACCCAGCGTTGTTGCTGCAGCAAGAACAATGCCTGAATTGTCATTTCTTACAAGAGAAATGACAGCTATTATAGCAACGCTCATCAAAATTGGTGAGATATTCGGGATTAAAAATTCTTTATACACAATCAAAATACCGTAATAAATCCCGACAACACCTCCTACTGTCAAAACAGGAGCCATGATTTTCAAATGCATTGAAGCAAGATGGATAAGCTGCGGAGAACCGTTTGCGATAATGATTTTCATTATTATGTCAGAAAAAGCAAAAACAAGCACACCAAGTACTAAAAATACAAGAAAAGAACTTGTCAAAAATGTGTTAAAAAGTTTGTTTACATTTTCAGGCGCTTTTTCTTCAAGATTTGGTATCATCTTTGAAAAAACCGAAACAACAGCACTATGGAAAGGACCTCCAATACCGCCAAGCAATATTATTGATATTGCCGGTATCTGGTATGCATAGAAATACGCATCTGAAACCATGCCGGCCCCGTAAAAATTGGCAATAACAATATCACGCAAAAAACCTATAAGTTTACTGATTATTGTCACAAAAGCAATAATCCATGCTGCTTTTAAAAGACTCTGGGTTTTTGTTGCATGCGACTCTTGAACTATAGGATTGTTTTCTGAGTTTGTTGTGTCATTGCTCATTTTGTGCCTCTTTTAATTCAATATATAGCCGTACGGGTTTTTTATGATTTTCTGCATAAGGCAGCAGAAAAGTTATTTTGTTTTCACCTTTTTTGATATACGGTGACAAATCATATTTTTCAGGTTTAAAGATTGTCGGCGGAATTTCCACGGACAGCTCCTGTCCGTTTAGAACTATTGTCATTTTTGTAAACTGGAATTTGTTTTCGACGACGAGCACTGCTTTTTTGTCTCTTGCATAAAAAGTTTGAACAGCTGTGTCTTTTCCGTCTTTGACTGACAAAACTACAGGATATGTAGCGATAGCTGTGTTACAAAAATAGTGCTGAATGATTTCTTCAAAAGAATAGCCCTTTTTATCCATGGAACCAGCACCCCACTGGCTCATGCCTACTCCATGCCCGAAACCGCCGCCGTAGGCAAAAACTTTTTTGACTTTTTGCCCGTTTTCATTTTTATCTTCTTTAATTTCAAATATAACATTTGCAGAAGGTAGTCCTATGTTATCTTTTTGAAACACACGTCTTATTTGCAGTTCTTTTTGAACATTAAATATTCCTTTATCGGTCACGATATTTACGGACATTGCTTTGCCGGAAACACCACGTTCAAGAACTTTTATTTCTTTAAGTTTTCCAAAATCCTGAGGGTTGTTTAGTTTTGGTTTTACAAAGCCCGTTGATGATTGAGATTTTAGAGTTTTTTTCAAAACATTTTCAAGCTCGGTTATTTCCCATTCTTTTGTCCATCTGAAATAAGGTGAATCATTGTCAAAAGATTCAGGTGTTGATGTGTAAAAATCTTTTGCATCCTGCTCACTGTTAAGAGAACGAGTTTTTGGATTGTCAGGGATACCTTTCAAGTATGGTTTTGGCACACCGGGAAACATCCTGTTTCCGTTCCCGAAATCAGTTGAAAATGCATTCTCGTAGTTTTCTGTATAACCTCCAGCAGTAGAGCTGTATAAAGCAAGTATCAGTTCTCCGTTGTGTAGAGCAACAAGATTTTCCGTTTCTTTGACTGCAATATCAGATTCTTCTTTTTCTGTATTTGCTCCGTAATATACCTGACAGGCAACAGAATCACATACATCAAAATTGTGATAATTCTTTTCTCTTGGCTTTAGTACATAGTTTCTGGCCAGAATTGCCTGTGCTTTTAGCGCTTCTTCCCCAAAGCGTACCGGCATTTCATTCGGAACAACTCCTCTTAGATACGATTCCAAATCCAGAACATTTATTACATTAAAAAGGTTGTTTTTTTGGGGCACTTTTGTTATCTCAAATGTTCCTCTATAGTATGCAGGCTTTCCTGCTCTTTTTAGATTTGTTATTGTAACAAAACCGTTTTCAGAAGAAACAATAACAGGCCCTGTAATTTTGGAGGCAATTTGTGTATTGTCTTGATATATGCTGAACAGATTGTTTTTTATTTGAATTTTGATATTTTCATCAGCCCCAAAATCAGCAATAACATTGCTAGTTTTGCCGTCCGTTAAACGAAAATTGTCGGTTGCGCTTACAGAAATATTATCAAAATAATATTCTTTAAAGTTTGCATTACTAATACCGACTTTAACCATTTTTCCGCTGCAAGCAGGAACCGAATAGCAGCAATTTGCTGTTAAAATAGCTATCAATAATGAAAAAACAATACCATAAAATTTTTTTAACATAACTTTCTCTCTCTTTAAAATTTTATAATAAAAACAAAAAAAAGACCTCTGTATTTACAAAACACAGAGGTCTTTTTATATATTTGATTTTCTTAACTAATCGAACTTACCACTCGACAATTACAGCACCCGGCATGCCCTTTGCTCCGTTGCCGTATTCACCCATTGCAGCACCGCCGCCGGAACCGCCTGAGCCTGCTCCGCTGTATCCGTTCATTGTAGCAGCTCTTGCATCAACACTGGAATTGTTGACCGTAAAGCCGCCATAGCTGCGGTTTATTGAAGCAACTTTTGTCAAAGCCGGTACATTAGCATTTTGCCCGGGAGCTGTAGCAGTCCTGTTGACAATATACTCTGTGTCACCACCTATACCACCGTTTGCTGTGAGCAAGCTGCCAAAACGTGAAACACCGCCTGCATAACCTGCAGCTCCGTTATATGAACCGCCAGAGCCGCCCATACCGAGGGTAATATTAACTTGAGAAGGAAGTGCCGTAAATGTTTTTACTATAGCTTCACCGGGTCTGCCGGCACCGCCTGAGCCGAGAGATACTTTTGAGACGCTGGCTACGCCGGGGTTGCCTGCATAACACGGCGCACCTCCTCGTCCGTAGTATTTGCTTGTATTATTGGTAAGGTTATTTATGCGTTCATTTGAAATTGTTCCGGCAAGGCCTGATTGGCCGCACCTTCCTTCAGTTTGACTTCCTGCAACTCCAGCGGGAGAACCACCACCTCCGTTGCCGTCACCCCATTTACATTTATCTATTACGCCCCATCCAAAAGGACCTTCTCTATGCACTCGCCAGTTGCCGCTTCTGCCGCCTGAGGCAGTGATATTATATCCGTCACCGGTGAACGTCGTTGAACCTCCGGCATTATGTATGTTACTACTGCCTCTCCCAACGGTTACGTAATAATAATTGTTTTTATAAAGCATTACATCCTCTGCAATGTATCCTCCGGAACCTCCTGCTTTTGATGTGCTGCCGCATATCTGAGTTCCGCCGCCGCCGCCGCCGGCAATCAATGCAACAGTGTATTCACCGTCTTCGTCAACTCTGACAGAGCCGGAACTGTACATCACTTTAGGCTTTGGCAGTGTTCCTGCAGCTCCGCCGCCGCCGCCGCCGATAAGTTTAACCGAATAGCTCTTTATTTTTGCTGTCGGTGTTGTAAAAATACAGGAACCATAGCTTGTTCCCGAGGTTTTGTTGTTGTTTTCCGTTCTTTCCCAGTGATAGGTTCCGTCTGTTGTACGGTAGCATATATAGCTTCCGTGATTGATTACATCCTTTTTAGGCTTCTTTTTGGTTAAAACAGGCACTGAACCAACCGCCAGTATTGCAATAATAGTGAGAGTAATCAGCATTTCTGAAAGAGAAAAGCCGCATAATCTCTTTTCCATAAAATTAAGCATAAATTATCCTTCTATAGCTCATACGTCGTTAGTTATATAATCGGCACAAAATTAAATTTCTTTAAAAAAAATTTTTTTTTATTAAATAAAGTTTACAAAATTAAAACCCCGAAAGTTTATTTTCAGGGTTTTGTATTAAATGTCGGAGAAGTTTTTTCTAATAAGTTTTCTTTTCTTATTGATTGAAAAAAGAATTATACCATTTTGGCGGCAATTTCATATTTTGCAGCTTCTGAAAGTTTGCTGTTTTCGCCAAATTCTTTATTAATAGCAATAAGACCTTCTGCTACTTTATCTTCAAAACTTGTAATAAAACCGGCAATTCGTTCTGCCTGTTCAGGTGTAACATATTTTGCTACATCATATGTTTTTTGTGCGGCGACTTTCGGCTGATAAGCAATTGCCTGCTGTGCCATATATGTTAAGACATCATCAGCGTTTACCTGAGAATTTTGAGCCTGCTGTTGTGCTGCTTCCGGTTTTGTCTCCTCGGGTTTTGCTTCCGAGCCTTTTGGCTGGTTACCGTACGGATTTACAGAATTTGTGTTAATACCAATTCCATGAATGTTGTTTGTCATTTATCTTCTCCTGTTTTACATATTTGTTCCACTTCTTTTATATCGGTTTATAGTTTAAGGAACTTTAGTCTAAATTCAGGATTTTTTTATATTATTTACATAAGTTTACAAAAATTACGATTCATAAAATAATATGGCAGTTTTACAGGTGAACACAAATCTGTCTCAAACCTGTTTTTGCTGTAATTAAAACTGTTTATTTTATCAAAATATTTTGCTTTTAGTCCAATGGCTTTCAACCCCACAGGTGCCTGCGGAATAAAAAAGATGTTTTTTATTTTGTTGAGTATATTTACAAATAGAGACATGGCACACCCCACAGAAAATAATTTTTGATGCTATAATTTTATTAATGAAATTTGAAAATTAGTCAAAAATTGTGAGTATGAAAGGATAAATTAATTATGTCAGGAAAAGTTACAAAAGACATGGGACTAATTGAGATAGTTCAAAACTACCCGGAAGCATTAGAAATATTTGCAAAATACGGACTCGGATGCATAGGCTGTGCTGCTGCAAAATTTGAAAATCTTGAAGCTGGAGCAAAAGTTCACGGTGTTGATCCTGATGTCATGGTTGATGAAATCAATGCTTTGATTGCACAAAGATAATTGGCATAAAGTACAATAAACAAAAAGCTGACTTAAATTAGTCAGCTTTTTTGTTAAAAAATATTCAGTTGTAAAAATTTTTGAGCTACTTTTTAATCTCAATAGGAACTGTAGCCAGTTTTGAATAACGATAAATCATATTGCCGTCAGAATGTTTTTCCGATACATTTTCTTTCTTCGGCGTATAATCATCTGCGTCACGACCAATTAAAAATCTCATAAATTCTACACTATACATTAAAGAACACCTTCACTTTCCATATATATATAAACACAAAAAGGCATGAATTATTTCATAAAATTCGAATTTTTTTTACATTGTTAATAAAATTGTTACAAACTATCACGATTGTAGTAACAAATAGTGAAGACCGGCACGATTTGTCGGTTTTACTGCTGTATAATCTTTGAGCCAAAGTAGCAGTTATATTGCTTTTCATAGCCGATAGTTGTTTTGGAATCATGTCCCGGATAGACATCTATGTCATCATCGAGTTTAAATAATTTTTCTTTTATTGAATTGCTGATTTGAGCAAAACTGCCTCCCTCAAAATCAGTTCTGCCTATTGAAGCATGAAACAATGTGTCTCCAGAGAAAAGATTTTTTCCAACAAGAAAACAGCTGCTGCCGGGGGTATGTCCGGGTGTGTGTATAACTTTTATTTCTTCATTTCCAAGCTTAAAAATGTCTTTTTCCGTGAATGTTTTTATGTTTTCAGGCGGAAGCACATTGTTAACAAATCCAAATCTTTTTAGTTGTTCCGGCAAATTTTCTACAAGATATTTGTCTGCTTCATGAACATACACAGGCAGACCCGTTGCTTCTTGAACATCTTTTTCACCTAATATATGATCAAAATGTCCATGGGTATTCAAAATATATTTCAGGTTAGCTTTTGATTTTTCAATTTCCTCGCTTACCTCAGCAAAATCTCCACCTATATCAATTACAGCTGCTTCTTTTGAAATTTCATCTATTAGAAGATAAGCATTTGTACCGATTAATCCCATCGGAAATGTTTTTATTATCATTGTTTCTCCGTTATTTTTATATTTATAAATCCGAATTAATATTTTTCTTAAGTATTATAACTTAGCTGAAAACTAGTAGCCGTTGTCAAGCCAGGGTCTTTCTCTGAATTTTGCTCCCAGAGCTTCTATTTGTTGTTTGCAGCTGTTCAAATCAACTTTGTAGTCTTTATATCCGGTAACTATTGTCGCTGTAGTTTCAATCCCTTCTTTAACGCATTCTTTGATGAAATCTTTCATCCCTTCATATGCATTTTCGATTTTTGGTAAAGAAATTTTGTCATAGACTTCTTTGTTTTCACCGTTAAAACTTATTGAGACGCTGTCTATAATTCCTTTCAGTTCCGGAACAATATTTCTTTTATATATGAGATTGCCCTGACCGTTTGTATTTATACGGGTTTTTATGTGCGGATATTTTTGTTTTATGTATTTTGCTACTTCTTTCAGTTCTTCCAGTTTTAATATAGGCTCACCGTATCCGCAGAAAACTATTTCTTTGAATTTATCCGGTTCAAAGCTGTCAAGCTGTTTTTTCACTTCTTCGGCATCAAGTTTTTCACTGTCAAGAAATAAATTTGCTCCGACTACATCGTCTTTAATCGCTCTGATACAAAAAACACAGTTGTTAGTGCAGAGGTTTGTCAGATTAATATAAATTTTTCCTTCTAATAAATATACATAATTATTGCTCATAGTATTTGAATTGTCTCACAACAAAAAGACAATTCAAGAGTTTTTTACAAATCAAAAAATTCTATATTAAATTTGAATCAGAACTGTTTTTTATATAAAACCCGAAACCAAGAGCTTTGTATCGGCTTAATTCATTTTTCAGATTGTAAACTTCTTTGTTCAACTCGTTCATTTTATATCTTAAAGTTTCGTTTTCTGTTTTGCATCTAACGAGTTCAACGACAACTTCATCCATGCCGTCAAGTTTTTCGTCTAATTTTTCTGAAAGCTTTTCATCAACGAGTTTTGAAATTTTGTTCAAAAGATTGTTTTCCATCGAAGAAAGAGAAGCACAAATTCTGTCTGCTGCAACTGCTGCAGGAGCCTGAACCGGCGGCTGCGCAGTCTGTTGCTGAGGCTGAAGCTGGCGAACGGCTTTTTTCATAGGAACGGATGCGTAAGACTTTGAAGCTTTAGAAGGCTCATTAGAGCGTTTTATTGTTTTTTGCTGTTCTGCCAGACCTTTTACTCTTCTTAAAATTTCAACATCGTCTTTAGTAAAATATGTTCTGCCGTATAAATCTTTTTTGGGCATCAAAGAAACTCTTGCGCAGAGTTTTGCAATACCTTTGTTATCCAAATTTAATAGATTTCTAACAGTTTCGACGGAAAAATTTTGAATTTTAGTCTGAGAATGTTGGTTCAATGCTCTCAAAGTAACCCTTCCTTTGAACAGTGCCTAACGAGCACATGACTTGTGGAAATATATATTATTTATAAGTATTATATTTTAAATCGATTACAAATAAAACATGAAAGTCAAATTTCTTTACAATTTTATCAAAATCATGAAAACGGATTTTTGGGCTTAATTTTTTGAGAACCGTTTTTTACAAGAAGTCCGCATTTTGAACAAGCAAGAGTCTTGCCCGTACTGTCTACAGGGAAAAATGTATGCAGGCATTCTTCGTAATCGGCAGCTTCTGTTAAATCTGCCGGTTTATTTTGTTTTTTCTCTTTTTTCTCCTGTAAAATTTTTGCCAGATACTCTAATATATACATAAAAATATTATACATCTTTTAGTTATTTTTTAAGTCTTAATAATTAAAACATGCATAAAGATTTTTAGTGATGTATAATATTTTTCAATATGGAAAAGGACGTAAAAAAACAGCAGAATAACCCCGGCAAACTCTTTGTTATATCCGGTTCATCCGGAGTCGGCAAAGGCACTTTGCTCAAGGAGCTTTTAAACAGGAACCCGGACTTGAAGCTCTCTATTTCTGCTACCACAAGACACCCAAGACCCGGAGAAATTGACGGAGTAAATTATTTTTTTATATCAAAAGATGAGTTTGAAAAATCCGTCCAAAACGGTGAATTTTTAGAATGGACAGAGTTTAACGGAAATTGCTACGGTACAAAAGAATACTATGTAAAAAAAACTCTGGGGAAAGGTGAAAATCTGATTTTGGAAATTGAGACAAGAGGTGCTCTTCAAATAAAGAAAAAAATACCGGAAGCTGTGCTTATTTTTGTGCTTCCTCCATCTATTGAAGAACTGGAACATCGTCTAAGAGGCAGAAATACCGAAGATGAAACCACAATACAGGGACGTTTGCATGAAGCCTACAGAGAAATTGAATGTTCTTCTCAATATGATTTCAGAGTTGTGAACGATGATTTAAACAGAGCTTTAGTTGAACTTGAAAAAATTATTAATCAAGAATTAGCAAAAAGTTAGTTTACAATGCGTGATGTTTTTTTACACGTCCTCCGTCAACTTCGTGGACATTTTCTATTGTGATAAAAGCTGTTTCGTCAACTGTTTTTACAAGCTGTTTTAATTTTGCAATTTCCATCCTGTTAATTACACAAAAAATTATCTTTTTCTCAGCACCTGAATATCCGCCTCGTGCTTTAAGATAAGTAACGCTTATATCAAAATTTTCCATAATAGCGTTGCCGATGTCAGTATGTTTCTCAGTAACAATTCTGACAGCTTTTGATTCATTCAAGCCTTCTATCACAATGTCTATTACACGGTAAGCAATGAAATATGTAATCATGGAATACATTGAACTTTGCCAGTTGTCATAAACAAATCCGGCTGCGGTAAAAATAAACAGATTGAAAAACATTATAATCTCACCGACAGAAAATCCCCATCTTTTTGAAAGTCTAATAGATAAAATTTCTGTTCCATCCAACGATGAATTGCTCCTCAATACAAGTCCGACACCTGCTCCTAGTATCAAACCTCCAAAAATACATGCCAGAAACGGATCCGAAACATGTTTGTGGTTGAGCCATACAGGCATAAAGGAAACACCGACAGACAAAACCGATACTGCATAAAAAGTAAATGCGACAAACAATTTGCCCATTTTTTGAAGAGCGAGAAATATAAACGGTAAATTCAAAAGAAAAATACACCATCCAAGAGCAAAGTGAGTTTTGTAGTTTGTCATAATTGCAATACCAAGAATTCCGCCGTCGATAATTTTATTGGGTATCAAAAAACCTTCAAGCGCAAATGCAGCAATTAATGCACCAATCGTCATTACGACTATGTTCATTACATTTTTTTTCATATTCTAATAATATCATACTGTGGAATTTGGTACAATGTTATCAATTGAATGTAAAATTTGACTGATAGCCACTATCAGGGTGTATCATTTTAATATGTTTGAAAACTATGAAAAATATCTTGCATTTTTAAATGAAAAGCTTCAAAAATTTTTTGAAAGCCAGAAACCATTTATTTTTTGTCATAAAGGGTGTGCAAAGTGCTGCAAAAATGCGCAATTCCCCTATTCTCTGCTTGAAATAAGATATCTTTTAGCAGGTTTTTTGAAACTGGATAAAGAGACACAGGATAAAATTGAAGAAAACCTTCAAACTATTGTGAAAAAAAAGAAAAAATTCCGTGGCAAAATTTTCAAATATGAATGCCCTTTTTTGATAGATGATGTTTGCTCAGTGTATGAATACAGAGGAGTTATTTGCAGAACCTTCGGGTTGATGACAAATACTCTTGAGCAAAAACTCAGAGCTCCTTTTTGTTATGAAAAAGGTTTAAATTATTCAAATGTAATGAACATAAGAACAAGAAAAATTTCTCCAAGAAAATATAAAAAACTTGGAGTAAAAGAAGAACCTCTCGGTTTTAATGTCAGCTACAAATTTTTGACTGACAGAAGTTTTGAAGAAGATTTTAATATCAGGTTTGGCGAAGTAAAACCGCTTATTAACTGGTTTTTGGATGAAGTTGAAGGTGTTGATAACAATATGCTTGACTGAGAGTAGCTCTCAAGAAGTAAACTTGTATAGTGAAAAGAGGTGTTTATGAAAAAAATATTACTTACTTTGTTATTTACAATACTGTTTACCGGAGGTGCAATTGTTATGTCAAAAGAATATGAACAGCCTTTTCAAAAAGGCAAAATAAATCCCTATAACAAATATTTTACAGGTACAACATATCTTTACAGGTTGAGTGAAAATGATAATATCTGGAATTCTTCAATTGCGAATGTAACATTTGAACCCAAAGCCAGAACAAATTGGCATAAACACTCAGGCGGACAAATTCTTCTTGTTACAGCAGGTGAAGGACGTTATCAAGAAAAAGGAAAACCGGCCAGAATATTAAAAAAAGGTGATGTGGTAAGAATTCCTCTCAATGTTGAACACTGGCATGGTGCAGCACCTGACAGTTGGTTTTCTCATATTTCAATAGAGACAAATCTTCCGGATAATGCGACAACATGGCTTGAACCCGTTACAGATAAAGAATATTACAATGAGGAAAAATAATAATGGCTAAAAAAGTATTGATAATTTCTTCTTCTCCAAGAAAAGGCGGAAATTCGGATGTTTTATGCGATGAATTTGCGAGAGGAGCAAAAGAAGCCGGAAATGATGTTGAAAAAATATTTTTAAAAGATAAAAAAATAAATTACTGTACAGGTTGCGGTTTTTGCAACACAAATGACTACACTGCCTGTTCACAAAATGACGATATGAAAGAAATTCTTGATAAAATGCCGGAAACTGATGTCATAGTTTTTGCAACACCTGTTTATTTTTATACAATGTGCGCTCAGATGAAAACTTTTATTGACCGCTGCTGTGCAAGATATATAAAAATAACAGGCAAAGATTTTTATTTTATTATGACTGCAGCTGATGAAAATAAAAATGCTATGGATAGAGTACTTGAAGAATTCAGGGGATTTCTTGTGTGTCTTGATGATGTCAGTGAAAAAGGTGCGATCTGTGCTGCAGGAGTCTGGCAGAAGGGTGATATTCTTTCTACAGATTATATAAAAGAAGCTTATGAAAAAGGAAAAAATGTATAGAACCAATATTTATTAAAAGGAGAAAATATTAATGACAATACTGGATAAAATTAACAGCCCTAAAGATGTGAAAAATCTGTCGACTGATGAAATGAATATATTATCTCAGGATATCAGAGATGCAATTCTTAAAAGAGTAAATGATTTTGGCGGACACTTAGGGCCGGATTTGGGCATAGTAGAAGCGACAATTGCGCTTCATTATGTTTTTAATTCTCCTCAGGACAAAATTGTTTATGATGTGTCACATCAGGTTTATCCTCACAAAATGCTGACAGGAAGAAAAGAAGGCTTTTTAAATCCTGAAATGTATACCAAAATTTCGGGATACTCAAATCCGTCAGAAAGTGAACACGACCATTTTATAATCGGTCATACATCTACTTCTGTAAGTCTTGCTACAGGGCTTGCAAAAGCCAGAGACTTAAAAAATGAAAAATATAATGTAATTGCCTTGATTGGCGACGGTTCATTAAGCGGAGGCGAAGCTTACGAAGGCTTTAACAATGCAGCAGAACTCAACAGTAATATGATTATCATTGTTAATGACAATGAAATGTCTATTGCTCCGAATGCCGGCGGTTTATACAGAAATCTCGACGAACTCAGAAAAACTAACGGTCAGGCACAAAACAATGTATTTAAAGCGATAGGTTTTGAATATCTCTATGTCGAAGACGGTAATAATATTGAGTCATTAATCAGTGCATTTGAAAAAATCAAAGATATAAACCATCCGGTAGTTGTTCATATCCATACACTAAAAGGTAAAGGCTATGAACCTGCTGAAATAGATAAAGAAACATATCACTGGCATACACCGGGCTTTATCGGACAAAAAACTGCACAATCAGAAGAAAAAACATATAACTCTATTACAAAAGATTTTCTTTTGAACAAAAAAAATAATAATGAGCCTGTAATAGCAATTACAGCTGCAACACCCGGTGTTTTTGATTTTAATCCGGAATTCAGAAACAAAATGGGCAAAAACTATACCGATGTCGGAATTGCAGAGGAGCACGCAATTGCTTATGCTTCCGGTCTTGCAAAAAACGGTGCTAAACCGGTACTGGCGTTAATGAGTTCATTCGTACAAAGAACTTATGACCAGATGTCACAGGATTTGGCTTTAAACAATTCACCTGCTACTGTTTTAATTTACTGGGGCGGTATTTCCAATGCGGACATGACACACCTGTGTACTTTTGATATTCCTCTCATAAGCAATATACCAAACATAGTGTATCTTGCTCCTGTAAATAAAGAAGAATATTTGGCAATGCTTGAGTGGTCATACAATCAAAATGAGCATCCAGTATTCATTAGGGTTCCTGCAGGAAATCTTGTTTCGACAGGTGCTGCTGATACAACAGACTATTCAAAACTAAACAAATACAAAGTTGAATATGAGGGTTCAAATGTTGCTATAGTTGCCGCAGGCAATTTCTTCTGTCTCGGACAGCAGGTTAAAGAAGAATTAAAACAAAAAGCCGGGATTGATGCCACTTTGATTAATCCAAGATTTTTGACAGGAATAGATGAAGAATTGCTTGATGACCTTAAGAAAAATCACAAAGTTGTAATAACTCTTGAAGACGGTGAAATTGACGGCGGCTTCGGTGAAAAAATTGCAAGATTTTACGGCAATTCTGAAATGAAAGTGCTTAACTACGGATCTAAAAAAGAGTTTAGCGACAGAGTGCCGTTAGATGAGCTTTACGACCGCTACCGTCTGAAAAAAGAACTTATTGTTGAAGATATAAAAGAATGTTTGTAGGTGCTTATGATAAAAAAGATATTTTCAGTTTTTTTAACAATATCAATGCTGAGCTCTTTAGCTTTTGCTGATACACAGAAAAATAAAAATGAAAGTGTGAAAAAAATGACAAGAACAGAAATTTGCAATGAAAATATGCAAAAACTCTTTAATTCCACCATGGCTCAAAGCGGCGATGACGTAGAAATGATGCAGATATTGCAGAAATATATTTTTGGAGAAGTGTTTACGACAGGTGAACTGGATATAAAAACAAGAGAGCTTTTGACAGTAGTTTCTCTTACAACCCAGCAGACACTGCCGCAGCTCAAAGCGCATATAAATGCTGCTTTGAATGCCGGTAATACCCCTGTTGAAGTAAAAGAAGCAATTTATCAGTGTGCTCCGTTTATTGGATTTCCAAAAACTTTGAACGCAATTTCTGTGATGAATGAAGTCTTTAAAGAAAGAGGAATAAAAACTCCTCTTGAATCGCAAATGACTGTTACAGAAGAAAACAGGCATGAAAAAGGGCTTGCTATCCAATCACCGTTGTACGGAGATGAAATATCAGCTGCATTAAAAGGACTTCCGGATAAAATGGGAGAAAAAACAGCTGACTTCTTGACTGAAGTATGTTTTGGCGATTTTTATACAAGAAAAGGACTTGATATAAAAACAAGAGAACTCCTTGCAATTGCTGTCTTGGTAACGACAAATAATACAGAAGTTTTGAGAAGTCACATTCTCGGAAATATAAAAGCCGGAAACACTGAAGCTCAAATTACTGCCGCAATAATCCAGTGTATGCCGTATACAGGATTTCCGAATGCAATTAATGCTTTAAAAACGCTCAAAGATACACTGGCTAAATAAAATTTATTAAAGATTAATTAGCTTGTAGCAGCATATGTAAAAATAGATTATTATATTCAAAACGGTATAATATGCCGGAATCTTATGAGTTATTTAAGCTAGCTCTAAAAAACAATAATTATAATCCATATTATATTAATGAAAATGGCAAATTATACGAAAGCATTCATAGTTTAAATCATAATCAATTAATAAAGAATATTCGTTCAAGAATAAAAGCAGAAACACCAAAAATAAATGATTGTAAAGTGCTTGTTTTAAATTCCAATAGTTCTATTTCAAAGGCCATTGAACAAAGTCATGAACTAAGTCGATTTTTAACAGATAATATAAATAAACTTAAAATTAATAGTCTGTAGGCTGCGATAAATTAAAATTTAGCGCAGCCTACGGGTTTGTCTACAGATTAATTACATTTTTTTGGATACATTTCATTATGCCCAAAAGCATTATATAAAAATAAACTTCTTTTCCTTTACAATAAGAATTTTCTCTTTTACAAAATCAGCCTTTTAAGTAAACTTAAAATTTTATACATCCAAACTCTGGAATATCTGTTCTTTTGTTACATCTGCTGTAATTTTTACAGTATACAATCCGTTTGGCAATACAAACCTGAGTTTGCCGTTTTGAGATTTTTTGTCAAGAAACATTTCATCATAAAATCTTTCTTTATCAAAAGAAGGAATTTTATCGATTAATTTATACTGTTCAATCAAATCCAATGATTTTTTATAGTAGGATTCTTCTATCAAGCCTTTGAGATAAGAGAGTTTCAGAGCCATTTTCATACCCATTGCAACAGCCTCGCCATGAGTAAAAACAGTGTAATTTGTTAATGTTTCAATGACATGTCCGTATGTATGCCCGAAATTCAAAATTGCTCTCAAGCCCTTTTCTCTTTCATCCTGGTTTACAACACAGGCTTTTAAAGTACAGCATATTTGAATAAGCTCTGACAGGATATCAGGTTCAAGTTTGTAAATTTCATCTTTGTATTTTTTCAAATAATTGAAAAATTTAAAATTCTTTTCACATCCGCAGGTTCTTTCTATCAAAGCGTATTTAAGCACTTCTGCAAGACCTGTTTTCAGTTGTCTTAAATCTAATGTTTTTAAAACTGAAATATCAGCAAGCACAACTTTTGGCTGATAAAAAGCGCCAATCATATTTTTGCCGTGTTCATGATTGATACCTACTTTACCACCGACGGAAGAATCAACCTGAGCAAGCAGAGTTGTCGGTATCTGGATAAAATCGACTCCTCTCATATAACTTGCAGCAGCAAAACCTGCCATATCACCAATTACTCCGCCGCCAAACGCAATAATGCAGTCTTTTCGCTCCAATCTGTGGGCTACTGCAGCATCTATGATAACCTTTAGCATATCATAGTTTTTGTATTCTTCTCCGTCTTTCAATACCACCCAAGCGGCATTTTGGATTTTCAAAGAACTCCTGTAGAGTTTTGCTACAGTCTCATTTGTCACAACCAGAAATTTATTTGCTTTTGTGTATTTTTTTATTAAACCTTCAGCTTGAGATAACAGATTTTCACCAATCAAAATATCATAACTGTAAGCATTTTTTTGTGGTATATCAACCTTAAGTGTTTGCAGCTTTTCCATAATTCTCTATTACCTCCATTACGATTTCCAGCAGTTCTTTATTTTCCGTTTTAATTTCAAAATCAGCCATTTTGTAAAACGGTTCTCTTTTTTTTAATAATTCTTCAATTATCTTTTCGGGATTTTCCTTTTGAAGCAGCGGTCTATGCGTTGTTTTTTTCACACGATTGTATAAAACTTTTGCCGGAGCACTCAAATAAAATATTACCCCGTTTTTTTTCAAAAGTTCAATATTTTCAATATTTTCAATCACGCCGCCGCCAGTTGAAATAACCTGATTGTGATAGTTTGAATATTTTTTTATCATATCGTGTTCAAGACAGCGAAAGTGTTCTTCACCATGCTGTTCAAAGATTTCTGATATATATTTTTGAGCCAGCTTTTCAATTTCTTTGTCAATATCGAGATAAAAAAAGTCTTCCAGTTTTTCATCAAGCAGATGCCCGATGGTACTTTTGCCGGCACCCATCATACCTATTAAGACTATATTTTTTTTATCATCCATTTTTTAATCCAAACTTTTCAAATACGACTCATAATTTCTTTTTATCTCAGTAAAGCTGTCACCGCCGAATTTTTCTAAAAAAGCATCTGTGATTACGATTGCAGCCATTGATTCTGCAACCACCGCACAGGCTTCAACAGCACATGTATCCGAACGCTCAAAATGAGCTTTGTATGGTTCTTTTGTTTTGATATCAACAGAGTTCAGCGGTTTTTTCATAGTCGGTATAGCTTTCATTGCTGCACGAAAAACAATTTCTTCTCCGTTTGACATACCGCCTTCAATACCTCCTGCATTGTTTGTTTTTCTTATATATTTGCCGTTTTCATAAAAAATTTCATCGTGAGTTTTTGAGCCGGTCATGTGTGCAGTTTCTTTGCCGGCACCTAATTCAAAAGATTTTACTGCAGGAATACTCATAACAGCTTGAGCGAGTCTGCCGTCCAGCTTTCTGTCCCAGTGAACAAAAGAGCCGAGTCCAACCGGAACATTTTGAATTTTAACTTCAAAATATCCGCCAAGAGTATCTCCTGCTTCTTTTGCTGCATCGATTTCTGCTTTTATTGTTTCTTCATCAAATGCATTTCCGATTTGAAGAACTTTGGAACATACGGTTATATTAAATGAATTTAAAAAACTTTTTGCCACAGCCCCGACAGCAACACGTGAAGCCGTTTCTCTTGCGCTTGAACGCTCGAGAATATTTCTTACATCATCATGAGCATATTTTAAAGCTCCTGCAAGGTCAGCATGACCCGGACGAACCTTTGTGATTTTTTTTGCTTCTACTAAGGCTGCAATTTCTGCATCTGACATATCAACAGCATCAACGCTCATTGGCACCGTCCAATTTGCCCAGTCTTTATTTGCTATTTCAAGACAAACAGGTGCACCTGTTGTTTTTGAAAATCTGATACCGGATTTTATTTTTGCGGTATCTTTTTCAATCCGCATTCTTCCGCCTCTGCCGTAACCGCCTTGTCTTCTGGCAAGTTCGGAATTTATAAAATTTCCATCAATCTCCAAACCTGACGGCAATCCGTCTATAATAGCATTCAGGCATTCACCATGAGATTCTCCGGAAGTTAAAAATCTGAATTTATTCATTATTTTCCTTTGTGATGTAATCTTTTCAGGATAATTATAAACTATTTTTGGCTTTTTAAAAACTATTTATAAATATTGTTGCCTATCTGGATTTGTGTAACATAAAAAACCTCGCATGAGCCGCCGGCTTTGCGTGCATCTCTGGGCCTCGAAGTTCCGTCTGTATCCGAACGAGAAACACTTGTCATAGCCACAACATTCCCGTCTTTATATATGTCTACAAGATATCCGTCCATCTTAACAATTTCATATTTTTTTAAACAGTATAATGCTGACATTATGTTAGGAGTTGCCGCAATCATATGATTGTGAGATGTGTGGCTTCTCATATAATCTACAGACCATGCAGAACCCTGTTTTAGTCGCCAGAAATACATCCTGGAACCGCCAGGATGCTTTTTTTGACCGAGTTTTTTTACATTTTTCTCAAAAAGAGTTTTGTTTGCGGCTTCACCCCATCCAAGCACCACATCTATCATTGCAATATAATCAAAATCTTCTCTCGACAACCCCCATACACCAAGATCCATATTCGTGCTGAGAACCATTGCAGAGATAGAATATTTAGCAATAGGATTAATAAAGAACGTCTTGTCTTTTATTTGTATTTTTTGCATTTTTTGAAAATCCGGCAGGTTAATTTGTACGGGATCTTTTGCCGGATTAATTTCAGTTTTTGTATATCCGGTTGCAACAGGATTTTTGTGGGTAAGGTAAAAAACAAAATCCTCGCAAGCAGAATTTAAAAATAACAAAGCAAAAAATAATATCACTGCAAAGCAGGCTAAAAATATAATAGTATCATTTTTCATGCTTTTAATTATAACATTTTATGAACCGGCATTCCATTTTTGAATAAGAGCTTGCGCAATTTCAAGGCCGGTTTTTGTCGTAGCAAGACCTGCTTCAGAGCTTTCTTTGAGTGTCGGCGACATTAATTCTCCGACTTGTTTCATAGCATCAACTATTTCATCTATAGGAATAACGGAATTTATACCGGCCATCGCCAGTTCTGCACCTGTAATGGCATAAATAGCAAGAAATGCGTTTCTCTTCACACAAGGAACTTCAACAAGTCCTGCAACAGGATCACAGACAAGTCCCATGATATTTTTCAAAGTTAAAGCCGCAGCCTGCAATATTTGGTCATTTGTTCCGTTATATATTTCCACAAGAGCTGCTGCAGCCATTGCGGAAGCAACACCGCATTCACTCTGGCATCCTGCAACAGCACCGGCAAGAGCAAGTTTGTTTGACACAATCTCGCCTATCAAACCTGCCGTAATCAGTGCATTGATTTGAATTTCTTCATTTGCATTTGCTGCCTCTGACATTGCAACAATGACTGACGGCACAATTGCACATGAACCTGCTGTCGGACAAGCAACAATTTTTCCCATTCTAAGGTTTTGTTCTATTGTTGCAAAAGAGTACAACAAAACTTTTTGATATGTTTCTGAAAAAAAGATTTTTCCGCTTTTATATTTTTCTATGAGCTTTGCACAATCATCTCCGCAAAGACCGCTCATTGATTTTTCTTTTGACTTTAATCCTGAAAAAATTGCATCTTTCATTGCGTTAAGATTTATTTGAACTTTTTCACGAACTTTCTCCACAGAAGTTTCCAGTATTTCAGCTTCGTGCTCCTGACAAATTTCGTAAAGTTTTTTATTTTGTGTTCCGGCTTCTTTTAAAACCTCTTCAAATGTATTCAGCTGTATCATTTTTTCAGTACTTCTATATTTCTAATCAAATACACACCGTCTATTTCAGCAAGACTGGTTAACAAACTCTCTGGCAGCGAGCCGTCTATACAAATTCCCATAGATGCTTCCTGTCCTTTTGCATTTCTATCACAATGCATTGTTGCAATGTTTAAATTATAGTTTTGAAGCAGGGCTGTGACTTTGTATACCATGCCCGGTTTATCTTTATATATCAAAACAAGAGTATCATAATCACCGTTTATATTAAATTTGTATCCGTTAATTTTTGTTATACAAACTTCTCCGGCACCTAAAGATACACCCGTAATATCCATCTTATATGAACCTTCCAGATGTATATCAACCGAATTTGGATGGCGGTTGTGGTCATTTGCATATTCAAATTCATATTGGACATTCAGTTTTCTTGCATAATCAAAAGCTTTTTTTATATTTTCATTATCAACATCAAGCCCGAGAACTCCACCCAGAAGACCTTTGTCAGTACCATGTCCTTTGCCTGTTTTGGCAAACGAATTGTATAGTCTAAATTTTACTTTTTGCGGAATTTCGCCGAATATTTTCCCTGCGAGATAACCTATCCTCACAGCACCTGCCGTGTGTGAACTCGAAGGCCCTATTATCACAGGGCCTATCACATCAAAAAGTGTTTTTTGTTTTTCCATCTCTGTGCACTTTTATTTTCTGCCTGCTATTAAATTTTATACCAATTCAGATATTTATCAAAATTTTTTATGGAAATAACAAATTTGTCATTCAGATATCAGATGTTCGTAAAAAAAAGACCTCACCCGTAATTTGAACAAATTTTATTCAAAGCGAGGTCACTTTTGACAATATTCCAGCATTTTGCACAGGAATAATTACCCTTATTCAGATACTTTCTTATGTAATTACATTAGAATAGTATAACAGATTATAGCAGTTAACTATACTTTTGTGTAGTATTTGTAATAGTAAAAGTAAGGATTAATTTAGTGGAAAAGAAACTCTATAAATCAGGAAACGGCTGGGCTTTATTCTTAAATCAAACTATTCTGAAATTACTTAAAATTGATCCCGAAAAAGATCTTGTTGAATATGAAATAGAAAATGATGTTTTAAAAATCAGAAAGGTAAAGAAAAAATCCGAATCATAAAAGAATCAATAAAAAAAGTCCTCCGTCTTTAATCAGGAGGACTTTTTTATTTCAGCTTATTTTATTTTTTTCAACGATGACAGGAAGTTAAAATTCTGTACATCACCATCAACTTTTGTTAAAAATACCTGACAGTCTTTTTCTTCTGCATCAATAGGAGGAAGTTGCTTAAGTTCTGCTGCATAATACAGGCTGTCATTCCTTCCGCTCAGGTTAACTCTGTTTGCGAGGCTGTTAAGTGAGATATTTCTCAAAAATCCTGCAAAACCTTTATTTTTGTTGCTGAACTTTGTATAAATTCTCAAGCTTGCATCACCTGTTGTAAGGTCATATCTTCCGATAATAAATGAGCTTAGCTGCTGTGCTGCAGATTTTATCATGATTTTTTCAACAACATTATCTTTCAGCACAAGATCACCGTTAATTTTGTCAAAAGTGCCTTCAGGAACATTCACCAAATCAACAATTGTTGAAGGGCTAATCATAGCCATCGGATTTCTGAACAGTGCAGCAAATTTCAGTGCATATTCAATCAAACCGACTTTCTGGATTGTTCCGTTGCTTACATCAAATCTTATACGTCCGTTTATTTTAAAGGAGTCATCAGTATTAAGCTCAATCAGACCCATTGCCTTTCCTGAAATTTCTCTTGGTAAAGCAAGAAGAGTTGTTGCAATAATATCCGAATTGATATCTTTTACACCGAGGCGGATATAATACTCGTGTTTCATCAAATCACATTTTACTTTCAGACTGGATATACCTTCTGCAAAGTCAAATCTGTTTGAATTAATTTGCAATACACCATTTTTGTCCAGTGTCAGATTAGCTTTTAGATTTCCGAATTTTATATCTTTATAAAATCCCTGAACAACCTCAAGGATACATCTTTCAACAATCAACAGCCCTGTGTCAAATGTATAAGTATCATAGCTTGCTTCTTCGGCAGAAGCACTCACTAAAGTAGCTTCATCAACTTTTTCTGTTTCTTTTTTAATATCAGAAACCTGCTGAGTGTTTTGTTTGTTCATTGACATCATCATTCTTTCAACATCAATATTGTCAACTTTAAGATGTATGTCTTTGATTACAACAGGGAACACTATGGCATTGTTGAGTTTACCGTCAAAATCATAGCTGGAACGTTTAAATTTGCCGTTTGAAGTAAGATGAATATAATTTTTGTCAGTAAAAAATCTTCCTTCTGCAATATAAAGGCGCTGGCTCGGTATTCTGACTTTTTCCATTGCCAAATTACCTTCAAGTTTCGGGACTTTGCCTGTGTTAATAAACTGCAAATGACCGTATATCAATCCTTTTCTGAACATTTTTTGTCCGATAAGAACATTCAAAAATTCACTCGGAAGAGGATTTGGAATTTCAAATCCAAGATTGTGAAGCAGGAATTTCTGACAATCGTATTTTCCTGTTATAGTAACCAGCGGTTTTACATTTTTCGAATTTTTGTTTAATTCTTTTGCAATATAGTAATTGATATTCTTTATGTCAAGCATATTGCTTTCAAGATGCATGTCGGCTTTGAATGCTCTGTCGTATCCCACAGGGCTCAAAGATGCACCATCAATCAATATATCCTGCCCTTTCGGAACTTTTCCCATAATTGAAAAATCCATTTTGTTGTATATAGATTTAACAACCATTTTTGCACCACATGGGCCTGTCAAAGTTACAGGATAACCTATAAGTTTTGAAAGATAGTTTTTGGTTAAATCGTTTGTTGCTTTACCGTTGATTTCTACATAGGTATCAACTGATTTTGTATAATCTTTTATTGTACCGGTCATTGTTGCGACATTGGATTTTGAACTGCCGTACCAGCCGTTGAAATCTTTTAAAGTAATTGTATTTTTTGTAATATCAACAACTCCCTTTTCAAGATATACAGGCAGATTGTTGACAGGAATAACTTTTAGAGTTGATTTATTAACAAGAATTTTTCCTGTCATACCGTCATTCTTTAAATTGATTTTAAAATTGAAACTTCCTTTTATATCTTTGAAAAATGAAAGCATTTCAGAACCGTTTGGAATAACAAGATTTGTATTTAAAAGATCAACAACATCTTTTACGTTGAATTTATCTGAAAAAACGGTCAAATCAAATTTGTTATCTTCATCCGATGTTGCATTGATAAATACTTTAGATTTGTTTATACAAAGCGTACCCTTATCAATAAAGAGTTTTCTGTCTTTTATATAAACAGTATGGTTGTCATCAATTGCAAATTTTGTAACTTTGCCGTTTTGGGTTAAATCTGCAAATATATTAAAGACCAGATATTTTGGATTTCTTTTGCTGCTTATGCCTGTGTTTATTGCAGTAATTTTTAAATTAGTTTCTTTGTTTAAATCATAGATGATTATACATTTTTTGACATACATCAAAGAATCAAACCACATTATTTTCCAGTCAAATTCCGGCTGCTTTTCTTGTTTTTGCTGTTTTGGTGCAAGTGCCAGCAGTTTATTTACATCAGCATAAACATAATCAACACCGATTTTTTTCAAGATAATTCTTTTTTCTAAAATTCTTTTAAAAGAAATTTTTGTGTCAAGATTGTTTATATCAAGCAAATGTTCTTTTTCTTTTGTAATAGAAAGTTTTGTCAATTTGAAAGAGATTTCCGGTGACAGTGCGGTTTTCAGCACAGGTTTTTCTATATCTACATTCACTTTAAGATTTTTTTCCGCAGCTTCTTCAACCATTGTTATAATTTTCTGGTTTGAAACAATTCCCGGTAATATTTTTGTATAGAACAAAAGTGGAAAAGCCGCAAAAAACACAATAAGTATACAAACTGTAGTAATTACAATATTTTTTGTTGAAAATTTCATAATTTATATCCTGAAATAAACTCGTAAATCTGATTTTATTTTATAAAGCCTTAAAAAAATTATAACATAATACATTTAACCCGACATTTATGTTATCATTTTTATATGAAAAAATTATTTGTATTACTGGGTTTATTTTTAATATTACAAAATATTAGTGTAGCAGCAGAAGAAAAAACACCTGTTGCACACAAAATGTCTGATGTCGTTGTTTATAGCGACGAAGGTAATTTTGGTTTAAAAGACAAAGCAGGAAATATAGTTGTCGATGCAGATTACAAAAAATTAATCAGACTCGGAAATACATCCTGGATTATACAAAAGAAAAATCGTTTCGGAATAATGGATTGTGACGGAAATTACCTTGTAAAACCAAAATACAGACATGTTGAAAGAGTTTTCGGTAAATATGCAAAACTTGGCAATGAAAATGACTACGGCCTATACGATGAAACCGGCAAAGCAATTATACCGCCTGAATTTAGTTCAATAGAACCTTTATTCGGGCAGATGTTTGTGACTTGCAAAAACTATAAATACGGAATAGTAAATGAAAAAGGCGAACAGCTTTTGGAAAATGAATTTGATGATCTTTATATGCCCAATCCTCACTCTCTGAGAGTAAGATATCAGGGTGAATGGTATCAGATTGAACAGGCAACATCACAGGATATAGAATTACCGGAAGGAGTGCAAAAAGTTACTATAAACAACAAAGAATTCAAAGTTACTCACCTTGTTGCAAATACAGGATATTTTTCAGGGTATTATACACTAACTGCAGCAGATTATATTTTGAAAATTCTTTCATCAATCTCGCCTGCATATGAACAAACTATTGATGAATTGATGTTTTCTCAAGGTGCGGATGGTGTTTCTGCATTTGTAAAATTTGGCTGGATACCCAAATTCCCTGTTACATATATAAGAAAATACTATAACAATTTTCGTGACCCAAACAGCGGCCCTCTGTCTGATTTGAGATATGATTTGAAACGCCAGATAAAATAATAGCAATTTTTTAGTTTCATCCGTTTTATATATGAAGAATTATCTTTTAGTACAAAACAATGAAACCAATAAACATTTTTTCTGTAGAAAACCGGTATAAAAAGAATTCTTTCAACTCGCAAACTGAAAAAGCAGTTGAAAATAAGACTCACGCTGCCCAAAAGAGTGTTCTCTCTCCTTTAGAAAAAGATACTGTGTCTTTTAAAAATACATTCTCACATACATATCCCGTTGCACAAATACAAAGTCACAAAGACATAGGCGGAACTATTGCTTTTGGTAAATATCCTGAAAATTATATAAAATTAATTAACAGAGAATTTGTTGAATATCAACCCGAAAGAATTGTTGTAAGAAACGGGAAAGAACGAATAATAAAAGCACGTCCTGCCCACTATGAAGAAACATTTGCGCTTCTTCCTCATTATCATATAGACAAATTGTGGACAACCGGAAAAGGCAGCGGAACACTTGCTATACAAATGGTAGTAGAAAAAAGTCTCAAAGATAAAGAAACCTGCGGAAGAGTTACTCTTGATGCTTCTTGTATTGACGGAAAAACATCACCGGCAGGTTTTTATTACAAACTCGGTTTTAGATTTTTGAATGAAATATCAAATCAAGAATGTGAAAGTTGGCTTAAAGCAGGCGGAAAAAGGGAAAATGCCCCCTTCATAACAGGGACTATGTATCTGCCTTCTGAAAATATTTTGCACTGTCTCAAATACGGTACAAAATAATTTTTGAGCATAACAGTCCGTATGATGCGGTAAATTAAGGATTTACCGCATCATACTAGCTGAAACAAGCTCAGAATAACAAAAATTTTGGTTTGCTTTGTTTCCCACCGGAGAGGAAAATAATTAAGTCCGTAGGGTGGGCAAAACGGAGTGTGCCCACCAATTTATTCAAAACTTAAGTCGTAGGTTGGGCATACCCTGCCCAACAGCACCAACGGGGCATTGGTAAAGACAAGTTTGTTTTTTCCCTTACGGGTCAACCCTCACCTAACCTCTCCCATCGGAGAGGGATAATAATTAAAACAATTAAAATAATTTCTATAGGCTCATCACTGACCATCACCTAAGTTTCACTGTAAAAACTGTTGATAATATAAAAAGATTATTCTCTTGCCAGATAGCTCAATGCTTCTTTCAAAATTTCTTCGGACGAATCTTTTTTAACAACAACTTTGCAGGCTGCTTTTATTGCATTTTTTGCTTCCTGTATGGAATATCCCAAAGACAAAAGTACTGCTTGAGCTTCAGATAGAGCTTCATCAGGAATATCTTTTTCATCCGCAATATCAGATACATCAACCGGTGTTGCATTCTGCCAGTTAATCAATTTGTCTTTTAGTTCAAGTATAATCTTTTGAGCGAGTTTCGGCCCGACACCTTTTGCTCTTGAAAGTTCTTTATAATCACCTCTAATAACCGCTGAAATCAAGTCATATCCTGAAAATTCATCCAGAAGCACAAGTGCAACTTTCATGCCGACACCTGAAACACTCAAAAGAATATTAAAAATATCTCTGTCTTCTCTGTTAAGAAAACCGCAAACAAGCATTGCATCTTCTCTATGGATAAGAGTTGTATAAACTTTGATTGAGCAGCCCTCTTCTCCTGCAAGCGCAACATTTCTTGATGTTGTATTAATCTGGTATCCGATGCCGTTATTTTCTACAACTATAGAGGCGCTTTTTGTATTTGAAGCAAGCTTGGAAATTAGAGTGCCTTTTATATAATCGTACATAAAACTTTTTTCCCTATATTTTTTACCATATCAATATCTTCTTGAGGATTTCGACCTGTTTTTGTAAGATAATTCCCTATCATTATACCTTCAACACAGGAATTCAATGCCAGCTTTTGGCTTTCAATACTCAGCCGCATTCTCCCTCCGCAAAAACGAAGTACGGAATTTGGATTAGCTATTTTTAGTATTGCAAGAGTTCTCAAAATATTTTCTTCATCTATTTTGTCATAATAATTTTCAAAAGGTGTATTTTCCACCGGCATTAGAATATTTACAGGAATAGAATCCGGCTGAATTTCTGCCAGAGTCAAAGCCATTTCGACACGCTGTTCAACACTCTCTCCCATGCCGAGAATAACTCCGCAGCATAGCTCCATACCATATTTTTTCACAAGCCTGCAGGTCTCAATTCTTTCCTGGAATTTATGTGTTGAGCAGACTTCGGGATAGTAAGATGCTGCGGTATTAATGTTATGATGAAAACGTTTTAAACCTGCTTTTGCAAGTTTTTGTGCCTGATATTCATTTAAAATCCCGATAGATGCACAACTGTTTAGATTTTCAATTTTATTCAGTTCCCTGATTAAATCAAGAATTTTTTCAAAATCACTTTCGTCAGGTGTTTTGCCTGATGTGACAATCGAAAAATAATTTGCACCGTTTTGTTTTGCATCGTACGCAGCTTTTTTCACAGTTTCACAATCAACCAGCGGAAAAGAATTTATGTCAGTATTGTAATGTGAACTTTGTGCGCAGTATTTGCAGTTCTGTGAACATTTGCCGTTTCTTGCATTAATAATTGAGCAGAATTCTATATTCGGGCTTATGTAATTCGATGCTGTTTTTAGAAGTTCATCGAGATTTGTGTTGTATAAATTTAATAATTCGTTCTTATCCATACATTTATGATATAACAATCCAAAAACTTCATAAACTACATATCTAAAAATTTTTTCATCTCTAAAAGAGCTGTATATGTAGGCATAACAAGGAGCTGTTCTTCCGGATTTATTGAATTTAGTGAATGATAAAAAGCTTCTTTAATGTTAGTTTTTACCTCAATTTTTGATGTATCAAATCCTGCATATTTCAGCCTGACAGCCATATCATAAGCTCTTGTTCCGCTTACGGTAATTTGTCTTGGAAAATCTTTTAAAAGTTCAAAATCCGTATCCCAAAGCCATGAAACGTCTCTGCCGTCAGCATAGTTGTCGTTAATAATTATCAAAAGTTTTTTTGAAGTATTTTGATTAACCGTTCTCAAAACCTCAGAAGCTCCTGTAGGATTTTTTATAAGCTGCACTAAAACATTTCTGTCTTTTACTGAAAGTTTTTGAGCTCTTCCAAAAACGGATTTGTAGCTGTTCAGAGCTTTTTGGATTGTTTCCGGTTCTATACCAATTTCAAGAGCAGCACTGATTGCGCCGAGTGCATTGTATGCGTTATACAACCCTACAAGATTTGTTTTAAAATACAATTCCGTTTCTAGCCCTTCAGGTTTGTATTTTAGATATATTTCACTGTAGTCATCATATATTACGGCATAGCCTTTGTAGTCCAAATCATGTCTGTGTCTGCCGCATGTGGGGCAGTAATATTTTCCAATATGAGCATAATAACGTTTTTCATAAGCCAAATCTGATTTACATGTGCAAGATACTGCCTCAGCAGGTGCAAGTGATTCTTGAAAAGATGTTTTATATGTTATTTCATCAAAACCGTAAAAAATTCTTTTGTTTTTCAAACCTATTTCAAAAAGCATCGGGTCATCTGCGTTTACAAAGATTTTTAGATTTTTATTTTTGTCAATTGCTTCTTGTATTTTTTTTGCGGTAGTATCAAGTTCACCATATCTGTCCAGTTGATCTCTGAAAAGGTTTGTCAACAACAGATAATCAGAATTTATAAAATTATAAAGCTTTGTCAAATATGCTTCATCGGATTCCAGTACCGCATAATCAAACTTTGAAAACGGTTTGTAATTAACAGCAAGAGAGCTTGCAATGCCGGAGAGCATGTTCGCTCCTTTTTCATTATGCAAAACAGAAGCTTCAGATGTTTTTAGTATATGAGCAAGAAGGCCGGCAGTTGTTGTCTTTCCGTTTGTTCCTGTAATTGTAATTATGTTTTTTTGACAGTATTTTGACAAAAATGACAAAAAGTTTTTTGAAATTTTTAACGCCATAAGACCCGGAAGAGATGTTCCTGAGCTTTTCATCAAATGCAGTCCGTAATTTACAAACTTTGCAGCAAAAAGTGCTGTATAAAAACTAATTTTATCCGACATTTTCATATTGAATATTATATCGTAAAATTATTCTGAGGTCTTAAAAACATGTCAAAAAATTACGAAAAAGCTATAGAATTAATTACATCCAGAGAAAAATTTCACATATGTCTGGGTCTGGATAGAATTTCTAAAATACTCGGACTGCTTGGCAATCCTCAGGATAAATTGAACATAATCCATGTTGCAGGAACCAACGGCAAAGGCTCAACCTGCGCAATACTTGCGAAAATACTTTCCTGCGCCGGATACAAAACAGGGCTTTACACAAGTCCTCACATACTTGATTACACTGAGCGGATAAAAATAAATCAGTCGGATATTCTAAAAGATGATTTTGCAGATTTAATTTTTGAAATCTCTGATTTAGCTAAAAAAAATGATATCTATCTGACAGAATTTGAACTTTTAACTGCTGCTGCATACAAATATTTTTCCGACAAGGAAACAGATATATGCGTGGTTGAAACAGGGCTTGGCGGAAGATTTGATGCGACAAATGCTATTGATAAAAACCTCCTTTCCATAATAACTTCCATAAGTCTTGACCATACAGACAGGCTCGGAAATACAATTGAAAAAATTGCGTTTGAAAAAGCCGGTATCATAAAAACCGGATATCCTGTTTTAATTTCTAAAAAGAACAATGGCTTTGAAACAGTATACAAAATTGCACAAGAAAAAAACAGCAAAATTATTACCCCTGAAAAAGAAACAGCTTTATGCTTTGAAAACGGAATTAATTATGCTTTATACAACAATAAAAAATATGAATTTAATATGCTAGGATTGTGGCAAAAAGAAAATCTTGAGCTAGCTCTGGCAGCTATTGAATATTTGAACAATACAGGATATGAAATAGATGAAAAATCAATTGAAAAAGCGCTCAAAAACGTAGTCTGGATGTGCAGAATGCAATATAATCCAAAATACTGCGTTCTTATTGACGGTACACACAATCCAGATGGAGCAAGAGTTCTGAGAGAGAGCATTGATTACTATTTTCCTGAAAAAGAGCGTATCTGGATTTACGGTTCTTTGAAAACAAAAAATTATGCAAAAGTCATGGAAACTCTTTTTAGAAAAAATGATGAAATATATTTTTACGATTTTGAATATCCCAACAGTGTAAGTTTCGATGAATTGAAAAAACTTGTTCCTGACGGTGTAAGAATAAATCAAAAAGAACTTGAGTATTTGATTGAAGAAAACAGGACAAAGCTTGTTATTATATCCGGTTCATTTTATATGATAGGTTCAATTTTATCTGCAGGAAAATCAAGCGGCTTTTTAAAAAATATTGCCGAGTTGGTTAATATCATATAAAAATTCAGCCGTCCATAATTACACATGAAAATAAATTTTATTTACCCCATATAGAAAGGAAAAGGTTATTTCATGTTGACGACTGTTGAGCAAAGTAATCAGGTTATTAATGTAGTTATTGTTGAAGATTACAAACTGACAAGAGTAGGTTTGCGTTCTACATTAAACGAATTTGAAAATATTCAGGTAATTGGTGAAGCAGAAGACGCAGCATCCGGACTTGAAATTATAAAAAACAAAAAACCTGCTGTGGTTTTAATGGATTTGGGTTTGCCTGAAATGAACGGAATTGAAGCCACCCAAAAAGTGAAAGAAATTTCACCTGAAACTAAAGTAATCATCCTGACATCTCATGACAGAGAAGAAGAAGTTTTGGCGGCACTGGGCTCAGGGGCATCAGCATACTGTCTAAAAGATATTGATCCAAACACTCTTGCTTCTGTAATCAGAAATGTTGCAAAAGGTGCTTGCTGGTTAGATTCTGCTGTTGCTCAGGTAGCACTAAATCTCTTCCCGAAACCGGAAAACATTACTCTTCAAGGAAACGGAGAAATCTCTGATGCAAGAGCACAACTTACAGAAAGAGAATTTGAAGTTTTAAGGCTTCTTGTCAAAGGCAAAAGCAATACTGAAATTGCAAAAGAGCTGATTGTAAGCGTTCATACAGCAAAAGCTCATGTTTGCAGCATACTACAAAAACTGTGTGTAGATGACAGAGTTCAAGCTGCAGTTAAAGCAATAAAAGAAAATATTATCTAATTCTAATACTCAATCTTACTCAACTTTACACAGATAAATTATTGATGACCTCAAGGTTATTAGCCGTAACTTAATAACAAAAATAAATACCGTATTTTAATCAAAAGATTATGAATACGGTTTTTATTCATTAAAAACCCATTTCTTTCTGGTAAACCATTGCAGTGCTGTTAACAGAAGGACAATTAAAAACAAAATATATGCTCCTGCTGATGCCGCACCCACATTGAAATATTCAAAAGCATTTTTATAAACCCAGTAAACAAGCACATTTGTACTTTCCATAGGCCCACCTTGAGTCATCAAATAAATCAAATCAAAAACCTGAAATGATGAAATAGTTGTTATTATAAGTACAAATAATATTGTCGGACTCAAAAGAGGAATTGTTATTTCAAAAAATGTCTGCAGCTGCGATGCTCCATCGATTTTTGCAGCTTCATATACATCCTGATTTATTCCGGAAAAGCCGGATAAAAATATCAGCATATTGTATCCGATGAGCTTCCATGATGAAACTATAATCAAGGCAATCATTGCTGTATCGGTATCATAAAGCCAGTTTATATGTGTTCTTAATACAAAATTCAACAATCCGTTTCCGGGGTCAAAAATCCACTCCCAAACAAGTGCAGCAACTATCATGGGAGTTATGAAAGGAAGAAAATAAGCTGTCTTAAAAAACTCTGTACCCCGTATTTTGTTGTTTAGTATTGAAGCAAGGATAAGAGGGAGTATTATAGATATCAAAGCAGTTGATACAGCAAAAACAAATGTGTTTTTTAATATTAACCCGAAAGAACTGTCTAAAAAAAGTTTACTGTAATTACTTAAACCCACAAATCGAATTTTCGACAGCAAATCCCAATCACAAAAACTAAGGTAAAAAGAAAAGATTACGGGAATTACAATAAAAATAAATGTACCCAAAACAGCAGGCAATAGCATTAATTTGCCTGCTGTTTTGTCGTCTGAAAAAGTTTTTAAAAGATTTTTCAATCTCAACTCCCGGCTATTTATTGAATATTAAAAATGATTCTTTTAAAAATTCATAACCTTTCAAAAAGGAAGCTATATCTACCATCTCATTGCTGGAATGCATATTGTAAATATCAGCCAACCCCAGAAGGTAAGGTTTCAAAATTTCGCCATTTTTGTTTTTTTCATGGGCATAAATATGTGTTTCCGCTCCGGCATGGAAAGATGATACGTCAGCTTTTATACCGATATTATTGCAGGCTTCAACACACACTTTTTGAATAGTTTCATCACCGGATTTTTCAAAAGCTTTCATTTTTGATTTTGCAATAAATTCGGCTTTTGCCATACCTTCGTATTTTTTGTTGAAATTGTCAACAATCTTTTTAATATCATTAATAAGCTGATTTTCATTGGCTTCTTCAGAACTTCTTATAGAATATTTAGCCATGGCTTTTGTATTGATTATATTTGTAAGGCAGTTATCTGCAACATATTCTATATAGCTTTCAGCTTTTATACCTTTTTGTGCAATTTTTTGAATTGCAGGTTCTACTCCTCCGCCTATAACACATCCGATATTAATAGACGTAACAGTTCCGAATTCATCACGTTTGTATTCACCCTGCGGAATTTGTGCAATCAGTTCACCAATGAGCTTTGCTGCATTCAATCTTGTTTTGTCCCAGATATCTATTCCTGAGTGTCCGCCTTTTGGAGCATCTACAATAAGGGTTCCGTTTGTATAGCTTGCACCGGAAATTTGAATTTGTCCGAGTTTATCAGCATCAAGAACAAGCACATACTGAGCATCAATTTCATTAAACTTAACGTTATGAATTCCTGTCATGTTTTGCTCTTCATCTTTTGTAAAAATAAGTTCAAGTCCGCCATGCTTAATTTCCGGATGTTTTTTCAAATACATAGCCAGATACATTGCTGCAGAAACACCAACTTTGTCATCAGAACCAAGAGTTCTTGTTTTGTCTGTTTCAATATATTTTCCGTCATTTGAAATTCTTATGTTTACATCGGATGCATCTCCCACAACATCCATATGAGAGGAAAGTGCCAGAGGCCTTTTTGTTGTATCTGTTGCAGCAAGTTTTGACCTTACATTTCCAAAATCATCCTGTTTTGCTTCAATGCCTGCTGCTGTAAGTATCTCTATAATTTTAGAAGCCACTTTGTCTTCTTCACCGGATGGTGAAGGTATTTCAGCAAGCGTACAAAATAAATTAATCAGTTCATTTTCGTTTCTCAACTCTTTTATATCAGCCATAATTTTGCTCCTTAAAAATGCCTGTAACTAAAAATATCATAGAATTACAGGCAGATTTTGTAAATCATATATTTTGACCATAAATATCTAATTTTCGAAATAGCCGATGTACGGCAGGTTCCTCATATAACCTTCGTAATCCAGTCCGTATCCGACAACAAATTTGTCATCTATTTCAAATCCGTAATAATCCGGCTCTATATCAGTCTTTCTTGCAATTTTTTTATTCAAAAGAGTTACAACCTTGAGCTTTTCAGGCTTGTGAGTTCTGCACAAAAGCTCTGTCAAAAACTTCATTGTGCAGCCTGTGTCTATAATATCTTCAACAATAAGTGCATTTTTGTTTTCAAGGTTGGGCAGAGTCAAGTCCATTGCCTGCACCGTGCCGGAAGACTGCTTTGCGTTTCCGTAGCTTGAAACTCTTATAAACTCCATTTGTACCGGCATTTTTAAATGCTTTGACAGGTCACAGAAAAATATACTCGAGCCTTTTAACACACAAATCAGTATCAGGTCTTTTTCCGTACCAAAATCCCTGTTAATTTCCTGAGCAAGTTCTCTGGTTCTTTGTTCAATTTGCTCTTGCGAAAATAAAATTTTTAAATCTTCAACTTTTCTGTCAGGCATAATTTTATAATTCCTTAATGCTTATTATATGAGACGGGAGATTCTTTGCTCTGAGTTTTTCACTGAGGCAGACTCCCGGAACCCACAAAACTTCATGTCCTTTGCATAAGAGTATGATATCATCTCTTTTGAATTTTTCCACACCTTCATTTATGAAAAGTTTTTTGAGCTTCATTTTTCCTTTCATTCCAAAAGGCTGAATTATATCGCCGTGAATGCGTGTTCTCAAAGTTAGGCAAAAATCATTTCCGAGATTAACAAACGCTTTTTTCTCGGTTCGTTTCGGAAATTCGGGTATTAAACTGCCTTTGTACTCTTCAACTTTAAAAATACAATTGTGAAATTTGTATGTACCGCAGCCTTTAATTTCCAGCTGCTCTTCAAGTTTTTGCGGTTCGATATCATCAATTGTGCATATTTTTTCTTTTGAAGCAAAAAGCCACATGTCAGTAGTCAAAGATAGTGTTTTTCCTGATTTGTATTTTGCACTTTTATTGATGAAATTAAAAATCTCTTCAACCTTTTTTGAATCATAATCAAGATTATTTTCCACAAGAAAATCAAGGATTAATTTGAATTGAACATCTTTTGACTGTGCTATAAATCTTTGTGAATCTATACAACCGTTTTTTTCTATATCTTTTTTTATAATAGATAGATACTCTTTGATTATATTTTGTTCCGAAATTGCAATTTGCGACAAATTCAAAATTACATCATCAATTTTAGGATTAATAGTTTTCAGCTCTGAAATAATCTGGTGCCGTATAAAATTACGTGCATATTTAGTATCAAAGTTGCTTGAATCATTGTTCGGAACTAATTTGTTTAATGTGCAATACCTCACAATATCTTTCCTTGAAAAAGACATCAAAGGTCTATATACATCACAAAAATCCAGCCTGCTCTGCTCAAGTATACCGCATAATCCTTTTACACCGGTGCCTTTTGAAAGACGATAAAGAATAGTCTCTGTGTTGTCGGATTTTGTGTGAGCAAGAAAAAGTCCGTCAGCATTCAATTTTTTGTAAAACTTTTTGAAAAACTCCTGCCTCTTTTCTCTTGCAACAGTTTCTGTTTTTTGTATTCCGTCAGGCAGAATCTCTGTATAAAGCTCTATGTTGTTTTCCTGACAATATCTCTCGCAGTTTTCCTGCTCAATTTCTGACTCCCGTCCTCTCCAGTTGTGATTCAGATGCAGTGCAACAAGTTTAAATCCTTCTTTTTGTGAAATTCGATGCAGAATATCGAGCATACACATTGAATCATATCCACCTGAAAAGCCAACAAGAAAAACTTTTTCAGGTGATAATAAGCCGTGTTTTTTTAAAAAACTTTTAACTTTATTCAGCATAATGTAGCAAAATCCCGTAAAAAATTGTTTTTTGACTATCCACTTATATCTATTATATCTTAAAAAAAAGCTCCCTGTATATCAAGGAGCTTTTTATTTCAAAAATTGGTTTATGTCAGCAGCTGATTATACACCGGCTGTTTTTTTCTGAGGTGCTGCACCCGGAATAGCCTGCCAGTTTGCAGCCATGATTTTCTTAAATGATTTAAGAGCAGTATCTTCAAGTTCACCAAGTTCATCAGCAGCCATGATGAGTTCTCTCAAAGGCATTAATGCTCTTTGATCTCTCAAAACACCCAGAGCTGCTGCTGCGCCTGCTCTTACAAGATCATTTTCTTTTTTATCCTGCATAACTTCTATCAAAGCAGGAACTGCTTTTCTGTCACTCAATTTGCCAAGAGAAGTTACTGCATAAATTCTGACATTTACCCATTCATCTTTCAGCATAGTGATAATTTTATCAACTGCTTTCGGATTGCCGATTTCACCGAGAGCTCTTGTTGCATCGCATCTGACGTTAACTTTTTCATGATCCAAAGATTCCATCAAAGCATCAGTAGCAACATCACCGATTTCAATCAAAGCATCTGTAGCAGTGATACAAACTTGAGGGTTTTCATCATTGAGAGCTTCAACCAGCGGTTCAACAACTTCTTTACCGCCGAGACGACCGAGAGCACGTGCTGCACGTACACGAACATCGACATTTCTGTCTTCTCTCAAAGATTCAATCAAAGGTATAGTTGCATTTGTGTCGCCGAGTTCACCGAGAGCTCTGGCTGCATACAAACGAACTGAACCGTTTTTGTCATTTTTTAATACATCAATAAGCGGTTCTACTGCTTGAGAATCGCCGAGTTCACCAAGAATACGAGCTGCATTATATCTAACTTTTTCAGAATTGCTTGTTCTTAAGTCATTGAGTAATTCATCAAAAGATTTTTTTGCTTGTTTTTTTCTTGAGTTCACACTAATTGTCATGCCTTTCCTCCGACATTACCTACTAAAAAATTTCCTACATTTATATTAAAAACTTTGTGACGATAATTATTGACTTTTAATCATATTTTGTAAACAATATCTTTACATAACTTTAAATTAAGGGTAAAGAGAACACTTATTCTTCTCTGTTCTATTATTATAACATTTTTTGCCTTTATGTGAAGACTTTCGCCGTTCATTTAGTCTGAAAGTAGTAAATTGTTTTTTTAAATTTTGAGTTGTTTATTTAAAATTAATATGCAATTTTACAACAATTTTGTAACAAATTGTTAACAATTTGAAATATAATATTTTTGTGCAATTACATAATTTCAGGTATAGATTACCAGCCTTTTTTGCCTTCCAGCCAATCAAGTATTTTTATATATGTCATACCCAAAAATGCGCCCAGACAAAAACCATCGATTAATCTTATAAAGTCATTGGTTACAAAAAGATTAAAATACTCAGCGGCAATTTCACCAAAAGCAAGAGTACCCAGAATTATATAAACAATTTTGTTCATTTTAAATTTATTTATATACAGATTTAAAACAAGAGCCGCACTCATATATGAACCGATGCATCTTGCACAAATACCTATTGGATGTCCCAATATTGTGAAGATATTTGTCCCATGCATTTTACATAGTCTGTGCAAGAAGTTGTATAAAACATCAGCGCCTGCGGAAAAATTTGAATGAGCAAACAGCGGAGCAAGAAAAGCACAAATAACAACAGCAATACAAAATAGTCCTGCCAGTCCGATTAATGCGTTTTTAAAACTCCACTTCATTATGTTGCTCATAATTTCAATCCTATCCGTTTTTGTTATTTGTTTTCTACTTTAATGTTTCAATAAGCTCTTTTATTGCATTAATTTGTGAATTTAGTTCATCAGAACGGGCCTTAGTTTCTTCAATGAGTTCTTTAGGCGCTTTTTCAACAAAATTTTTGTTCTTTAGTCTTCCGTCCAGACTCATTTTTTCTTTTTCCAGTTTTTCTATTTTTTTGTTTTGACGTGCGATTTCTTCATCAAAATTAATTAATCCTTCAAGCGGAATAATTATTTTTGAATTACCGACAACAGCAGATGCCGATTTTTTAGGCATTTGTGTGTCTGTATCTTTAAACTCAACGCTTTCAATTCTTGCAAGGCGTTTTAAGTATGGAACAACCGCTTCAAATACCGGTTTTTCCTGTTCGCTTGCCAGAACAGTGATATCCATCTGAGCACTCAGCGGAATATTTAATCCCTGACGAACATTTCTCAGTGATTTTATTGTTTCAAAAACAAGTTCCATTTCTTTGTTTTCTGTTTCAAAAACAAACTCTTTTTTATATGTCGGGAACTCTGCTTTTATAATTCCTATTGTTTCTTTTTTCTGCGGAATAATCTGCCAGATGGCTTCCGTAATATGCGGCATGATAGGATGCAGCATTCTCAATGCCATATCAAGAACATATCTCAAAACTCTTTGAGTATTAGCCTTCTGGCTGCTATCCTGTAGTTGAATTTTTGCTATTTCAACATACCAGTCACAGTATTCATTCCAGAAGAAATCATAAAGAACATGAGCGGTTTCGCCTATTCTAAATGTTTGAATATTGCTGTTTACAAGTTTTGCTGTTTCATTCAATCTATGCAAAATCCATCTGTCCGCGATTGTCAGATTTTCCATGTCAATCGGGTTGTCATCAATTCCTTCAAGGTTCATTAATACAAATCTTGAAGCATTCCATATTTTGTTGGCAAAGTTCCTGCCGTATTCAAACTTGTCTTCACTAATTTTTATATCTTGGCCGCCGTAAGTGCACATTGAAGTCATGGTAAATCTCAATGCATCACAGCCGTATTTGTCAATAATAATAACAGGATCAACTGTATTACCTTTTGATTTTGACATCTTTTGACCTTTTTCGTCACGAATGAGACCGTGGATATATACAGTTGAAAAAGGAGCTTTGCCGGTAAATTCCAACCCCATTGTAATCATCCTTGCTACCCAGAAAAAGATAATATCAAATCCTGTTACAAGGGTGGTTGTAGGATAGAATTTTTTGAAATCTTCTGCATCTGTATTAGGCCAGCCCATTGTAGAAAAAGGCCACAAACCTGAAGAAAACCATGTGTCAAGTACATCGGTTTCTTGAGTGTAATTTTCAGGATCAGGGTTTTCCTTTGCAACAACCATTTCTCCTGTCTGATTGTGGTAATATGCCGGTATCTGATGTCCCCACCACAATTGACGTGAGATACACCAGTCACGAATGTTTTCCATCCAGCCAAGATAATTCTTTTCCCATTTTTCAGGTACAAATTTTATATCTCCGGTTTTTACAGCTCTGATGGCCGCTTCTGCAAGAGGTTTCATTTTTACAAACCACTGTTCGGAAAGCAGAGGTTCAATTGTTGTATGGCATCTCTGGCATTTTCCTACATTGTGTTCAAGATCTGTAATTTTCACAAGATCATTGTGATATCTAAGCATATCAACAGTTTGTTTTCTTGCTTCGTCTCTATCCAGACCATGAAGTTCTTTTGGAACTTCACTGCAAGCCTTCATCTTTCCTTCACCGTCAATAACCCAGATAGGTTTGAGATTGTGTCGTTTTGCAATTTCATAGTCATTCGGATCATGAGCCGGAGTGATTTTTAGAGCGCCTGTTCCGAATTTTTTGTCTACATAGTCATCTGCAATGATTGGAATTTCTCTTCCTGTCAAAGGAATTACTACCGTTTTGCCTATCAAATCTTTATATTTATAATCTGTAGGATTAACAGCAATAGCTGCATCACCGAACATTGTTTCCGGTCTTGTTGTGGCAATAACAATTGCACCTGGTTCATCTTTCAGAGAATAACTGATTTCCCAAAGGTGGCTGGCTTCTGTTTCGTATTCTGTTTCGACATCAGAAATAGCAGACTGGCAGCGTGGACACCAGTTTACAATATAAGAACCTTTATATATTAGACCTTTTTCATAAAGTCTTACAAACACCTCTTTTACTGCGTCAGAACAGCCTTTATCCAGAGTAAATCTTTCTCTGGTTCTGTCAAAAGAAGCACCGAGGCGTTTGCACTGGTCAAGAATTGCGCTTTTATGTTCGTTTGCCCAATCCCATGTGCGTGCAAGGAATTTTTCTCTTCCGAGTTCATGGCGGTTTGTTCCTTCTGCTCGCAGTTGTTTTTCAACGACATTTTGTGTTGCAATTCCGGCATGATCTGTTCCGGGAACCCATAATGTTTCATAGCCCGACATTCTGTGATAACGAACAAGAATATCCTGTAGTGTTTCATCTATTGCATGACCCATGTGAAGCACACCCGTAACATTCGGCGGAGGAATAACTATTGAAAAAGGTTTTTTAGGCGATTTAGCATCAGCCTTAAAACATTCATTATCTTCCCAGAATTTATAAATTCTTTCTTCGGTTGCCTTTGCGTCATATGTTGTCGGCAAATCGCTGAAGTTAACAGTCTGCTGTGTATTTTCCATAGTTTATATATGCCTCTTTATCTTCTTTTTTGACTATAAAATAGCACAAAGAAATAAGATAATAAAGCTTCAAGAAACACAAAGTAAATAGAACAAAAATATTGCTGCATAACCTGTGTTTTTTCTTTTTCAGTAATCCTTAATGGAAAAACAGCACCTCAAAATACACGACAATTTATTAAAGCTTCTGACAATTGTTAACTTATGTAAATCATGTAAATTGGCTTATATCAAAGATTTGAGATTTTAGTATATATTTTGTAGATAAATTTTAGCAATTATTTATACAAAAATTACTTTATATAAGAGTAAGGCAAACACAATATAGTCGAAACATTAACCACAAAAAAGATTACAAGATTTATAACTGGAGGAAACAATTATGGCAAGAGTTTTAATTTCAATGCCCGAAGAATTTTTAAACAAAATTGACGGTGTAGCAGAAACAGAAAACCGTACAAGAAGCGAACTTATCAGAGAAGCATTGAGAACATATATTCATAAACAAAAAATCAGAGAAAATTCACTTGCTACAAAAAATGCAAATATCTTAGAAGCACTGCTTGACTAAGACTAAAAACAAAGGCATTGATAAGGCTGCTAATTTGGGGAAATTAAACAAAAGCAAAATTATACTAATAGAGAAAACCAGCAAGACAGATAGAAAATAAGGCAAAAAGTAAAACGGACTAATAGAGAAAATAGACTTAAGGCTAAAGCAATACTAGATTTGGGGAAAATAAAAAAAACTGACATATAATATGTCAGTTTTTTTTATTAAAATTTATTGTTATTTCTATTTCTTCAATGCACCTTTTATCTGTTCAACAATATCTTTTGTTGCATTGTATTTGACTAATTTTTTTGCATTATTTTGAAGTTCAATCATTTTTTGAGTATCGTTAATCAAACCTTCCAATTTTTCCATAAAAGCTTCAGCTGTGCACTGTGAATCATCAAGATAGATTGAAGCACCGAGTTCTTCCATTTCTTTTGCGTTTTTGCGCTGGTGGTCGGCTGCAGCATAAGGATAAGGAATAAGAATAGAAGCCAGACCTGATACACAAATCTCTGAAATACTCAAAGAGCCTGCTCGTGAAACGGCTATATCAGAAGCAATCATCGGCAGATACATTTTTTTGAAATAAGGTCTGATAATATACTGAGAGTTTTCTGTATAATTCGGATAAACTTTTTTCAATTCTTTAACCGTTTCGTCATAATTTTTTAGTCCTGTTTGATGAATAATCTGAATATCATATTTTTTAAACAGCGGTTTCAAACATTGAACAAGAACGGTATTTAATTTTTTGGCGCCCTGAGAACCTCCCATTACCATGATAGTGAGTCTGTCTTTGAGTTTCCATATTTGTCTTGCATTATATCTGTCAATGCTCAAAAACTCTTCTCTTATAGGGTTGCCGTTCACTTTAATATTTTTGGACTTCAAGCCTTCCTGTGCACTTTCAAAAGCAACAGAAACAACCTTTGCATACGGTGCAACAAGTTTTGAAACCTTACCCGGAATTGCATCGCATTCATGTATGACAAAAGGAGTTCCTGTTAAAACCGAAGCAAACAGCATCGGAGCACTTACATATCCGCCTGTGCCGAATACCAGTGACGGTTTATATTTAAAAATATAACCTATCGATTTTGCCGTTGCGATTGAAAGTTTAAAAACCCATTTCAAAAAATCAAAAGACATTAAATGAGGCATGCCTGTAACATCTACATCCAAAAAATCAAAAACTTTGTCTTCGGCAATTTTTTTCTCAAGGTTATTTGAATTACCGACATAATAGACCTTGTCAGTATCAGGTTCTTTTTGCAGTGCAAATCCCACTGCAACCGCAGGATAAATATGTCCTCCGGTACCGCCGCCGGTTACAAAATATGTATATTTTTTATCATTTTCATTAGTATGTTCTGTCATAATGTCTTATCCTCTTTATTCTTTTTTTCGAAATATTTAAAAGCACTCCCACCATACACAAAGAAACAATCAACGAAGTACCGCCGTAACTGATAAACGGGAGCGGAACACCCGTTGCAGGTATAAGAGAGCTTGAAACACTCATATTGATAAATGCCTGCAGTCCTATTGATAAAGTTATACCGACTGCCATAAGTTTTCCAAACATGTCATTTGCCCGTGAAGAAATAATAATACCTCTATGGATAAATGTCCAGAATAATCCTATCACGAGAAGACATCCAACAAATCCCAATTCTTCCGCAATAACAGCAAAAATAAAGTCAGTATGTCCTTCAGGCAGCCAGGCAAGTTTTTGTTTTGAGTTTCCGTATCCGACACCCCAAAATCCTCCGGCTGCAAATGCAAGCAATGACTGTATAATATTGTATCCGGCACCATACGGATCAGAATTAGGGTTAAGCCAAATCTGAATACGCTGCATCTGATAGCCATGAAGCAGCTTCTGCCCGAAAAGCATAAATGTTCCAAACGCTGCACCTATAGCCGCCAAACCGAGTGTGACCATATATTTTATTGAGCCGGATACGCTCAAATACATAACCATAGATGTCAAAAGCAGCAATATTACCATAGACAGGTTTGGCTGCTTGTAGACAAGGAATACCATAACAAGAATAGGAAGAAAGTAACGCATGATTTTATGTGAACTGAAAAGAGACCCGTCACGATAAAATGCGTTAGATAAAAGCATAATCACCGCAAATTTTGTCATTTCGGAAGGCTGAAATTGCAAAGGTCCGAGCATAATCCATCGTCTCGCACCGTTTACTACAACCCCGAGAGGTGTAAAATCTACCAGTGCAAGCATTATAACAACAAACCATGCAAAAGGTACAGCCCAATCTTTGAGTTTTTTATAATCCAAATTAAGAAAATATTTAAGGCCGAACAATCCGACTATCAGATATGCAAACTGTTTCAATGCAAAAGATGCCGGATTTTCACCGACCTCCATGGATTTTGGTGCACCTGCACTAAAAATTGCCATCAAGCCGATTACGACAAGAAAAGCCACAACCACCATCAATGTAGTATCAGGCGGTGACAAAACCACATCATTTGTCTGAGTGTAACCATCCTGTATATGTCTTCTGCGTCTTCTGCTATTTCTTTGATAAGGCATAGTCTTTGAATACTCTTCCTCGTTCTTCATATCCTGAAAACATATCATAACTTGAACATGCCGGTGAAAGAAGCACTACTTCACTGTCTGTTTCAAAAGCTTTGTCAACTCCATCGGTAAATGAATCTGCGATTATGATATTTTCATAACCGTTTTTTCTGAGCTCCTGCTCAAATCTTTCTTTTGCTGCACCGAGAAGCACGACTGTATTCACATATCTCTTCACGGTTTCACAAAACTCGGTTAAATCAGTCATCTTGTCAGTTCCGCCTGCAATCAGAGTCACGGTTCTGCCATCAAAGGATTTTAGCGCAACTATTGCAGCTTCGGGGTTTGTTGCTTTGGAATCATTATAAATATCTTTTCCTCGTATGTTATCAACAAACTCGCATCTGTGTTCCGGAGCTTTGAATTCTTTTATCGCCTCATTGATTTTTTCCGTCGAAACACCGGCAATCTTAGCACAAATTACAGATGCCATTACGTTTTGATAATTGTGGTTTCCGACAAGTTGTATATCTTTTAAATCAATAATTCTTTCTTCAATGTTTTTCGGACTGCGTTTAAAAAATATTGCATTATCTTTTATATAAGCGCAATTTGTATCTAATTCTTTGCCAAAAAAGAATTTTTCGCCTCCATAATTTTTTCCGAATTCAAAAACTTTTTCATCCTCAGCGTTAAAAACCGCAAATCCCGGCATTTTTTCCGGTGCAAATAGTGAAGCCTTGGCCTTGAAATAGTTCTCGAGTCCGCCATGCCAATCTATATGATCCGGTGTAAAATTCATCCATACAGCGATTTGAGGTCTAAAACGGGGGCTGTATGTCAGTTGAAAAGAACTTACTTCACAGACAAAAAAATCAGTTTCTTTTTCTGCTCCGGTTGTCGGGTCTTTCAGCAATGAACAGGGAGGAATACCTATATTTCCGCATTTTTCCGCTTTAAATTCTTTATTTAAAATAAAATTTGTCAATTCAGTTGTTGTTGTCTTTCCGTTAGTTCCCGTAATTGCAACAAAAGGTATTTGTGTTTCCAGATATGCAAGCTCAACTTCTGAAATTACGCTGATATTTTTTTCTTTAAGTTTTTGCATAATTTCACTGTTCGGCGGTATACCGGGGCTTGTTACAGCAATATAAGCATCATCCATAAATTCATCAGAATGCTGTTCAAACTCTGTTTTTATCCCTTGATTGTTCAATTCCTCAACAAGCTGTTTATCTTTATCAGCAAGCGGTTTTTTTTCTGTAATAAAACATTGCGCTCCACGATTATTCAAATATCTGGCAGCAGCAACACCGCTTTTTGACAATCCCAAAATAAGAACTTTTTTATCAAACCATTTTCTAATCATTTTCTACCTATCCGCTTATCTGTTCAAATACCAGAAGAGAGCAACAGCACCCGAACAGAATATCAAATTAACAAGTGCAAAAACTTTTACAATCTTTGTTTCTTTCCAGCCCGACAACTCAAAATGATGATGTATAGGGCTCATTTTAAAAACTCTTTTTCCAGTAAGTTTAAAACTTGTCACCTGTATCATAACAGAAAGAGTTTCCATAAGATATATAATACCAATTGGTATAAGCCATAACTCAAATTTTCCCATAACAGCAAGTGTACCCAAAACTCCGCCTAACGCAAGAGAACCGGTATCTCCCATAAAAACTTTTGCAGGATGTCTGTTGAAATACAAAAAGCCAAGACAAGCTCCCATTATAGCAGCACAAATAATTGATAAATCTACATTTCCCATTATTAAATTAATAACAGCAAGTGCAGCTAATGAAATTACCATATTCGAAGAAGCCAATCCGTCCAGACCGTCTGTAAGATTCACCGCATTTGATACACCCGTAATTAAAAAGATACCGAAAATAGGATATAAATAACCGAGATTAAATGCCCAGTGTCCGAATGTCAAAAAAGTCCTTCCGCTAATTGTTACAAACAACACAGGAAGGCAGGCTATGGCTATCTGAAGTATCAATTTACCCTTAGCACTTAATCCTTTGTTTGCATGATGTTCAAACTTTTGTGCATCATCTTGAAAACCTGCAAACATATAAAATATAAATGTAATCAATATTAAAAAAGCACCCGTAGATGTCTTTTCAGCCATGAATAAAGACACTATTGCAGACAAAACAGCTGCAATTACAAGAAACACACCACCGGTAGTAGGAGTTCCGCCTTTTTTTGCATGAGATTCAGGAGCCTCTTCACGTATATACTGCCCGAGCATTTTCTTTTTCAAAAATTCTATATACGGCACCCCGAAAAGCAATGCCAGAACAAATGCTATAAGTGCTGATACTATAGACAAAATCATTGTTTGCTTATCTCCTCGATTATTTCTTCAAAATGCATAAAGCGTGAAGCCTTAAACAATATTGAAGTGTTTTTTTCTATATTTTCTTTGATATATTCTGCAGCTTCGTGATTAGTTTTAAAACTAACTGAATAATCTTGAAACTCAGAATTCAGAGTTTTTTTAAAATATTTGGCAAGTTTTCCGACTGTTACAAGGCGGAAATTCCTGTAACTGTTTAAAAATTCGCCGATTTCTTTATGATACTTAACTTCATCTTTGCCTAATTCTCCCATATCACCAAGAACAAGCAATCTCGGAGGATTTTGAGTTGAAAGAAATGTAGAAACCGCCGCTTTTAAAGATTCCGGATTGGAATTATAACTGTCATTTATAATTTTATATCGGCCTGTGTCAACAATTTCCCATCTTTTCTCTATAGGCTTGTATTCAGAAAGACCTTCCGCAATCAGTGCAGGAGAAATTCCAAGTTTTAAGCCTACATTTATGGCAAAAAGTGCGTTTTGAATATTATGTCTGCCTTCTACACTAAGTTTATATTTCTGATTTTTGTATACAAATTCTGAACTGTCAGTATTAAGTTTTATTTTTTCAACATCAGGTGACTCAAGACTCAAATAAACAGTCTGCCCTTTAAACTTGTTTACACTCCTAATAAGTTTTGTATCATGCGCAAACAAAACACCTTCCGGATGCATATATTTTGTTATTTCGCATTTTGCTTCCGCAATTTTTCTAACTGTTCCAAGCCGTCCTATATGAGCGGTACCTGTGTTAGCAATAACAGCAATATCAGGCTCAGTATACTTTGAAAGAAGTTCAATCTCACCGGCTCCCCTCATTCCCATTTCTGCAATCAGAACTTCTGTATCCTCAGGCATCGAAAGCATTGTTTCACAAAGTCCGATTTCATTATTGTGATTTAGAATTGATTTGTGTGTTTTATATCCTTTTTGGACAACACTTGCAGTCATTTCTTTTGTCGTTGTTTTGCCTGAACTGCCTGTTATAGCAACTGTTATAGGTTTAATTTTTTTCTTGTAATACGATGCCAACTGCAAATATGCAGTCAGAGTATCTTCCACATACAAAACAAATTCAGCTTCGGGAAGTACAATGTCTTTGTTCTGTGTAAAATAACCTTTTGAACCTTTTTCAACAGCACTTTTTATAAAATCATGCCCGTCAAATTTTTCTCCTTTTAAAGGAATATAAACACTATTAACGTCTATTTTTCTTGAATCTGTAGAAATACTAAAATTTCCGGATGTATCATTTTTATGCAAAACCGTTGCCTGTGTGGCTTTTATCAAATCATCAAAAGTAAATGTCATAATATTTCCAACTTTGTTTTAACGATAAAAATTTTAACTCCGTACTATGCAAATTTTACTAAAAAAGCATATCAAATACAATTAGAATGTTTTTAAACTTAAATATTTCTCTAATACCTGCAATCTCATTTACTATAGTAAAAACAAAAGCAGACATTTTTTGTTACAACTGTCTGCTTCGTTTTAAGTTTTTATTGGATATCTTATTATATATATGGTTTTACAAGCTCAATAATTTTTTGTGAAGCTTCTTCAGGTTTAACTTTAAACACTTCATCAGTTTCTCTGACTTTAAATTCAACTAGCCCTTCATTAATTGTTTTTCCCACTGTAATTCTAAATGGGAAACCGATTAAATCCGCATCTTTGAACTTAACTCCGGCACGCTCGTCTCTGTCGTCAAATACAACTTCAACTCCGGCTTTAGAAAGTGTTTTATACAGTTCCTCTGCTACTTTCATTTGAAGTTCATCTTGAATATTTACAGGTACTATATCAACATGATAAGGAGCAATTGCAATAGGCCATTTAATACCATGCTCATCATGATGGCGTTCCACCGCTGCTGCTGCAGTTCTGGAAATACCTATACCGTAACATCCCATTATAAAAGGCTGAGTTTTCCCGTTTTCATCAAGATAAACAGCGTTCATTGCTTTGGAATATTTTGTTCCGAGCTGAAAAATATTGCCGACCTCGATACCTTTTGTAACAAACAGTGGTTCACCACAATCAGGGCATTTTTCGCCTGCTTCAACAAGTCTGATATCAGCAAAAACAGGAGTGTTTAAATCAGACCAGTTTACACCTGTAAAGTGCTTGTCCGTCTCATTTGCACCTATAACAAAATTTTTCATTTCTTGTGCCGTAAAATCAGCAACTACGGTAATTGTGTCGCCTTCATATTCTTCCGGGATTTTAACTTTTTCAATATCTTTTGGGCCGACAAACCCTTTGCTTGCTCCAAATATTGCTTCGAGTTCTGCAGGAGCTGCGCTTCTGATTTCATTAGCTTTTACTGCATTCATAACTTTTGTTTCTTCAAAAGTCTTATCAGCTCTGATTAATGCCATAACAATTCTGTTATCCGCTACATAAATCATAGATTTTAAAATAACAGTCGGAGGAACTTTTAAGAACGCAGCCAGTTCCTCAATCGTTGTTGTGTTGGGTGTATCAGTTTTTTTAAATTCGTTAAAACCGAATTTTGCTCCGTCAATTTCTGCAGATTCAAGAACGGATACCGCATGATTTGCGTTTGCAGCATAGCCGCAAGATTTGTTTTTGCAAAAGAACACGTCATTTTCCCCTGCATTATTTTCATTGTCATCAATCAAAACCATATACTCATGCGATACAGCACCGCCTATGGCGCCTGAATCAGATTGTACAGCTTTTGTTTCAAGTCCGCATCTGTCAAAAATTTTGTAATATGCATCAGCCATAATTTTGTATGATTTTTCAAGCCCCTCTTGTGAAGAATCAAAGCTGTATGCATCCTTCATAATAAATTCGCGCCCTCTTAAAAGTCCGTATCTGGGGCGGACTTCATCACGAAATTTTGATTGGATTTGATATAAATTTACGGGCAGCTGTTTGTATGACTTTATGCCTTCTCTTGCAACTGCGGTGATAACTTCTTCATGTGTAGGCCCGAGGCACATTCCTCTTCCATGTCTGTCTTTGAGCCTCATAAGTTCCTTGCCGTATACATTCCATCTGCCGGATTCTTGCCACAATTCCTCAGGCTGAACAAACGGCATAAGCATTTCTTGAGCGCCTGCAGCATCCATCTCTTCTCTTACAATATTTTCTACTTTTTTTAAAACTCTCCACATTAAAGGAAGATAATTGTAAACTCCTTGTGCCAGTTTTCTTATATATCCGGCTCTAACAAGTAGTTTATGGCTTATTACTTCTGCATCCGACGGATATTCCCTAAGTGTTTGTACAAACAATTTTGACATTTTCATAATATAAAAATCCTTTTTATTTATTACATTTTCTTTAATGTTAACACAAAAGTCTTGATAATAATTTTTCAGCAGGCTAAAATTTAACTACAAAAAAATTATACAGAAGGGAATGAAAAAAATGAAACAAGGTATTCATCCAGAATATAAAAAAATGAAAATCAAATGCGTTTGCGGTAACGAAATTGAAACAGGTTCTATTGAAGAAAATATTACTGTTGAAATTTGCAACAAGTGCCATCCTTTCTACACAGGTAACCAAAAAATCATGGATACTGAAGGTAGAGTTGAAAGATTTAAAAAAAGATACGAACAAAAATAGTTTTATCTTTTCAAAATTTATGCAAAAGGGCTTTAGATTTAAAGCCCTTTTTGTTTACCATAGAATTTGCCAAATAATCATTTCACCCTACGGGGCTCTTCTCACCTAAATTTCATTTCGGAAACATGTTTACACTGGAAAGTCTACAAAGAATAGTTTGGGTTCATTAGTTGGTGTTGGGCAGGTATGCCCAACCTACAACTTCGGAAACAGGTTTAAGCAACCCACTTTTTGTTGGTTCGCTTTGTTTCCCCACGGAGAGGGAAAATAATTAAGATAAATTCTTTGCACAACAACAAACCGATTATCTCCCTGTCATCCTGAAGCGTGGTTTTGGAAATTAATGCTTTAGTCTGGTGTGTTCAGGATCTTAGATTTTTCTGAGTACAGCAATAATCTTTTTTATTATTTCTATTATGTTTATTTATTATGTTCATTTCTTTTCTTTTGAACTGCTCAGGCAAAAGAAAAGAAACGAACCAAAGAAAAGAAAAACCGGAGCTATCAAAAAACACTGTAAATTTTCATCATAAATTTTGCATCCACTTCACTAACGTTTCGGTCTGTCAAAATTCATACTGAAAATCAACAGTGTTTAACCAAAGTCACAACGGCAAAGCCGTATTACCTCTTCGAGGTTTAGTTATTCTTTTCTCTCTAAGTCGGGAACGAAATTACTGACGTCGGTTGGGCATAACGGATTTCCTTCATATTGGGACAGTTTCTCTCGTCTTTTAAGTTTAATCTCTATACAGCCTGAAAAAGCTGGGCTTTTGACTTAGCTTTGCTTAAAACAATAAGTCGTAGGTTGGGCATACCTGCCCAACACCAACAAAAAGGCGAAACTGTCCGAGCATGAAGAAAATACAAGACGCAGATTTTGGCTAGTGCGGAGTCGACCGTAGGGAACTAGCACGTCCTGTGAGGGCGGACGTTACTCCGCCCGAACGGCCAATAATCCAGGACACCTGCCCAACAGCTCGCAAAAGCCGTGATTTTTGACTTAGCTTTGCTTAAAACAATAATCTTTTTGATATTTTTAAATTTTGATAATATAAATTTCATTTTTAATGCTAAAATAATCCTATGGGCAGAAAGATTATCGCAAGCAACAAAAAAGCTTTTCATGACTATACAATAGTCGAAAAATTTGATGCCGGTCTTGTTTTGACAGGTACCGAAATCAAATCTATACGAAAAGGCTCAATCAACTTAAAAGACGGGTTTGCAAAAATTGAAGACGGCGAAGCCTGGCTTTATAATGTACACATAAGTCCCTACGAACAAGGCAACAGGTTTAATCCCGATCCTGACAGAAAAAGAAAGTTGCTGTTGAATAAAAACGAAATTTTGAAAATGTTAGGAAAAGTCAAAAAAGAAAAATATACAATTGTTCCTCTTAATGTATTTTTAGAAAACGGCTGGGCAAAATGTGAAATAGCACTGGCTAAAGGTAAGCTTTTGCATGACAAACGGGAAGATATAGCTAAAAAAGCTATGGATAGAGATATTGCGAGAAATTTTAAAGTCAGATAGTAAAAACCCCCTTTGATTTTTCAAAGAGGGTTTTTTATTAACTGTTATATCAGTTTTTTATTTGCAGCCGAGTGTACCGACTTCTTCTTTAGAGTGTTTGAACTCGATTACTGCCTGAGCAGCAGCCAATCTGGCCTGAGGAACTCTGAATGGTGAACATGATACATAGTTCAATCCAATTCTGTGGCAGAATTTAACAGATGCAGGATCACCGCCGTGTTCACCGCAGATACCACGTTTGAGATGAGGTTTAACAGTCAATGCTTTGTCTAATGCAATTTTCATTAACTGACCGACACCTTCTTGATCCAGAGTTTGGAACGGGTTAGCCGGAAGGATTTTGTTGTCTACATATTTTTGTAAGAACTTGCCTTCAGCATCATCTCTTGAGTAGCCGAATGTCATCTGAGTAAGGTCGTTTGTACCAAATGAGAAGAATTCAGCATATTCTGCAATCTGATCAGCAGTCAATGCAGCACGAGGGATTTCTATCATTGTTCCTATCATATAGTCAACAGAAACACCTTTTTCAGCCATAACTTCTTTTGCTACTCGTTCGCAAACTGCTTTTGCTTCTTTAAGTTCATTTACATGACCGACAAGCGGAATCATTACCTCAGGTTTTACATCCAAACCTTCTTTTTTCAAATCACATGCAGCATAGAATATAGCTCTAACCTGCATTTCATTGATTTCAGGGAATGTAAGACCGAGACGGCATCCACGAAGACCCATCATCGGGTTTGATTCTGACATGTTTTCTACAAGATGAAGCATTTCTTCATCTTGTTTATAATCCTGATTCAATGCTTTTTTAGTAGCAACAGTAGCAATCAATTCTTCTTTTGAAGGTAAGAATTCATGAAGCGGCGGATCCAACAATCTGATTGTCATAGGTTTGTCGCCGAGAGCTTTGAACATATCATAGAAGTCTTGATACTGCATAGGAAGCAGATGGCTCAAAGCTTCTTTTCTTTGTTCTGTATTTTCAGCGATAATCATTTTTTGAACCCATGGCAATCTTGCAGGATCCATAAACATATGTTCTGTTCTGCAAAGACCAACACCTTCTGCGCCCATTTCAAGAGCTTTTGCAACATCTGCAGGTGTGTCAGCATTTGCACGTACACTCAATAGTTTAACTTCATTAACCCATTCAAAGAGTTTTTTGAAATTGTCATCAAGTGTAGGAGGAACAAGATGTACTGCTCCTTCAAATACTTCACCGGTACCGCCGTCTAACGAGATAACATCGTTTTCATGGTAAACTTTTCCGCTTCCGTCAGTCAAAGTACCATTTTTCAGGTCAATTTTCAAATCTTCGCAACCTGCAACGCATGGTTTACCCATACCTTTTGCAACTACTGCTGCGTGAGATGTCATACCGCCTCTGAGTGTCAAAACACCTTGAGAAGCAATCATACCATGGATGTCATCAGGACATGTTTCAAGACGAACAAGGATGACTTTTTCACCGTTTTTGCCTCTTTCTGCAGCTTCTTCTGTATCAAATACAATTTTACCAACTGCAGCACCCGGAGAAGCCGCAAGACCTTGAGCAATTTTGTGAGCTTCTTTTTTGGCCGCAGGATCAAAGTCAGGCAAAAGAACCTGATACAACTGGTTCGGATCGACAAGCTCGATTGCTCTTTCCTTATCAATGATACCCTCTTCTGCCATTTCAACTGCAATTCTTACAGAAGCTTTAGCCGTTCTTTTACCGTTTCTTGTTTGAAGGATATAGAGTTTTCCTCTTTCGATTGTAAATTCCATATCCTGAACATCTCTGTAGCCTTCTTCCAGTCTTTTTGCAATTTCAACATACTGTTTGTATTGTTCCGGCATTTCCTTTTCAAGGTCAGCAATAGGATGAGGGGTTCTGATACCTGCAACAACATCTTCACCTTGAGCGTTTGTTAAGTATTCACCATAGAATTTGTTTTCACCGGTAGATGGGTTTCTTGTGAATGATACACCTGTAGCACAATCATCACCCATGTTTCCGAATACCATTGTTTGAACGTTTACTGCAGTACCGTAGTTGTGGTCAATTTTGTAGTGATTTCTGTAAGCTACAGCACGAGGAATATTCCAGGAACGGAATACTGCTTCAATAGCTTCTTCAAGCTGTACATAAGGATCTTGAGGAAATTCTTTTCCTGTTTCAGCTTTGATTAAAGCTTTGTAAGGTTCAATTAAAGATTTCCAATCTTCAGCAGTCAGGTCAACATCCTGTTTGTAACCTTTTTCTTCTTTAATTCTATCGATATATTCTTCAAACTTCATTCTTTCAATGTCCCATGCTACAGAACCGAACATTGTTAAGAAACGTCTGTATGAGTCATAGCAGAAGCGAGGGTTATTTGTTAATTTAATCATACCTTCAACTGTCTGGTCATTCATACCGAGGTTAAGAATTGTTTCCATCATGCCCGGCATAGACAATCTTGCACCGGAACGAACAGAAACAAGGAGGGGATTTTCCGGATCACCGAATTTTTTACCTGCTTTTTCTTCAACTTTTCTCAAAGCAGCTTTAACTTCGTTCATAACCCCTGCAGGCATTTTGTTGCCATGGTTTATATAATCCATACAGGTTTCTGTTGTGATTGTTAACCCCGGAGGAACAGGAAGCCCCAAATTTGTCATTTCAGCGAGGTTTGCACCTTTACCGCCAAGAAGATCTCGCATGTTTGCATTACCTTCTTCAAATAACCATACTCGTTTTGATGTCATAATTTGTCTCCTTTTAATAAACTGAGTATATTCGTGTTTTTATTTAACTCATGAAACCATTAATTAATACAGTTTAAGACTACCATAATTTTTGTAAATACACAAACATTTTGTATGAAAAATTGTGTTATCTATTCAATAAATATAAGGGAATGGCTTAGTTTATATTAAATATTACCCCAGACTTTTGTCTTGAAGCATATTTTAAGGGAATTACCATACAAAAACTATCCATAGCAAGTATTTAATTATTTAGACTGTGAATAGGAGCAGGAATTCTTCCCCCTCTTTGCACAAAAGCTGAGGAACTAAGCGCACTAACATTCATCACTGGTGCTTCGCCGAGCAGACCGCCGAATACTACTTTGTCACCGGCTTTTTTACCCGGAGCAGGAATAATTCTTACTGCTGTTGTTTTTTTGTTAATCATGCCTATTGCCATCTCATCTGCTATTATTCCCGAAATTGTATCTGACGGAGTATCACCGGGTATGGCTATCATATCAAGCCCGACAGAACAAACAGATGTCATTGCTTCAAGTTTGTCAAAAGTCAAGCATCCTTTTTCTGCAGCTTCAATCATGCCTGCATCCTCGGAAACTGGTATAAAAGCTCCGGATAGCCCTCCAACATGTGAACTTGCCATGATACCGCCTTTTTTCACTGCGTCATTAAGCATTGCGAGAGCGGCAGTTGTACCGTGTGCACCGGCATGCTCCAGTCCCATTGCCTGAAAAATTCCTGCAACGCTGTCTCCTATTTCAGGTGTCGGAGCAAGAGACAAATCTATAATGCCGAAAGGTATATCCATTCTTTGAGCCATTTCTCGGCCTACAAGCTCTCCTGTGGAGGTAATTTTGTATGCAATTTGTTTAATTTTTCCGGCAACATCACCAAAATCGGAATTTGCCGGGAGTGCTTCTATTGCCGCTCTTACAACCCCCGGCCCTGAAACACCTACGTTTAGCGCACATTCCGGTTCACCATATCCATGAAAAGCCCCTGCCATAAAAGGATTGTCCCCCGGTACATTGCAAAAACAAACGAGTTTTGCTGCTCCTATGCCGTCTTTGTCTGAAGTTAATTTTGCAGCTTCTTTTATAATTTTCCCCATTTTTAAGACAGCATCCATGTTTATTCCGGCTTTTGAACTTGCAACATTAACAGAAGAACAAATTCTCTCGGTCTGGGCAAGAGCTTCAGGTATGCTTTCTATGAGTGCATTGTCTCCTCTTGTACAGCCTTTTTCAACAAGTGCACCGAAACCGCCAATAAAGTTTACACCCACATCACAAGCCGCTTTATCAAGAATTTTTGCCAGATAAACATAGTCATAATCTTTACAAGACTCGCCAATCAATGATATTGGAGTCACTGATATTCTTTTATTTATAATTGGTATTGAGTATTCTTCTTCTATCTCCTGAGCAAGAGAGACAAGATTTTGGGCATATTTTGTAATTTTGTTATATATCTTTTCACCAACAATTCTAACATCACTGTCACAACAATCACGCAGACTCAATGCTAAAGTGACTGTCCTGATATCAAGATGATGAACTCTTATCATATCAATAGTTTCAAGAATATAATCGGCATTGATATATGACATATTTTCCCTTTCAAAATTGTTGTTTTAGGTCTAAATTTATTTAAACGTTATGCATTCTGTCAAAAATCTGTTTTTTCTGAACCCAAATTTCCATTCCGAGCTCCTCTCCGGCCTTTTGGATAGCCTCTTTAATTTCTTTAAAAGATTTTTCTGCCTGCGAGATGTCTCCGAGCAGGAACATAACAAAATAATCCTGCATGAGAGACTGTTTTATATCTTCTATATTAACTCTGTAATCAGCAAGAACATTTGCTACTTTAGCAACAATACCAATTTGGTCAACTCCTGATACGGTTATGATAATTTTGTTTTCAGATTTATTTGATATTTTTTCCGGCATGATAAGTCCTCTTTTGTGAACTAAAATATTTTAACTTATTTATAAAATTAAGTCACCGGAAAAAATTATTTCTCTTTGTTTCTCTTTATTTAAAACAACAAGATTACCGGATTCGTTAATATCAAGAGCTTGAAATTTCTCTTCCGGCAAGTCATCTCTTTTGCGTATAGTAATGCTTTTTCCCAGAAAATTAATCCTTTTTAGATAGTCTTCCCTGATACAGGCAAAACCTTTTTCGGCAAATCTATCAAAGCCTGCTTCAAATTCTATAAGTAAACTATCAAGAAATTTTTGTTTATCAATATTTGTACCAGTTTCAAGATTTAAAGATGCAGCAGGTTTGTCAATATTCCTTAAAACATCTTCATTCATATTGATATTTATGCCTATACCGAGAACAAATCCGTCAGGAATATTGTGTGTTGTGTGAGCTTCACATAGAATGCCTGCAATTTTTTTCCCTTCCACAAGTAAATCGTTCGGCCATTTTATTTGAACTTTTACTGAGTACTTCTCAATAACTTTTGCAGCTGTAACACAAAGATACTGTGTAAGATTCGGTGCAAATTCTTTTTTTATCTGTTTCAAAACTATAGACAAATAAATATTTTCGCAATCAGGAGAAAGCCATTTTCTTTCAAACCTTCCTCTTCCGTCTGTTTGAGTTTTCGCAGCAATTGCTGTCATATCTTCCAGTTCCTGAAAACGATTAAGAGCGTAAGTGTTGGTGGAATTTATTGTTTTAAATTTAATCAGCTTCATTTTATTATTCAGCAATTTTTCTAAGCATTAAAACATTGCCTCTGGCATCATAACATGCATTATCAATCCAGTGTCCGATAAGTCTTTTTTCTGCATCATACAAATATTGTTCATCTTTTGAAACGACATATGTTGCATTCTTAAATGCACCGTATTTATTGTACGCAATTGAACGATGAGGATATTCATTATAAGGCTTGTTTAAAACATCAACTTTAAACAGTGCGCCTTTTTCATTGTAATAATAGTTATGATAAGGATCATTCTCATACCTTACCCCGTAGGTACCGTCAGAAAACAATGCCAGGTATCTGTCAGCAATTTTTGTTTCGCCGTTTTTCAAACCTGAATAATTGGCAAGAAAATTCGGGTCATACCAGTAGTCTTTGAAAACATCCGGCTCAAGAGCAAAGTTTATATTGCTGAATGTTTCTTCTCTTGCCAGTTCTGCATTGAATTCCGCATTACCCTGCAAAATCAGTGCCTGAGACGGCAGTACAATACATAAAAACAATGCGGTAAGTATTAAATTTTTTAATAATCTCTGCATATTTTAATAATATAATAAAAAAACTCTGGATGTCATTTTTTAACATTCAGAGTTTTTTAACAAAATATTGTTTAAGTTAAGCTTTAGCTTTTGCTGATTCCACTACAACTGAAAAAGCTTCCGGCTCATTTACAGCCATTTCGGCAAGCATTTTTCTGTTAACCTGAATATCAGCTTTCTTAAGTGCATTCATAAATTTTGAATAGCTCAAACCATGCTGTCTAACAGCAGCATTGATTCTAACAATCCACAAACGACGCATAGATCTTTTTCTGTTGCGTCTGTCTCTGTATTGATATTTAAGTTTTTTCATTACAGCAGTATTTGCAACTTTAAAGATTCTGCTTCTTGCACCGATAAAGCCTTTAGCTAATTTTAATATTTTTTTGTGTCTTTTTCTCAAGACATTACCACGTTTTACTCTCATTGTTCAGCCCTTCCTATCTTGAATACTTCTTGTACGGCAGCTCTTTTGAAACAAGGTTCAAATGAGTTTCTGATACTTCAGTCATACCTGCAAGTCTTCTTTTTCTGCTTACAGATTTGTGCTGCAGCAAATGTTTTGTACCTGCAGAACGTCTCAAGATTTTGCCGGAAGCTGTCACTTTATAGCGCTTTGCAGCTGCACGGTGAGTTTTCATCTTTGGCATAGTTTTTCTCCTTTCGAGGGGCAATCTTTCGATTTTTTAAAACCCTTAACTGTTCTACGGATATATGTGACATGCCGTCCACATAATATCTCTGCAAAAATAATTGTAAAACAAAAAGAAAACCATGCAATATTTAGAAATTTCTGCTTAATATTATTTTATAATTTTGTTTTCAAAACTTATAAAATGTTAAGAATAAGAATTAAATAAAAGCATGCTATTCTCACATGACCGTTGACATTATTCAACATGATTAGTATTCAAAAAATGTCAATGGATTAAGTTTGTAAAAGTTGCTTAAAGCTTCTTATGTTTTTGTTCACAGGGAATGCTTTTTTATAATACAATATTGTTAATTAGTATAATATTGAATTTGGGGAGAAATAAACGTGAGTCAATTGACGGAATGTACAGAAGAAAAACTGGATTTATCAAAAAATGCCATCAAAGTATTAGAAAAAAGATATCTGAAAAGAGACGCTCAGGGTAATCCAACAGAAACTCCAAAAGATTTGTTTTTGAGAGTTGCATCTACTTTGGCAGACGCTGATAAAAAGTTTGGTGCATCACAGCAGGAAGTTGATGCAACAACAAAAGAATTTTATGATTTTATTACAAAACGCTATTTTATGCCGAATTCTCCTACATTAATGAATGCAGGCAGAGAGCTGGGTCAGCTTGCAGCTTGTTTTGTTCTGCCGGTAGAAGATTCTCTTGAAGGTATTTTTGAAACAGTAAAAAATACTGCTCTGATACACAAATCAGGCGGTGGTACAGGTTTTTCATTCTCAAGATTGAGACCTAAAAATGATGTAGTGCGTTCTACAATGGGTGTTTCTTCAGGCCCTGTAAGCTTTATGGAAGTTTTTAATGCTGCAACGGAAGCGGTAAAACAAGGCGGTACCAGACGCGGTGCAAATATGGGTATTTTAAGAATTGACCATCCGGACATTCTTGAATTTATCAACTGCAAATCTGATAACAACAAATTAAATAACTTTAATATTTCTGTTGCGGTTACTGACAAATTTATGGAAGCATTAAAAGCAGGAACTGACTATGAACTCATTCATCCAAGAACAAAACAGCCTGTGGGTAAGTTGAATGCAAAAGCTGTGTTTGACTTAATTGTTGAAGGTGCCTGGAAAAACGGTGAACCGGGTATTATCTTTATTGATCATATGAATTATGACAACCCTACACCTTTAATCGGTGAAATTGAATCAACAAATCCATGCGGAGAAGTTCCTCTTCTTCCTTATGAAGCTTGCAACCTCGGTTCTATAAACCTCGGACTTATGCTCAAAGGTGAAAAAGGAAACTATAGTGTTGATTGGGATAAGCTTGCAAAAACTACAAGAACAGCTATACATTTTCTTGATAATGTTATTGCAATCAATAACTATCCGCTTCCTCAAATTTCTGAAATGGTTCAAAACAACAGAAAAATCGGTCTTGGTGTAATGGGCTGGGCAGACATGCTTATGAAGATGGGCATTGCTTATAACTCTGAAGAAGGAACAAAACTTGCTTCTCAAATTATGGAGTTTATTGATTACCAGTCAAAACTTGAATCCATTGAACTTTCAAAATCAAGAGGTCGTTTCGGAAACTTTAAAGGCAGTGTTTATGACGGTATATTCAAAGACGGAAAACCATTCTTGACATATAAATACCAGGGAAAATCAGCAGGCATTATCACTGATGAAATGTGGGAAGAAATGGATGCTGAAATCGCAAAACACGGTATCAGAAATGCAACAACAACTTGTATTGCTCCAACAGGTACAATATCAATGATTGCAGGTGCGTCTGGAGGTGTTGAACCGTTGTTCGGGCTGGTATTTATCAGAGACGTTATGGACGGTACAAAACTTGTTGAAGTCAATCCGATTTTTGAAGAATATGCAAAAGATCACGGCTTCTATTCAGAAGAATTGATGACAAAAATTTCGATTGACGGAACTCTTGCTCATTGTGACAACGTTCCTGCTGAAGCTAAGAAAATATTTGTATGTGCGCATGACGTATCTCCATACTGGCATGTAAAAATGCAGGCTGCATTCCAGCTTCATACAGATAATGCTGTTTCTAAAACAGTAAACTTTGAAGAAAATGCAACAAAACAGGATGTAGCTGATTCTTATCTGCTTGCTTATGAAAACAATCTGAAAGGCATCACTGTTTATCGTAACAACTCAAGACAATTCCAGCCAATGAATCTTGAGAAAAAAGAAGACAAAAAAATGCCTGAAATTAAAGCTATTGAACCTAAAACAGACCTGCCGGAAGCACAACATGAAGGCGAAGAACATAAATGCCCTGAGTGCGGTGCGGTATTAGGCTATGGTGAAGGCTGCTTTATCTGCTTAAATTGCGGTTATTCAGGTTGTTCATAGAAAAAACATTTAAATAACCGGAAAGGATGCATTAAAACATGCATCCTTTTTATTTTATTTAAAATGGATTTTAATTTTAATATTAATGCTATAATAAAATTTTTTTATAACAATATATGAAAATTAAAACAAATAAAATTGACATCGAATTTTGTCAAAAGTAAAATCATGAAAAAGAAGGAAATGGGATGAAACTCCCCAGCTGAGCCGCAGCCGTATAGCCGGAACGCTTCTTTAAACCGCAAGTCGGAAACAAAACCACATTGCCTCGGGATTTAGGCAGGGGAATATATTAAAGTCAAAAATGTTATCCTTGTTTATCCTGAGCAAATCAGTCAGGAATTAAGAACAGGGATTTTTTTATAATGACAGCATCGCTTTCAAGAGCATCAAACAGCAAAATCGGAACCTGTCCTCATGGGCTGCCGCTGGGTGCATGCCCTATATGCAACGGAATGAGCGGCGGAGGCGGTGCTTCAAATACAAAAAAAAATAAACCGCCTGAAATGACCTGGAATGAATGTTATGCTATCGGACAGATGCTAAAAGCACAGAAGCTTGCCCGTCAGCATACACAACAAATGTTTGCTCAGCAAGACATGCAGGCTCATTTGAACAATCTTCAAATGCAAATAAATGCACTCAAGACTGCTGCTATGAATAATTTGCCAAGACCTGTTGCCAAAATGGTAGTTGTGCTTGCAGATGCTGTTTTGACTCCGGCAGCAAAAGTTTTACAGGCCGCTACTACAACTATTCAAAATATTGCAGCTGGTATATCTAAAGCAATAAATAATATAAAACAAAAAATTGTTGATATTGCGGACAAACTAACAGCTGTGATGGGTGAAGCAAAAGCTGCTATTCAGAAGAAAATAGATGAAAAATTTAAAGATATTAAAAAGAAAATCTTTAACCTGTTTGGTCTTTCCGGTGCTGACAATGAAGAAGATGAAGAATTAAAAAGAATAGAAGAAGAAAAAAGGCTATTTGAACTTAACACAGCAAAAGAAGCACTGTTTGAACTTTTTACAGCAGATGAACAAACAGAAAAACTAAATGAAAGCGACGAATAATGAGCTCCATCAATCCGTATCAAGACATAGAAACACGAAGACAATACAGAAATCATACAATATCCCAGCAGAAAAAGATTTCTGAAATAAAAGAAGGTGTAATAGTCAATTCCATGATAAAAGAACCGCAGAATGAACAAATGTCTGATGCAGTTCCAAGCATTGAAAATATGTATGACAACCTCGTTATACCTGATAAAACAACAAAAACAGATGTTTTTACATATAACGACGATATCAAAGATTATGCAAAAAAACCTTTGCATAAATCATTAATGCCAATTTTTGCTTCAACTGTCGGGCTTTTTGGACTTCTTGCAGGCTCGATGTTTGCAATGAAAAAAGCAGCGCAGTACAAAACAACCCTGAAACCGTGGCAAACTCTTCAGGAAATTACAAAGCATGTGTCAGTCAATGACGAACCTCATCTGGCTATGCTTTTAATGATTAGAGATCCGAATTTTAGAAACATCATGGGCGCTCTTGGTGTTTTTGTTTTGAGTGCGGTAGGTTTTGTCGGAAAAAATTATGTTGATGGAGTAAAAGAAGTCTGGGTAAGAAAAAAACAGGCAGATGTTCAAAAAGATTTGCAAGAAAAATTAATCGAAGTTGAAACAAAAAGCTTTTCAGGGAAAATGCAAATTTTGAGAAACATGCTCACAGAAAAAGCACGTGAGCTTGATACTGTTTTGCACAAAAATAACATAGGAAATGAAAATACAACTTTCAAAAAGTTTATATCTTTTAAAAATTCTGAAAAACAAAAATATCCCAATGAAAAAAACAGTACACTTCTTACTGCCGCAGGAATAACTCTAAGCAGTGCTGCTATTGGAGTTCTTGGCTGGCTTGCTTTTCGAAATCTCAGGCAGTCTGCAAAAATCTGCAATGATTTTGCCATAAAAACGCTAAAAGATTTCGGTGAAAAAATTCAAACGGCAGAAAACCCATCTGCTCTTGATTTAGAACGTTTGAAAAATACCATAGTTTCTTTAAATCTAAAAAAAGTTGAAATAGAAAACTTTTTCAAAAATGCAAAAAATCTGCCTCAAGATGAATTTGTTGCTCTAAACGGCAACAAATATAAAAGCTACAAAGATTATGTAATGCTGGAAGTTGAAAAGCTGACTGACGAGGGGGCTGAAGCAATTGCAGGCAAACCTTCTTCCAAACCTGTTCTATTCTCATACACCGGCGATCTTTGTTCACATTTGTATAATATGATTGTCAATCCTGAAAGCCCATTGTTGAAACTTGTTTTTGCAGGCATGGCGGCAGTAACAACAATCGGATATGCCGGTTCAAAGACGGTTGAAGCTGTTAAGGAAGCTCAGGTTATCAAAGAAAATGCCAAAACAGAACTCGATTTACAAAAAAGGCTGGTCAGTGTCGAGCTTAAAAATTTTGAAACCAAAAAAAGAAGTGTTATAGAACCGCTTGTAGAAGAATTTAGAGTTCAAGCAATGCAGGGCAAAGACAAAAATGAACTCAAAACACGTGCTGAAAATATTTTGTACGAAATCAAAAATGGCCCTCCGTTTGTTTACTCATAAGCAAGGATTAATTTATGTATATAACCTCACCTACCTTCAAACAATTCTATTATTCTCAATCCATTGTCAGCAGCAGTATAAATAATTATCCGCAGCCGGATTTTAATAATATGGTTGAAAAATTTTGTGAAAGTTTTAAACTGCCTGATGAAAAATATAATTACTCACGGTTTGATGAAGAACTGGCAGAAAAAATTTCTTCCTACAAAGATGGAGCAACAAAACCGGTTGTAAAACTGCTTTCTCAAACAGAAGACGAAACAAAAGCTACAGCAGGATTATATTTGTTAAACAGAATTATTGATGCCGGAGCAAAAAACGCAGGGGATTATTATCATGTAATTTCGAAATTCAATAATTCGGATTCGGCAAACGTGCAGACCATGCTTGCAGGTGTTTATAGAAAGACTCAAATACCTGACGGTTTTGCATCATTGATGACAATGTATTTGAAAAATCTCAAAAATCCAAAAACAAAACCATTCAACCCTGATGAAGAAATCTGCGGTGCAATTCTTGCTTATCTGGGGAATAAAGAAATAACTGATGCTCTTCTGGACTACCTTAAAAAGAATAATTCTATGAATGCAATGTCAAATTATTCCTGCCGCTAAAAATCACAAAATTTTATAAATACACAATTTTGGCATTATTTAAAGAGTTCAGTTCAATAACAATTCTGAATGATATTGGCCCCGGCGGAATTTCTTTGCGCTTGACAAATTTGAATGAGCATATAAGATTGTATAATAAGAGGGCATATTATGCCCTAAAATGCCAACCTAATTGGCCACACTATTTGAAAGATAATAGACAACGTAGTAGATATTTAGAACAAAAGGAGATTAATCTCATGGCACGTGAAAAGTATGAACGTACGAAACCGCACGTTAACATTGGTACAGTAGGCCACGTTGACCACGGTAAAACTACATTGACAGCAGCAATTACTTCTGTTTTGGCTGCAGCTGGACAAGCTCAAGCTAAAAAATTCGATGAAATCGATGCTGCTCCGGAAGAAAAAGCAAGAGGTATTACTATCTCTACTGCTCACGTAGAATACGAAACAGCAACAAGACACTATGCTCACGTTGACTGCCCCGGCCACGCTGACTATGTTAAAAACATGATCACAGGTGCAGCTCAGATGGACGGCGGTATTCTTGTTATCGCTGCTACAGACGGTCCTATGCCTCAAACAAGAGAACACATCTTGCTTGCTAGACAGGTTGGTGTACCTAGATTGGTTGTATTCTTGAATAAATGCGATATGGTTGATGATGAAGAACTTCTCGAACTCGTTGAAATGGAAACAAGAGAATTGTTATCTTCTTACGAATTCGACGGTGACAACATCCCTGTTATCAAAGGTTCTGCTTTGAAAGCTCTTGAAGCTGTTCAAGCTAATCCAAGCATTCAAAGAGGTCAAGACAAATGGGTTGACAAAATTTGGGAACTTATGGATGCAGTTGACTCTTACATCCCAACTCCTGAACGTGACCTTGACAAACCTTTCTTGATGCCTGTTGAAGACGTATTCTCTATCACAGGTCGTGGTACTGTTGCTACAGGCCGTGTTGAAAGAGGTAAAGTTAAAGTTGGTCAAGAAGTTGAAATCGTTGGTTTCGGCGAAACTAAAAAGACTACAGTTACAGGTGTTGAAATGTTCAGAAAACTGTTAGACGAAGGTCTTGCAGGTGATAACATCGGTGCTTTGCTCCGTGGTATTGATAAAACTGAAATCCAGCGTGGTCAAGTATTGGCTGCTCCTGGTTCAATCACACCTCACACAAAATTCACAGCTAACGTTTACGTTTTGACTAAAGAAGAAGGCGGACGTCACACTCCTTTCTTCCCAGGTTACAGACCTCAGTTCTACATCAGAACTACTGACGTTACAGGTTCTATTAAATTTGACGGCGAAATGGTTATGCCTGGTGACAACGTTGTTATGGACGTTGAATTGATTGCTCCTGTAGCTATCGAACAAGGTATGAGATTCGCTATCAGAGAAGGCGGACGTACAGTTGGCGCAGGTGTTGTTGACAAAATCATCGCTTAATGATTTTTATACAATACAATTAATTTTGAAACAGCTCTCGGGAAACCGGAGCTGTTTTTTATTATGTAATGCTGATTATATTAATGAATACATATCCTTAGCTTTAAATTAATAGTTAAGACAACAAATATATTCTGTTGTTTAATTATTTTTTAGAAATTACGTTTTACTCTAAAAAGTCTAATTTTATAGGAACTTCTAAATTCTATGTCGTGAATAAGTTTTTATGCTCATACTTTTTGTAAATATAAGTTTTAATCAATATTTTAATAACAAAAAACCCGTCTTTATGGAAATAAAAACGGGTTTTTTAATTATATAATTTGAAACTCGACTACTTGAGTTCAACAGTAGCGCCTGCAGCTTCCAATTGTTTTTTGATAGCTTCAGCATCTTCTTTTTTAACGCCTTCTTTAATAGCTTTAGGAGCAGCATCAACGAGGTCTTTAGCTTCTTTCAAGCCAAGTCCTGTGATAGCTCTAACTTCTTTCAATACAGCGATTTTGTTAGCACCTGCAGATGCAAGGATAACATTTACTTCAGAAGCTTCATCAGCACCGCCTTCAGCAGCAGCACCGGCAGCAGGAGCAGCAGCAACTGCAACAGGAGCAGCAGCAGATACACCAAATTTTTCTTCCATAGCTTTTACAAGCTCAGCAGCTTCTAACAAAGTTAATTTTTCAATTGATTCTAAAATAGATTCTACGCTCATTTTTTTCTCCTTTATTATTTTTTTATTTTAGTCGTAATTTTTGTCTTAAAAGACGTATTTAGCATTAAGCTGATTTTTGTTTTGCAACAGCATCGATAGCTCTAACCAAACTGCTCATTACAGCATTGATAGAACCAACAATACCTGTAGCAGGTGAATTTACGCAGCCAAGCATTTTTGCGTAAAGTTCTTCTTTGGATGGTGTTTTTGCAAGTGCGTCAACCTGTTTTGCATCAAGCAACTGACCATCCAGCGCACCACAGATAATTTCTGCTTTTTTCTTGTCTTTGATGAATTTTTCAACAACTTTTGCTGCTGATACTTCGTCATCAAAACCAAATGCGATAGCTGTAGATTCTTTCATAGAATCAGAAAGAACTTCAAAATCTGTTCCTTTCATAGCTATCTTTGCTAATGTATTTTTTGTAACTGTATAGTCTGCACCTGCTTTTTGAAGAGCTCTTCTTAATTCTGTGATTTCTTCAACAGACAGACCTTTATAGTTAGTCAAAATTGCTACTTTAGCCTTTTGAGCAGATTCTTTAATATGTGCTATTTTTTGTTCTTTAAAGGCTTTTGTTGCCATAATTTGCTCCTTTGTTTTATATTTGTTCGGACGTAATCCTTAGAAAAACTCTGTGGATATGTCCATATCGACCTTCATTTTGTTTTGTAAAACCATAGATACTAAAAAATGATTTTACGTAAAACCGCAAAATCATCAGACAAAACTCTATTCCAGTGTTTTCGGCATCGGCTTAGCCGTTAGTGCCGGTTCTGATCCTCGACAGGCTTTTGATTTAAGGGGATTAGTTTAGTTTATTTCCGTACCCCACCTGTTGTCTGCGGTTCGTATAAATTATATTATTTTAAACATGCCCAAAAATCAACCATGATTAGTTACAAATATTAATATAAATTAATGCTGTTATTTTTGAACAACCAATGCCACCCATTGTTCTTGGGACAGTGTTTCAATCAGTTTAAGGCCTTGTTGTTCAATTGCTTCAAGTACAACATCTTTCTTTTCGTCTAAAATACCGCTCAAGACCATATATCCTTGCGGCTTCATAATATTTTTCAGGTCTCCCATGATTTCAGCAAGGACATTGTGCAAAATATTTGCGCATACAAAATCGAACTGCTCTGAAAGCATATCTGCTGTTGCACATGAGAAATCAATTTTATTGTAAACTCCGTTTACCTGAGCATTGTCCTGAGCAACATCAATAACCAGAGGGTCATTATCTATTGCAACTGCATGTGTTGCGCCGAATTTTACGGCAGTTATTGCAAGTATGCCGGAGCCTGTTCCTATGTCAGCAATCTCATCGCCCTGCTTTACATATTTTTCAATTGCTTGGATACAAAGCTGTGTAGTTGCGTGCGTTCCTGTTCCAAATGCTGAACCGGGATCAAGTGTTATCAGAATTTCATTTTTACCTGGACAGCATTCTTCCCATGAAGGACAAATTATGACATGGTCAGAGGCTTTTGTAGGCTTCCAGTGTTCTTTCCATTTTTGAGACCAGTCCTGATTGATTATTTTTTTTGCAGTTACTGTCCATTCACCGAGCTCATCATCTGTAAATCCTTCTTCTTTGAGTTCTTCTTTTGCGTTATCAAATACTTTTTGGATTTCAGACGGCTTAAAATCAGCTTCTTCGCATCTTATGTAGCCTTTTGCAATATTGTTGGTAGTTTCAATGAGTTCCAGGTCTTTGTATTTTTCTTCCGCTTGAACCACACCTTCGCACTCAAATCTTTCAAAGAAAACCTCGGTTACAAGTTCAATTGCATTAGGATTAATTTTTACAGAAACCTCAAAATAATCTTTCATGTTATTTTATCCTCAAAAAAATTAAGAATTAAAAACACCCATACGGCGGAATTTGTTGTACCTGTCGTCTTTCAGCTGCTGCGGAGTCATGTTCTTGTATTCATCCAGTGCGGCTAAGATATCTTTTTTCAATTCTTCACCCATTGCTTCATAATCATAGTGAGCACCGCCAAGCGGTTCTTTAACAATACCGTCAATGATATTGTATTTTAACAAATCAGGGCCGGTAATTTTCAATGCCTCAGCAGCATCGGCTGCTTTTGCAGCATCTCTCCATAGAATTGATGCACATCCCTCCGGTGAAATAACTGTATAATATGCATGTTCAAGGACAAGAACCTTGTTTGCAACTGCCAGACCCAGAGCACCGCCTGAGCAGCCTTCTCCTGTTATAATAGCAATAATCGGTACTTCTAGTTTTGCCATTTCTTTTAAATTGACGGCAATAGCAATTCCCTGACCGTGTTCTTCTGCTTTTATTCCGGGGTAAGCACCGGGGGTGTCAATCAAAGTAACTATTGGCAGCCCAAATCTGTTTGCGTGTTCAAAAAGTCTCAAAGCTTTTCTGTATCCTTCAGGCTGCGGCATACCAAAATTGTAGACAAGGTTTTCCTTTGTGGATTTACCTTTCACTGTCCCGACAATCATAACAGGGTAATTGTCTATTCTTGCAATACCGCCTACTATTGCTCTGTCATCTGTTCCTTCCCTGTCACCATGCATTTCGACAAAATCTTCCGTTATCAAATTGATGTAATCAAAAAAGTTTGGTCTATTGGGATGGCGAGCTATTTGAAGCTTTTGAGAAGGTTTCAAATTTTCATATAATTCTTTTTTGTACTCGTGGGATTGCTGCTCAAAGATTTCTATTTCTTTGGACAAATCCATTCCTGATTCTTCACTCATTTTTTTCAATTCTTCTATTTTTTCTTCTATTTTTGTTATAGGTTTTTCAAAATCTAATTTCATATTACCAAGTCCTGCCCAGTCTATAATATTTTTAGTGTTTATGTAATCTCAATATTTTTGCAAGAGTTGCTTTGAGTTCCGGTCTTTTTGCAATAAGGTCAATTTGTCCGTGTTTCATAAGGTATTCTGCGGTTTGGAAATCTGCCGGCAGTTTTTGTCTTATTGTTTGTTCGATAACCCTTCTTCCTGCAAAGCCTATTCTTGCGCCTTGTTCGGCAATTATAATATCGCCTATTGTCCCGAAACTGGCTGTAACACCGCCATAAGTCGGATCAGTAAGAATGTTAATATACAACAATTTTGCATCATTGAGTTTTGAAACAGCGCAGCTTGTTTTTGCCATTTGCATTAGAGAAAGTGCACTTTCTTGCATTCTGGCACCGCCTGAAGCCGTAACAGTCACAACCGGTAGTTTTTTCTCTAAAGCAAGTTCAATTATCCTTGTAACTTTTTCTCCTACAACACTGCCCATTGAGCCGCCCATGTATTCAAAATCCATAACTGCACAGGCAATTTCTTCGCCTTCAACTTTGCCTGTTCCTGTTATTACTGCATCATTGAGATTTGTTTTTTCTCTGGCTTTTTGCTGTCTTTCCGTATAAGGTTCTGTATCAATGAAATTCAAAGGATCTGATGGTGAAATATTTTCGAAATATTCCGTAAATGTTCCTTCGTCAAAAAGCTGATTAATCCTTGTTCTGGCATTTATTCTGAAATGGTATCCGCACTCTGGACAAACCATCATATGATGTTCGAGTTCTTTTCTTGGCAGCTGAGCGTTGCAATTAAAACATTTTACCCAGAGCTTGCCTATATTGTCGTCTATTTTAGGGTCAATCGGACGAGCCGCATGTTGTTCTTCTTTTCTGGTTTCAAACCAATCTTTTAGAGTCATTTATACTTATTCCCCTTGTCACAATTTCAAACTTTGATAATTTTTCTATATTATACTACAAACGTTATTTTTTAATTACATACCCGGAGGTCTGATTAAAGAAGGTTGAAGCATTGCTCCGCCGGGCATCATATTAAATGATGGATTGTAATCATCATAATCTTTAACCGAACGGTTAGTCGGATCGAAGTATTGTTTCTTTTTAGCTTCTTCTTCTTTCTTTATCTGTGCTTGAGTTTTTGGTTTTGATTTTTTCTTTTGACCGAGTGTATCAGGTTCGTTCAAGACAAGTCTCTTAAACAATACATCTGAGTTTTCCGCACCAATATTCATTGCAAATCCCATTGTTGCGTTTTGACGATAGATATCATATCCTATCATAAATTTTAAATCATCAGGCCCGATAAGAGCATAAATTCTGTTTTCCTGAAGCATTCTGTCGTCCGGAGTGTCGTTTGAAACAACAAGCACAGCACTGTACATAAGAGTCAGATATTTGCTGAGTCTTAAAGATTCACCGAGCATGACACTGGATTTTCCGTAGAAGTTTTTGTCAAAATAGAACGGAGAATCTCCGGCCTGTCCGCCTTGAAAATATCCTAAATACTGCTGCCATGAGCGGTACTGGGTTCTCAAATACGGGCCGCCTCTAACAATCCCTGTGGTGTCACCTGTACCATACAATGCTGCATGGGTTTGGACATTTACACCAAAATCCATTGCAAATTTGCTGTCTATGTTTCTATATTTAAACAAGGATTTTGAACTTGAAGTCTGCCATGCAAATTTTGTTGTGGAAAAACTTCTGTCACCCCAGTCTTTATAGTAACCGCCTAAAAATCTGTTTGTGAAATTGACATCCAGATCTTCTATTTCGTATGATTTTTGATGAATAAACTGCAAACCGTATTCCGGCATTCTTCCGCCGAGGAAGAAGTTATCCATATATGTATTTACACCGTATTGCAATTTCAAGTTATCTGTAAATTTCTGTTCACCTTGAACAACAAATTTGTCTATTGAGCTTGCCCATCCGAATTCAGTTCTGTTCTTGTCTGTCATAAAACGGCCGATAGCACCGACACCGAGTCCGTTTTTGTAAGTTAATGCAGGCCCTAATTTGAGTGTGGATGCGTTTGGAGTCTGAAGAACAACACCGGGAGAAACAAACGCACCGAGATTTCTCATTGAACCGAGTTCAAGCATATTTGTTTCAATATACTTTTGTTCTTTATCGGTGTATATTCTCATCTTACCGGCGGAACCGATTTTTGTATTTTGTATGTAAATATCTGCATTTCGCAGTGTTGCTATATCTCTGTCTTTATAACTGTCGATTACAATCGTTTTGGCTTTAAGTCGCCATCTGTTGTCATATTTCTCTTTAAAATAAAAATTCTTTGGAATGACTTCATCCATCATTGGTTTGTTAAACCCGTATATAGGACGGGACATAAATTGATAGCTTGTTTTGTCGTTAAAAGTTACTTTACCGTCAAGAGCCTCTGTCTTTGTGTCATAGACAATACCTTTTTTTGCTCTGATTTTTATTGCCATATGATTTAATACGGGGTGAGTCATCATGGCATTGTTGTCATTCAAATCAACCTGAATATATTCTCCGTTGATTTTTTGTCCTTCTTTTACAAGAACAACATTGCCAAAACCTTTTACATAGTTTGTATCGTGATTGAAGATAATTTTGTCTGCATATAAAACTGAATTTTCGCTTGGAAAAGAGACTTTTGCATTTCCGTTTGCTTCAAACTCATGTCTTTCTGGAAAATATTCTATTGTATCACTGTCAACAAGAACATCTGTTGTTGGTTCTTGAGGTTCTTGCTGTGTTTTTTCGGAGTCATTTTGTTCTTTATCATCTTTTTTGGCTCTTGAGAAGAACTTTTTTGTTTTTTGTTCGTCATTTTCTTTTAAAACATCGGCACTTTCAGTGTCCTTGTTTTCTGATACATCCTGATTTTTTCCCACATCTTTTTGTTCTTTGTCTTGGTCTTTGTTTTTATCTTTTGAATGCGTTTTATCTTTTTTCTCAACATTTGTATTTTGAGGTACATCGAGTGTTTCAGCAGCATAAGAGGCCAGTGAAACAAAGCTCATTGACAGTATCAAAAATATGGATAATATAATTTTTTTATTCATTATTTTCCTTTTTTCTTAGTGTTAAATATAGTTTAAAGGATTTTGAGGTTTACCGTTTACACGGACTTCAAAATGGCAGTGAGGTCCTGTGCTGTACCCTGTGGAGCCTTCATAACCGATAACCTGTCCTTTTAAAACAGTTTGTCCGGGGCTTACAATATAGCCTGACATATGTGCGTACAGTGTTGTTGTCGGTTTTCCGTTAACAAGTCCGTGGTCTAGTATTACGACTTTTCCGTATCCGCCGTACCATCCGGAATACAAAACTTTTCCGGAGTTTGCTGCACGGATTTTTCCGCCGTTGATACCGCCTATGTCAATTCCGGAATGGAATATTGTTCTTTTAAATATAGGATGGGTACGATACCCGAACGGTGATGTAATAGGCCCGGCAATTGGCTTCATAAATCCGGAAACAACTTTGACAGTTGTTCCTTTTGTATTTTTGTTAATCATTCTACCAAGAGCTTCTGATTGTCTTGCCAGTTCTCTTTCAGCTTTCTCATAGTATGCTCTGTTTGTTCTGTATTTTTGAATTGAGCTTTCATTCTGGCTGATAGCGCCCTGGATATATTGCTGCTGGGCATTGATATTTTTTATCGAATAAGCAATGATTGTTTTTTGTTGTTCTATTTGATTTCTCAGAATTGCAATCCTTCGTGATTTTTCTTTTAGATATGCAAGTTTCTTTTTATCTTTTTTGGTTATTATGTTCTGATAGTAAATTCTGTCCAGAAAAGTGTTTATGTCTGTTGTGGATAAAAGCAGTTGAAAAAGACCTTTTCTCTGTTTTTTAAATATTTGTCTTATACGATTTTTGGACTGAAATTCCGTTACGGAATATTCCTGCATAGTTGCATTCAAATTTTTTTCGGCTTCCGAGAGTTGTGTTTCTGCATCTTTATATTGTTTTTTTGTCGAAGTGAGACTTTTTTGGGCATTTTCAAGACGCTGTTGATTTCTGTATAGTTTGTTTGTTTCAATTGATTCCAGACGTTTGAGACGGACAACTTTTGCATGAGTTTCTCTTCTCTTTTTTTCAATATGGTTCTGGTTACACATTGCCTGTTGTGCAAAAGAGATAAATAAAACAAATATGAGAAAAACTTTTATTGCATTCACAATATAGTTTGTTTTTTTATATGCCAAGTTTTCACCGGTCATAAATATCATAAATGGCTGTACCTGTCTTTTTCAATACAATTTAGCTGAAATTTAATGCTTCCCTGCAATGAATGCCACCAGAATAGGCGCAAACATAAACAACAAAAATGATATAGCTATTATTCCTACTATTATCTTTTGATTTTTTCTAAAAAATTCCATTATGTTTTATCCACAATCTTCGACAATAACCATTTTACATGTAAAAAATATCTTTTACAACTTTTTCATATATTGTTTTGCGTTTGTTGATTAAATATTAAATGATAATGTTATACTTTTGTTATGACTGTAAAAAAATCACAACTGCCTGCAGAGGTAAAGCAAACTCTTTCTATAATACCGGAGCTTAGCGGCTCTTATCAGTATTATGACAAAGACGGTGAAATTATCTATGTAGGTAAAGCAAAAAATTTAAAAAAAAGAGTATTCAGTTATTTTAACAAAAACCATGATTCTCCAAAACTGAGGGTAATGGTTCCTCAGATTGCAAAAATACAGTTTATTGTCACTGACAGTGAAGTCGAGGCTTTAATACTGGAAAGCCATTTAATCAAAAAACATAAACCAAAGTACAATGTGCTTTTGAAAGATGACAAAAAATTTCCTTACTTTGTTATAACTGATGAGGAATATCCAAGAATTGTTGTTGCAAGAAAAGCGAATAAAAATAAACTGAAAGGAAAATACTTTGGCCCGTATACTGACTCAAGAGCAATGTATTCTACGTTGGATTTGATAAAAAAGCTTTTTCCGCTTAAGCAATGCAAAACTCCAAAATTCAAAGACAGACCTTGTCTTTATTACCATATTGGCAGATGCATGGCTCCGTGTCAGAGATTGATTACTCCCGAAGAATACAAAAAAATTCTCAAAAATGTAGAACTGTTTTTGACAGGTAAACAGACAGAACTTGTTGCTGCTTTGAAAAAAGAGATGGAAAAATATGCTGAAAAAGAAGACTTTGAAAAAGCAGCCAGATATCGTGACAGTTGGATGGATGTCCAAAAAACAATGGAACATCAAAAAGTTGTATTTGAGAATACAAACATAAATCAGGATATTGTGGGAATTTATAACGAAAGTAATATTTACGTTGTTTCTCTACTTCAAATCAGACAGGGCAGACTGACGGATAAAAAGGATTTTCAGTTTTCAAATCTCAATTTATCAAGCGAAAATGAAGTATTAACAACATTTTTGAAAGAATATTATACAATTGCATCGGAATTTGATATTCCCTCGACTATTGTCCTGCCCAATAAATCACTTGAAAAAGATGATATTGAACTTTACACGCAATGGCTTGTTTCAGTTGCTTCTAAAAAAGTTAAAATATCTGATGCTCCGACAAAAAGGAATATAGAACTTCTCAATCTTGCTCAGAAAAATGCAAAATTCTATTTTGAAAAGGTTAAACTTGAGAAACTTACGGAAATTCAAAGAGATTACAATGAAGTCGGCTCTTATATTCAAGAAAAACTTGAACTATCAAAATTTCCGTATACAGTCGAATGCTTTGATATTTCTCACATACAGGGAACAAATACAGTTGCTTCGATGGTTACATTTGAAAACGGAATGCCCAAAAAATCGAAATACAGAAAGTTTAAAGTCCGCTCTACAGAGTCAAAACCGGATGATTTCAAATCTCTGCAGGAAGTTGTGGAAAGAAGATATTTCGGAAAACTTTCTGAGACTCTGCCTCTTCCTGATTTGATAATAATTGACGGAGGAAAAGGCCAGCTTTCTTCTGTAATAGAGATTTTTGACCGGCATGATTTTCATCCCGATGTTGTTTCTCTTGCCAAAAAGCTTGAGGAAGTTTTCAAACCTCATGAATCGTTTCCTGTTGTATTCCCTGTTAATTCACCGGCTTTATATTTCTTTCAGCGTATAAGAGACGAGGCTCACAGGTTTGCAATTACTTTTCACAGACAGCTCAGAGGTAAAAAAGCTACTGAGTCTGTGCTTGATGAAATAAAAGGACTTTCGAAAGAAAACAAAGAAAAACTTATACTAAAATTTAAAGATATATCAAGAATTTCTAAAGCCGAATATGACGAATTATCTCAAGTCATTCATAAACGTGCGGCAAAAGCGGTTTATAATTTCTTCAATCCGAATGTACAGGAAGAATAACACTAGATATTGAGGAAGGGGAAAGTGTTATCAAATTTATAAATCAACTATATTTACTAATTTTTTGAATATTTAAAACATTTTTTTTCATGGTCATTGACTATACCTGCTGCCTGCAGATAGGAATATAAAATGATACTTCCGACAAATTTCATGCCTCTTTTTTTCAGATCTTTTGAAATCTCGTCTGACAAAGGTGTGCTGACAGGTATTGAGTCTTTTTTATTTATGATGACTTTGTTATGTGTAAATCCCCAGATATATTTTGAAAAACTGCCATATTCTTTTTGTATTTGTATAAAAATTTTTGCATTATTAATGGATGCCAGTATTTTGTTTTTACTTCTGATAATATCTTTATTATTTAAAAGTTCATTTATTTTTTTATCGTCATAATTTGCTACTTTTTTTACATCAAAATTGTCATAAGCTTTTTTGAAGGCTTCTCTTTTTTTTAAGACAGTCAGCCAGGATAAACCGGCTTGAAAAGATTCCAGAATTAAAAGTTCAAAAAGGTCTCTGTCATTATGTTTTGGGACACCCCATTCTTCATCATGGTATTTTACATAGATTTCTGAATTTTCATTAACCCAGCTGCATCTGTTTTTCATTTGCACCTCTTACAATTTGTAAAAAAATGATATAATAATACAAAATTTAGGAGTAAATATATACTTATGAAAAAAGATAATAAAAATCAAGAACTAAATCAGAATGAAAAAAACAGTTACTTAAAAAATTTTTTTATTATTTTATTTGCCCTAACGTTGTTTTGTGCCGGAATGATAATAATTTTTTATACAATTAATACAAAATGCGATATATCTGTGAATGATTGTAAAAACATTATTCTGAATAAGGTAAATTTTTTAGATAAAAAAACTTCTAAGACAAAAGAATTTATTTCGTATTATAAACTGGGTGAAGATTTTGAAGAGAAGCAGGATTTTGACAATGCACTCAGATTTTATAAAAAAGCGGAAGCAATATATTCTCAAGATTACATTATTGCCTTAAAAATTGCGGATGTGTACAGAAAAAAACATGATTTTAAAAAACTTGTAAACTATGCTTTAAAATCCTTGGAATTCAACAATTCTGATAAAGAATCAATAATTGCCAAAAATGAAATAGCAAAAGAAGACAAATTTGAAGCTAAATTAGGCGCTTTGTATAACGCTGCACAGGGATATCGCAATCTGCATGAATGTAAAACAGCACTGAATTATTACACAAAGGTTATTAATTCAAAAGAAGACAGCTATTCTTACAACAGAGCATATTTGAACAGAGGAAAATGCTATCTGGAGATTGGAAACAAAGAAGATGCTTTGAATGATTTTAAAGAATATAAAGAAGTTGTAGTTGTTGAACTAAAAAGTGACTCTCAAAAATACAGTGAAAAAGATATTAAAGAAGTTGATAAACTAATAAAATCAATTTTGACTTACTAAAAAATATAATTAAATAAAAATAGTGATTGTTTATAGTGAGGCCTATTTAATGTTTTTTTTACATAAAAAAGAATGTACACATTCAAAAGTTATGCCAGACAAGGATGCCGCATACTGTCCTGATTGCGGTGAATACATTGAAAACAAATGGTATATGACCAGATGCAGCTGCTGCAATGTTAAAAGAAAAACAATAATAAAATTTTCAACAGTTCAGCCTGAGTCTCACTTTTGTCCTAATTGCGGCTCTGACAAATTTTATGTTCAAAGAATAAAAAATATAAATTTTATAGATATTAACTTTGCCGTACTTGTAAAAGAAGTAAATAAAATGTATTCAAAAAACCGTTCTCAAAGCTGGGTAGAGATGGAAAATAATGAGCCTATAAGGCTTCTTGGTGTGAATTTTAATTTTTCATGATTAAGATTTGTAAATTTCATACATTTGTTTGTAAATATTTTTTCTTTATATAATTTATCATTAGCAGATAATAAAAATTTAGTGAAGGAAACAAGCAAATGGTAAAAATCCCTCTTTTAAACGGTTATAATGTGAAAAAAGCTTTGACTATACAAGAACCAAGAGTAAGACTTTCTACAGGGAAACCTGTATTTTCTGAAAGAGAGATTTCTCAAATAATGAAAGCTTTCAAAGAAAATAAACAGTCCTACGATGCATTCCGTGGTCAGGTTCATGCACAGGCCAGCTCTGCAGGACTTAGATTGAATATGAGATTTTTGGAAGATCAGCCGGGAAAAATTGCTATTGATGTAGCAGACAAATCACTTGTAACAAACAGAGAATTTGTAGATGAGCTTTCTTCTGCATTTGATAATCCCGATGAATTTTTCTCTCATATGAAAAATGCTGCTAAAATGCTTAAGAACGCATTCTTTTCTGACAGAAAAGGCGGAGTAAAAACAGTTGTAATCGATCCTAAAGAAAACTATGCCGAAAAAGTCAGAGGCGCTGTTCTCGATGTAATTGAAAGCAGAGAATTTGCAAAACGCTAATAAACAGATATTATTCTTGATAAATCTCCTTGTTTTGTCTACTATTCAAATGTAGTACGGTACAAAAAAGGAGATTTTATTATGTCAAGAAGACCTGTTATCGCCGGCAACTGGAAAATGCACAAATTGCAGGCTGAATCTGTAGAACTCATCAATGGTTTGATGGCAGAATTAAGAGATGTTGAAAAATCTGTATTGCCGGAAGTCGTTGTAGCACCTGTTTTTACATCATTGTATGCTGTTAATAAAGCTATGACTGACTGCGGATGCGGAAAAGTAAGATTAGCATGCCAGAACTGCTATTTTGAGACACAAGGTGCTTTTACCGGTGAAGTTTCTGTAGAAATGGCAAAAGATGCAGGATGTGAATATATCATAATAGGACACTCTGAAAGAAGACAATATTTTGGTGAAACCGATGAAATGGTTAACAAAAAAGCTAAAAAAATCCTTTCAGAAGGTCTTACACCAATTATTTGCTGCGGAGAATCACTTGAACAAAGAGAAGCAGGCGTTACAGATTCTCATATCGCATCACAAATTAAAGCAGCTTTAAACGGATTGACCGCTGAAGAAGTAGCTAAATCAATCATCGCATATGAACCAATCTGGGCTATCGGAACCGGAAAAACTTGCGATTCTGTTGAAGCTAACAGAGTAATTGCAATGATAAGAAATGTTGTAAAAGAAGTTGCAGGTGCTCAATCCGCAGAAGCAATCAGAATTTTGTACGGCGGAAGCGTTAAACCTGAAACAATTGAAGAACAAATGGCCCAATCAGACATTGACGGCGCACTTGTCGGCGGAGCAAGCCTCAAAGCTGACAGCTTTGCTAAAATTGTTAAAGGCGCAATAAAATAACAAGAGTGTGAAACCCGACGGGGTTCGAAAACTCGAAGCCCAAAGGGTGCAACCGTTCTAAACCGGCGTTGTGAAAGAAACGAAGTTTCTGAAACGAACAAATTTCTGGAAGAAATTTGCCAGCCGGAAAAATAACAAGAGTGTGAAACCCGACGGGGTTCGAGAACTCAAAGCCCAAAGGGTGCAACAAAAAATTAAAATAATGGTGTACAAAAGAATTGTCTTTGTACACCATTATTTTTACTAAAATTGACTCAAAATATTCTTTGGCGCAACTATTGCCGTAACATACGGAGTATCAAAATATTTGTTTGCTGCTTTGATTACATCCGTAGGTGTTATGCTTTGAATGAGTTCAGGAAACTCTTTGATATAACAGAATCCTCTTCCTGAAAGTTCAAACCAACCAAGCGTTGAAGCTTTTTCCATATTTGTTTCCTGTGAAAGGATAAAATTGCCGAGAATCTTGTCCTTTGCCTCCTGCAATTCGTTTTCCGAAACAAATTCTTTTTTCAGCGTATTTATCTGTTTTAAAAGTTCATTTTTAGAATGAAGCGCTGTTTGCGGATTTGTTCCGATATAAAGAGCAAATACACCTTGATTTACGTTAGGAAGAAAAGTAGAACCGACCTGATAAGCAAGCCCCTGCTCTCCGCGAAGATTGCTAAAAAGTCTGGAACTCATACCATTTCCTAAAAGTGCGTCAATTACCTGCAATGCGGCTATATCACGTTTATCTTTTTCTGTAATTCCGTCTGTAAGCCATCCGAGAATAACCCATGCTGCTTCTGAATCTTTTGCTGTTTTAACTGTTACATTTGACTTAAGGGGAGGGAAACTGCTTTTATAGATTGCATAATCAAATTTCTTGGCTTCACATCCCTGTTTTTCTGTGAAAATATTTGACAGCTGCTCAATTACTGCTTTGTCATCAACATTTCCGTTGATAGAGATTATAAGGTTTTCAGGACAGAAAATACTGTTGTAAAAATCAATTATATCCTCACGTTTAAGTGAAGGAATTGTTTTTTCAAGAACTTTTCCTGTTATTCCGTAAGGTGTATTTTTCCAGATCTCTGTTTTGAAATCTTCAAAAGCAACACTTGAAGGAGTATCTCTCATTTTTTGTATAGCATAAATTTTTTCTGTTTTAATTTTTTCAATTTCCTGTGGATCAAAAGATGCATTGTTGACAATTTCGTTTAATAAATCGAATGTCAAAGGCAAATCATTTTTTGTTGTTTTTACAGATATAGAAAACATATCAGAACCTTGAGAAGGAACGATTTTAATACCATTCTGCTCCATTGTTTGCGACAAATCTATTGCTGAATATTTTTTTGTTCCTTTCATCATTGCAGCTGCTGCAACAGATCCTACACCGTATTTTTTTTCTATAAAATTTCCGCCCTTAGCGTAAATCTGCATTGCAACTATATCATTAAGCTGGTTATGATTAATTATCAGATTTATATTATTTGGCAGTTTGTATTGCGTAATTGTTTTCTCTGTTTTGATTACAACAGGCGGCTGTTTTGATATATTGCTGATTTTTTTTACTTTTGAGTCAGGCTGCTCTTCAGGGAGCATTATTGATATAACCGCATAGTTCGGATTGAGATATTTTTTTGCTACTCTGACTATATCCTGTTTTGTCACCTTTTTGATATTAGCAATATATTCGTTATAGTAATCGGAATTACCGTAAACAAGAGTAGTGTATCCAAGTTCATTTGCAACATTTGAAGTTGATTCACGTGCATAGAAAGTGTCTCTTTCAATAATACTTTTTGCAGTATTTATATCCTGCTCATCAAAAGTTCCGTTTGCAGTTTTTTGAAGTTCATAGAATATAGCCTTTTTGAGCTTGTCTTTGTTTGCAGGGACAAAATTGGCTCTGACAAAAATAATGCTGTCATCTTTCATTGACGCATGTCCGGCAGAAATACTGTATGCAAGCTGTTTTTGTTCTTTCACATACTGATAGAGTTTTGAACTGCGTCCGTCACCGAGAATTGTCATCAAAACATCAAGCGCATAACTGTCTTTTCTGTTTTCTTGAGGTATACCCCTAAATCCTATCATCATGTAGCCGGTTTTGACTTTTCCCCGGTCAACAATTTCAATTTGATGTTCTATATTTTTATCGGTTTTATATGACGGAGTTTTACAATTTGGGGCTTCTTTTTTATTAAACTCTTTTTTTATAAGCTCAAGGGCTTTTTCAGTATCTACATCTCCGACTACAACAGTAATCATATTAGAAGGATTGTACCAGGTATTGTAAAAATCAAGAATTTCATCCCTTGAAATATTTGAAATAATTTCTCTTGAGCCTATAACTTTTCTCTTGTACGGGTGATTTATATAAAATGATTGAATCATGTTTTCATACAATTTGTTTTCAGGGTCATCAAGTGTTTTTGAAATTTCTTCAAGAACAACTTTTCTTTCTTTCTCCAATTCTTTTCTTGGTATAAGAGGATTTAGGAGCATATCGGCATGTAAGTCCATTGCTGTTTGAAAATATTTTGAAGGCAGAGTAATGTAATAATGCGTAAAATCTTTGCTTGTAGCCGCATTTGTGACAGCACCTTTAGATTCTAATATTCTGTCAAATTCTCCTGTCGGATGATTTGTTGTTCCTTTAAAAAACAAGTGTTCAAGAAAATGAGCTACACCGTTATTTTTGTCAGTTTCATTTATTGAACCTGTTTTTATCCAGGTATCTATAGTAACTATCGGGTTGTCGTGGACTTCTTTTATTATTACTGTCTGTCCGTTATCAAGCCTGTATGTTGTATAGTCTTGAGCAAATACAGTGTTTAATGAAAAGAACAGTATTGCCGTTATTAATAATATAATTTTTCTCATATATAAAACCCCTCATTTTTGTCTCAATATTTAATATCAAATTATACTATAGATTTAATTATAAAATTATAATCTTAATAACAGATAAAAGGTAGTATAGTTTTATAGCTCTTTTGGTTAATGGTTTTGAACATTAAATTGTTTAAAATGCAATTATGTTTAATCCTGCGGAAAATGATTTGAACAATAACAGTAATTTCGAAAAAAATTACGCACACAAATCTCCATTCAACGAGTGTGCGATAGAAGGTTTTTGCAGTATTGACCCGATTGTTTATTCGCTGATGGAAGTACTGCTTTATGAATTAAAGCAGCTGACCTATTATTATGTAAAAATGCAAGAGCTTCATTACGAAAACAAAAAACTAAAAGACAGCATAATAAATTACCTGTCTTTAATTTTGGTAGGATATGAATTTAACCGCAGTGAATTTCAAAAAATACTGTACGAAATTCACAAAGAAAAAGAAAATGCCAAACAAACATTTACGTCTGTTTGCGAAAAACAAAATATTGACTGCCAGATTTTGAAATCCAGCATAAATTTTGAAAATTTTGATATTATGTCACTTGTAAATCAGGGTGAACAACAGGCAATCAAAAGAAACAAAGCAATAAATGCTAATATAAAAAATTTATATGAAATAATTTTAAACATAATAAAAAGTGTTTCTATAAGATTAATAGAACTTAAGTCCTATACTGATGACTATCTTCCTGAAGAAGATGCTATATTGAAGCTTTTCAACAATCTGAATTTTTCTACTATGACAGAAGAAAAGCTAGCACAAAAAATTAATGATTTTGCAAAAGTAAATTATGACATACACAGAAAGCTCCATCGTTTTAAAGAAGAGTACTATGGAGAAATAACCCTGAACAGCGTAAATATAGGGGTAAAACAGGGGAAATCAATTCTTGCATCAGGACAGAATTTGAAGGATTTTGAGACTCTTCTTGAAGCGACAAAAGATACAGATTTGAATATATACACACATGACGGACTTATTGTTGCACATGCATATCCAAAGTTTGCAAAATACAAAAACCTTGCCGGTCATTATCAGCTTTCTTTAGACAGCATTCAATACGACTTTGCTTCATTTAAAGGGCCAACAATTGTTTTGAGAAATTTCCAATATCTGTTAGACCGTCTCTATCGTGGAAGAATTTTCACAACCAATTTGATAGCCGGAAAAGGTATGACAAAAATAGAAAACAATAATTTTGGGTCACTGATTGAAACTGCCGAAAAATCCGAAGGATTTTTGCATAACCATCAGATTTCTTCGGTAAATGTAGGATATAACGAATTTGAAGTTATGAAAAAAATTGAAAAAATTGTTGAAAAAATAAAAAACGGGAATATTAAACATTTGATAATCGTTGGATTACTAAATCATGCACCTGTTATTTCAGATTATTTTAACGAGCTTGAAAAAAATCTGCCGGATGATTATTTTGTTATTTCCGCATCAATTCCTTCAACAAGAAAAAATGTTTTGTATTTCGACTCGTTTTTTAATTCTTCTTTGATATACAAAATACTCGCTCAAATTAAAAAGCAAATAGACTTTGAAAAATTCCCGGTCAGTCTTTTTATTACAACATGCAATCTGCATACAATTTCTCATTTATTCAATCTGAAATATCTCGGACTGAAAAATATCATTCTGCCTCAGTGTACAACTAATGTAATCACCCCGGGGATGCTGAATTTTTTAAAAACAAAATTCGGTTTCAAACAAATAGGAAACAATGCATTAGAAGATTTAAAAAAATTATAGAATTTTACATACTGAGATTTAATTTTGGAATTTTTATTCTGAAAATCTTTTCTATATCTACACTGTTAAGGAAAATATTAATTATCTCACCCGGTTTTGTATTTTCAAAATCTTCTATATCAGGGATAATACCCAGAATATTTACATCAGAATATTCTTCAATGAGTCTTGGTGCGGTTTTTGTAGCAATATCTCCCGTTGTAAGCGGATATCTGTTGATTATTACTCCAGCGATATCAAGCCCCATTACTCTTGCTTGATTTATAGTCAAAAGGGTATGGTTGATTGTACCGAGATCAGGTCTTGCTACAATCAAAACAGGTATATCAAGCATTTTTGCGACATCACATATCAAAGCGTCTTTTGAAACAGGCACCATCAAGCCTCCTGCTCCCTCAACAATTACTGTTTCACAGCTGTGTTTTAGTGTTTGATACTCTCTGGCAACAGATGCCATATTAATTGTTACACCCTCAATTTCTGCAGCCAGAGCAGGTGATGCAGGTTCTTTAAGAAGATATGTACATAAAGTTTCAACATAAAAATCAAGTTTTTTTACAAACGCAAGATCAGGAGAAACAAGAAAACCGTTTTTTTCTTCCGCACCGCTTTGAAAAGGTTTGTATACACCGGCTTTGTACCCGAGTGACTGCATAACAGCTGCTAATCCGGCTGTTACTACGGTTTTCCCAATATTTGTATCTGTTCCTGTCACAAAGATTTGCATAGGCTGGTATTCACATTTCCTTTATTAATTCTTATTTTTTGCTTGATTTTCAAGTTTTGCAATATGTTTAAGCAGGTCATTTATTTCTCTTGGTTTAATATATTTAAACTGTCCTTTTTTGAGTCCTTGTATATTAATTGTTCCATGAGATATTCTTTTCAGAGATATTACAGGAAATCCTATGTTATCAAGCATTTTTCGGATTTGTCTGTTCATTCCCTGATACAAAACTATTTGTAAAACTGTATTCTTCCCGTCATATTCCAGTATCATTGCATCTGCATAAGCAATTTTACCGGGTTCAATTTCAATCCCTTTGGCAAGTTTCAACAAATGCTGGTTATTCATTTTACCTTCGGCACAGACTCTGTATACTTTCGGAATTTTTACTGACGGATGAGTCATTTTGTTTATAAAATCTCCGTCATTTGTCATAATCAAAAGGCCTGTTGAATCTTTATCAAGTCTGCCTACCGGTTTTAGGTTTTTGATTTCGTCAGGGAGTATGTCATAGATAGTTTTTCTGCCCTTTTCGTCACTCATTGTTGTGATATAACCGGCCGGTTTGTAATATTTAATATAAATCAAATTTTGTTTTTTCAAAGGCTGATTATTGACTGTAACTTTATCTTTAGGTGTTACAGAATACCCGAGTTCTTTTATAACAACACCGTTGACTTTTACAACACCGGATTCAATAAGTTCATCTGCTTTCCTCCTTGAACAAAGTCCTGATGCTGCAATAATTTTATTTAAACGGGTATGGGTATTTTTTTGATTTGAATTTTTTCTGTTAAACATACTGTCATCATGAACAAAAATAGGGCAAATTGCAATATTTTTGATAAAATAAAAACTATGGAGTTTTGCAAAAAAGATATTAAATACCTGTTAATTCTGTTTATATTTCTGGTTATAAACATAATAATTTTTGGCGGACACATCACCAATATTTATATGGATATGGGAAGGGAATTTTATTTTCCCCAATGTATTTTGAACGGAGAGGTTCTGTACAAAGATATATTTAATATCTTCGGACCTTTTTCATATCTTTTTAATGCAATGCTTTTTAAAATATTCAAAGTTGATTTTTCTGTGATTTACAACTTTGCTATATTTAATTCTTTTATTATTATTCTTCTTACTTATTTAATTTCAAAAAAATTTTTAAGCAGATTTTGTTCTTTTTCAATTGCATTTTTATGCATAGCCGCAGGTTGTCATTCACTAGGGTTTTCAACATATTTTCTCCCGTATACATATGCAATGGTTTACGGTATGACATTCTCACTGGCTTCAATATATTTGTTTTTAAAATTTTTAGAGAATAATCAAAAAATTTATTTATATTTTGCGATGCTTTGTACAGGTTTTGCCTGTACAAATAAATACGAATTCTTTATATTACCTGTTATTTTGTTTTTTATGCTTTTTATATACAAAAAACAGTCTTTAAAAACTTATTCAAAATGTGTTTTGATAGTACTTGCACCCTTTGTGGCATTATTTTCAGTCCTCTTTTTGCAGGGATTAACTATCAGTGATTTTATAAATTACATACCCTCATTAACAGCATACGCAAAATCAATACCGCTTAAGATTTTGTATATAAATATAGGTGTTTATCCTTCAATTATTTCAACAAAAGAATGTCTGCTGTCTTTTATTGCATTGTTTTTCTCTCTGGGATTTTTATTTTTATGTTTCAAAGCGGAAAACACAGTTTTTAGAACAATTTTACTCACTGCAGGTCTTTTTTTACTGCTTATTATCGATATGTTCTTTTCATTACAAAGATTGTTTGCCTGTATTGCGGTTTTAAATACAGTTCTTGCTTTAATATTTGCAAAAAAAATCACAAAATCGCCGGAAGTAATGTTCATTTTACTCGCAACAATTGCTCTTTCACTAAAGTCATATTGGAGGATGATAGCTTTTGGCGGATACGGGCTTTTTATAATAAATCTGAACTTGATTGTGTTCTTGTATTTGATAGGTGAATACTTTTTTAAAACAAATATCAATAAAAAAGCTTTTTCAAATGCGTTTTGTTTTGATTTATTTATTGTGACAATTCTTGTACTCATCGTTAATTTCAACGTATTAAAAACAACAAACGAAAAAATAGAAACCGTATATGCCTCTTTTTATACAAATCAAAATTTAAAAAATGAAATTCTTGCAATGACAAGTTTCGCAAAAAAAATTAAACCGGAAGAAAAATTGATAATTCTGCCCGAAGGGTTGTTTATAAATTTTGCCGAAGGAATTAAATCTGATAACAACTACAACATATTCACTCCTGACAGACTGCAATCTTACGGAGAGAATAAAATTATTGAATATTACAAAAAAACAAAACCCGACTATTTTATTTTGATGGATACAGATTACCTTTTGTACGGCACAAGATATATCTGCAAAGACTTCGGACAGAATTTGTGCAGATACATAAATGAAAATTATAAACTCACAAATGCGCTAAAATATGACAGAAGTCTGTTAATGTTCCAAAAATTATGATATTATAATGGAAATTATTTAGTGAGTTAACGATTTTGAAAGATAAACTATGAGATTATTCAAATCACACGATTTGCCCGGGACATTAATTTGTGTCGAAGGTATTGACGGGTCAGGCAAATCAACACAGCTTGCAATTCTAAGAGACTGGCTTAAATCAAAAAATCTTGATGTTATTTTTACTGAATGGAATTCTTCAGAGCTTATTTCCCAAACAACAAAAAAAGCCAAGAAAAAAAATCTTTTGAGCCCGAGAACATTCAGTCTTTTGCATGCTGTGGATTTTGCGGACAGACTGGAACAGATAATTATTCCGGCCTTAAAAGCAGGCTTTATAGTCCTTGCCGACAGATATGTATACACAGCATTTGCACGTGATGTTGCAAGAGGTGTCGACAGAGACTGGGTAAGAAACCTATACGGTTTTGCCGTACAGCCGGATCTGGCGCTTTATTACGATATATCTGCAGAAATTTCTCTTGAAAGAATTTGTGCAAATCGTGCACCGTCTTTTTATGAAGCAGGCATGGATTTGAAGCTCAGTAACAACCCGTATAAAAGTTATGTAATATTTCAAAACAGAGTTAACGAAGAATATGCATCTATGGTTGAAGAATTCGGACTTGTAAAAATAGATGCTAACAATACTATTCATTCAAAACAGATATTGCTAAGAAAATATGTAACTGATGTGCTGCAGCAAAAAGGAATTCAGCTATAATGGAAAACAACACTAATCCTCACAATCATAAAGGCCTATTGATAGTAATAGAAGGAACAGACGGCTCAGGAAAATCTACACAAATAGAAAAACTCCGCCGCTGGATTGAAGATAAAAGCTACGGATGTATGGTTTCCGAATGGAAAACCTCACGTCTCATTGCAAATGTAATAGATGATGCAAAAGACAGAAACCTTTTAAATGCTACAACATTCAGCCTTTTGTATGCAGCAGACTTCGCTGACAGGCTTGAGAATACAATTATTCCTGCTCTTGATTCCGGTTTTGTAGTTTTACTTGACAGATATACTTATACAGCTTTTGCACGTGATGTTGTGAGAGGACTGGATATTGACTGGGTAAAAAAATTATACAATTATGCACCGCAGCCTGATTTAGTTTTTTATCTTGATGTGCCTATTGATATTTTACTAAAACGGGTGATAGGAACAACCGGTCTGGATTATTGGGAATCGGGACGTGATATAGGCCTGAGTACGGATTTTTATGAAAGTTTTAAAATCTATCAGGGGAAATGCCTGGAAGAATATAACAAAATGAAAGATATCTATAATTTTGTCAGCATAGACGGAACTCTTCCCTGTGAAGAAATTCATAAAAAAATGATTTCTCACGTTGAAAAACTTTTAGAAACAGGCAAATTGGATTAAAACAACTATTTTACTGATCTGATTCTTTATCGTGTTTAATCAGTTTTTCAAAATCAGAGGGTTTTATTGTTTGAATAAAATCACGAAATTCTTTTGCTTCTTCCTCATCTTTTGCGGTATCACAGGAAACAGAACCGTTTGCAAGAACATTTGCTGTAACATATATAGGTGCATCTACTCTGATTGCGATAGCAATTGCATCTGACGGACGTGCATCAATTGAAATTTCTTCAATTTTGCCATTGTTCTCTTTTTGCAGATATATAATAGCGTAGTATGTTTCTTTCTCTACATCATTGATTTCAACACGATCAATTGTATATCCTGTTTTTTCCATAATTTCTACTACAAGATCATGTGTCATCGGTCTTGTTACAGAAATATTTTCAATTTTTCTAATAATAGCACTGGCTTCAGCTGAACCTATCCATATCGGCAAAGCCTTTCTGTTGTCTTTATCATGAAGCACAACAATTGGAGAACCCGTTCTTGTATCAAGTGCTATTCCCATTACTTTCATTTCTATCATAGTTATATTATAAACAAAAATCTGCTTCTGGCAAATTATGCTAAACTCAATACTCTAAATTTCTACTATATAGTGTCTAATTCAAATTTATGAGCCAAAAAAAAATATTTAGTACTGATAAATTATTTTTTTTAATGTATGAAACATCTCTAAAATACGGCTATCAGGAATTTATAGACCGGATGGACTAGATAGCGTGATATACAAATCAGTGGGACTATTTCAATCTTTTAGTCGATGAGCGACTACTCTGTTTAGAGGTAATATACAGAGTGTAAATAATATAATTACATGAAAAATATGTACTAAATATCTTGAAGTCTTACAGATATTATCTGTATAAGACTTAAAACAAAATTAACTAAACAAATAAAAAAAGAAATCTTGGGGGGAGTAGATGAGAAGAGGTCTTGAATTTAAGAAAAAAGCCAGAATCATCATAGTCGATGACAACTATGATCATTTGTCAGGGATTAAAGAATTAATTGAAATTGAAAGCGATTTCGATGTTGTGGCAACAGCAACAAGTGCAAGTGTTGCAATCAGTCTTATCAAGAAGTATCGTCCCGAAATCGTTTTAATGGATATTAATATGCCGGAAAAAGATGGATTGACAGCTATTGCGGAAATTGAAAAACTGGATTTGGGAGTGCGTACCATCGCTTTGACAGGCTATGATGATCCTGATTTGATTTTCAGAGCAATGAAAATCGGTGCAAAAGGCTATATCTTGAAGACAATGGCCTCTGCTCAACTCATCTATGCCATTGATGAAGTTGCAAACGGAAAAATCTATCTTCCTGCAACTTTGTCCTCAAGATTTTTCGAATATTTCCAAAAATCATTCAAAGAAGAAAATCAAACAGTTGTAGACGAAGATAACCTTCTTAATTATTTAACACAGAGAGAAGAAGAAGTTCTTGATCTTTTGACTCAAGGTATTACATACAAAGGTGTTGCGCAAAAACTGTTTATTTCCGAAACTACTGTAAAAACACACGTCAATAATATATTCCAGAAATTGCAGGTAAATGACAGAACACAGGCAGTTTTGTATGCGTTGAACAATGGATTTTTGAACAGACGCAAAGTGAAAATTGCAATATAGAATAATAAAAGGCAACACCTGCAAAATGTTTGCAGGTATTGCCTGATGAAAAAACTCGTAAAGTGTTTTTACAAATTCATTCGAGTCGTAATAAATAAAGGTAAGATTAAAATTAAATGAGCGGAGCAAATTTCAGACAAAAAAATCTTTTAAAAGATTTAATTTATTTAGGACAAACAAGACCTGTAAACAAACAAACTATAAAAGGTCTTTTTCGCTTTGCTCTGGAACCGCTTCTGGAAGCACAGACTCAAAAAGCGGTTGTATTAGTAAGATTATTTGACACAAAAGAAGTCGAAGGAGTCTTAAGACGTCTTGAGTTTACAAATGCGGAAGTTTATTCTTTTGATGATGTGACAAACGGAGAAAATCTCAGCAAAGAAAACTTATGGGGTGATACTGAATTTCTTGTGGTACTTTCTCCAAGATATTCTGCCGTAATGTTATGGGATTATTCAACAGAAAATGTGAAAGATACATCTTGTCTTTATTATCTTTTGAATTCCAAAGATATAAACAATGTTATTCGCATAATTAGTGACAACTCAAAAATTGATTTAATGAGATATACTCAAGAATACACTCCTGAGAGAAGAAGCAATGAAATGCTCAACAAAGCTGTACACAAATTTATTAACTATGCAGACTCTTTTGTCGAAGAGGCCAGTTTAACACAGGCAGAAAATTCTATTATCTCTGAAACCGATGATATAGAAAAAAAATATGAATATATCTCAACAAAAGCAAAGACAATTTCACATGATATAAGAAACCATCTGTCCGTAATTGATTTGTATTCAAAAATTATGGAAAAAAGACTCGAAATGGTTCCGAATAAAGAACTTAAAGATTCTATGCTCAATGCCGTAGCAAGTATCAAAAAATCAAAAGATTCTATTGATGTATTGTTAAATGAGTTGAGAACAATTCAGGGTGTAAAACTTGAAACTCAAAATTTTGCAAAAATTTTGGATTCTGTTATCAATCTTGTACAGGCAAAAGCTCTGGATAAAAACATTAAAATTGAAGTTTCAAATAGCTTTAACGGTGACATCATAGCAGATGAAAACAAACTTTTGAACGTCATGATAAATCTTTTATACAACTCAATAGATGCCATCTCTGACAAAAATAAAGGAATAATCAAAGTTAACACTGAAGAAACCGCTGATAATATGCTAAGAATTTTGATTACAGACAATGGCTGCGGTGTTGATGAAAACAAAAAGGAGAAAATTTTTGAAGAAGGATATACTTCAAAAATTACAGGCAGCGGACTCGGATTGTATATTTCAAAAGAAGCAATGAAAGAACAATACGGAGATTTAAAACTTATCAGTTCAGACAAAAATGGTACTGTTTTTGAAATAACCGTACCGAAACTATAATTCAGGATAACAGGAAGGAGGTAAAAAGTGGATTTGTTCAATGTAAGAGCCATAGAAGTCTCTAATCTGGCGATGGACGGTCTGTTAGAAAGACAAACCGCAATTGCCTCTAATACAGCAAATGCTATGACTCCTGATTATCAAAGAAAACGTGTTGCATTCGAAGACCAGCTTAGAAAAATAATTGAAAAAGATGACATAAGACGAGATTTAAGAATGCAAAACAGTCTTGCTTACAAGAATGATAAAAATTACAAAACAGGATATGAAAACTATTCTAATCCTATGACAAAAAATATTGCATCGAGACTTCCTCAAGAACAAATGCTCTATATCCAACAGGTTGATGTCGACACAAAAGCTTATGACCCTGAAATAATACGTGACAACAGCTGGATTGATTACGGAAACGGAAATAACGTAAACCTTGAAGAAGAAATGATGGATATGGCAAAAACAGGTCAGCAATATAATGCTCTTGCGACACTGCAGGGCAGATTTTTGACCAATCTCCTGGACGTAGTAAGAGGCGGAGGATCATAATAAATGAGTTTTTCGGCATTTGATATATCAGGAAGCGGCATGTATGCCCAGAGAACAATGATGGATAATATTGCATCAAATATTGCCAACGTAAATACAACAAGAAATCCTGACGGCACACCGGGTGTTTACATAAAAAAGAATGTTTCTTTTAGAGCAGTATATGCAGACAGACTGAATTCTTCAACAACACCTCCGTTTCCAAATGGAGAGCACGAAGCATACTGGAGTCAAACCAACGGAATAATCGCACTTAAAGGCGGTATTTCTTATGATGAAAAAAAATTATCACAGGGAGTAGAAGTCGCAGAAATTACACCGGCAAACGATCCGTATAAAACTATTTATGATCCGGATAATCCCGAAGCCGATGCTGACGGTTTTGTTACGCTGCCGAATATAAATATCGTCGAAGAAATGGTTAACATGGTTTCAGCATCAAGAGCATATGAAGCCAATGTCACCACAGCAGAAACTACAAAAGGTATGATTTCGGCTGCACTTAGAATATAGGAGTATGACAAATGGAATTCAATCCCAACATGATTGGGCCAAACAATTCAATAAAAAATTATAACAAATTATTTAACAGGGAAATGCAGGCTCTGAATGTCAACTTTGACAGACAGGGAATGGTTGATTTTGACAGTGTTTTGCAAAATAAAATTCAAACTCAAAATTCTTTGCCTCAAGGCCCTATTATAAATACAGGTATTCAAATGAATGTCGGACTTGAAAACATGGGAGTATCACCGCTTGAGAGAGTTGATACATCTGTGCATCAGGCTGTAAATCAAGACAGAGGCAAACTTTCTGATGTAGAAAAAACAGCAATAGATATAGGAAAAGCACTAAGCAACGGTCTTGACTCTGTTAACGAAGCCCAGAACAATGCTTATCAAGCTGCAGAAACCTTTGCCTCCGGCGGAGATATAAGCGTTCATGAAGTTATGCTTGCATCTCAAAAAGCAAATTTAACAATGCAAATGGCATTACAATTGAGAAACAGAATGCTCAACGCTTATACAGAAATTAACAATGTCAGAGTTTAAAAATTTTATCTTGTATAAACTCTGGGTAATCTGACACGAAGTGCGCATACCAGTTCATAATGGATTGTATTGAGTATTTTAGCCCATTCATCCACTCCGATAAATTCATTCCCATCATGGCCAAGCAGTGTGATAATATCACCTTCCGCAGCATCGCAGTCCGTGATATCAAACATCATCTGATCCATTGTTATATTTCCGATTTGTTTCACTTTTTTTCCGTGAATAATACCATAAATCTTATTTGACAAACCACGAGAAACTCCGTCGGCATATCCTATCGGAATAGTCGCTATTTTTGTCCGTTTTGTTGTTTCAAATGTGTGGCTGTAGCTGACACCTTCACCGCCTTGTGCCGTATGGATATTTGTAATTCTGCCTCTCAATGACATTGCCGGCTGCAATTCAGGCTGTTTTACAGTCGAAGTTAAATCAGGCTGCAGGCCGTATATTCCGACTCCGACTCTTGCCATATTGTAGTCAAAATTGTCATAACAAATTACGGCAGAAGTGTTGCAGCAGTGAATTAATAAACCTTCTGTATTAACATTATCAACAACCGAGCGAAATTTTTTGTATTGCTCAAATGCATAGCTTTCTGTCTCAGCGGTTGCAAAGTGTGTAAATATCCCTTCAAGTTTGATAAAATCGCATGATTGAATTTTTTTGATAAATTCTACAGCATCTTCCGGCCTTACACCAATTCTGTTCATTCCGGTATCAATTTTGACATGTACTTTTGTTTTTATGCCTGTTTTTTCAAAAGTTTGCTTGCAAGCCTGAATATGTTCATCAGAAAAAACAGAAACAGAAATATTATTTGTAGCTGCCCAATCAAAAGACCAAACAGGAACAGCGCCCAGCACCAGTATCGGAGCATCTATCTTTGCTTCACGGAGCTGTAGTCCTTCATCAATAGAAGAAACACCGAGAAAATCCACACCGGAAGCAAGAAGTACAGGCGCAATCATAACCGCACCATGCCCGTATGCATCGGCTTTGACTACTGCAAAAAGCTTGGCTCCCGGCTTAAGATATTTTTTCAAACACAGAATATTTTTTTCGATGCTATCCAGATTAACCTCAACCCATGCGTCTCTATGAGTGTTCAGATAAGAACTTCTATTGAATTTCATTGTATTAATTATCCCGTAATTTTTATATTTTGCTATATAATTTTATCTCAAAATAAAAAAGAAACACAAAGAAAAATAAGTATTATTCCTATTTTTTGTAAAGTGTAGTAAAATATTGACATTACTAGATATAAGGCCAAGATTTATGGAAATAAAAAACAATAATCCAAAAGACAGAAAAGATGAGTTTTTTGACTTAATAAGCAAAGACCCTGCCAATGAAACAAATTATCTTGAACTGGGTAAATTGTTTATTGCGGAACAGGATTATAAAAATGCTCTGGATATTTATGAAGCATTGCTTAAGGTTAATCCTTTGAATTCGCAGGCATTGATAAATGCAGGAAGTATACATTTTTATTTCCAGAATATAAACAAATCTATTGATTATTACACAAGGGCTTCCGAAATTGAATCCAAAAGTTTTTCAATCTATCTAAACCTTGGCAATGCATACGCAGAACTCGGTGATTTTAAACATGCGATGAATAATTATACAAAAGCTTTAAAGCTCGAACCAAAAAGCGCAGCTTTGTATAATGCAATAGGACTTTTGTATCAGGACAACAAAGACTATTTATCTGCTATTGTAAATTATGACAAATCTATAGAAATTGACAGCAAAGACGCAGAAACTTTTATAAACAAAGCAAGCGCACAAATGTCTATGCATATGTACAGAGAAGCTGTTAAAACACTAAAAAAAGCTCTTGAAATTGATCCTTTAAATATGAAAGCACAAATTTGCCTCGCAAATTCTTATTCGTCAATGAGAGATTTTGTAAATGCAGAAAAAGCATTCAACCAGTGTTATAAAATTGACGCTTCTGTTTATCAGGCTTATGTCTGCCATGCAATCTCATATTCTGACGCAAACAGGATAGATATGGCTATCAGCAAATACAAAGAAGCAATAAAAATCGGGCCTCAATATCCGAATGCTTATATCCTTTTAGGAAATATTTATGTCGACCAGAAAAAATATCCGGAAGCACTTGACTGCTACAAAAAAGCTGCCCAAATACAGCCGAATGATGCCAAAACATTTACTTTTATAGGTAATACTTATTTCATGTTAAATGATCTTGAAAATGCTATATATACCTATCGTACAGCGTTGAAATTAAATGACAAATCTACCGAAAACAAACTGGTCTATATAGAAATTTTGCAAGAATATATAAACAGAAAAGAAGCTAATGATAAAAAAGCTTTAAAAGCATAGACTTTTCGGAGGGAAAATTGCCACACAGTTATTATCAAACACCATCAATTCTGGAAAGACTCATTTCAGCTGCAACCTATGTCTTTCCTTTAATAGGCTTTGTATTTATTATAATAGCCGTATTAATGAAAAAAGATATGAAGCCGTTTTTGAAATTTCATATTTACCAGTCAATCTTCATAGCTTTTGCTCTATGGCTTCTTGTTACCGGGCTCGGTTTTGCACTGGGGCTTGTAAGCTACATACCTATTGTAAAAAATATAGTCAGCATGATTACATTTTATTTGAATTTGCCTTTATTTTTCGGCTTTTCAGTAATCACACTTGTTTATTTTATTTTCCTTGTTTATTTGATTACCGGTGCATTAATTGGCAGAAAAAGTTATGTACCTTGGGTATCTGACATAATTTCAGTAAATTTGAGAGGCCAGTTGTAATTTTATTTTAAAGAGAAGAGGAAGTATGAAATTTGATACCATCGCTGTACAAGGGGCGCATAAAGCCTGCAACAACAGACATTGCATACCTGTTCCTATATACCAGACAACAGCATTTGATTTTGACAATGTTCAATATGCTGCGGATTTGTTTGATTTAAAAACAGAAGGTGATATTTATACAAGAATTTCTAATCCTACAACGGAAGTTCTTGAAAAAAGAATAGCAGCTCTGGAAGGCGGCGTGGGTGCGCTTGCTGTATCCTCAGGACAGGCTGCATCATTGATTGCTGTTACAAATATTGCCGGTGCAGGGGATGATGTTGTTGCTTCATCAACTCTTTACGGCGGCACCTTCAATCTTTTGAATTCAACCTTGAGAAAACTCGGCATAAATACCATTTTTGTCAACGGAGAAACTTTTGAGGATTATGAAAAAGCAATAACTCCAAAAACAAAATGTGTTTTTACGGAAATGGTCGGAAATCCAAAACTGAATGTCCTTGATATCGAAGCTGCTGCCGGTGCCGCACATCGTCACAAAATTCCTCTTATTGTCGACAACACAGTTCCGTCTCCATATCTTTGTAACCCCATTAATTGGGGAGCTGATATTGTTGTTCACTCTATGACAAAATATATTTCCGGACACGGCAATTCGATGGGCGGTGTTATTGTTGATTCAGGAAAATTTGACTGGAAAAATTCAGAAAAATTTCCTGACATGACAGAACCGGATGAGAGTTATCATGGTTTGAGCTATACTGAAACTTTTAAAGAGTCTGCTTTTATTGTTAAAGCAAGAAGCCAGCTGCTCAGAGACTACGGATGTTGTTTGAGTCCGTTCAATTCTTATTTGACACTGCTCGGGTTGGAAACTTTGCACTTGAGGATGCAAAGAGTATCCGACACTGCATTGAAAGTTGCAAAATATCTCCAGTCCAACCCCAAAATTGCGTGGGTAAATTATCCGGGTCTTGAAAACAACGAATATTATCCATTGGTTCAAAAATATATGCCTAAAGGCGCATCTTCAATCATAAGCTTCGGAGTTAAGGGAAATAATATTACCAACAGAGAAGCAGGAATAAAATTCATCGAAAATGTAAAATTACTCATACATGCCACAAATATTGGTGATTCACGTTCAATTATTACTTATCCATGTCTTACAACACATAGACAGCTCAATGACGAACAACTTAGAGCATGTGGTATTTCTGACGATTTTATGCGCCTGTCTGTTGGACTTGAAGATGTTGATGATATAATTGAAGATATTGAAAAGGCACTGCCGTAAATTTATAAAGGTTAAGAATAAGGAATATAAAAAAGATGCAAAACTACGTTGAATCAAAAGTAAGAGATATTGTTGATTTTCCTAAGAAAGGAATTATTTTCAGGGATATAACAACTGCTGTAAAAGATGCAAAAGCATTGAAATTTATGATAGATTTTTTGACAGAACAGTATCAGGACAAAAAAATTGATTATGTGGTTGGTATTGAATCCAGAGGTTTTATTTTCGGAGCACCGTTAGCATATAATCTCGGTGCAGGATTTGTTGTTGTAAGAAAACCCGGGAAACTGCCTGCGGAAGTTATTTCTCAGGAATATGAACTCGAATACGGCACAGACAAAATTGAAATGCATGCTGATGCTATTGAAAAAGGAAAGAATGTCCTTGTTATAGATGACCTTCTTGCTACAGGCGGCACTGTAGATGCAGCTTGCAAACTCTTAAAAAAAGCAGGCGCCAATGTAGTCGGAGCAGGCTTTATAATTGAACTTTCTGATTTAGGCGGAAGACAAAAACTGGACGGTATCGAAGTTACTTCTATGATACAGTACAAAGGCCTGTAATTCTGGTATAAGATTAGTCATTTTAAAAATGAAAAACTTTTTGTTAAGTTTTATAAACCCTGAGCATCATAATGTTAATTTTTAAAATTCAGGGACATTATAACACTCGAAAGCAGATTTTCATTATATGATGTTTAACGGTTTAAATATAAAAAACAACATACAGTCACCTGTGCAGATAAGACGGGAAAATGTCTCGAATGCCATAAACAAGACGGCGCCGACACAGATTGAACCTCAAAATATTGAGGAAAATATCCCAAGCGCTGATTCAGAGACCAAAGCAGCAGAGGCATTGAAAGCCGGAGTTCTTGCACAGGCGCCTGTTTCTTACATGTATATTCGTGACATAAAACTTCCATTTGCCGGCAATGCAAAACTCTATAAATTAGCAAACGGCCAAAAGGTTGCAATACTTGAGAAAAAAGGCCCGACAGTTCTGGAAACATACTACAATGTCGGTTCAATGAATGAACCTGACAGCCAGAGAGGCATAAGCCATTTTAATGAACATATGGCATTCAACGGTTCAAAAGGCCCGATGGGAAAAAGTCTCGGAGCCGGTGATTTTTTCAAAATTGTTAATGACATGGGTGCAATAACAAATGCTTCTACAGGTTTTTCTCAAACAGATTATTTTATAAGTTCACAGCTTCTTGGGGAAAATACTTTTGACAAATCTGCTTTTATCCAGTCGCAGCAGCTTCAATATCCCGAACATTCCGAAGATATGATTATAAAAGAAAAAGGCCCTGTTACCTCGGAAATCAGTATGGTCGGTGATCAGCCGGAAAATATGGCTCTTAACAACTGTATAAAAAATCTTTTTCAAATACAATCAACATCCCCTGACCTTGTTGCAGGAACAATAGAAAATATAAATAATCTTGATAGAAACAAAACTCTTGATTATTACAATCTGTGGTACACTCCCGATAATTGTGCAACTGTTATTACCGGAGAAGTACCGGTTCAAGAAGCAATAGACACAGTTGCCCGTCATTTCAACAAGTTTGCACAGGTTGATACAAATAAAAGAAAATATCAGGAATTTAAAACTATAGACAAGCCTGTCAGAGTTGATGTAAAAATGCCGAAAGCACAATCCAGCATCATGGCATTAGGCTTTGCAGGGCCGTCTAACAATTCTTCCAGAGAAAATATTCAGATGGAAGTATTAATGACAGCACTTTTGGGTTACAAAAATGCCCGTATTAACAGAGAATTAAACAAGATACAATCTGCTGCAGCAGTTAACATCGAAAGAGTCGGAAACAGACCCTCCGATCCAAAGGCTATCATGATTGTTTCTCAATCCACACCGGAAAAAACTGAAAAAGTTTTAAAAACAATTTACTCTGAAATAAACAAAATTTCTCAAAAGCCTCTTTCTCAAGAAGAACTTGAAACATCAAAAAAAATACTGAAAATGACGTTTTCAAAAATATCTGAAAACTCTCATCTTTTGAACACTCTTCTTGGAAATGCTTTACTTGACGATGATATAGATTATATTGAAAATTATCTCAGCATTCTTGATAGTCTTACTCCTCAGGATATTTCGGATTTTGCTAAAAAATATCTTGATTTAAACAAAGTTTCTTTGTCTGTAGTGCATCCGCAAAGCCTTGATGATGACAAAATAATGGAAAATTATAAAGCAGTAAACGTTTCTCAAATTTCGAAACCTTCTTTTAAAGCAAAAATAGCATTCAAAGGCAACCTGGATGACAAATCTCTTGATATGTCAAAGATTAAAGAATACAAACTATGCAATAATATGGATGTTGTCTTGAATGCAAATAAGTCTGATATAGTTACATCCAAAATTACCCTTAAGACCCCTGCACCTGCAAATGTTAAACCATCTGTTCCTTCCATTCTTGCAGTAATGCTGAATGAAGGTTCAAAAACAAAAAATTACGATACATTCTATAAAGATGTACACAAAGCAGGCATGACATTGAAGTTTGATGCAGATTTTCAATCTATAAATGCCTGTATGGAGTCTTTAAATACAGATGCAGACATGGGCATAAATCTTATTAAAGAGGTTTTCAACGAACCAAGATTTAATGAAAAAAGTCTGGATTATGCAAAAAAACTTGTCAGAGAATCTATACTGAACAGCAACAAATCAGCACTTGAAAAAGCAACCAAAGCACTTTTCCCGGACAACCCTGAGTTTGCTACAAATCAGGAAATACTTGATTCAATCGACACTGTTACCTTGAATGATGTAATCGGATTTTTTAACTATATAAAAACAAATTCTATGGCAAAGGCTGTCTTCACCGCACCTGTCGAAAAAAATCCGCAGCTTGCAGATTTAATATTGAATAACATGTCAATAGGACTTGGTACTTTTAAACCCTATAGCAAAGAAGTATTCAACTGTTATACTCCTATTGAAAAAGATACTGTTTTAACGGCTACTGAACCGAGAAATCAGGCTGACATCGTGCAGGCTTATAAGTTTAAAACTAATTTCAATCCAAAAGATCAAGCAGTTTTTAAAGTTTTGAATACTATACTCGGCGACGGTACATCATCAAGACTTTTTAATGACCTTCGTGAAAAACAAAAACTTGCATACAGAGTAGAATCAGATATAGATTTTGTCGGAAACACAGGAGTTGTTGTTCTCGGTATTAAAACGACCACTGATGATAAAACAGCCGGAGTTCAACAGTTTGACAATGTGAAAAAATCTCTGGAAGGCTTTAAAAAGCATATAGAACTTCTGAAAACAGAGCCTGTATCAGAAAATGAACTTAATGCAGCAAAATTAAGAATAAAAACAAAACTCTTGAACTCTATTGAGACTTCGGATTCACAAACAGTAGTACTTGACAGTTCAATTGATTCTATAACAGGTTTGAATTCTTTGAATGAAAATTTAAAACTTGTAGACAGTGTAACTGCAGAAGATATAAAAAATGCGGCAAATTATATTTTTTCAACACCGTCAATTACTTCTGTTTTGGCCAGTGAAGATACAATTAAAAATTTGAATATATAAAAAACAGTGAGAAATTTTGCTTGCAGGAAATAGATGCCAGCTTGTATTTATTAATACTGTTGGGCAGGTATGCCCAACTTACAACTTGTATTTATTTTCCGAAAAAGGATGGCATCGGAGACGGCACGTCCCTGACTGCGAAATCTATGGATTAGAATTTATAGCTTTAAAAAAATAATTGATTAGCAAAGTAACAAAAAACATGATGTTCATGTAGAACATCATGTTTTTTTCTATTTATAGATTGGTTTTATTTACCATTCGACAATTACAGCACCGTTAGCACCGTTAGCGCCTTTTCCGAATTCATCCATAGAAGCACCGCCTCCGGCACCGCCAGAGCCTGCACCTGTAATTCCGTCAGAGGAACTGACAGGATAAGCGTTCGGATCATTTTCAGGTATTTTAGATCCTTGCTGCGGACGATTTTCCGCATATCCGCCATAGCTTCTTGATGTAGAGTTGTTTGTAGTTTCTTCCGGTGTTAGTGCATTTTGACCTTTGGCTTTTGATTCTTTAACAGAATAATATTTAGCCTCACCGCCGTTTCCACCAATTGCGGTAATCAGGTTTCCAAAATAAGTAGTATTGCCTTTTCGACCTGAATCGCCGTTTGTGGTTGCACCTCTGCCGCCTGTGCCGATAGTAACTTCTACTCTGTTAAGCTTTGGAAATGCTTTTACGACAGCAGCACCCGGATCACCTGCGCCGCCTGCGCCTACATCATTTCTTGTGATAGAAACTTTACCTTTTTGTCCTGAAAAAGACACAGGTTTTGCTCCATTACCGGGACTGTATATAGAGGTTGAACCGTTTATAAATTTGAGCAGCCTGCTGTTTGTAATTCTGCCTGCGCAAGATGTACACGTATAATTTCCGTTTCTACCTGAAACACCGTTTGGTGTACCGCCAGCTCCATTGTGGTTGCCATTTGATTCCCAATCACAATAATCATAATCCGAATGTGAAGCTCCACCATCATGATGCCATTTTACTTTAGCTCTGCCTGCAGTTCCGCCGGTTGCTTCAAAATTAAAGCCTTCGCACTTAAACTTTGAAGTACCGCCGCTCGCACCGGAGCTTGTTCCGCCGTTACCGACTACTATTGTACAATAACTACCTTCTTTTAATGTAACAGTTTCAAGATACCATCCACCTGAACCGCCGCCTTGGGTGGTTTCTGAATATAACTGACACGGGCTGGAACCGACACCGCCTCCGGCACCGCCTCCGCCGACTACAGCTACAATATATTCAGCCGTTTCTGGTATTCTATAAGATGTAGTATATGTGAACATCTTCTTTTCAGGCATTGTGCCGGCAGCACCGCCTCCTCCGCCGCCGATTACTTTAACTACAAAGTTTGACGCATTAGAAGGCGGCAAAAACGTACAATATGATGTTTCTGTTTTTGTGGTTGTTGTACCCTGTACAGTCATTTTTGAAACATGCCTGCCGCCAATATAGGCACAAGTCCATGTTCCATGTATATTTGCTTCATTAACCTTTGTTTTCTTTTTGGATATTACAGGGATAGATACCGCTGTTATTATCGCTACAATTGTTAGTGTAATCAAAGCTTCTGCCAGAGAAAAAGCCCGTTTCTGTTTGAATTTTCTATGCATATTCTATCCTCATATAAGCTTATATAAATATAATATCGGTTATTTTTATAATTACTTAAATTTCTATTTAAGTCAAAATATTAAAAAGAGTAAAAACCCTTAATATTAGCTGTTTTTACTCTTTTTTGATATTTAACAAATCGTAATATTATTACATTTGTGAAGAAGCTTTTTCTCTTGCTTCTTTGTTACGCTGTCTTTTTTCTTCTATATTTTCAATTCTTCTGTTGCGTTTATAACCGTATCCTGCATAAATACTGATACCGATTAAAAGCCATAATGGGAACAACAGAGCTGTTTTACCCATGCTTATGATAGCGACAACCATTAAGCCACCGCACAAAATTATTCCGAGCGCAGGGAATAATGGCGAGAATGGAACCTTGAACGGTCTGTGTCTTTGAGGATCTGTTTTTCTCAAAATCAAAACACCTACACAAACAATAATAAAAGACGTGAATACACTAAATATACAAAGCTGTGCAGCCAAATTCAAATCGAGGAACAAGCATCCTATCATCATGGCTATGCCGACAACCCATGTGATAACATGAGGAGTTTTATACACAGGATGAACTTTTTTCAATATTCCGGGGAAGAAATTGTCTCTGGCCATTGAGAACAAAATTCTTGTTGCAGCTAACTGCATAACAAGCAAAACTGATGTCAAACCTGTCAAAGCGCCGACAGAAATCAAACCTGCAACCCATCCCTGACCTGTCATCTGCATAGCATGTGCAATCGGTGCATGGATATTGATGTGATCCCATTTAACAACACCCGTCAATACAAGTGCAACAAAAATATAAACAACAGTACAAAGCACCAGTGTACCGATAATACCTATCGGAATGTCTTTCTGAGGATTTTTTGTTTCTTCCGCCGCTGTTGATATTGCATCAAAACCTGTATATGCAAAAAATATCGTAAATGCACTGACAAGCACACTTCCTATACCGTTTGGCATAAAAGGAACCCAGTTATCAGGTTTTACATAAAAAGCACCAACACCGATGAACAAACCGATTACCACAAGTTTTATGATAACCATAATTCCTGCCATATTTTTTGATTCGGAAATACCTTTAACAAGTATTGCCGTAACAAGCAATATCATTAATATTGCAGGAACATTTACACAAAACGGAATAAATCCCAGATGCGGAATATGATCCATAGGATTCAATCCCATTTTGAGATAAGCTGCTTTGGCAGAGCCAAAATCATTAACCAGCCACAAAGGCGGATACATTATATGATGTGCAGCTGTTTGCAAAAACGGAGGCAAAGCTTTTGTATATGGCTCAAAGCCTCGCAAAAATTGAAGCAAATATCCAGTCCAGCTGCAAGCAACAGCAATATTACCGATAGTATACTGAAGCATCAAAACCCAGCCGACCATCCATGCGGCAAGTTCTCCCATAGTTGCGAATGTGTAAGTATAAACACCGCCTGATACAGGTATCATTGACGCAAATTCCGCATAACATAATGCAGAAAATATACAGGCTATTGCCGCAATTATCATTGAAATAATAAGCGCAGGCCCTGCACCATGCCCGTCAGTTCCGACTACTGCCGAACCGACCATAGAAAAAATTCCGGCTCCGATTACTGCACCAATACCGAGGATTATCAAATCCATCCAGTTCAAAGATTTTTTCAACCCTGTTTCTTTTGACTGTGCAAGCATGTCATCAGGGTTTTTTGTCTTTAAAAGTTTAGATACGAAATTTTCTACCAATCCTGCTTCGGTAACTTCATGTTGTTGGCTCATGTAAATATCCTTATATTAAATTAAATTGTAGCTTTTTCACATTTTTTATTTTTGAGCAAGGGGAAACCCATTTCTTCTCTCTGCTCAACATACAATTTTGCCACCATTGCAGCCATTCTTCTGACTCTGTTGATAAAGTTAATTCTTTCATCTTTTGAAATAACACCTCTTGCGTCAAGAAGATTAAAAGTATGTGAACATTTTAAAACGTAATCATACGCAGGAAGAACAAGTTTGTTTTCAACACAGTTTTCAACTTCTTCCTGAAAAATATCAAACATTTTGAATAATCTTTCAGCGCTTGAAACCTCAAAATTATATTTTGACTGTTCAATTTCATTTTGAAGATAAATTTCACCGTATTTAAGTTCTTTATTCCACATTACATCATAAACTGAATTTACATTTTGCAGATACATTGCAATTCTCTCAAGACCGTATGTCAATTCAAGTGCAACGGGTTTGATTTCCAAACCGCCTACCTGCTGAAAATATGTGAATTGAGTAATTTCCATACCGTCAAGCCATACTTCCCAGCCTACACCGGCTGCGCCGAGTGTGGGTGATTCCCAGTTATCTTCAACAAATCTCACATCATGCTGTGAAAGGTCTATACCCATAGCCTCAAGACTTTTTAAATATAATTCCTGAGCGTTATCCGGCGAAGGTTTCAATATAACCTGATATTGAAAATAATGCCCGAGACGGTTCGGATTTTCACCGTAACGTGCATCCGTAGGACGTCTGCATGGCTCTACCATTGCGGTATTCCAAGGTTCAGGCCCCAACGAGCGCAAAAAAGTCGCAGGGTTCATTGTCGATGCACCTTTTTCAATATCATAAGGCTGCTGAATTATACAACCGTAATCTGACCAAAATTTTGATAAATTTAAAATTAATTCTTGAAAGGTTAAAGCCATTCTCTCTTGATTTCCAGTACTGTAATATCCAATAACCGCAAGGGTTTACGCATTTAGCTCTAATATTATAATATAAGAATACGTATTTTACAAACTATTGTAATAGTTACACTCAAAATTGTTACATGTGTAATCTTTTAATATTTTATACTAATAAATTTTTAAATCTGATTAAAGCAAAATACCTGCAATACAAGCGGAAAGATATGATGCCAGAGTTCCGCAGACAAGAGCTTTTACACCGAGTTTTGCAAGGTCTTTTCTTCTATTCGGTGCGAGTTCTCCTATACCGCCTATCTGAATGGCAATAGAACCAAGATTTGCAAATCCGCAAAGTGCAAATGTCGCAATTACTATACTTTTCTGGCTTAATACAGGTTTCAAAGCCGTCAAATCGAGGTATGCTATAAATTCATTAAACACAAGTTTTGTTCCCATTAACGCACCGACATCCACAGCCTCTTTAAAAGGAACACCCATAACAAGTGCAAACAGAGAAAAAATGCTGCCGAGTATTTCTTTTAGCGAAAGATGCGTCAAATCAATATGTATAAATGACAAATTCATATGTAAAACATTTGCAAGAAACAATCCGACATGTCCCAAAATCCAATCAACCATAGATATTAAAGCAGTCAATGCTATGAGCATGGCTATAACATTGATAGATACTTTCATACCGTCTGAGGCACCATGGGCAATTGAGTCAATTAAATTTACATGGGTCTTTTTGATTTCTACTTTAACTTCATTTTTTGTTTGTGATTCTTCGGTTTCAGGGTAAACAATTTTTGAAATTACAAGTGCGCCCGGTGCTGCCATGATTGAAGCAGCGAGAAGATATTCAGCAGGTATTCCCATTCCGACGTACATAGCCATAACACCTCCTGCTATACATGCCATAGAACCGGTCATTGATGCAAGAAGTTCTGACATTGTCATTGTAGCAAGATATGGTTTTATCATAATTTGGGCTTCTACCTGTCCGACAAATGCAGATGCAATATTTGAAAGAGATTCTGCTCCGGACACATTCATAAGTTTATACATAATTTTTGCGCAAAATTCGACGACTCTTTGCATAATTCCATAGTAATAAAGAATATTTACCAGAATTAATATAAATATGATTGTCGGTATTAGTTTCAATGCAAAAATAAATCCTGCACCTTCACCGAAAAGTTCTTCCATTTTTACAGGGCTGTTTGTTAAAACCCCGAATACAAAGTTTCCGCCTTCATTTGAAAAATCAAGTATCTTTTGGATAAAAAGACCTATGGTATGAAAAATCTTTTGCCCAAGCGGTACTTTCAACACAAAAACAGCAAGCAGAACCTGAAGGATAAATCCAGGAATAATTGTCTTGAGACATATTGCTTTTTTATTATTAGAAAGAGCATATGCTATTGCCAAAATTACTATTATACCTATGATACCGACAAATCTATCCATGTTGTTCCCTTCTTTTCAGAATTCCTGTTAGGTTTATTTTACTTAAAACAGATTTTAATTACCGAACATTTTTTATATATTTCATATATTTGTAACAATGTTAACATTATTATTTAAAATCATGCAAAAATGGAGCTTGAATTGTTTTATTAGACATGTGAAAGTGTAAGGGGTTACTATGACTGCACCCGTAAGTGTGAATAATACTAATAGTACTGCATACGTTCAGCCTGTAGGGGCATATACTTTGCATGGTTCAAATCGCTTTGAACCCGGGAATTTTATTGTCAATCCTCCTTCTTCTTTTTACAAATATTCTGTTTACGATGAACTGGAACTCGGAAAAGACCGCTATAAAGAAATCTTGAACGCTATCCAATCAAAATCCGCATTAAAACAACAAAAAAGCACCAAAAGACGTACAGTTTTTTCAAAAATATTGAAACTCGCTCTGGCTGCTGCTGCCGGTATTTTGATTTACAAAAACAGAAATACCTTGAAAAATGTCTTTCAAAATTTGTGGAACAGAATAAGTAAAAAATCATAACTATTCTGCCTGAAATTTATTTTTAAAATAAAATAATTTATGAAAGTTGGAAAATACCAGAGACAAATTTAAAATGACTTCAAACAAATCTGATAAAAATAAAGAAACAAAACAAAATCCAAAATCCGCTTCGCAAAATACAAAAACCGAAGCAGGTTTTTTCCAGTTTACAAAACACCAGCTTTCACTTGATATTAAAAAATATGACAATGCCATAGCCAGAAATACTTCATCATTGAATTCACGACCTTTTAACTCTTCACAAAACAGGCCTTCTTTTATGCCAAAACGTCTGAATTCATTTGATTCTACAATGCTTGAAGAAGTAGCTTACAATGTGCTGGATGATACCGAATTAAAATTGGAAAAGAGAATTGAAAATCTCGAAAACAATATACGTGATGTTAATGAAAAAATTGTTGTTGCAGAAACATTAAAAGATATTGTGACCCTGGATGAGTTGAATTTACAAAAACAAATTTTGGAAAAAAATCTTGAAAATGTCAGAAACGAATACCAGTCAAAAAATATTGATACCAGAATGACATCAATAATTGCAGATTTTTTGCTTTTTCCGCAAAAAATAAAAAACTTTTTCCACAGACAATTTAGATACTTTTTGTTCCATTCCAAATTTATCAAAAAATTTAAACCTCTAATGCGCTCTATCATGGTTAGAGATACACTCGGAAAACTGGATAAAATCAACAAATCTGTTGACGAGCTTGTCAAAATGCAGGTTCCTTTCGGTGAACAGGAAGTCAGGTATGAAAAACTTGTTAACCATTTGTCCAGAGCAGGAGCATTGCACTCTCAAATTATGAAAGAATTAAACGGATGATTTTTTCTTACAGCACCAGGATACACTAAATCTTCCTTACGGGCTGCCCCTAACCCCGTCTCTCTGTCTTGAAATTGCTTTACGCTCACAGAGGCAGTAGGTTGGGCATACCTGCCCAACAGCATTGATAAATATGAAATTTATTTTCAAACGCAAGGGATTCTGAGACATGCAGTCCCCGAACCCCTTGCTGATAAATTATTTTTCCCTCTCCGGTGAGAAACAAAACGAACCAACGGGGAACGAGTTGCGTAAGTTGGGGATGTTGGGCAGGTTTCTTGGATTATTGGCCGTTCGAGCGCAGTAACATCCCCCCTCACTCCCTATGGTCGACTCCGCACTAGCCAAAATCTGCGTCTTGGATTTTCTTTACGCTCGGACAGTTTCGCCTTTTTGTTGGTGTTGGGCAGGTATGCCCAACCTACAACTAATTAGCTTCTTGGCGAGTGTGAAACACAACTCGACCTCGAAGAGGTAACACGGCTTTGCCGTTGTAACTTTAATTAAACACTGTTGACTATTAAAACTACGATTATGAATACTTATTCCACCCATTAAAATGTTTTTTATTTTCCTACTGATTGATTACTATTTTCTAGATATTGATATCCTCTTTCGAGCATTATTTCAGACAATTTAAAATATTAGTCTGTTAATTTTGTAAAGAATATTGAAAAATTATGTACAAAGAGTTATAATTATGTAGCCGAATAAATATCATGGGAAAGAGAAAGGAGATTGAAAATGCGCGTCAGCCTGACAACAAATGTTATGACATGTCAACCTTTAAGAAGTTTTGGAAAAGCTGAACAGCCTCAGAAGCCTGAGTCTCAACCTGCATTTTCTTCTGCTACGGTTTCTCGTGAAGAATATGACAAATTGAGTGCAAAATATGATTTGGTCTGCCGTTTGGCAGTTGCACAGGCTGAACAATACAACAAGTATCGTGCTGCTCATCCTGAAAAATAATTTTAGTTTAAGCTTATATTTTTTAAATGTTCTATAGACGGTTCCTTTGAGGAACCGTCTTTTAGCAATATTGATATCAAATCTATTCTGTAGTTTTTGTATTTTTCATCCGTTATTTTCAGATAACTTAAACCTGCTTTTGTAATGTTTTCAAGTTTATGAGTATTAACAGCTTCAAACGGATGGCCGAAATGAGAGGTTGTACGTGTTTTTACTTCAACAAAAACAATGGTATTTTTGTCTTTTGCTATAATATCAATCTCTGCATATCTTGAATATCTATAATTTCTTTCAAGAATTTTCCATCCTGATTTTTCTAGATAATTGCAGGCAATATCTTCTCCGTAGTGTCCAGTTTTTTTGTTTGAAGATTTTATTTCCATATTATTGATAAAGTTTTTCTATGCTGTTTATATAATCAATCATTTTTTGTCTCATATCCTGAGGATACAAGACCTCACATTTGTCAAAATATCTGGCGAGTCTTCTTGTCAGCATGTCTCTATCCTCTTTGCGGTTAGAAACAACAATATAATCTTTGCCGTATTCGAGAATTTTTTCACCCTCTTTAAGAATATATGATTTTGCGAGTCTGTCTTTGAGTTTGAAAGTTACAGAATTCGTAAAATCTCTGGAATTCTTTTGAGGGCTTTGTTGAGAATGCGTTATAAAATCTATAATAAATTCTTTGTAAACATTATTAATGCAATCATAAGCAATCAAGACAGCATTACCCTTTTTGTATAAGATTTTAATCGGAGAAATTTTATAAATCTGTTCGGGCAAATTTTTATCAAGTTTATAGGTTAATTCTATTTTTAATCCGTCTTTACAATATTTTTCAAACTTTTGCAAGTTATCATTTTTTGCTGATATAACCTTTTTAGTATAATAAGCTCTGATTGTCGTATTTTTGTATAAATCTTCAGTTTGCTTGGAAAAATTCTTTTCAATTACCTGCAAAGTTTTATCAAGATTTTCATCAAGAGTCCTAAGTTTTAGTGCCGTAGCATATTTCTCGATAAATTTCAGTATTGATAAATCAGTTTTTGAAAAATCTATACAGGATATGCTTTTATCCAAATAATATTTGTTTTTATGTTTTGATATTTTTATCCCGAGAAGTTTAATTGTATTCAAATATTTTGGCACAATTTCTTTTCTAAAAACCTTATTTGATTTTTCTTCCAGCAACGACAAAATTTCAGCAGATGACAAAGGTTGTTTTGATAAAGCTTTCAAAACTTCCAGAACTCTTGCACCTGAATCAGGTATTTTTTTATTTTTTGCTCTCAAATTTGCCTCTATAGTCATTTTGAATATTCCGATTTCATTTGTTCAAGATATTTTAATAAATCACTTTTTATTTCATCAGGAGATATTATTAAACAATCACTGCCATAAGAAAGAACCCTTTGTATAAAATTAAACTTGTCATCAATGTGCGCTTCGATAGTCAGAGGATATTCCGAGTTCGTATTAGATTCAAGAATGATTTCATTTGTTTCTCCAACATACATCAAAGCACTCAGTCCTTTGAGTTTGTATTTTGCAACAATTACCTGCTTATCAAAATCTTCATATTCTGGACTGCTGCCAAGAAAGTTTAAATAGTTTATTTTTCTTATTCTGTCTATTCTCAAATAAGAAAAGGTTTCATATTTTTTGTTAAATCCCCACACATAAAGTTTTTTATTCTCAAGTGTAATATATTCCGGTGTAAAGATTAAATTTTCTTCTCCGTTTTCAGGAGAGTTATAACAAATCATAAGATGTTTTTTTAGTTTGGAATTTAATAAAACAGCAGAAAATATTTGTGAATTAATATATTTGAAGGGATGTTCATACAAAAGCATCCTTTGAGAGTCCCAATCAGGAGCAAGTAAAGCTATTTTGGCATACAAATTATTCAAATTTATAAGAAGTTGCCAATCACCGAGAGTCACAATACTTTCTCTGATAGCCAGAAGCAGCTGCACATTTTCTTTACTCAAACGAAGAATAAACGGATGGGATTTTAATACATATTTATTTTCTGTTTTTTGAGTAGGCCTGCTGATTACACAGCCTGCAGCTTTCAGCGCATTTATTGTGTTAGTTACGGTATCTTTTGAAAGATTGCTTTTTATAATAGGGTCTTTGCTAAAACAGTACAGCAGCTCTTCTCTTGTTTTTGCCGATTTTAAAAGTTCCAGCAGCAAAAACAAAGATCTGTATCCTGTTAACGAAATATTGTTATCTGTGTTGAGACTCTTTTCGTACGCCTGATTCATATCGCTGCGCATTTTCGTTAATATCTATTTTATTAATAATACTTGCACGTTTTTTACGGAATAACATATCCGTAAATGCTTCTATTCTTGTAATAAAGCCGGCTTCACCGGTTTGTTCATCTATTGAAAGATGCAAAACAGGTTTGTTAAATTTTCTTGCTGCACGTGATATTCTTTCAATCATAATTGAGTCAGGGCCGCAGCCAAAAGCATTTATTGTGATGATACCGTCAATATTGTTATCCTGTAAATAATGACCTGCACCGCCTGTCATTTCATATTCATTTGCCCAGTATAATTTTGAGCCTATAGACGATATGCCTTCTTGCAGCTGTTCTATAGACAACTGTTCTGATGTATATGCTTTAACATCGAGTTTTTCTAATTTATCAAAGATTTTCATAGAAACTCTGTCATCATACAAATTATAGCTGTGAGCAAGTACTGCAACAGTTATAGGGTAAGATTTCTGATTGTTTGCAATAACAACCTGTCCTTTTTTTGCATTGCTCAATGCTTTTTCAAAAGACATGCCCGAGTTGAGCATGATTTTGAAATTGTTCATTACTTTCCAGCCTTCTTTTGAAGCAAGTTTAATTTTCTTTTCATCAGTTATACCGAAAGGAGCTACTGCTTCTTTCAAAAATTCATACAACCCTTGATTTTTTGCAGATTTATCAAGAGTAGCATCTATTATTGTAAATTTTCTTTTGACCACATTTCTTATTAAGTCAGGAAGACCTCTTATTTTGGAACAGTTATAAATTTTATGGTCTATTGATTGAATAGAAGGAACAAAAATTTTGTCTACACCTTTATCTAACAAGTTCAAAATATGCCCTACATATACTTTTATCGGCAGGCATGTTTCAGAAACTACCAATGCTGAACCCTGAGACATTGTTTGTTTTGTTGTTTTATCAGAAATAACAGTCTTTATTCCGAGTGCTTCAAAAAATCCATACCAGAAAGGGAAATAGTTGTAATAAGACATTGCTCTCGGAATACCGATTTGCATATCATTTTTGGTTTCGGTTTGCATTAATAAAATTCCTTCTGCTAAATTTTTATACAATATACATAGTAATTATAAATCAAACATGAAAAATTTTTATTGTGCTTAATTTTCTTACAATATTCAAAGAAAACCCAAACGCCCGAAACACTACGTGCATAGTAGAAGAGATGGGAATTTTCTTCTGCTACAAACTTAATATTACTTAATAAAACTAAAAAAATTAAGTGTAATGGGTACACATATTTGTAAATATATGTTAATATTAACGATACAATTAGCAATTTTAAGTCATGCTTTGCATTATTTGATTTGTAGACCTGGTAGGGAAGAAATGAAGTTAAACGCAGTAAATTATACTAGTCCGTCCCATAACGTAAATAGCAATACGGAGTACAACCGATCATCAAGCAAAAGAAAACCGTCTTTTGGTAATCTTGGTGTAGGTTTGGCTTCTTTTATTGAAAACAACGGATTTCTCGGTGAATTTTTGACAATTGATACAGTTGGTATGATGGCTCCGAGAACTATTCAAGGTTATACAAGAAACAGAGAAGACCTCGGACACCTTAATTACAAAGCAGGCCGTGAAGAAATGGTCAGAGAGCTGCTCTCAGGCCCGGCATTTTTCTATGTTCCCCTTATGGTTTTGACACTCGCAGGTGTTTTGAGAGGTAAATCAGCAAAAGTTGAGAAAAAAGTTCTTGATGTGTTCAAAAATGTCATGAAAAATGAAAAAACTCAGGTTGATTTGAAAAATGCGGCAGCTACAAAAGAAAGCTTTATTAAGACTGTTATTACAGATGCATTTAAAGATTATAAGAAAGAAACAGGTATTATCGAACAAATCTCAGATTTGATGAACAGAAATGTTACAGAAAAATTGAGCTTAAAAGACAAATTTGCTAACCTGTTCAAAAACAAATCAGACAAGAAAACAACTCCTGCAATGCTGAGAAAAGAAGCAGAAGAACTTGTTACAAAATTGAATAAAGCAAACGGAAGATTATTAGACAATGCCGGCGCTGTTGAATTGAGTGTTGTTGACAAATCCGGTAACGTAGTTCGTGAACAGTTCGGTATAGTAAATCTGTTTAAAGATATGTCTAATTATCTTGATGATTTTACGGCAAAAGCTCAAAAAGCAGCTAATGCTAAAGACATTGATACAGAAACATTCATTGATAAATTCCATAAGAAAGCTAAAGAGTTAAGAAATCTGACAAATATTCTTGCCGTTTCCGCTCTGTCAGCATTTCTTGTGGTTATACCAAAGATTTATCAAACAGGAAAAAGCTTCCCCGGAAAAGACGGTTTGACAACAGGTGAAGCTCCTGCAGCAAATAATGAACAACAGGCACAGTCTCCTGCTGATGAAGCAACAGAAAAGGAGGGTGTGTAAGATGAGAGTTCAGGCATATTCTTCAAACCAGTATCGTGCTAATAATGCAGCGCAGAACAACAATCCTTCTTTCGGAACACTGAATGCGCAAAAAGCCGGACGTTTTTTCAACTGGCTTGGCGATCAATGCAATATCCAGTCAAACGGCTCGTTGACAAGAGGCATGTTCTTCGCTGTTGCAACACTGTTTATGCTTGGTGGAAGATTTTTCGAATCACGTGACAATGATGAAAAAAGAGAAGTTGTTACGAGAGATGTTCCTGCTGTTGCTCTTTCAGTGGCAGGTGCACCTATTTTGAACAAAGCCATGGCTTATGCTGTTACTAAAAAAACAGGTGTCCCGATTATCACCAAAGGTGATGCTGACAAACCTTTAATAGCATTCGGCAAAGACAAAGCTACAGGTGAGTACAAATACAAATTCGGAAAACAGGGCAATATTTTGAGTTCTTCATTTACTTCTCAAAAACAGCTTATTGACTGGTATTCTGATTTGGGTGACAATCCGCTTGTTAATTTCTCTGAAACTGTAAATAAACATGGCGGAAATCTCGAAAAAGTATTTAAAAAACTCGGATTTACCGATAAATTGAGAGCAATTACCGGCGCAACCGATAACAATGGTATCCTTGATGCTATTAAAGATGCTCAGGCAAATAAAACAGAAGCTTTCCAAAAGCTGGAAGATGCTATGAAAACTCTCACAAAGGATAATGCTCTTGTTAAATTTGCAAGAAAATCACAAGCTTATGTCAAACTTGCAGGCATCGGATTTATGGCTGCTTTGCTTGGGTATTTCCTTCCGAGATTGAACATTATTACAACAAGAAATAAATACCAGAAGAAAATGGAAGAAGGAAAAATTGATCAGGCAACTTTTGAGAAAAAGATGATGAGAACTTCTCCTGTATTCAGAGTATCTTCAGGTGTTTTGAGCTTCCATAAATCATCTGCTCAGAAAACTTTTAAAAACCTTTTGAATATGGTTGAACATACTGGTACTCAAAATTAGAATTGCATTTGCCGGATTTCAATATCATCTATGTCGCAAAGTTCATTTGACAGCAGAGATGCTTGCCGGTTATCTGTGATTTCGAGTAAGATTAAACCTTTTTGAGAACATTGGCCGTTGATTTCTTCATGCAAACCTATGCGTGTTTTTATTGCACACCCGTATTTAGTCAGGATTTCTTGTACAGATATTGCGCTTTCAAGCCTGTTAGATATTTTTATTCCTATTATAGTTGTCATAGTTTCCTTTCTGTAGTTGTTTAAATGAATTTTTCTATAAAAAAATGATACTTACATTACCTGCAAGTATCATTTTTTTTTAATATTTTTTAAATTATTCGGTTATTTCCGTATCATATTGAGCAAGCTGTTTTTTCTTAAGGTTATGGACAACTGCGTCGACCAGAAATTCATATGATTTCATTTTCTGGATTTCAGGTGAGAATTCTCTGATTAAAGAAGCTCTGACCATATCTTCGAGCTTGTCGTTAGCTGTTTCAGCGTTGTTGTCAGAACAAATCATGTCAATATATTTTGAGTTTACTTTGTAGTCTTGCATCTGAGAAAACATTAACCATTTTAATTTTGGTTTAATGGATTTAAGCTGCTTGACAATTTTTAAATTTTTTAAATTAAACATATATATACCCCACCTGTTTTTAAATTTTTTTAATGGTAGTTTCACACAACATTATAAAGTTTACTCAAAATTGAAATTTACTTATTTGTATGCTGTTCTTAACAAAATGTTACCAATTACGAGATTAATAGTATTTTCGTTGTTTTTGGGCATTTTGTCAATAATAATATTATTTATCTTTACCGCAGCAGTGTTTATATTTTTTGCCGCTGCCGCACGGGCATGGATCATTTCTTCCTATTTTTTCACCATTATGTATCGGAGAAGAAACTGCATCATCGTCTTCGCTTGGTGCTTTGAATGTTTGTGCGGCTTGAGACAGCTGTGTTTCGATAACTTCATCATCACGTCTGTTCACAATTTGTACTCCGAAGCGTGTTCTGAATAAATATTTTACGGTTTCAGACTGGATTTCATACATCATATTGTTAAACAAATCATATGCTTCACGTTTGTATTCAATCAAAGGATCTTTTTGACCGTATGCACGCAGCCCTATACCGTCACGAAGCATATCAATATTGTGAAGATGGTCAATCCATTTGTTGTCGACGACTCGAAGAAGTATGTCTTTTTCGATATTTCTCATTATGTTTGTATGTGAGAACGGTTCTTCCGGAACATAGAACTCTTCATATTGTTTTTGGATATCGTTGTAAAATCTGATTGTTTCTTCTTCATGCTCTCTGTATGCGTCGATAGCCAGTTTTTTAAGTTTTTCAAAAATAGATTCATAACTCAAACCCTGAACATCTTTTACTTCAAGATAAGAAAGCTGAGGAACAAGAGAGTGAACTTCTTTCATCATACCCTGCAGGTCTTCATAGATATATTCCTGAGGATTTTGTCCCGGAGAAATATAACTTTTTATAATTCTGTCCATTTCTCTTTCAATCATGTAATAGATATCAGCAGTCAAATCTTCGCCTTTTAGAACTCTTCTTCTCTGGCTGTAGAATTTTTCTCTTTGAATATTCATTACATCATCATATTCCAGCACACTCTTTCTTATATCGAAATGGTAAGTTTCAACTTTTCTTTGAGAAGCCTGAATTTGTCTGGTAATAAGTTTCGACTCTATTGCCATATCCTCTTCAACATTGAGAGTATTCATAAGATTTATGATATGTTGACCGCCGAATATTCTCATTAAATCATCTTCAAGCGAAAGGAAAAATCTTGTTGATCCTGGGTCGCCCTGTCTTGCTGCACGTCCTCGAAGCTGGTTGTCTATACGTCTTGATTCATGTCTTTCAGTACCTATTACGTGCAAACCGCCTGCTTGAACAACTTTTTCGTGTTCTGCTTCTGTGATTGCTTTTGCCTCTTTTAAAGCGGCTTCTTTTTCCGTGTCATAGTTCGGGCTGTCTTCTGTTATACCTTTTTTATCCAGCATGTCTTTTGCAAGGTACTCAGCGTTACCGCCAAGCAGAATATCGGTACCGCGGCCGGCCATGTTTGTTGCAATTGTCACTGCACCAAAACGTCCTGCCTGTGCAATGATGTAGGCTTCTTTCTCATGGTGTTTGGCATTTAAGACATTATGTTTTATTCCTCTTTTTTTCAAAAGCTCTGACAAATATTCCGATTTATCGATACTTATAGTACCGACAAGCACCGGTCTGCCTATTTCATGCATTTTTACGATTTCATCTACAACTGCAAGATATTTTTGCTTTTGTGTTTTATAAACAACATCGGGCAGGTTTATTCTGATATCCGGTCTGTTTGTGGGTATAGTCGTAACCTCAAGGTTATAAATTTTGCCGAATTCTGCTTCTTCTGTCATTGCAGTACCTGTCATACCGGAGAGTTTTGGATACAGTCTGAACAAATTTTGGAAAGTAATGCTGGCAAGAGTTTGAGTTTCGTCTTGAATTTGCACTCCTTCTTTAGCTTCAACAGCCTGATGAAGACCGTCAGACCAGCGTCTTCCCTCCATTAAACGTCCTGTAAACTCGTCTACAATTACAACTTCACCATCTTTAATTACATAATCGGTATCTTTTTGATACAATTCTTTTGCTTTCAATGCTTGAAGCAAATGATGAGCATATTGTGTATGTACATCAAAAAGATCTTCTATACCGAGAATCTGTTCTGCATGGTCAATACCTTCTTCTGAAAGAATGACATTTTTGTTTTTTTCATCGACTTCGTAATCTACATCTTTTTTAAGCTGAGGTGCAACTTTTGCCATGGTCTGGTAAAGCTGTGCCGACTGTTCTAAACGTCCTGAGATAATCAACGGAGTTCTTGCTTCGTCAATCAAAATTGAATCTACTTCATCGATGATTGCATAGTTGTAAGGACGTTGAACAAGCATATCGAGACTTCCGGCCATGTTGTCTCTCAGATAGTCAAACCCGAATTCATTGTTTGTACCGTATGTAATATCACAGGCATATGCAGCTTTTTTTCTTTCAAATTCATCTGCATCACGATTGTTGGATAGAATTACTCCGACACTCAGCCCGAGAAATTTATAGATACGCCCCATCCATTCGCTGTCACGTTTTGCCAGGTAATCATTAACCGTAACAACATGAACACCTTTTCCGGTAAGTGCGTTCAAATAAGCAGGCAATGTTGCTACAAGTGTTTTACCTTCACCGGTTCTCATTTCGGCAATATGCCCGTTGTGCAGAAATATACCGCCTATTAACTGCACATCAAAATGGCGCATATTCAAAACTCTTTTCCCTGCTTCTCTTACTACGGCAAACGCTTCCGGTAAAATTTCATCAAGAGCCTTCTTTTCAAGCATTCTGTCTTTTTTCAAATCGGAAGAATGTTCTCTGTTTGCAAGAAAGTCTTTGAATTCCTGTGTTTTTGCTCTGAGCTGGTCATCAGTAAGCGCTTCCATTTCAGGTTCGAGTTTGTTTATATGTTCAACTATAGGCATCATTTTTTTTACTTTTTTTTCATTAGGATCGCCCAGTAGTTTTAGTAGTAAATCAATCATTATAAATATTTTCCCCTAAGTCTCTATATGACAACGAATATTTGTATATTGATTTTACCACGCACAAGCTAAAAAGAACATATCGAAAAGGAATTAAGTCTTTATGGCAGTATTTGTTATCTATGTAAGGAAATGTAAACCTGAAAATTTTTGTTTTGGCAAAATTTCTAAATAATCTGTTTTAATATAATTAGGAAAGTTACGGCAGGCAGTTAATGACGATTAATATCAGCAATAATCCATATAAAAATTTTCTAAAAATGCCAGGACAGTATGGTTTTGGCGATTATTCAGCTCAAAACAACGCCGTTTCTTTGCCTCAGCAAATTGCTTCGGTTAAAGTTTCCGATGTTCAAACACAAAACGAGAGTGAAAAAAAATCTTCGTCCGGTAATAAGAAAATTTTCGGCATAATAGGCATATCTGTCGGCTCCGTCGCATTGCTTTCTTTAATAGGCTTGTTTACACTTTCCAAAGGTTTTTCAGGCAGGTTTGCTTATAAATTAGAAAAACTGTCTAAAGATTTAAAAAAGAAGATTTATGAGCTTTCTGCTGATACAAAAGAATTAACTGCTTCTCAAAAGTTAAAACTCCGTTTTTCAAAAGCAATGCAGCCTGTTGCAGATGCAATGCAGGCAAGCTCTAATATTACATCAATCAAAGACAGCTGGATTAATCACTGGCTCAAAAAAATGAACCTGGAGCCGGCTATTAAAAAAATGAATAACGTTTTTAAAGGCATTGTTACAAAAAATACAAAAAATGCTTATATAAAAGCAGAAACATCTAATCTCGAGTTTTGTTCATATCTTGAGGAACTTGCAGCCGCAGCTGAAAAATCAGGCAATCACGCTCAAAAAATACAGCTGCAAAACTATGCAAAAGAGCTTCGTGAACTGTTCAAAAATAAATTTACATCGGCTGAACACTTTGAAAGAACGAATAAAGCTTATAATGATATGAATGGCTTAGATAAAGCGGTTTATGACAAACTTTTTGCCGATAACGGTTTATTTAAAAATCTCAAAAAATACAAAACATACATCACTGCAGATTTGATAGAAAAAGACAGAAGACTTCTTGCAGAAACTCTTATTGCCAGCAAAACAAAACTTTCAAATAATGTTAATGACAACTACAACAACATCAAACGAATCTTGAACGATATAAAAATCAATATTAACCCAAAAGATGAAAATGCTGTTGATGTCATAAAAAATTTGAGTAAAACACTTGAAGATTACAAAACAGCATCAGGCCCTGCAGAAAAAGAAATCAGAGAAAAATTGTATAATGCTTTCAAGTCTGATATGAACAAGCTTTCTGAAATATTTGCAAGGGATAAACAATACGCATCAAACCTTAATGATGTAAAAAACAAAATAGCTGAATTCTATACGGCAATTGATCCTCAGGTAGCCAAAAAAGGCATTGCCCAGGAGGCAATAACCGTAATAAAAGATTTGTACGGCAAAAATTCTCCACAGTATCTCCAAGCAAAAAAATACATGAATGATTTAAATAAAAACCTGAATACTGCAATAGCTTCTGAATTGAATGCGTACGAAAAACTTGCAGAACTTCAAGTCGGTTCACTGCCTGCAGATATTATCGGTATCCTTGGGCCAACAGCTCTCGGTACACTTATGGTTGTCAGCGCTGACGGAAAAGAAGAAAGAATATCCAAAACTCTTACACAGGGTATACCTATCCTGGGCGGTGTTGCAACTTCTTATTACGGAAATACAAGAGGATGGACAGGAGCCAAGAACCTATTTTTAGGCTTTGCAATAGGCTACCTGTTGAATATAATCGGTACACAAACTGACAGTCTTTACAAAAACTATGCAGAAAAACAAAATACTTTGAAATCAGCATTTGAATCATGGACAAAACTTCAGCAGAAGAATAAAACAGAAACAACACAGGTATAAATATATCTGAAAGACTCCGGGAGTAAAACTGTGTATTTAGTCTGCACAAAAATTTACAGCAGTAATATTAATAACAAAGCATCTCTTGTCTTGTTTCGATAAATATAGAATATCAAAAAATACATTAAAAAAGGCCGGAATTTTACATCCGGCCTTTTTCTCTTTTTCTTTATGCTGATTATTACTTAGAGCAAGAGCAGCATTCTGTTCCGCAGCCAAAGTATTCTTTAACTTCATCAACTCTAACTTTGATACGTCCGTCAACCGCAATACCTTCACCTGTTTTTTCAGATATAAGCAGAGGGTTGATATCCAGCTCATCAATGAATTTGAAGTCATTAACCATTTGAGACAATCTAAGAAGAGTTTCCTGGATTTGTGTCATATCAGCAGGTTTTGTACCTCTTGCACCTTTCAAGAGTTCATATGCTTTTACAGATTTAATCATTTCATCAGCATCAACATCTGTCAAAGGAGCAATTCTGAAAGTAACATCCTTCATAGTTTCGATGAATACACCGCCTAAACCAAACATCATCATAGGACCGTATTGAGGATCTGTGGCTATACCGCAAACCATTTCACGGTTGCCTTTAACCATTTCCTGAATGATTACACCTTCAAGACCGTCAATAAGTCCTTTTTCTGTCAATTTGGCAATAAGGTCTTTGTATTCTGCTCTCAATTGTTCTTCTGATTGGATATTGACTCTTACACCGCCTACATCAGTTTTGTGAGAAGTTGTTTTTGAAGTCATTTTCATAACAACAGGATACCCGATAGAGTTTCCGAGGTTAACAACTTCTTCTTCATTAGTTGCAAGACCGTATTTGCAAGCTCTGATACCATAAGCGTCTAACACATCGATTGATTCCAATGTAGTCAACTGAGCACGACCGTCAGCAACTGCTGCTTTGATAATTTTTTCAGCTTTAGCTTTGTCTACATCATAGACAGGCATTTTTCCTTCCGGTCTTTGCATCCACAATCTCTGCTGATTAAGTCTGTTAAATCCGTCAGCAGCTTCTTCTGCGTACATAAAGAACGGCATATTAACATCCATATTAGAAAGTTTTGTGAAGAATTCACTCTTAGTCATGAAAATACCGATAATCGGTTTTTCAGGATATTTTGCTTTGATTTCCATTAATGCCTGAGCAACATCAATATCTTTCAAACCAAGGAACGGAAGATAAATAACACCAATCATATCTACGTTTTCATCTGCAATAACAGTTTCAAGAGTTTGTTTGTAGTGTTCGATAGGTGCAGAAGCAATCATATCTACAGGGTTTTTAACACTGGCAGCTGCAGGTAAGAAGCTTCTTAATTTTTCTTTTGTAGCATCGGAAAGTTTAGCCATTTGCATACCGTATTCACATACAGCATCTGTAGCCATGATTCCGGGGCCGCCTGAGTTTGTAATGATAGCAACTCTGTCTCCTTTTGGAATAGGAGAAGTTGCAAAAACTTTTGCAGTCGCAAAAAGATTTTTCAAAGAGTATTCTCTGATTACACCTGATTGCATAAGCAAAGCATTTGCTGCTTTGTCAGCACCGGCAAGAGAACCTGTGTGAGAAGATGCTGCAGAAGCACCTGCTGCTGAACGTCCTGCTTTCAAAGCAAGAATTGGTTTTTTCTTTGTTACTCTTGTTGCAAGTTTTCTGAAATTAGCCGGATTTTGGATAGATTCCATATACAAAAGAATTTGTTGAACATCGTCTTCATTTTCCCAGTATTCGATAGCTGTTTCAGCATTAACATCTGCCTGGTTTCCGATAGAGATAAACTGTGCAAAACCTAGGTTGAGGTCTTTTAGGATGTTTAAAATACCGCCGCCTAAAGCACCTGATTGAGAAACAAAACCGATGTTTCCTCTTTCAGGAAGAGATTCTGCAAAGCAGCCATCCATTCTGATGTCAGGAGCTGTGTTTACAACACCAAGGCAGTTAGGGCCAACACATCTCATACCGTATTCTTTTAATTTTGCAACGAGTTGTTTTTCAGCTTCCGCACCTTCGGCACCTGCTTCTTTGAAGCCTGCTGAAATAATACAGATACCTTTGATACCTTTTTCATGACATTCATCAATTGCATTCAAAACGAATTTTTGGGCAATAACGATAATAGCCAAATCAACTTCGCCGGGAATTTCTTTAACGTTTGTATAAGCTTTAAAACCTTGAATTTCTCCGCCTTTAGGGTTTACAGGATAAATTTGTCCGGTAAAATTATATTCTTTCAATCTTTTCATGATGTCAGAACCAATTGTATGGTCTTTTGTAGATGCTCCGATTACGGCAATTGCTTTCGGACGCATAATTTTGTCTAGTTGTTCTTTTAGCATGTGTTCACCTTTCTTTTAAAATTTATGCGTATTTTGTAATTTCACAATTAAAATTTAAAAATCACGATTAGATTTTCCATCACAATAATTATGATACGAAAATAATTTTTATACAAACATTTCAATCACTATGACAGGGTAATTGTGATATTGAGTATAAAGTATTGTTATTTTTTTAATTTCATGTATAATCAATATTAGCAGTTATTAAGATAAGGTTTTGAACTGCTTTGTGGAATTAAACAAAAGGGTTGTCAGATATAGATTTTAGTGGTTTAAATCAACATCCTTTTTTGTTTAAAAAGTTTTTGTCAGAAATAGAGAAGCACCTGTAACTCTTTTCTGATGAGGAATATCCGGTTAACAGTAAAATATGAGCGTTTGCAAATTTAACTACAAATACATCAAAGATAAAGCAACACCGGGCAGCTGGAGAAGAGGCTATGAAAGTTTTCAAAAAGACATAGTCCTTTCTTATGAAACAAAACTTGCAGGTGTCGATGCAAAAGTGAAAGGCAACTTTCAAGATGCGTATGAAACGAGTTTGACTTTTACCAAAAATGGGGTAAAAGCCGATTGCAGCTGTCCATTGAAAGAAGAATGGTGCAAACATGCCATAGCTGTCGGCCTTAAGGTAATTGAAGATAAAGTTTATGATGAATATCTTGAAAGAGTTCACAAAATTAAAACCGAATATCCTGATGAAGATATTCCGCCTGTTGAAAATCCTACAGGGAAATATATTTTTCATTTTAATCCGAAAAGAAGACAGAACTTTTTCTCCATACTTGTTATGGATAGAGCAACCGGCAAGGTTATTCGTGATTTAGAAGCTATTTTAAGAGCCTTAATTGAAGTTCAAAGAAATGACCCCTCATTTGTTCTAAACGATGAAGAAAAGGTTGAACTCGCAATATTCCAGCTTCTTTTACAGCGTTCAAGACTTGATAAAAAAGCCGGATGGTATGATGTACCGATAAACAAATTTGATGGATTTTTCCAGCTCCTTTCAAAAGCTGAAGAAGTTATTGACGGAAAAACAAAAGACAGACTGCGTTTTGATGATAAAGAGTGGGAACTCGCTTTGTCAGTTAATTTTTCTATGGTAGGAAATGTTCTTTTGTCTTTAACCTGGGAAAGACCTGACGGGTCGGATTCTTATCCGTTTGAGGAAATCAGATATTTTTCCAGACAGCTTAAGTGGGGCAGATACAAAAATGTGATTTTCCCGACTACAACACCTGTTTCGGCATTGCCTCAAAGTTTAATTAAAGCAAGTTTTACTGATGTAAAAGATGCGGACGGTGCAAAGTTTTTATACGAAGAACTTCCAAAGCTCAAAAAGGTCATGAAAGTAACCGTCTCTGATGTTATTGAAAAACTTTTTCTTGAGCAAAAACCACCGGTTAATGTTGTTAAACTCGGACTTGATTATGACGGTTCTTTGAAAGCAGAGCTTGAGTTTGATTATGACGGAACAAGAGTTCCTTATTCAAAACATACTGAAAAAACTCCTTATGTAACCATCAAAAAACCGAAAGAAGATTTGTTGTACTGGGTAAAAAGAAATCCCCAGCACGAAGAAGCAGCTTATAATATGCTTCTGGCCTGCAAGTTTGCTCCAATGCAGACAAACAATCTCGCTTTGGAAAAAGAAAATGCTATAGATTTTTACAATTATTATATTCAACAGGCCGGAGACGGATGGATTTTTGAAGAAAAAGACGATATGTCCTTCTTTAAACTCACAAAAGATCCTTTTGAATTGTGTGCTGAAATAGATTTTTCGCTGGATTCAACGGATAGTTTTGAGGTTGAGTTATACGGAAGAGTAGGAGAAGAGATTATTCCTTTTGATGATGTATATGCTCTTACACTTGACAACAGCAAATATGTCAGAATAAAAAATCTGGGTTTTGCAGAAGTTCCTACAATGGATGTTTATTCATTGATGAGAGCTTTTAATACATTTGATGTTTATAAGAATGATGAAAACAGATATATTGTAAAAACCTATCGTGCCGGTTTGATTTCAGAAATGGAGAATTTGGGTCTGAAGCTCAAAATGAGCAGGCGATTTAGCAAATTCTGGAAACAGATTTCTACATTTTCAACAATGGATGTACCATCACTGCCTAAAGGTATTCAGGCTGATTTCAGAGAATATCAGACCAGAGGTTTCGGCTGGCTCTGGTTTATGTATCAGTATGGTTTGAATGGTATTCTTGCGGATGATATGGGTCTGGGTAAAACATTGCAGGCACTTGCTCTTTTGCAAAAAGCTAAAGAGAAAAACAAAAAAGCACCGAATCTTGTAATCTGCCCGACATCTGTTGTTTTTAACTGGGAAAACGAAATTGAAAAATTTGCTCCGGGACTTACCTGTTTAAAATTAAGCGGTACTGAAAGAAAAGAACTTTTTAAAGAAATTCCTAAATATGATGTAATCATTACAAGCTATGCTCTGATAAGAAGAGATATTGCAAAGCTCAAAAAACATGAATTCAGATATGTTATCCTTGATGAAGCTCAAAACATTAAAAATGCGGATTCTATAACCGCTCAGAGTGTAAAACAACTGAACTGCAAACATAAACTTGCTTTGTCAGGTACACCTATAGAAAACAGGCTGGAAGAACTCTGGTCAATTTTTGATTTCTTGATGCCAGGATTTTTGTTTGACAAAAATGAGTTTAATTACAGATATGTTACTCCGATTATGGAACGTGAAGATAAAACAGTTGAAAAACGTTTGAAATCACAGATTTATCCATTTATCTTGAGACGTATGAAAAGAGATGTCGCAAAAGATTTGCCGGATAAAATCGAAAACGTTGCATATTGCGAACTTACACCCGAGCAAAAAGATTTTTATCTCGAGGTTATGGATTCAACAAGAGAAGAACTTTTCAAATCTATCGAGGAAAAAGGTATCGAAAAAAGCAGAATGTCCATTTTCTCTGCATTGCTGCGCTTGAGACAGATATGCTGTCATCCGAGACTTTACGACAAAGAAAATGTTAAAGGAATAAAAGAATCCGGCAAGTTCGAACAGCTGAAAGTTATGCTTGAAGAAATTATTGCTGAAAAACACAGAGTTCTTTTATTCAGCCAATTTGTTGATATGCTTGACATCATTAAAGAATGGCTTGTTAAAGAAGGTATTAAACACGAATATCTTACAGGTAGTACGAAAGACCGTCAGGAAGTTGTTGAAAGATTTAATTCCGATCCGACAATACCTATTTTCTTAATCAGCTTGAAAGCCGGCGGTACAGGTTTGAACCTGACCGGTGCGGATTATGTAATTCATTATGACCCGTGGTGGAATCCTGCTGTTGAAGATCAGGCAACAGACAGGGCTTATCGTATCGGCCAGACAAAGAAAGTCTTTGTTTATAGAATGATTACAAAGGGTACTGTTGAAGAAAAAATTCAAAAACTCAAATCAAGAAAACGAGACCTTGTTGATAGTGTAATATCTGTTGACAGAAATATCGGCAAGTCACTTACTTATGAAGATTTGAAAGATATATTCTCTCTTGATTAATCATTGATATTTGATTGGTATTTTGTTGCTGAAATCCTTGAATTTTTAACAACAATTCTCCTTCATTTTGTCTAAATTTTTCAGAAATCAAATAATTTATATAGACTTAATAAATAAACACATGTTAAATTATTTATATGAAAATTTTAGTAATAAACGGCCCAAATATAAATTTGCTTGGAACAAGAGAACCGGAAATATACGGGACATTAACTCTTGAAAAAATAGAAAAAATGCTTACGGAATACGCTGCAAAATGCGGTGTTGAAATAAGTTTTTTTCAAAGCAATATTGAAGGTGAAATAGTAGATGCAATCCAAAAAGCAAAATTTGAATGGAATTGCAATGGGATTGTTATCAACCCTGCCGCATATACTCATACAAGTGTTGCAATAAGAGATGCTATAGCTGCTGTTGAATTGCCGGCTGTTGAAGTGCATATATCTAACATTCACAAACGTGAAGAATTCAGAAAAAATTCTTTTATCGCACCGGTTTGTATAGGGCAAATTGCCGGATTTGGTGTGGATAGTTACAAACTCGGTTTGAAAGGTCTTGTTGATAATATTGTGCTTAACAATGAGTTACATCAGGGTTGAAAATGTCTCGTTTTTGTTGCTACAATGTTAACAACTAGTTGAACATTTATAAATTTAATTTGGATTATGTCATCAAAATGAATTATCGTACTGGAATTAAAATATTATTAATTTTTACTGCATTTTTATTTACTTCAATTGCTTTTGGTCCCCGGGCATTAGCTTCAGATTACCAGTATAAAGTGCTGGATCCCAAGTATAATCCTCAGGCTGAACTTATTCAAGAAGGCAGCATACCTCCGATTGTAGAAGTTCAAGATGAATATGACAGTGAGGGCTTTGATTTTAAACGTTTTTTTGCAATTGTTGCTGCAATTGTATTCCCTATGTTCATAGTTTCTCTGGTTTTTAGAACTTTTAGAGAAGTGACAGAAGATGTACCGGGAAGAATAAAGGAAGAAAAAGAAGAAAGTGAAATTCAAATAAAACAAGAAAAAACATCTAAAAATCAGAAACGGCAAACTATCGGAAACATAAAAATAAACCAGCCGCAGGCAAAGAATGCAGAGCAGAAACTTGAAAGCAATGTATCGAAAAGAAATGTTTCAGCCGGTCAAAATATTCCTGTTTCACATACTCCGATTTTGCAGAACAACAAAACAAAATCAACAAAAATATCTTCAAAAACAGAACAAATACTAAAAAGCAAACCTTCTGCCGGTTATGCAACAACTCCTGTTCATACCGGAAAGAAAAATCCAATGCTTTTAAATACAGCAAAATTATCCAGCAATAAAGGACTTTGTCTGGTTGAATATGATAAAAAATATTCTCTTATCGGATATATAGGCAATGAAATATTTTTGCTTAATCAGTTCAGCAATTTAAGCAGTAAAGAAATTCGTCCGAGACTTTCTGAAAACCTTGGAGCAAAAGAACGCTATATTGTTCGTCTCGGTTCATACAAAGCTCTTCTCGAAGTCAGTGATTCAAAAATGAATGTTCTTCTTGAGCTTTAGTTGATATATAATAGAATACATGAAAAAGTTTTTATTATTCGGGGTACTGATTTTTTTATGTTTACCTTTTGCTGTTTTTTATAATCCACAAAAGAGTACAAAAACGACTGTAAAATTTGCAAGCTGGGGGTCACAAAGTGAAATTTCTTTTATTTGTCCATTGATAAAAGAATTTGAAAAAAACAATCCGTATATTAAAATAGAATTTTTGCATATTCCGCAAAACTACTTTCAAAAAATTCATCTTTTGTTTGCGTCAAATCTGGCACCGGATGTTGTTTTTGTAAATAATTATTATGCCCCGAAATATATAAAAGCAGACCTCTTTGAAGATTTGACACCGTACATTAATCAAAATGAATATTTTGAAAAAGCCGTTGAAAACTTTACTTATAAAGGGAAAATATATGCTATTCCAAGAGATATTTCAGATTTAGTGGTTTATTATAACAAAGATTTGTTTAAAAAAAACAAAATAGCATATCCTGAATCAGATTGGACAATTGATGAATATCTTGAAATTGCAAAAAAACTTTCAAAAGATACAAACAATGACGGATTGAATGATTTGTGGGGAACAAGTTTTGAAACTGATTTCATATTCTGGCTGCCTTTTGTATTGAGTAACGGCGGACAAATTTTTGGTAAAGATAAAAATACACTGGATGCAATTTATTTTTATTCTGACATTGCAAACAAATATAATGTTGCACCAAAAAAATTTCAAAGTTCAAGTCTAACAATGGCCCAGCTTTTTTTGCAGCAAAAAATAGCAATGCAGGTATCAGGCAGATGGCTTGTACCAAAGTATAGGCAGGAAGCTGACTTTGATTGGGATATCGTTCAATTTCCAAAAGGGAAAAAAGGCTCAATAGTAAATATAGATGCTTCAGGATATGCCCTTTCAAAATCAAGCAAACATAAAAAAGAAGCATTAAGGTTCATCAAATTTATGTCTTCTAAACAATCACTGGAAAAGCTTTCACAAAGCGGTTTGATAGTGCCTGCAAGACCGGATTGTGCATATTCTGACAAATTTCTTGAGCCGTCAAAAAAACCTGAAAATGCAATAGTTTTTCTTGATGCAATAAAAACCGGTGTTGTACTTCCTATTAATGAAAATTATCAAAAAATTGCAGACAGGAGAAAACTGCTTCTTGAACCTGTTTTTCTTGGCGAAAAAAAACGGAAGATGTAACTCTTCCGTGGTATCATTAGTTAGTCGAATGCTCATAATTTGAGCAAACGAGTTATTTTTGAAAATTAAACTCCTAAGAAATACCTGCTCATTAAACTTGCCTGATCTATATTGCTATAGTAGCTTATACTGTTTTCTTTTGAAGAATTATATTCAGCTTCAACCTGGTCTTTCAAGGCTTCAAAATATTCTTTTTCTTCGTCTGTATAAGCCATATCTATTTCATAGTCAAGTTCGTCTATAGTAGTTTCATAATCTTCATCAAGATCCCCTGTAACAGTAAGATTTAAGGTATTCATAATATCTTCAAAAGGAATAGACTGTCTTGTTTTTGAGCTTTCCTGAGACTCTTGCATTTGAATCATTGTTTCAATTATCTCAAGTTTTCTTTCATCAGTTTCTTTGTCGCCTGACGGTGTTATTCCGTAGGCCTGAAGCTGCTGTGCAATGAGCTGATATTCATAATCCTGAGCATCAGACTTCTCTGTGACCGCCAGGGGCACATACATTGACATCATTGAAGCTGATATAGGACTAACTGTCATGAAAATCACTCACTTTCTGTATCTATCATGATAATGCCCATTTTTTTAAATTTTAAACATTTTTTCAGCTATCTATGATAAGATTCTTTACGAATTATCTTAAAAGCCCTGTAAATCTGCTCATATAGGAGTATTCTAAAAAGTTGATGTGTAAATGTCATTTTTGAAAAACTTAATTTGAAATTAGCTCTTTGTCTCACTTTTTCACAAAGCCCGTTTGCACCGCCAATAACAAATACAATTTCATTATGACCTTCATTAGACAATTCTTCTATTTTTTTTGCAAATTCTTCCGAAGAAAGCATTTTGCCAAAAATCTCAAGAGTAATGACATAAGAGTCTTCTTTTACAGCAGAAAGTATCTTTTCTCCCTCTATATCCATATACTTTTGAGCCAAATTGTCATCTTTTATTTCCTGAGCAGGAATTTCCACAAGCGACAAACTGCAATAAGCTCCCAAACGTTTTTGGAACTCTGATACAGCATCTTTTGTATATTTTTCTTTAAGTTTTCCGACTGCAATAATCTTTATATTCATCTATTTTACGAGATCTTTTACAAAATTCGGAAGTGCAAAACGAGCAAGATGATAATCTTTGTTATATATTTTGCATTGTTTTGATATTTTTTCCGCTCTGGTTTCATCTATATATGACAGAGGTTTTACACTCTCAGAACAAAAACACCAGCTCCAATATCCGCCCGGATATGAAGGAATAGGGCCTGTAAATGTGTCTACTATCGGAAATACTTTTCTTAATAAAGGATACATCTTTTTCATCTCAGCTTGATTTATAAACGGAGATTCGGATTGGGCAGACATGATACCGCCATCTTTTAATGCTTCTTTTACATTTGTATAAAATTCTTCTGTAAAAAGTCCTTCCCCGGGGCCCATAGGGTCTGTTGAATCGATTAAAATAACGTCATATTGAGCTTTTTTGTCTTTTATAAACTCGATTGCATCTTCAATTCTTACTTCAACTTTCGGATTATCAAGCTCACAGCCTATAGTCGGAAGATACTTTTTGCAAGCATCAACAACCATACCATCTATTTCACATAACACAACCTTTTTCACAGTATCGTGTTTTAAAACTTCTCTGATAGTGCCGCCGTCACCTCCGCCGATAACAAGCACGGTTTCAGGATTTTTGTGGTTTATCATCGGAATATGCGATATCATTTCGTGGTAATAGAATTCATCCTTTTCAGTTGTCATCATTAAACCGTCAAGAGTCAAAACTCTGCCCATAGATTCGGTGTCAAAAATATCGACTTTTTGAAATTCCGATTGACCGCTAAAAAGAGTTTCTTTTACAGTCATACAACAGCCAAAACCATCTTTGCTCAATTCACAATATCTCATATCCAACATATCTGATTCCTTTTCTTTAACTATTTTTGTCTAAAAATACACAAAATATTGACAAAAAATATTATACCATAACGAAAATCTAAGATTTGTATATTTGATTGTTTATTACAAGAGCAGCCGATAGGAGAGGATCAACAGAGGTTGAAAACGGAGGAGCATAAGTCATATCTGTATGCAAAAAATTATCCAGAGTTTGATCTGCAGCAATTGCTGCTGCTACTGTATTCACTCTTTTGTCAGCATCGCCGTTGCCAAAAGCTTGAGCGCCAAGAATTTTTTTTAAGCGCTTATCTACAACAAGCTTAAGTGTAATATTTTCGGCATCAGGCATGTAACCTGCTTTGTCTTTTTTTGTCATTGTAGAACTGATAACATCAAAACCAAATTTTTTGGCTTCTGTTTCAGTTAAACCTGTCAAAGAAATTGACATCGTATCATATCTTGTCACAGCAGAACCCAAAACTCCGGCAAATGCATCGTATCCTCCTGCAATATTTATTGCCGCACAGCGACCTTCCTTGTTTGCAGATGAACCGAGCGGTATCCAGCAGTAGTTTTTTGATACAAGATGAAAATTTTCTATGCAGTCACCGGCCGCATAAATATCTTTTACTGTAGTCTGCATCCTGTTATTCACTCTTATCGCATTACTGACTCCGAGTTCAATCCCTGCATCTGCAGCAATTTCAGTATTGGGAACAATACCTGTTGCAATAACCACTATATCCGCTTCAATTTTTTGACCTTTATCTGTAATTACTTTCTCAACTTTGCCGTTGCCTCCTTCAAAAGCAACAACGGATTCTGAGGTTAAAATTTTGACTTTGCCTTTACTCATATTTACAATTTCTGCTGCAATCATATCACTGATTTCAGCATCAAAAATTGAGAGAATATGTTCCTTCCTTTCAATAAGAGTAACCTCCAGATTGTTTTTAAAAAATGCTTCAAGCATTTCAATGCCGATATAGCCGCCACCCACAATTACAGCTTTTTTCGTGTCTTTATCTCTTATTTTATTTCTTATATTTACGCCGTCTTTTATTTTTCTTATAGTGAATATATTTTCAAGATGATGGTTTTTAATAGGCGGAAGAATGGGCCTTGCACCTGTTGTAATAGCAAGTTTGTCATATTCAACCTGCTGTATTATCCCGGTTTTTGTATCCTGTACAACTATTTTGTGTTCTTGAGGTAAAATTTTTGTACATCTTTTATTCAAATGAACATTTGCACCTTTTTGTTCAAACTGTTCCGGTGTCCTCACAATCAGTTTGTTTACGTCCTCAATAAGCCCTTCTACAAAATAAGGCAGACCGCAGGCAGAATAAGATATCATATCTTCTTCCGTGTATAAATCTATTTGAAAATTTCCAAAGGTGCGAAGAAGTTTTGCCATAATTTTTGGGCCTGCAGCAACTCCGCCGATTATCACTATTTTTTGTTTTTGATTTTTTTCAGTCATGCAATCATTTTAAAAACAGAAATGATATTTTTCTATTGCCTTAATGTTTAATTAGATTTATAAAACTAGATAAAAACATCAAAATATGATAAGATTTTTAATGCTTATACTTAACGGTACTCAAACAAGAGTTCCTTTAAAGACTAAACAGGTTCAGACAAACGGAGAATGAATTATGGCAAGAATAGTAAGACCTTCATGGGCAATAAGATGTGTACAATCAAGCTGTAGAGAATTGTTTGAAGTTGCAATTCTTGAAGACGGAAAACAACAGGAAGTTGTCTGCCCGAAATGCGGAGAACATTACCTCTATCCTGTACTTCCTGAAGATATGGAAGGCGCAGAATAGTTTCATATTATGGAAGAAATTTCTTTTCCCCGTCCGGAAACTAAAAAAAGATATTATCAATTTAGTGAATATTTAAAAAGAAAATTCGGCACCAAAGTGTATAAAATCACTCTGGATGCCGGTTTTTCTTGTCCGAACAGAGACGGAACCATTTCATCGGGAGGCTGCATATTTTGTGATGACGGAGGCAGTTTTTCCCGTGCACACAGCAGCAACCTGTCTGTAAAAGAACAGGTTTTTACAGGTGTTGAAACCTTATCTTCAAGATTTAAAGCCAAAAAATTTATGGCATATTTTCAGGCATATTCAAACACCTATAAACCGGTTGAAGAACTTCAAGAAATTTATAACAGCGCATTATGCCGCAAAGATGTTATCGGAATTTCCATCGGCACAAGACCTGACTGCATAGATGAAAAAAAACTTGATTTGATTGCGTCATACAAAGACGAATATGAAACATGGATAGAGTACGGACTGCAGTCCATGCATGACAGAACCTTAAAACTAATAAACCGCGGTCACAATTTTGAAACCTTTTTAAAAGCCTATAATGAAACAAAAAAACGTGGAATTAATGTCTGTGTGCATGTAATTTTGGGATTGCCCGAAGAAACAAAAGAAGATATGATTCAAACCGTAAAAACACTGGCTGATATTGGTGTGGACGGAGTAAAATTCCATTGTCTTTGTGTTTTTCCGAATACAAAACTGTATAACATGTATGAAAATGGAGAAATTACTCTTTTAGAGGAAGATGAATATATCAACATAGCTTGTGACTGCCTTGAGTTACTTCCATCACACACCACTATCCACCGCTTAGGCGGAAACGGTTTGCAGGCAATTAAAATCGCACCTAAATGGCTTAACAAAAAATTTGAAATCCTGAACAGAATTGATGATGAATTTGAAAGACGAAATTCTTTTCAAGGTTCTCGTATAGTGAACTAATATAATCAGGCAGGTCAATTTTCCGGAAAAGGATTGGCAGCTTGGCATTTAGATAAAAGTCTTTGTGATGTTAGCCAAAACTTATCTTAATTATTCGCCATCCTCCGTTTGGAAACAAAGTTAATCAAAGAGAAACGAGTTGCATGAACCTGTTTTCAAAATGCAGGTGAAAGTCATCCCGTAGGAAAAACAACAAATTACAGGTTATATTTACTAATCTGACAATACCGAACTAACAATGCTATTATATTGTAACCACAAATTCCAATTATTATAGAGTGAAAACAAATTCAGCTAAATAAAAAGGCTGCCAGAGAAAGTATGCAGCCATCACCAAAGGTGAATTATGGTATTGGTCTAAATACTGTAAGCCCACAAAGGTTGTCCCTCTTACAGCAGTACAATTAGCCTGGAGTTAGTTTTAACTAACATTATTATTGTAAGTCTAACCTAACTCTTTGTCAAGCTTTTCTTTTTAATTCCAATATATAGATAACAGGGTATAAGAAATTTTATAAGTTTTAAATATTCTTTCATATATAAAGCTCTTTCAGAAGCTATAAAGATTTGGGGTAATCATGAAAAAAGCCGTATCATTGTTTTTATTAATATGTCTTTTTTTGATAAACCGACCTGCTATAGCAGCTTTACCCAAAATTGAAGAAGAATTAATCTGGGATTATCACAGCGAAAGATTTTTAGAATTATTAAAGGAAGGCAAAAGCACCTTTGATGCTGACAAACAAAGTGATTTAGACAAACAGATTAAACAGGGGCTTGATATAAATTTAATACCCGTAGATTTATCCTGCTGCTTAAAAATTGCGCAGGAAAACAACTATGACGTAAAAATTTCCGAACAGGAAAAAGAACAGTACAAATGGTTATACAGAAACAATCTTGCACAGTTACTGCCTGATTTCTATTACAGATACCAAATACAATCAGTACACGGGGAATTTCTTGTCGGTGATATCTTACCGAGAACTATCAGACAAAATCCCATATACAGTGGTATTATGATAAATTACCCCATTATTGGAAACGGAAGTGTACTATTCAATATAGCAAGCGGAAACAACCAGTACAAAGCTCGCAAACACAATTATAAATACACACAGAAAGAATTACTGTTAAATACAACTCTGTACTATTATGACCTTTTGCTGGCAAAATTGAATATAGAAGTACTTTTGTCCAATCTCAGAGACCGTGCAGAGCAGCTGAAACTTATGCAGGCAAGATATCATATAGGTATAGGCACAAAATATGATATTCTAAGAGCCGAAGCGCAATATGCAGATGCAAAACAGGAACTGCTTTCCGCTTTGTATAATCTCAGACTGAAACAGGCGAGACTTGCTAATATTATGGGGCTTGAAGTTACGCTCACTCTTTATCCGTTTGAACATGTCTCGCAGCCAAGAGAGCTTGTAAGAAAAAACAACAGCGTTGAAAGTTTGTACAATGTTGCATTGCAGTCAAGAGAGGATATAAAAGCAAAACGTGCGCAGATACGTTCTTTAAATAACATAAAAAACAGAAACTATACCGATTTCGCTCCAAATATAAATTTATCCTTTGAATTTGCAAGAGTCGGAACTACTGATACAGGTAGTCTCAGACCAAACCACACGTGGAGCATAAATGCGGAAATTCCTCTAGGAAAAAAACTGGGGATAGGGACACTGACTCAAAAAAATGCTGATCTGGCAAATCTGAAAAAAGCAAAACTTGAACTGACAAATCTGGAAAGAACTATAAGAGAAAATATTGTATCTTCCTATTACAACTCAAGAACCGCTCTTGAAAAAATCGAAGCCAACAAAAAGCAGGTAGCCGCTGCTGATGAAGGTTTAAAATTTTCACTTATAGGTTTTGATGTAGGACAAAATACATTTATTGATGTTTTAACTTCGCAGACAGAAAAAACCAGAGCCCGTCAGCAGCTTATTACTTCAATTATTGAATACAATAAAGCACAGGCTCAAATGCTTTTTGATACGGGAATAATCTCAGAAGATACACTCCTGTTAAATTACAAGGGTATTCACAATATACAAAAAGCAAAAAAATCGCCTGATAAAAAAAAGAAAAAAAACGTCAAACCCTGATATCAACAGAATTGTTTTTAATTTTAAAGTTAACTGTTTGATAATCATCGTTTGTATATCTGTTTCCATAATAATCATCAGATTTTACAGAAGATTTTGCCTGAGCATTTTTCATACCTTCAAGGAGTTTGGAAACAGTTTCATCCGAAAGACTATCCAAAAACTGTGCAATTGCAATGGTTTTTGCTGTCTCCATACCATATAAATCTGCAATTTCCGAAGAAATTTTTAATTTTCCGTCCTGTATTAAAGAATTCATAACATTGCTGTTTGAAAGGCTCTGGCTGACAGAATATGTAACAGCAGTAGTCAAATCCGAAGATGTAATATAATCTCCGTCGGAAGACAATGCATTAAATCTGTCCAGAAGAGTTCCAACAAGCTTGTATGCATTTTTATCAGTCATGTTTTCGTTTTCCAGCAGCTGTTTGAAATTTGTCAAACCTTCCTTGCTCAAACCTTTTTCAGAGGCAACAGTAAGCATGGAAAGTGACTCGTAAACAAGCTGTGTAACGGATTTTACGGCATTTTGTGTCTGCCTCACTGAATTTGTTTGCGTATTTTTTGGAGAAATAGAAATATTATTTCTGTTATTTATATTATAAGACTCAATTGCATTTATCATACATTAACCTATACCTAACTATTATAATATATATATGATATAAAAACAACCTCATGCAAATATTTGTCTGCTGTATATCGTAACTATATATAGCTTATAAATACATATTAAAATTTCTTTACAAACTCGAAAGCGGCTGCATCTTTAAACAACCGCTTTTGAGTTTATTTAATTATAAAGGGTCTTTTAATTATTCCTCTTCGATGCTTAGACTGATTCTTCTATCATCAGGGTTGAATTTAATAACAGTGGTTTTAATCTTGTCGCCCACATTCAAAATACAGTTGTTTTTGTTTTGATATTCAACAACTTCATTGTTAGGAAGCAAAGCTTCGACACCTGAAAAGACTTCTACAAAAGCACCGAAATGTTTTATTCTTGTAACGGTACCTTCGACCTTGTCTCCTTCTTTAATCTGCTTTTTAGCTTCAATCCATGGATCTGCTTCAAGATTTTTCAGGCTTAAGCTTACTCTCTGTTTATCGTGATCTATACCTATAATCTCAACATTTATAGTATCAGAGATTTTCAGGATATCAGACGGATGATCAACCCATCTCCATGACATTTGTGACAGAGGAAGCAACCCGTCCATACCTCCGATATCAATGAATGCACCAAAATCAGTGATACGAACGACTTCACCTTTGACAACCTGACCCACTTCGAGATTTGCAAACATTGTTTCTTTGTTTTCATCTTGAGAATCAGAATAAACTTTTTTATTTGAGAGAATAAAGTTATTTTGAGCCGGATCAAGAGAAAGAATTTTCAATTCGATTTTTTCTCCAACAATATTGTCTGTATCTTTTGCTCTCAAATGGCTGGAAGGAATAAATCCGCGAACTCCTTTAACCTCAGCAAGCACACCGCCTTTTACCACAGAAACAACTGTACCTTCCACAGTGGCATCAGCAGCTTTGAGTTCTTCAAGTTCTTTCCAGGCATATGCCATTGCAACTTTTTTGTATGAAAGCATAAATCTGCCGTCTTCGTCTTCTTCTTTGATAATTAAAAATTCATAAACTGAACCTTTTTGAAGAGTTTCTTCGACGGATTTTGTCATGTCAGCTCTGGCTTCTCTTTCAGGTACAATTGCAGAAGTTTTTGCACCTATGTCGACAATCACTCCTTCGGAGTCATAACCACAGACGAGGCCTTTTACGAGATCACCTTTTTGAAACTTGTAATCATATTTCTCCATTAAAGCTTCAAATTCATCATCTGTGTAGTTTTTCGTGACCATTAGTTTTCTCCATTTAAGTATATCCTTGATTTTACTATTGTTATAATAAAAATTTTACTAAATTTTGTCAAATAAAAATTATCAAAGATTAATATATCGCAATGTTTTTGGGGTAATTTCCAACAAAAAATATTCAAAGTTTTTTATAATCAAATAGGTAAATTTTCAAGGATGACAGGAGCATATTTTAGCTATTGGGAAAAGAATACCAAACCTATGCCTTCTTCTGTAATAGTTTGAAATGAAAAGCTACATATCTAACAATTTTTATTTTCAAGTGATTTATATTATATAAATAAAAATAAAAGGATATAGAATGCTTATAAACCTCTCCCCGATAAATTTCCAATATAACAAAAATATTCAAAAGCCGCATACAGTAAAGCCAAACCCGGAACCACTTACATATGATACTGTTTCATTCGGCGCTATGAAAAAGAAAGAGTTTGAAGGTATAGATTTAGCGGTTGTTCAAAAATTCAAAGCTCCTATTGAAAAATTTAACTCAAATATCGATTTACAAAACTGGGCAAAAGAAAAAGCAGAAGCAATAACAGAAAAAAACTTTGACGGACGGTGTAAAGAAACTAAAATCCAACGAAAAGCAATACTAAAAGAATGGTCTGACTATATTTTCAATGAAAATGACGCTTATAAAAGCACAACTGCGCTTTTAATTTTGAATGCAATAACAAAAGATTTAGAACCTGATAACGATAATATTCCGCCTGTTTTGAACAAAGGAATTCTTGCTGATTGTATATATGAAATTGATAAAAACACAAAAAGTGATAGCAAATACCAGTTTGATCTAAATAAAATGTATCAAAATAACCTTCGTGCTTTTTATATGGATGACACTGAAACCAATACCGGCGAAACAGCTACAAAATGGATAGTTATCCCGTCTAAAAACAACGACCCTGAAAATTTTGAAGCTAACGTAGAAAAATTAAAAGCATTATCTTATAAAACATGGTGTACAAAAAGTAATAACGCTGAACCATACCTTGCCGAAGGGGATTTTCACGTGTATCTTGAAAACGGAAAGCCAAAACTCGGAGTCAGATTTGTAGGTGATAAAATACAGGAAATTCAAGGCGAGAAAAACAACAGCAGAATTCCTCTTGATTACTTTGATGTTATACAAAATCATATTTCTGAAAATAAGCTGGAACTTACAGATAATGCAAAAGATGAAATAAAATCTGCAAAAACTGCAAGAAAAGAAATAAAAGAAATAAAAAAAGATTTAAAAGAAGCAATAAAAAATAATGACGTTAAAACAATATATAAATATTTTGGAATAAATGCAAAAGAAGATAAAGACGGATATTTAACAATTTCTGAATATAAACAGCCATCTAAAGACTACTCTTTTGAAGATTTAGGTATAGATGAAAACAAACTGTTTGAAAAAATTAAATCAATCAATGGCAATGCTTATTTTGGCGGTTCAGAAATAACAAATTTAGGGAATCTTGAATTTATCGGTGGGAATGCTGATTTCTTGTATTCAAATGTAACAGATTTAGGAAATCTTAAATCTATTGGCAGGGATGCTTATTTCGTCGCTTCAAAGATAACAGATTTAGGAAATCTTAAATCTATCGGCAGAAATGCTGATTTCAGCTATTCAGAAATAACAGATTTAGGAAATCTTGAATCTATAGGGGGGCTGCCTACTTCCGTTATTCAAAGATAACAAGTTTAGGAAACCTTAAATCTATTGGCGTAAATGCTGATATAAGAAATTCAAAATTAAAAGAAAAAGATTTTGCACACATCAGTGTAGGAGATGGAAAAATATTGAATAAGTGTAAATATGTCATTCTGAATTTACTTCAGAAACTTCCAGATTAGTCAGTAAGTGTGGGCACACTCCGTTTTGCCCACCAATTTATTCAAAGTCGTAGGTTGGGCATACCTGCCCAACACCAAAGCGATTATCTTCCTGTCATCCTGAAGCATGATTTTGGGAATTAATGTTTTAGATCAGTGTGATCAGGATTTTAGAATTTAGTGTAAATACAATTATTTTTGTTTCTTTGATACTTTTCTTTCTTTGAGTTGCGTGTGCAAAGAAAGAAAAGTATCTCAAAAGAAAGAAACATACGCTACCAAAAAACACTGTAAATTTTCATCATAAATTTTGCATCCACTTCACTAATGTTTCGGTCTGTCAAAATTCATACTGAAAATCAACAGTGTTTAACCAAAGTCACAACGGCAAAGCCGTGTTACCTCTTCGAGGTCGAGTTGTGTTTCACATTCGCCAAGAAGCTAACCAGTTGTAGGTTGGGCATACCTGCCCAACAGCAAACCGATTATCTTCCTGTCATCCTGAAGCGTGATTTTGGGAATTAATGTTTTAGACCGGTGTGTTCAGGATCTTAGAATTTAGTGTAAATACAATTATTTTTGTTTCTTTGATACTTTTCTTTCTTTGAGTTGCGTGTGCAAAGAAAGAAAAGTATCTCAAAAGAAAGAAACATACGCTACCAAAAAACACTGTAAATTTTCATCATAAATTTTGCATCCACTTCACTAATGTTTCGGTCTGTCAAAATTCATACTGAAAATCAACAGTGTTTAACCAAGGTCACAACGGCAAAGCCGTATTACCTCTTCGAGGTTGAGTTGTGTTTCACACTCGCCAAAAAGCTAACCAGTTGTAGGTTGGGCATACCTGCCCAACATCCCCAACGACATTGATAAATGCATGTTTATTATTTCCCTTAAGGGTTAACACCCGCTTGCAAAATAATTGAATAAAAAAAAGCCGTCCTTTGAGGCCGGCTACTAGACTTGGGGAGGAGGTTTGTTTGACCTTTCGGTCTAACACTATACTTATCGGCACAATTAAAAAAATTCTTTAGTAATATCATCTATTTGGTTTACAATTCTATTAAAAATTTTTAAATACAATGAAGAAAATGCTTGTTATATCTATATTTACGAGGCATGTTAACAAATGTAACGAAAAACTTAAAAACTGAAATTATATACTTTATAAATACTTTATATATATGTAAGTGATAGATAAAACGAGGTTAACAGATATGGCTTTATGTCCTAACAATGCAATCGATAAAAAACTTGCAAAAATGTATGCAGAAAAAGTTACTGTTAATCTTGAAAATCGTTCAACACTTGATCCGGAAGATTTCTGGAAAACTATGCAGATGATAGCTGTCACAAATAAAGCTATGATGCATATAAGATAAGTTTAATCAACAATAATGCCTGTTTTTTAGGTGTTAAATATTGGAGATTTATGGAGTTTTCCCTATTAGTCTAGTTTTGCCTGAGATTGCCTCAGGTTTTTTTTTACCTAATTTGGGTTTTTATTTGCGAAATTAGAAAGAATTGGGATATAATTACAAAATAGTATTACAAATACACGGTTATTTATGCAAAGCTCACAACAAGAAAAAATCTTTTTAATAATAAATCTTTCATTTTTTGGCGATGTGCTTGTGACCAATACTTTATGTCAGAACATAAAAATGAACTATCCTGACGCAAAGGTTGTTTTTGTTGTAAATAAACCTTTTTATGAAGCTGCAAAATATCAGTACTGCGTAGATGATGTAATATATTTTGACAAAAAAGGCGAACATAAAGGACTTTTTGGATTTTTTAAATTTATACAAAACTGCAAATATAAAAACAAAATTTATGCGGCATTCGCTATGTATGACAATGAAAGAGCCATTTTACTCTCATACTTTTTAAATGCCAGACACAGAATTTCAGGGCCTTCATTTTATGTAAAATGGTCTTTGACAGATATTCTTATTGAAAGAAAAAAAGAACTTTCAAGAATGCAGGATATTAACGGTGATTTTATTCGTGCACTGACTGGAGAAAACGGAAAAGTTGTTCCGATAAAATACCTTACGGATGCAAATAATGATGCTTTTGCGCAAAAGCTGTTAAAAGAATTCGGAGAAAAAGAGATTATAGGACTATGCACAGTCGGTAAACACAAAGAAAATTATCTTCCTGCAGATACTGCAGTTGAGTTAATTGAAAAATTCAATTCAGAAAACAAAACTGTTTTTTATTTCGGTGCAGGAGAAGCAGCAAATGAATATGCAAATGAATTAAGAAAAAGAGGCTGCGTTAAATTTGTTGACCTGACAAATGCAACAACGATTTATCAGCTTGCAAACGTTATGCAGCTTTGTAAAGCAGTCATAAGCATAGATACGGGCACCATGCATTTATCTTATGCAACCGGCAGACCGACTGTCTGCATATTTAAAAGACCCAAAATGATAAAGAAATGGGCTCCGCTTCCGGATTTATATCCGCATACAGTTATAATAGGCTCAAAATTCACTGCAGAAAATATATATCAAAAAACATTGAAGCTTCTGGACAAGTTTGCCGTATACTAAAAAACCGATATCTGCGGCTTTAAAGATTTTTTTACCGTCTTCATTGACTTTTTTAACAAAATTATTAAATCATAATCATACAAACAGATGTAGTAATCACGAAGGTTATCCTTAATAATTAAGTAGTAAAGTAGTCAAAAATAGTATCCCCATGCCTTTTCGTTACAGACTTCAAAAAATTCTTGATTTCAGAATAAGAAAAAAAGAAGAACAGCTTCAAAATGTCAGAAACGCTCAGGCAGTGGTATTAAAAATAGAAGGGCTTATTGAAAGGAATAATCAAGAGATTGCTTCAACAAGAATAAATATGAGACAGGCTGATTTTTCGATGTATGAAGCTTACGACACCTATCTCAAACATTTGTATGTAAAAGGTGACAACCTCGAAATCGACAGGCAAAAAGCGCAAGAAGCTCTTGATGAAGAAAAAGACAAACTCAGAGAACTTGAAAAAGCTGTAAAAGTTCTTGAAAAACACAAAGAACATTCAAAAGAAGCCTATATAGAAGAAGAAAAAAAGGCAGAATTAAAACAACTTTCAGAAGTTGCAATCCAAAAATATTTTGCAAAAACAAAAGCAAAACAAGAAGAAGAACTCGAAGAACTTATGAAAAACCCTCTTTATAATGAAGAGTTGAATGAAGGAAACAATCCGGATGAATATCTCAACAGGTAGTACAACAACACAGACAGATACAATGCAGACACAGCAGGCTGCCTCTGAAAAACAGCAGGTTTCAGAATCTCACAAAGTTTCTCATTCCTCAAAAACAGAGGATAAAAAAGATGAAGCAGCTTCTGAAAAAGGCAATGAGTTTAAAAAATATCTGGAAGAACCTAAATCTACCGACAAAGTAAGCATTGAGCAAATGCAGCAGCAAAACAATCTCAACCAAATTCAAAATATTGATGAACAATATGTGAACAAATTCGGATTTGACACGGTTATGAGTTTGAAAAATATAAAAAGCATTTATTCCTTTGACACCGCAAAAATTTCAAAAGAAGATGCAAAATTTTTCGCCGACCTTGTCGATAACAAACAGTTTGCATTACAGCAAAACGGCAGTGACATGAACCTGATAAAATTTGCTGACGAAATAGGCCCCACATACAAAACTCAACAGACATCCAAAGTCCTTTCAGATTTGATTGCAAAAGCTTATCAGGAAGGAAAACCCGTAAGACTGGATTTTGACAACAACTGTTCAGTTATTTTAAAAATAGACTCAAAAGGGAAAGTGTCAGCGGAATTTATCCCGTCAGACAAAGCTGTAGAAGCATATCTGAGAAATAACATAAGTTCTTTAAGGCAAAGATTTGATGAACAAAATCTCCCGTACAATGATCTTATGTACAGACAATCTAATCAGAACAACCGTGAACGAAGACAAAATCAACAAAAAGAAAGAGGAGAGTAAAAAATGAATGATTCATTTGTAAACGCTCTTAATACACAAAAATCAACCTCAAGCTGGATGGATGCTATTTCTGAAAACTTGATGAATATTTACACACCCGGTTATCGTGAAACTCAGGCTACATTTAAAACTTTTTTAAATTCAGCTATTATTGACGGATTTAACAAAAATGTAGGTCAGGGTAAATCTACTCCGGGTACTTCTAACGAAAACGTATTTCTCGAAGGTGAGGGCTATTTCACATTACGCCGTTCTGACGGACAGATTGTTTATTCAAGGCTCGGCGAATTTACATTTGACAAAGAAGGTGTATACAGAAACCCGAGCGGATACACTGTTCAAGGTTACATCCTCAATGACAAAGGTGAAATAATGCAGGGTACAAAGCCTATTGATGCGGATATTTATGCAGAAACCGGTATCAAAGGCGGTGCCGTGAATATCCCGACCACAAACATTAAACTCTGGATTGACCCGAATAATGGTAAATACCTTGGAAAATACGATGAATTTGAATTCAAAGGCGACGGTATTTTGTACGGAAAATCAGATGGAGGAAGAAATGTTGTACCTCTTTACAAACTTGCTATTATGAACTTCCACAACCCTGAAGGTCTTTATGAAGTAAAACAGGGTGAATTTATTGAAACAGAAGAATCCGGAAGACCTGTAATCGGCAGGGGAGAAGTAAGAGGCGGTTTACTTGAAATGTCGAACTGTGATTTCAAAGCCAATATTTCGTATTACCAGCAGGCAAAAATGCAGCTTGATACAGCCAACAAAATTATCCAGACGAACAAACAGCTTCTGCAGGAAGTTTTGCAGCTTATCAGTTCATAACTATAAAACATATACAATTCCTAATTTATTAATGCCTTTGCTTTACAGATATCCGCAGGGGCTTTTTATTTTCTGTGAAAAAGTGTTGCACAAATATCATAAAAGATTTTCGGAAGTTTAATTTTCTGCCCGTCTTCTTTTGTGAGCATTGTCAAACCGTCCTGTGTTCTTTCATAGATATCTATACCATCTTTTGTTATGTCTCTCAACTTCATCGGATTTCCGTTTTCGTCACAAAGAATAATCTTTTTTGATGCAGGAAGTCCGGGAATTTTTGTTTCAAGAACAAACGCAGCGTCTTTTCCTGCTTTGTTTTTATATGTTTTAAAAACAGTTGTTGCATCTTTTTGAATAATACTAACAAGTGCCATGATTTATTCCTTTCAAAATTTCTTATGTACTTTAGTAAAGTACGTAAATAAAAAATATTGCGTAATAAAAATAAGATGTTAAAAATATTTAATTATTTTTCAAAAGATACTGAAAGAACATATTCTTCGTCCAAAACTTCAACAATTGCCCATCTCAAAGGAACAATATTCTTTTTTGATAATTCAGCTTGAATATACTCCGATGACAGATTATCAGTCTTTGGAATAAAAATTTGTTCAGTAGTAATCATCATTCCACCGTAACCGATTTTGCGAGGTTTCTTGGCTGGTCAACATCTTTTCCGAGAAACTCTGCAATATAATAAGCCAAAAGCTGCAGCGGAACAGAGGCAATTACGGGTGAAAGATATTCATCAACTGCAGGCACCTTTAAGATGTATTCAAAAACATCCTGCAGATGAGCGTCATCTGCCGAAGTTAATGCTATCATTTTTGCATTTCTTGCTTTTGCTTCTTCTGCATTAGACAGTACTTTCTCATAAACAATACTTCCGGGCATCAATATTGCAAGTACAGGCATGGTTTCATCAAGCATTGCAATAGGGCCATGCTTCAATTCTCCGGCCGGATATCCCGTAGCATTGATATAACTTATTTCTTTGAGTTTTAATGCACCTTCCAATGCTGTCGGATAATTTATTCCTCTGGCTATGTAAATAAAGTTTTTGTAAGAAGCAAATGCTCTTGCGCATTTCATAACCTCTTCTTTGTGCGATAGGATTGCTTCTATTTTTTGAGGCAAAAGGAGCATTTCATGTTTCAATTGTTCTATTTTTTGTGCATCAAAAGAACCTTTTATCTCTGCTATATACATTGCAAACAGATATAGAGCAATTAGCTGCGCATTAAAAGATTTTGTAGCCGCAACGCTGACTTCAATACCTGCATTTACGGGGATAAGACTGTGGGCTTCTCTCGCCATAATTGAATCCGGTCTGTTTGTGATAATCAAAACATGTGACCCTACAGCTTTGGCCTGTCTGATTGCTGTAATTGTATCAGATGTTTCACCGGATTGAGATATGCCAATAACCAGAGTGTTGGCATCTGTTACAGTTTTTCTGTATATATATTCACTTGAGGCTTCAACATCCACAGGAATATTTGTGAAAGCTTCAAGAATATATTTTGCAACCATTGCAGCATGTAATGAAGTACCGCATGCAATAATTTCTATTCTTTTCAAATTTTTGATTTCGTCTTTTGTAAGTTTCACTTCATCAAGAACAATAGGTTTTGTTATATCAGGCAGTTTTCCTGAGAGAACATTTCTGATTACATCGGGCTGCTCATGGATTTCTTTGAGCATAAAATGTTTGTAACCCATCTTACTCATAGCAACAGGTTCCCATGGCAAAATTTCTTCTTTTTTATCAATCTGTTTACCTTCAATATCAGTAATCAATACACTTGAAGGAGTAAGGACAGCAAACTGATCGTCATCAAGATATATAACTCGTTTTGTATATTGGATAATTGCAGGCGAATCACTTGCAAGAAAATTTTCACCCTGACCCATCGCTACAATAAGAGGCGCATTTTTTCTTGTACCAACAAGGATGTTCGGTTCATCCTGATGCATAACACAAAGAGCATATGCTCCTTTTAACCTTTTTGCAGCAGAACGGACTGCTTTTGGCAAATCATTGAGTTTTCCGTATTCTCTTGCTATCAAATGTGCAACAACTTCTGTATCGGTTTCGGATTTAAAAACACATCCGTCTTTTATCAATTCAAGTTTTAATTCTTTGTAATTTTCAACAATACCGTTGTGAACAATTGCAAGCTTTCCGCAATTGCATGTGTGAGGATGAGCATTGATTGTATTTGGAAGTCCGTGAGTTGCCCATCTTATATGGCCTATACCGGCTGTTGTATCTTTTATTTCTGAGGCATGTTTTTCTAAAAGTTCTTTGAGGTTTTGGAGTTTTCCTTCTGCTTTGTAGACTTTTATTAGACCTTCAGAATTTATTGCTACTCCGGCAGAGTCATAGCCCCTGTATTCAAGCTTACTCAATCCGTTTAACAAAATATCGACAACAGATTTTGAGCCCACATATCCTACAATTCCACACATTTTATCTTTTCCTCAATTATGTTTACTCTAAATTATTATAAAATTCTATTTCAAAAAACAAGTTTTGGGAAGTGTATGTATATTAATAATTTATTAAGATGATATATTGTCTAAAAAAATTTTGATAAAACGAACATGCATAAAGAAGAGAGCAACTAAGACCTGTATCTGTAAGACAAGCAGCAGTTTGATATAGTCCGGAGAACAAATGATAACTATATATTTTCTAAAATCCATTCAACCATGGGTTTTAAGGCTCTTGCTCTGTGTGAAAGTGTATTTTTTTCCGCAAGTGTCATGTCAGCCATTGTTTTATTCAAATCAGGAATAAAAAACAAAGGATCATATCCAAATCCGTGTTCTCCGGAAGGTTCAAAAGCAATTTCTCCTGAGATTTTGCCTACACTTGTATGCAGTTTTTTTCCGTCGGGTGCAACCAGAGTCATTGCACAGACAAAACAGGCATTTCGTTCTCCTTGTTTGACATCTTTCATTTCAGACAACAATTTTTTAATTTTTGAAGGCTGGTCAGGAGCATATCTTGCAGAATACAACCCCGGTCTGCCGTTTAAAGCATCGACACAAAGACCTGTATCATCTGCCAATGCCGGTATATTCATAATCTTTGCAGCTTCTAAAGCTTTTATGTATGAATTTTCTTCAAAAGTTGTTCCGTTTTCAACCGGATTAAAATCACCATCTACCAGAACAAATTCAACACTATCAGGATGAATTTCTTTCAGCATTTCGTTTATTTCTTGAAGTTTGTGAGGATTTGATGTTCCAAGAGCAATTTTTTGCATTTTTTATTTACCATACCTTCTGTTTCTGTGTTCAAAGTCCAAAATAGCTTTGTCAAGCTCATTTTTATCAAATTCAGGCCAGAAAGTCTCTGTTACATAAAGCTCTGAATATGCAAGCTGCCACAAAAGATAATTGCTGATACGTTTTTCACCGCCTGTTCTGATTAAAAGATCCGGATCAGGAATATCTTTTGTGTAAAGATGCTGTGAGATTGTCTCTTCCGTAATGTCGTCAGAATTAATTCCTTCTTTTATTATCTTTTTTACTGCATTTGTAATCTCATCACGTGAACCGTAATTGAATGCAATATTCAAGTTTACACCGGTGTTATTTTTGGTTTTTTCCTGTGCATTTTCTACTATTTTAATTAAATTAGGATTTAATTTTTCTATATCCCCGAGAAATCTTATACGGACATTTTCACTGTGCATTTCATCTAGTTCATTTGAAAGTGTTTTTGCCAGAAGCCCCATCAAAAATTCAACTTCTTCTTTTTTTCTGTTCCAATTTTCAGTAGAAAAAGCGTAAACAGTCAAATATTTTATGCCGTAACTGTCAAATAGTCTCATTGTTCGTTTGAGCGAATCCACTCCTTTTTGATGTCCGACAGCAGACGGAAGCAGCCGTTCTTTTGCCCAGCGTCTGTTTCCGTCCATAATGATTGCTATATGCTTAAGGTCTGTTTTTTTTACTATTTCTTCAATTGATTGTTTGCATGCACTTTCCACTAATCTTCCCTCTAAAATATTTTTTTAAATTATAAGATAAAGAAAACCGTATGTCATTTGATGAAACTATTCTATATTTTCTAATTGTTTTGACAGGTTTGCCGCATATTCTGTGTCAGATGCTTTTATTGCAAGTTTTTGCGCCTTTTCAAGAAGGTTATGTGCTTTAAGTTTGTTTCCGAGTTTAAGCATAACAACAGATGCTTTTTCGTAATTTCTGGCCATTTTTGCAGGAGATTCAGCCTCTTCATAGAATTGGGCAGAAGTTTTATAATCCTGAAGAGCATTTACATTTTCATTGATAATTGTCATGGAATCACCGCTTCTTGACCATATTGCACCCATTGTTTTTGGATTTTTAGTCTCAAGAGCAATATTTTTGGCAGTATCATAAAATTCATGTGTTTTTTCTATATTGTATCTTTCAGCATACATATCCCCGATATCGGCAAGAGTTTTTGTCTGTGCATTTAGGTTCTCTGCTTCTCCTGCAAATGACAAAGCTGCAAAATAATGGTTCATTGCCGGTTCAAAATAAACAACATCATCGTAAATCTGAGCCATGGAATAATAGGCTCTTGCTTTAACATTGTTGTCATCACTTGCTTTGTGAGCCATATTGTAATATTTTAAAGCTTCTTTAAGGTTATCACCTTCATCGTAGATTTTTGCAAGCTCATAGCATGCCATTCCTTCGGCTTTGTTATCTCCGACAAGATGAGCTGTTTCGATTGCAGACTTAAAAGCGGAAATAGCTTTTTTAGGTTCATTTATTGCAGAATATTTTTTACCCTGTAAGAAAGCTTTTTTTACCTGTTCATTTTGAGGTATATAAATTTCTCTATGAGATTTTGATTTCGTATTTTCTTCAACAGCTTGAACAGGATTTTGTACACTTTCATTTTGCTGCTGTTTTGATGCTTCGAGAGCTGTTCTTGCCTGTGCTTTTTCTGACAATGTTTGAGATATCGGCTTCATGTCACCGGTATCTTTGTCAGGCAATTTTACGAGAAAATCAGGGTTAACTGTTTCAGGGTCAGATTTGTAGTCAACCTGCTGCAAGAAAAGTGCATCAATCCAGTTTTCCACAACTTTTGACTTTTTGTTGAGAGTTTTTGAAATAAATTCGTCAAGGACGTTTGAGGCATTTTTAAGATTAGACTGTATAATCTTTTTGTTTGGTTCATTTTTTAAAGATTGTGTCTCAGCAAGTGCAAGATACTGTTCTACCTCCTGAATTATATTCGGAGGTGAACCGATTGCAATGGCAGTGTTTTTGAAATCTGTAAGTATCTGGGCAATATTTACTTTTGATTTTGAATAATCAATTGTAGTTTTTTGACCGTTCGGGAACTGCTGCGGAGTGTATGCGGCATTTCTCCTTCCGTTCGGATCGGTTGCGGTATTTGCGTCGGGGCGGTTTGTATTTTCCCTGTTTTCTGAGGATGCAGATTTGGATGACTGTCTGTCATCTTCATTGTTTTGTACTTCCTTTTTTGTCTGCGGAGGTACATAAGGTTTTATTTGTATAGGATAAATGCTATTGTACAAATTTTAACACCCTTTTAAAACTAATCTGCCCTCTGGTCACTCTGCCCTATTTACGTTATCGGACTTTATGTTCATCAATTTAACAATCCTTTTTAAAATCATCTATTTGAATTAAAAACATTTTTTGCCGATTTTTGTGCATTTCAGGCATGAGACTTCTCCTATAATTTAATGATTTTTTTATAAAAGTCATGAACCAATCAAATAAACAGATGAGCATGAAAAAAATTATTCATAACAATGTATGATTTTCTGTGATGAAAGTATGTGTAGAATAACACTATACTCCTTAAATCAAAGACGACGATACGCATATCCCTAATCTAATAGCTATGAACCCCTAAGTTTATAGCTTTTTTTTTGGAAATTTTTTCAAATAATTAATAGAAAAAAATCTTAACGAAATTTTATTTAAAGACCCAAAAGAGCTAGCAGATAAACTATGCTGCCGGCTAAATATATAAAAAATTTGTAAGTTATGTTTTTGATGTTTGATGTAAAATTAAATCAAGATGAGAAAATAATATGGAGAATAAAATGGAAGAAAAAGAAGAAATAAGAGTGAGAATTGCTCCTTCACCGAGCGGAAATTTACATATAGGAACAGCAAGAACTGCTTTATTCAATTATTTATTCGCAAAAAAGAACAACGGAAAATACGTTTTAAGAATTGAGGATACAGATCTTGACCGTTCAAGCCAGGCTTATATAGACAACATCTATGACAGTTTGAAAGCACTCGGCTTAAACTGGGATGAAGGCCCGGATGTCGGCGGCCCGTACGGCCCTTATCAACAGTCCGAAAGATTTGATATTTATCCAAAATATGCACAAAAATTGATTGATGAGGGTTATGCATACGAATGTTTCTGTACTCAGGAAGAACTCGATGCGGAAAAAGAAGAATCTATCAAAAATAAAAAACCGCACAAATATTCAGGAAAATGCCGCAATCTTACAGAAGAAGAAAAAGCCAAACTCAGAGCGGAAGGCAGAAAACCTTCAATCAGATTTAAAGTTCCTGAAGGTGAAACTTCTTATGACGACATGGTCAAAGGACACTTGCATTTTGACAATTCATTGATAGGTGATTTTGTTATTATGAAGTCTAACGGTACACCTACATACAACTTCGCTGTTGTAATTGATGATATGGAAATGAAAATTTCTCATATCATAAGAGGTGAAGACCATATTTCTAACACTGCAAAACAGATTATGATTTACAATGCTCTAGGGGCAAAAATTCCAAAATTCGGACATCTTGGCATGATTCTTGCTCCTGACAGAAGTAAATTATCAAAAAGACACGGCGCAACAGCTGTTTCAGAATTTGTGGAAAAAGGATACCTCACAGAAGCTCTTGTAAACTTTGTTGCTCTTTTGGGCTGGTCTCCGTCTGACGGACACGAGATTAAAACTCTGGATGAAATTGCAGCAGATTTCCGTATAAATGAGGTTTCTTCATCAAATTCAATTTTTGAATATGACAAATTGAACTGGATGAACGGTCAATATATCAAAAAAATGGATCTTGCAAAACTCACAGAGCTTGTAAAACCATATCTCTCCTGCTATGACCTTTCTGAATATACTCAAGAACAGCTTCAAAGGATTGTCGAAGTTACAAGAGAACCTATTACAATTCTTTCTGAATTAACAAATGATACAAAATACTTCTTTGGAAAAGATGTTGAAATAGAACCTGATGTTCAGGAAAAAGTCTTGGACGGTGAAGTTGCAAAGAAAGTATTGCCGTATGTTATTGAAAATGAACTCGAAAAATGGAACTTTGAAGACGAAGAAGTTCTTCACGAACAGCTTGCTGAATTGAGAACATATTTCAAAGAACAGCATGGTATTAAACCAAAAGAAACAATGTGGGCAATTAGAGCAGCTGTAACAGGAAGAACCCATGGTGCCGATATGGTTGCTATTCTTGTACTTCTTGGCAAAGACAGAGTTGTTCACAGAATAAAAAAAGCTGTTAAATAATGAAAACTTTTCTCAGAAACAATAACAGCAAGGACTTAATAATCTTTTTTTGCGGATGGGGAATGGATGAAAATCCGTTTTCCATCCTTAATTCGTTATCCGACATTTTGTTTGTATACGATTATACAACTCCTGATTTTCCTGATGGAGATATCGATTTTTCAAAGTATACAAAAATTACACTTCTGGCTTTTTCATACGGGGTTTATGCTTCGGCGATTGCAAAACTTCCTTCGGGATTAAATATAGACAAAAAAATTGCGATAAACGGAACACTTGTTCCGGTAGATGACAAACTCGGTGTACCGGTCAGGCAGTTTGAATTGACAGAAAAAATGAATTCTGAAAGCGTTATAAAGTTCAGACAGCGTCTTTTTGGCGGTGAAAAAGCAGTACAGCATTTTGAAATTTTTGAAAATCATCTTCCGCATCGCTCAGCAGCAAGCTGTACAGGCGAACTGCTAGGTATGAAAGAGTATATTCCCTCTTTGCCTGTGCCTGAGATGAATTTTGATATGGTTTATCTTGCAGAGTACGACAGGTGTGTGCCTTCAAGAAATCAGAAAAACTTTTGGCAAAATTTTGAGAATATAAATATAATAAAACTAGAAACAGGTCATTTTCCGTTTTATAATTACAAAAATTTTGAAGAAATTATCAATTAAATATGCTCAATAAAGATCTTGTAAAAATCAGATTTAAACGTACGGTAAAAACCTATGATGCTGCGGCCGTAATTCAGAAAGAGATGGCTCACAGGCTTGTGGATTGTACACTTTCAAACTGCGGAAAAAATTTCGGAAAAATTTTTGAATTCGGAGCAGGAACAGGTTTTTTGTCAAAAAATATTTTGAAAGAAATTAATTTTGATGAATATTATGCAAACGATATAGTTGAAGAATCAGAGTATTGTATAAAAAATATAATACAGGACGCAAAATTTATACCGGGTGATATTGAAAAAATTGAATTACCCGAAAAATTTGATTTGATTATATCAAACGCTGTAATGCAATGGATTGATAATGCAGATGAGCTGCTTTTAAAAATCAGAAATAATCTGAATGACGACGGTTATTTTGTTTTTACCACATTTGGTGAACAGAATTTCAGGCAGATAAAAGAAACAGCAGGTGTTTCGCTTGAATATCTGAAAACAGAAACACTCAAAGAAAAATGTATTTCTTCTTTTGATATAGTTTATTTTGAAGAAAATATCCAGACTCTATGTTTTGATACTCCCTTGGATGTTTTGAAACACATAAAATATTCCGGTACAAACGGGATAAAAACACTAAACTGGACTGTTTCAAAACTGCGCAAGTTTGAAGAATATTATAGAAAATCTTACAGCGTAGGGGACAAGGTTATGCTTACTTATAACCCTGTATATGTAATTTTGAAAGCTGCATAAACATGTTGTCTGCTTTATTTATCTTAAAACATCCGGTTATCATGCTTGACGATGATATTTGAGGTGTTATGATTTAGTAACGAATAATTTATTTTATTTAGTTTACGCCACCAACTTAAACTGATTAAAATAGAAAAAGGAAAACAAAAATGGCAATAAATTTAGCAAAAGAAGAAAAAGCAGAAATCATCAAAAAATTCGGAAAAGATGCAAAAGACTCAGGCTCCGCTGAAGTTCAAGTTGCTTTACTGACTCAAAAAATCTCTAAATTGACTGAACACTTGAAATCTAACAAAAAAGATTTTCAAGGCAGACGCGGCCTTTTGATGATGGTTGGTCAAAGAAAAAGACTTCTTGCTTATGTAAAAAAACAGGATCTTCAAAAATACAGAGACCTTATCAAAACTCTCGGTATCAGAGGATAGTTCTTGTTTTAAAAATCCGATTTTTGTTAAAAGACTCCGTTTTAAAAGCGGAGTCTTTTTTTACATAAATTAATGCGCTGATGTTTTTCTGTATAGTATAATTAAAATATGGGACGGAATTACGATAGCAGTCACAGTCATAATAACAAATATAAAAGTGACAAAGAGAAGTTTAAAGAATTTGATAACAAACTTATATTCTGGCAGATAATCTGTATACTTATAAGTTTTATAATTGCTGCGTATTTGTTTTTGATAATGGTGGTTGACGTAAAAAATTATCGAGGTCAGGCAAAAAGACAAAGAAGTGCAAAAAGTTTTGTCATGAGAGGAGCAATTCTTGACAGAAACGGAATAAAACTGGCTTCTGACAAAACATCATTTGACGTATATGCCCATCAGGAATATTTTGATCATACACCGAACGAACTTGCTGCAATTCTTGCTCCTGTTTTGCAGGTTGACAAAAACAAACTAGCAAAACAACTTGCAAAAGATGAACCGATAATTGTCCTTAAAAAAGATGTATCAAGAAAAACAGCACAGGAAATCAGAAAATTAGGACTTAGAGAAATAAGTCTCGGAAAAAAAAATGAGCGTGTCTATCCGCAGGGTACAATGGCCGCCCATATTCTCGGATATTATAATCCGGACGCTGATGTGGCTGCAGGAATCGAGCTTACCGCCAAAGATAAATTAGAAGAAGTCGAACAGGATGTAAACTTTGAAAAAACTCCTGACGGAGATATTATTTATGAAGTTAACACTGACCCGGCTGCAACGGCAACACCTCTTCGTGGAAAATCTATCACACTGACAATAGATTCTGCCATACAGCATGTATGCGAAGTTGAATTAAATAAAGTTGTCAAAGAAAAAGGTGCACTGAGAGGTACTGTAATTGTTATGAACCCGAAAAACGGCGAAATTCTGGGTTATGCAATATATCCCTCTTACAATCCTAACAACTATAAAAAAGCTACCCTTACCCAGCTGACAAACTGGACTCTGAGTGATGTATTTGAGCCCGGTTCTACATTCAAAGTTTTGACTATAGCTTCTGCAATAGAAAACGGAAGACTGCATGAAGATTCCACGATCCTTGATACAGGAAAGCTGGATATTGATAAATGGACAATTAAAAACTATGACTATAACGTAAAACCTTTCCCGGGTGTAATTGACCTGTACTACCTGTTTGAACACTCAAGCAACGTAGCCAGCGCAAAAGTTGCTCTGATGATGACAAAACAGGAGCATTACAATGTATTGAAACGTTTCGGCATAGGCGAAAAAACAGGCATTGATCTGCCCGGAGAATCCAGAGGTTTGATACCTCCGGTGAGCGAATGGCACAAGTCGACACATGCTTCTGTCGGATACGGATACAGTATTTCTGTAACTGCAATGCAGATGGTATCAGCTATTTCTGCTATTGCAAATGAAGGTGTCAGAGTTACTCCGCATGTAATAAAATATTCACCGGAAGAAGCTGCTGACAAAGTCCACTATATACAAACTATAAAACCTGAAACAGCTCATTCCGTAACGAAACTTCTTGCAGGAAGTATCGGCAGATCAAAATCGCCCGTAAATCTTGAAGACTATCATGTTGCTGCAAAAACAGGTACAGCAAGAAAATCATCATACGGAACAAAAGGATATACAAACAAGCTGGTAACATCTATCATAGGTTTCTTGCCGGCAAGCAATCCTCAGGTTGAAATATATGTAGTTATTGATTCTCCGTCAAAAGGCGCTTTGTGGGGAAGTACTGTTGCTGCTCCGGTATTTAGAGAAGTAGCTTTACAAACTGCGAGAATTTTAAACATTCCGCCTGACAAAGTTACACCGAAAAAAATTATAAGAGGAAACTAATATGAAACTTAAAGAACTCCTTAAAAATGTAAAAGTTGAAAAAATAATAAATGAAAAAGATGTTGATATAGATGGAATTTCATATAATTCAAAAACCATTAAAAACGGCGATATTTTTGTATGTCTGAAAGGAGAATATTCCGACGGGCATGATTTTGCCAAAATGGCTCAGCAAAACGGAGCATCTGCATTGTTTTGTGAAAAGGAAATCCCTGAAATTCATATTCCTCAGGTGATTGTAAAATCTACACGTCATCAAATTGCGGATATAGCTGCTGCTTTTTACAACTATCCATCAAAGAAAATAAAGTTAATAGGAGTAACAGGCACAAACGGAAAAACTACAGTCACTCACCTTATCCAAAGGATTGTCGAAGATGCAAATCACAGATGCGCATTAATCGGAACACTTGGATACAAATTGTCAGGCAGTGATTCTTACCATGACGCAAAACATACTACTCCTCAGGCTCCTGAGCTTCAAAAAACTCTTGAAATGATTTGTGAAAAAAATATTGACTATGTAGCAATGGAAGTCAGCTCTCATGCACTGGATCAAAACAGAGTCGGAGGATGTGATTTTGACGGTGCTGTGTTTACAAATCTGACACAGGATCACCTTGATTATCATATTACAATGAATAACTACTTTGAGGCAAAAGCGCTGCTGTTCAGAGGGCTTAAGCAGGGCGGATTTGCCGTTATTAACAATGATGATGAATATGCACAAAAATTTCAATCTGTTGTTGCAAACGGAGTCAAAATTTATACATACGGTATAAAAAAAGAAGCTGATATAATGGCTTCAAACATAGATTTTTCAATTCATGGAGCAAAGTTTGAATGCAAAATCCTTGAACAAAAAAGAACAGTAAATCTACAGATGAACGGAATGTTTAGTGTTTATAATGCGCTTGCAGCGCTGGCTGCAGGAATTGCTATGGGATTTGAGGTTGATATTTGTATAAAAGCTCTTGAAGAAACAAAAAGTGTGGACGGACGATTTGAAATAGTTAACAAAAAACCTCTTGTAATAGTCGATTATGCACATACACCGGACGGATTAGAAAATGTTTTGAAGGCCGCCAGAGAGCTGACTCCTAAAGACAGCAGCCTTGTATGTATGTTTGGCTGCGGCGGTGACAGAGATGCAACAAAAAGGCCTAAAATGGGCAAAATTGCTGACGAAAACGCAGATATTGTAGTCGTTACTTCCGACAATCCGAGAAGTGAAGATCCTCAGTTAATTATTTCCGATATTCTTGCCGGAATAAAATCTGTAAATACACAAAGAGTTTACGTCGAACCAGACAGAAGAACAGCTATTTCTATGCTAAAAAATATTGCGAAAGACAATGATGTAGTTGTACTTGCAGGAAAAGGGCATGAAGACTATCAAATATTGAAAGACAAGACAATACATTTTGATGACAGAGAAGAAGCAAGAAAAGTTTTCAATTAAACATAACTGCTTAAAAATTACTGAATTTTGGGCATTACCCATTTTACAATGTCATCTGCCATTGTCGGGTTTACTTTCAGCATAAGCATTCCCATACCGCCTGAAGGGTATCTTTTTATTTCATAAGTACTTTGAGCAAATTTTTTCAAGATATTTGCTTCATTGGACGAAAATCTGTCACGCACACTGACCATTGTTAAAACGGGTGCTGTTCCAATATTTGTCATAGCGATAGAAGTTTTGAGGCCTTTGAAATTCCTTGAAGGAGAAAGGAGTACAAGGCATGCCGGTTTGTTCGGCATTTTTTCGGAAGCTAATATTGCTGTATTTGCGCCAATATCAGCCCCGACTATTGCATATTTTGTTGTTGAAAGATTGCGGTAGTTCATAGCTATATATTGTAAAATTCCTGCAATGTCTTCAGGATATTTTTCAAATGTGGCATTTGAATAATAAACCCACGATTTTATCTTGAAATTGGAATCATAAATACTCTGTCCGTGTCCTCTCAAATCTACAACCAGCGCAGCCGCTCCGGCGTCAACAAACTTTTTTACAAGAAAATTCCAGTAATCACCTGTATATCCGAGAGAATGTAAAAATACAACAACAGGATAGACGGATTGTTTTTGTTTCGGATAAAACAGTTTTGATTTGATTACAAAATTATCATCGGTTTCGTATGTTATTCCTACATACCCAACTTTCTTTTTTTCTGTTGCAGCAACGGTAAATGCAGGTGTTATAAAAATCAGCATTAACAATACTATTAAAAATTTTTTCATTCTCAATTTTCTCTCTCACAATTTCAGATTATAAATTTTGTCTGATTATTTTTGTTTTATATTTAATCTGCAAGAATGATACCCAATGCATCAACAAGAGCCGGATCCCATTTTATACCGGATTCTTCTCTTATTATGTTCAGAGCCTCATTTTTGCTCAAAGCTTTTCTGTAAGGTCTGTCTTCTCTTAGTGCGCAATATGCATCAGCTATGGCGATAATACGAGAACCAAACGGAATGCTGTATCCGCTCAAACCTTCAGGTTCGCCTTTGCCGTCCCAGCGTTCTTTGTGGTAGTGAATGTAGGGTATAACCTCTGAGAGGAAATTTATACTCATAAGAAGACTTACGCCTATATTGGGATGGTTTTGAAGTTTATCCCAGTCTTCCTGAGAGAGTTTTCCTTTTTTGTTGAACAACTCTTCCGGAATGGTTATTTTGCCTATATTTTGCAGAAGCCCTGCATAATATATCAAATCTTTTGTTTTTTCATTTAATCCTAAATAAATACAAATATCTTTTGTCAAATTGGCAACATTCTGGGAGTGATTGTTGTGATATTCACTTTTTGCATCAACAGCTTTAGCCAGCATTTCTACAAAATTTTGCTGCTCGGAACCCAGATCACCTATTAATGCTGTCAGTTCTGCTCTGTAGTGCTGTAACTCATGGCTTGTAATTTCTTCGTCATCAAGAGCTTTTGATGTTTCGTTAGTCAATTTCAAAAGCAGCATGGATATAGCAAAAAGTCTTGCAGTAACATTTATCAACTTTATAAATTCTTCTGATATTTTTTTACCTTCCACAGGTTCAATCATAATCATGCCGGTATTTTCAGAACCATAATGCATTGGTATGCTAATCAGTGCCGGATTGTCAAGGTTAAGCACTTCATCTGCACTGACAGAAGAACCTACGAGAACAAGATTTGATTCTCCTTGTTCCATGCCTTTTGCAAATTCTGAGGCCAGAAAAATATGGCATGCTTTTGCATCAATCATTTGGACAATGGTTTTTGCAATTGAATTGTAAATTATATAGTCTTCTTTATTTGTAAAACCAAGAACACTCAATGTATTGTTAATAGAATAAATCGAAATAAGCTCTCTTAGCTGTTTTTTCAAACTTTCAGCTTTGTCGGCAGAATCATGTTTTTTAATTTTTGCAGCAAGATCATCGGAAATCAGGTGCTCTGTCAAAAAGTCACCAAGATTAAGCGCAAAAATCTCTTCAAGCGGATCATTATCCAAAAATTCTGTGCTTCTGGCGAAAAGTGATACTCCGTCTTCCGTCTTGTTTACATTCTCTTTTGTCATAATTTATTCCTATTAACTAATTAATAATCGAAATCCGTTTACAATTCTTTGTAACAGGCCTAACAACTTCACCTTTTCAATGAGTTTCGTTAAATTTTTGCTTTTTTCATTACAAATTTCTAACGAACATTTTTATTATCGGCATACAAATCACAAAACTTTATAGCAAAAATAAAAATATTATACTTTTGTTTAAGAAACTTAATATTTTTATATAATAAATGTTTGTAAAAATAACTAAAATGTAAACTTGCTGTCGAAGTGAAATGTATGTGAGGGTCAGCCCGTAAGGGAAAAAATACTTGTCCAACAGCAAACAGGCTTTCACACTGTCATCCTGAAGCGTGATTTTGGCTAGTGCGGAGTCGACCGTAGGGAGCGCACGACCTGTGAGGGCGGACGTTACTCCGCCCGAACTGCCAATAATCCAAGGCACTTGCCCAACGGCATTGATAAAGACAAGTTTGTTGTTTTCCCTTACGGGTCAACCCTCACCTAACTGAAGTGTCCCCCAAAAAGAAGTAGGTTGGGCAAGTATGCCCAACCTACTTCTTTTAATCGCAAAAAAGAGAAAGAAATGAACATCTAAAACAAACCATTGTATTTCCCCAAAAATCAAAAGTTGGTACTGTTGGGCAGGTATGCCCAACCGACAATTTAAGTTTTGAATAAATTGGCGGACACACTCTGTTTTTCCCACCCTACGGACTGACTCCACAAAAAAGATAAATGTGGTTCTGTTGGGCAGGTATGCCCAACAGATGATTTCCACCTGTAAATTCACTATGCTGCTATTTTATATCAAAAAATTTGTGAACCTGGCCGATTAATCTAACATCATTATATTTTTCGGTAAATTTGTTAAAAATTTTCATTATATTGTCATGAGAAACACAAATTTCGCTGCCATCCATTTTTGGCTGGAGAATAACAGGTACTTTATATTTTTGAGCCAAACTCACTGCTTCATTAATTTCAAAATCTTTTATATTCTCATCAAAGACGAGTTTGGCAAAAACATGTTTTTTAGAATTTACTGATGTTTTTAAAAATTCATCATGTTTTGAGAACAGGTCTCCAATTTTTGCACTGGAGTCTATTTTAAAATCCATAGAAATAATATCTATATAATCAATGACATTTTTCAAAGCGTTTGCCATTGTGCCGTTTGTTTCAAGATAAATCAAAGGAGAAAGCTGTTTTGCTTCCGGCAAAAATTCTTTCAAAAATTCATATTGCAAAAGAGGCTCGCCTCCTGTGAGGCTGATTGAGTGAATATGTGTTAAATCAAACTGTTTTATTTTATCAAGAAGCTCTTTTGAAGAATATTTTTGTCCTTTATCAAACTCTGTATCGCAATAATCACACAGCAGATTACATCCGCAAAATCTTATAAAAAGCTGTCTGTAACCTATATACGGGCCTTCTCCCTGAATAGAATCAAATATTTCATTAATTTTTGCTTTTTTTGAATCAGTCATTCATCAAATTCTCCCTGATTTTGTGTGTTGATAAATTTTTAAGCTGTTCATACAGTTTAATTTCTTCATTTGATAGTTCTTTAGGCACCTCAATTTTTACACTGACAATCTGGTCGCCTCTTTTTTTATTTTTTTCGTCATAAACTCCCTGCTGTGATAATCTGAATTTTTGTCCGGTTGAAGTATTTGGCGGAATTTTCATAGAAACATTTCCGCACAATGTCGGAACATCTATAGATGTTCCAAGAACGGCTTCAAACGGAGTAATCGGGATTTCGCAAAGCACATTCAATCCGTCATACTTAAAAAAACTGCTTTCTTCTATATCTATATAAAGATACAAATCACCGTCTTTTCCTCCGTTATATCCTTTGTTTCCTTCGTTGGCAACTCGTATTTTGGCACCTTTTTTTATTCCGGCAGGAATTTTAACATTCAATTTTTTATGAATGGAAATTTCGCCTGTTCCTTTACACAAAGGACATTTTGAACCGTTTATAAAACGTCTGCCCTCGCATTTTGGACATCTTTCAGTATGAAGAACATTGACTGTGCGGTGTGTTCCTGAAATTGCTTCGGACATTTTTATGTTGACATTGAGGTTGATGTCTTTCCCGTTTTGAGGCTTTTGTGTTTTATTTTTTTTAGAATTTTTGTCTGATGAAGGATTTGTTGTAAACAAACCGTCAAGAATGTTCTCAAACACCTGTGAAAAAGAACCGCCTGCATGATTTTTTTCATTAGATGTATAATTTTTAGGTTTTTCTTCTGTTTTTGTTGAAGAAGTTGTTTTTTCTTTTGTAGCGGCGGAACTTTCGGAATATGCTTTTTGTGCACTTTGTTCACGTGCTTTTGAAGAATACGAAGTTTCTTTTTTTATATTAAATCCTTTTATTATGTCATATTGACTGCGTTTATGTTCATCAATCAACACTTCATAAGCTTCCGTAATCTCTTTAAATCGAACAATGCTTTCTTGAGAATTGTCATTGACATCCGGATGCCATATTCTTGCCTGCTTTCTATATGCAGCTTTGATTTTGGCTGTGTCACAATCCGGAGTTAGCCCGAGAATTTTGTATAAATCTTTTTTGTAGTATTCGTTCAAGGTTAGACCGTTTCTTTTACAATTCCTATTTACAATATTAGTTTAATAATATTTAAACGGAAATCAACATAAAAATTGATGATTATTCATAATCAGATTCAATCATTTTTTGAGAGATTAATTCAGGAATTTTCTCAATTTCTTCATAATTTATATCTGCTCTTAAAGAAATTCTAACTCTTGCTGAGCCGGGTGCAACAGTCGGATGTCGGATAGGAAGCAGGTAATATCCGTTTTGGATTAAAAACTTTGAGCATTCGACAGCCCTTTTATTTGAACCCAGAATAACAGGAACAATCTGACTTTCGCCCATTGTTTCAAGGCCTAATGACAAGAGTTTTTCTCTAAGTTTTTGTGCATTAATTAAGAGCTGTCTTCTTTGTTCTTTCATATTCGGAAGAATTTCAGTTATAACGCAGTATGTGAAAGCAACATTGATTTCGGGAAGTGCAGTTGAAAAAATCAGTGGGCGGCATTTGTTTATCAAATAATTTATCAATACATCATTGCCTGTACAAAACGCTCCGATGGAGCCGATTGCTTTTCCAAAAGTTCCTACTATTATATCTATGTCTTTTATACAGCCCTGCACCTCTGAAATACCAAGACCTTTTTCTCCAAACACACCGTATGCATGCGCTTCATCAACAATGAGTATGGCATTATATTTTTGTTTTAATTCAATTAGTTTGCTTAAATCTGCAATATCACCGTCCATGCTGAAAAGTGATTCCGTTACAATTACTGCTGTTTCATATTCATTTCTGTTTTTTTCAAGAAGTTCTTCAAGATGCTCATAATCAAGATGTTTGTATCGAAACATTTTTGCTTCTGATAGCTTTATGCCGTCAAGAATGCTTGCATGGTTTAATTTGTCGCAAAAGACAGCATCTTTTTTTGTTAAAAGAGCTGACATTATACCTGTATTTGCGTGATAACCGCTATTAAAAATCAGAGCCTTTTCTTTTCCGTACATAGCTGCAAGAAGACACTCAAGTTTTGCATAAACATATGATCCGCCTGTCAAAAGTCTGGAGGATGCTGAACCAAGTGAAAAATCGGCTATTTGAATAAATTTTTCAAGAACATTTTTATTTTCTGCAATGCCGAGATAGTCATTTGAAGAAAGATTTAAATACCTTTTATTTTCTTCAAATATATACTGCCCGAGTTTTTTGAAAGAAGTAAGCTTCCTTTCGCAACAATTTTCTCTTAATTCCTGCAGTTCCTGTTTAAATTTATCATATTTATTTTCCATATTTTCACCTTTGAATAATAGATAATGCAAGTAACAGACTGATTATCAATGTCAATATTTGAATATTAGTATAAAAATGAACTTTTTCATATGAGGCAAAATATCCGATAACAAAAGGCAAAAACAGAAAGACCGGAAATATTACCGAATAAACTGAATTTCCGAAGAAAAAACTACTAATGGAAAACCATAATATTGATACAAAATAGATTACAAACAATGTACAAATTGCAACAGAAAAACGGGCAAAGAATTTAATAGCATTTTCATTTTTGTACAAAACAATTTTTCCAATAAGAAAACCAACTATCAGCAGAATATTTGAAACAATTAATACAGCTAAAGATACAGGCAGACTATTTATGATTTTTAATATATAATTCACCTCAAAATTCATTATACACCTGAACTTTCTTTAACCGCATTATTCCGGTCAAAAGTATCTGTTTTTTCAGGCACATAAGCTGAAAGGTTGTTCAAAAAGTCTATAGATTTTTTGAACACAAAATCTCTTTGATTATCCATCACCACAAGATGATAACTGTTTTCTAATTCTATATATTCTTTAATTTTAGAACCGGCATTTTTATATACAAATTTTGCACTTTTTGTACTGGTCAGGTCATCTTCTTTTGCGTGTATCAGCAAAATCGGAGCTTTTACTTTAAACATATTTTTTTGTGTAATTTTAGAAAATTTCAAAAGTTCATAAATACATGACATCGGATAATTATCAAGAGCCTCGGTATTCCTTTTTTGAAGTGCGGCAATTTTCTTTCTCAAAACAGCATTTTTTAAACCGTAAGGTTCTCTTTCCGGAAAAGAATAATAATATCTTAAAATCGTACATACACCGATGGGCATAAAAAAGTTGTACCACGGTATTGTCCATCCGTCTAAAAAGAGTGTTGTAGAAAGTGAAACAATGCCTCTGACATCTTCGTATTCCTCTGCAATTGCAAGTGCAAGAACTCCGCCCAGACACAATCCGCCAAGATAAACTTCTTTATACTCTTTTATCAATTCTTTGTAGTGATTGACAGAATCCGTATACCAGTCCTGCCAGCGTACTGTTTTTATGTTAACAGGACTGGTTCCGTGTCCCGGAAGGCAATAGCAAAAAACATCAAAATCAGCGTCATAAAGAGCTCTGCCCATTTTTTTCATTTCATAAGGGCTGCCCGTCATTCCGTGAAATAACAGCACAGCTCTTGCACATTTTTTTTCATGTTTGAATTCAAAATCTAAACTCTTTGCCAAGGGTCTTTACCTAATCCATACCTGAATTCTATGCTTTTTCCATATATCTTTCAAACAACTGATCCATAAGTTCCAGCGCCATATTTATTTCTTCATCGGAAATAAATAACTGCGGAACAATTGTTATTATGTTTTTGTAATAACCGCCGTTGTTCAAAATCAAACCGCATTTTTTACCGTTATAAGTCAAATCGCCTTTTAAGCCGGCTTCAATGATTTCATCACAGAGCTCTCTTGCCGGTGTGTATCTGTCGTTTTCCGTAACTTCCACACTCAGAGCAAAACCGAGTCCATTCACGGTACCGATATTTTTATATTTCTTCTCCAGCACCTTTAAACCGTCCAGGAATATTTTGCCTTTTCTTGCAATTTCTTTTTCTAGCTCTTCACGTTTTTCTTCAAAAATACACATTACCTCATATCCTGCACGTGTTCCTATCGGATTGGCAGCATATGTGGAATGAGTTCTTCCGGCAGGGAAGACTTTCGGGTTAATGAGTTCTTCTTTAGCCCACATTCCGGCAAGCGGATTCATTCCGTTTGTTATTGATTTTGCAAAAGTCATTGCATCAGGTTTTGCGCCAAAATGCTCCATTGCCCACAATTTGCCTGTTCTGAAACATCCCATCTGGACTTCATCAACCATAAAAAGAATATTATATTCATCAAGAACTTTTTTAAGCTCTTTAAAATAACCCTTTGGCGGAACTATATATCCTCCGGTTCCAAGCAGAGGTTCTGCTATAAAGCCTCCAAATTCGCAATCTTTTGTCTTCGGGTCATAAACACCGTTGTATTCACTTTCAAAAAGTTTTGCAAACTGTTTTACACAGTACATATTGCAGGAGTCAAATTTTTTGTCATACGGGCATCTGAAACAATAAGGAAACGGTACGAAATGCGCTGTATCTGAAATATGACCGAAATGTTCCCTGTATCTATAGCTTGAAGTAACAGCAGTTGTGCCTATTGTTCTGCCATGATAACCACCCATAAATGCAAACATTCTCGGCTTTTTAGTATAATTGCGGACTAGTTTCAGCATGTCTTCATTTACCTGTGCACCGCCGACATTAAACTGAACACGCCCTTTGATACCGTATCTGTCAATATTTGCCTGCGCAATTTTTTTCGCCAGCAAAGCTTTGTAATCATATAAAAATCTTGAAGATATCTGCGGCATTGTCTTATATTGATCCAAAACTGCATCAAGCACCCTTTTGTTTTTATAACCCAGATTGCAGCTCGAATACCACATTTGAAGATCCAGGTAAGGAGTATCCTTGCTATCATACATATATGAACCTTCACAATCTCTGAATATTGTTTGTTCGTCATGGTAATGCACCGTATCTCCCCATGAACAATATTCTTTGTCTATAGATTTAATCTCCTCATCCGACAATTGCTGTCTGGTATCAAGCATTTTTCGCTCCTTTACTCCTATTGTGATTATTGGTTCTTAATGTAATCTTTTATATCTTTAAAAGAAGAAAAACCAATTAAATTTGTATTTCGGGTATTTTTACAATACTCCAACAAAGTTCCTTTAGCAAATAATACATCTACTTTGTCCGATACACAAAAGTCTGATATTCCGTCTCCTGCATAGATTACACGTTTTGTAACAATTCTGTTTTGTTCGACTATTTTGCATTTGCATGTACCCGATTTACGTCTGCAGTTTTCATTTGAAAACGGAAAATTTATTATAAACTTTCCGTCTTTGAGTTCAAGTTTATTTGAATAAATATTTACATCCGTTATCCCGTAGCGAGAAAGAATTTTGTTTATAAATAAATCAAAACCGTCAGATACAACAAAAAAATCTATATTTTCTGATTTTAAATAATCATAAAAATCAATAAATGTTTCATCAATTTCAATAGAGCTTACAAAACCTTCCAGTTCATCCTGCTCCATATAGGGTAACAATTTCATCTGTTCTTTGAGGCACTCTTTTGAACCTATTTCACCCCTAATCCATTTTTCTTCAGCTTCTTTCCAGGTTTCTCCGGCATAAATATTCAAAAACTTATTTAACGTGTCTTCTTTTGTAATTGTCCCGTCAAAATCACTAAAAAACTGTATATTTTTCATCTCTGCCTCTCGATAGTTTCTATATGATACTACAAACAAATGAATAATATTTTTCGTATCAAAATATTTAATAATTATCAGCTGATTTTTTATTTTCTGTTGTATAATTAAATTCTAAAATAGAAAGGGGTTATATGAAAAAGTTTTTATCAACAATTTTTTGTGTTTGCCTGCTATGTGCTACAGGAGTTTCAGTCTTTGCAAAGACCATAAAGGATGAACAATATTACTACAATCTGGGACAAGATTATGAACGCAAGAATAATCGACTCGGTGCAACCGAACCGTATTCAAAAGCACTCGAAATTAATCCAGAATTTGACAAAGCAAGAATTGCCAGAGCTCAAATTAACTATTTCTACGGAAAATACGACAAAGCTCTGGAAGATTTTAACTATTTTTACAACAAAACACCTCAATTTGGCCCGGGCGCATTCTTTGAAAATAGAATAGATTGCAAGAAAAAATTGAATATGAACTCTGAAGCTATGGATGATATGTATGAAGTTATTCTTGTATACGGCGGACAGGCTAAAGTCCTGAAAGATATGTTTGACTTTGCTCAACAGCATCCCGAACTTAAATCCAAACTCGAACCATCCGCACATCCTGATTTGATTGCAAAATACAAAGATAAAGCAAAATCTCTCAGAGACTATGCTCAAATGTACAAAGATAAAGACGGCAATATTACAAATGAAGAATACTATAATTTCTTTATAAACATTGCCAAAACCATGGATCCTGACATTATTCTTGATGTAGAATATCCGGCTGCAGCACCAAGAACAGCTCCGGATAATGGACAGGTCATTGATACCCAGCTTGAAATAAAATAACATAATACACAAAATTTTCAATCTGCCTTTAGTATTTTTAAAGGCGGATTTTTTATTTTTTATTTTTTTATTTTTCTTATCTTTTTAACTTGAATTCTTTATTTTGTGCTATAGTATCCTTATAGTTTTTGCAGTTTTCAAAATTCTTAATTTATATTCGCTTAGCGGTATCGTCTAGGGGTCAGGATAGCAGATTCTCATTCTGTTGACACGGGTTCAAATCCCGTTACCGCCGTGCTTTTTAACTTCTCTACTATTGAACCCGTGTTTGACACGGGATAATTCCCGTTACCGCCGTGCTTTTTAACTTCTCTACTATTGAACCCGTGTTTGACACGGGATAATCTGAAATCGCAAACCAAGGTTTGCTCAGTCCCGTTACCGCCGTGCTTTTTAACTTCTCTACTATTGAACCCGTGTTTGACACGGGATAATCTGAAATCGCAAACCAAGGTTCGCTCTGTCCCGTTACCGATGAGTTTTTCTATCATATTTGTAACAAATATAGCAATTATTAATATTTATTAATTTTAAATGCATGTGTTTACTTATTATAAAGAAGGAAATAATTATGCCGTCAATTAATTCTGAAAATGTTAAAAATATAGTTCAATTTGCTGAAAATGGTCAAAATCCGCAAGTTTTAAACAGAGAAGAAGGCAGTACATACCTCTCAAAAATTGGCAAAGTCGGATATAGAGATGATAACGAATACTATTACAATAGTGTTTTGTAATAAAGTAAAAAAGATGAACAAACTGTTCCTCTTTTACAGCTGATATAATTCAAAATAATCACTAAACTAAAATTTTTGAAAAAATTTTCTTATTTTCCGACTTTCCACCTAAAGCCGAATGTAAGTGATACACCTCTTCTGCTGCAAAAAAAAACATAATTTTGGATATTACCTGCAACTTTGCTTCCTATAAAATTATCGTCAAATTTCAAAGTAATATAGTTGTCGTCGGGTTCATCAATTTTCAAATAATTTTTAACCAAAGTTATAAAATAAAAAAAAGCAAAATCTTAAAAAAGATTTTGCTGTAAATAGCGTCACTAAGGAGTTTAAGATGTCCAAAGAAGAAATTGTATGCCTGCGGCTGTGTCATTTCCCCCTTTTAATGCCGCAGGCTGTACAATATTCTGCTGAGGTCTTTTGTAAGATGATTAGTTCAAATATTCTTTTAAATGAACTATGTCATCTCTTTCTTTAAGCTTTTTTATTGCAATATTTTCTATCTGTCTTATTCTTTCTTTTGAAAAACCGAGTGTTTTTCCTATTTCTTCCAGTGTTTTTTTATTTTCACCGTTCAAACCGAACCTGTTTATCAGGATAGTCTTTTCTCTCTGGTTTAAAAAATTGAGTGTTGTCATAACATCCTTGTACAAAAAAGCCGATTGTGTCTGCAAATCAGGCGAACGGTAGCTTTCATCCGCTACATAGTCTTCCAGAACAAGATCTTCCGCCACGGGTGTATCAAGACTCACAGGATCTTTAAAAATTGCATTTTTTATATTTTCAAGCTTTCTGCCGGAAAGCCCTATCTTTTTGCTTATCTCTTCTTCTGTCGGCTCTCTGCCCAAATCAGAAGACAGCTGGGCAGTTATTTTTTTATACAACCTGATTTTGTCCGTCATATGCACAGGTATTCTTATAGTGCGTGAGTGATTTGAAATTGCGCGAACTATTGATTGTTTTATCCACCACGTAGCATATGTGCTGAACTTGAAACCTTTTGTATAATCAAATTTTTCGGCAGCCTTCATCAAGCCCAAAGAACCCTCCTGAACTAAATCCATAAACAGAACCCCCTGTCCTATATATTTTTTGGCAATACTCACAACAAGTCTCAAATTAGCCTGTACAAGTTTTTTCTTGGCAAGTTTTGCCTCTTGTCCTCTTCCCTCCTTGATTGCTTTACCAAGTTCTTTTTCTTCTGATGTTTTTAAAAGTTTTATTCGTCCGATGTCTTTCAAATAGTTTTGAAGAATATCATTCTTTTTGACTATCGTATTGAATGTTTCTATATATTCTGTGCTCACCTCTTCATTTTGTTCTGTTTCTTCGGATGCTTGAGCTGCATTTTTTGAATAATCATTTTCATTTAGCAAAATATCATCGAACACAATTTCATGTGCCAAGTTATCCATTCTCTTCCTCAACCTGTCAGTTTATATATTTCTCTCTATTTTGTTTTTTTAGACGCATGTGTAAAAAAAAAAGTTTCCACTATTGTTACAATTTGTTTATTTTTTGCGAAAAGTATATTATCATTAGATTAGACAAGAGGTAGGAATGTATAGCAAACAACAAATCATTGATACTTTAAACAGTGAAGATTTTTTTATAGATAATTTTATCCTTGAAGCCTTCATCAAAAATTGGAAAATCGAACCTATTTATGAAGACGCACAGGGCGTTGAGTTTTTTGATGATATGGCAATTGAAAAAATCAGAAACGGCATAAAACAAAAACAGCCGAAATGTGAAATCAATATTATTGATAAAGACGAAATTAAACCGGTGGAAATGTCTGTAGAGGTTGAGGAAAATATCGAACCGCAGCAAAGTACACATCAGGCTGATATTGTTGAAGAAGACAATGAAAATCCGAAGGTTTCAGAACACTTTGAAAATGAAACAGTGCAAGAGCTTCCTGTTGCAATAATCAATGAGGTCAACAAAGAAGTTGAAAATGAGCTGAAAAATATTACACTGGATATCTCAAACCAGACTCTGGCTGTGCTGGCTGAATCTATTGCAAGAAAAATAACCTCTGATGTAGCTGATTTTATTAAACAGACAGATTTTATCGAAGATGCAATACAACTCGGTGAATATAAAAAAGATAACCAGCTTCTTGTTGAAAAGATAGAAGAAGTTATGTCTGATAACAAAATTCTTGTTCAAAGAATACAGGAGCTGGAAAAAGAAAACAGGTCTTTTGCAAAAGTTTTTGGAAATATTTATATAAAAAATCCTTAGAAAACTATAAAAATGGTAATAAATCTCACTGACAAAATTCAAACCGGATTAAAAAGAGAAGTTCGTATAGCTCTGGAAGCTTGTTCCAAAGCAGCGGATTTATTTGGTTTCAAAATATATCTGGTTGGAGGAATAGTCAGAGATTTGTTTTTGGAAAAAGAAATCTTTGATGTTGACGTAATAATTGAGGGCAATGCAATAGATTTTTGCCACAAAATGGCAGACAAAAAATTATGCAAAATTATACAGGTTCAGGAAGAATTAAAAACCGCAAAAGTCTTGTTTGGAGAAAAAATAGAAATCGATTTTGCTTCAACAAGACAGGAATTTTACCCCAGACGTGGTCATTTGCCTGTGGTTGCAAGAATAGGCTGCACTTTAGAAGAAGATGTGTATAGAAGAGATTTTACGATTAATTCACTGGCTGTCGCATTAAACAAAGAAAATTACGGAAACGTAATTGATTATACAGGCGGTCTTGCTGATTTAAAAAATAAAGTTTTAAAAATATTACATGACAACAGTTTTAACGAAGATCCGTCAAGGATTATAAGAGGATTAAAATTCGCATGCAGATTTAATTTGCATCGTGATGAGCACACAAAAGAACTTCAGGAAAAATATCAAAACACACAGCTTCACAAAGATATTTCCTGGTCACGTATGAAATCAGAGATAAAACAAACTTTTTCGCTAAATAGTGCCAGAGTTTTCGATATGTTTCTGGCTAACGGGGTAGAAAAACTTTTCTACGCAGAAAAACCTGATGTAAAAGGATTGGAGATAAAAACACTTGTGGATAAACACCAGCCTGATTATCCATGGCTTGTATATTTGGGATGTGTTTTGAAAGATCCAGAAATTATAGAAGCATTTTGTTTTACAAGACAGGAACAGAAAATTTTTGATGACAGAGATGCTTTGCTCAATGGGAATTTGAGCATGTTGAATTCCAACTATGATATTTATAAATTTTTCCAAAAAAAATCTTTTGAAGCCATTTTGATATACTACCTGTTATCAAAAAGAAAAGAACCGTTAATTTATATAGAAAAACTGTCTCAAATTCGTGTTGAGCTTACTGGCAATGATTTGAAAGAAATGGGTATTCCGGAAGGCAGAGAGATAGGAATGATGCTGGATGAAATATTAAAGAAAAAGTTGTCGGGAAGTATTGTAAATAGGGATGATGAGATTAATTTTGTTAAGAACCAAACAAAATAGTTGAAAAATAAAATTTGGCATGTATAATAAAAATTACCGAATGCGAGAGTAGTTCAGTGGTAGAACACTTCCTTGCCAAGGAAGGGGTCGCGAGTTCGAGCCTCGTCTCTCGCTCCATAAAAAATAAGCACCCGTCAGGGTGCTGTTTTTTTATGGAAGAAAGACAAAGAGGCTAAATAGCTACGATGATTTTCAGACTAAAGCACTCACACTAAAGCCTCGATGCTATGACCCTTTACGAATGAAATGAGCATTAGGGTCATAGTACCTACCTGGCTCTCGCTCCATTTTTAAGATAACACCCGACAGGGTGTTTTTTAGTATGTAGAGACAGACAGAGGCGAGAACTCAAGTAAAGTTCGAACGCGAGCGAGCGGAGGCTGCAGTGGCGGAAACGTTGAGTTTTCGACACGTAACGCCGTTTATTGCGAGCGAGCAAGACAGCCTCGTCTCTCGCTCCATAAAAAATAAGCACCCGTCAGGGTGCTGTTTTTTTATGGAAGAAAGACAAAGAGGCTAAATAGCTACGATGATTTTCAGACTAAAGCACTCACACTAAAGCCTCGATGCTATGACCCTTTACGAATGAAATGAGCATTAGGGTCATAGTACCTACCTGGCTCTCGCTCCATAAAATCAAGAGCCGTAAAGGCTCTTTTTTTATACATTTCTACCGTATTATACTTAAACAAAAATCAACCGTCTGGATCCAAAAAGGGACTGTTTAAGGGACTACTGGATTTTCGGTAGAGTGAGCAACGAAGTTGCGAAACTCGTAAGAGCATATAGTCCGGTTGAACGGCAATTTTGCGACAGCAAAATTTTAGTGAAATTAAGGACTATGCGTACCCGAATAATCCAATTTGATAAATGTTGATATTACTGTGTTTTAGACATATCAGACAGTATTTGCTGCATTTAATCAGTTTGAGTCTGTTTATTTAATAATTTCCCTATCGGATATGCAGACAATCCCGTATTTGCCTTGTGTAATGCTGTTTTTTAGGAGTGCTTTTATTGTACTTGCGGTAAATGTCATTCAACTTTCATTTCACATTTTTGTTTTGTATTATTCCAGTGACCACCATGGTCTATACATGCATCTTTATCGTCATTCCAATAATTAATAAATGATATGATTAGTAAAATAAAAACTGTAATAATACAAAATATTATCGATAAGATTCCGAATAAAAATTTCTTTTCTTTCATTTATATCTCTTCTCTGAACATATTCCGCTATCTATACAAGCGTCAACTTCAATTACATGTTTTATATAAGGCAGCATTTTAGGCATAAGCATAAAAATCATAAATAAAATTACATAAATAAATTTTGCCTTTTTACTTGTTTTTGCAAAAACTATAAATAACAGTCCAACAAAAACAATACCAGCAGTTAATAAATAAAGAATCACTTGCCAATTAAGTTCAAAATTTAAAAAAATAATTGCAACACCTACCCAGATTACAAGGGAAAGAATTAAACAGAAAATGATTTTAAAAATAAAACCAATAACTTTTGTTAAAAGATAAAAACAAGATTTACCAAAATTTTTCAGGGATTCCTTCGGGTCTTTTGATAATATCTTTTGCCTCTTTGTCGGGATTTTCTTTTCCAAGTTTTCGTCCTTTTCTGTTTGATTCTAAATCTTTAAGCCCATGCTCAAAAGCATCTTTTATTGATTGACCTTTAAATAATATTTCTTTAAAAAAATCAAGAATTTCTCTTATATAACCCAATAATAATGCAGTTGCTGCAGATATATCACCTAGTTGTGCTGCCTGATAATTTGCTTTTGTATGGTAATATTCATCAGCTCCATCAATGTAGTATCCAAGAGACTCTCTTAATGCTTTCATATCGTTATAATTTGATAAAATATATCAAGTGCGCCTTCAGCTTGTTTTAATATATCATGAATTTGTTGTAGGGTTTCACTTACTAATTGATTCAATTCATTTTCATGTTCGTCTAATTTGGCTATTTCTATAGAAGAAATGTAACCTTCATACTCTCTTATATCTGCTAATATATCTTCTATTTTATTTTTCGTATTTTCAGCATCCTTTAATGTTTCATCAAATTTTTTAATAATATCAATACAATCACAAACTTCTT
>CALUQG010000002.1 GCA_944322855.1 Candidatus Gastranaerophilales bacterium
GCGGGACTTGAACCCGCACGGGTTTCCCCACACGCCCCTCAAACGTGCGCGTATACCGATTCCGCCACGTCGACATAATATTCAATTTTCATTTTGTGCGGCGTATACCTCCCCTCTCGAAAAACGATACTCAATCGTTTTTCTCGGCAGAGTGCCATGTCGAAATATATTTGATTTTCAACAAAAACTATATTATCACAAACATAATTTTTGTAAAATTATGTTTATTCCATCTCCCCTGGAGAGTGGGATAGAAAACTTGCCGATGAAGGGTCGGCTTGCAATGTAGGCGAATTTATGAGCCGTACAGTGCAGGATACTCGAAGAGTAAACCGCCGTTGTTCCAAAGGAACAACCGGGGTGAAGAGTCCAAGCATTTGACTTTCATTGTTTTAAAACTTGCCGATGAAGGGACTCGAACCCCCATGAGTTTCCTCGCACGCACCTGAAGCGTGTGCGTCTACCATTTCGCCACATCGGCAAAGTCCAATTTAAGTTTACAAAGTACAATTATAGCGCCTCAATGGCGAATGTACTCACTATCGTTCGTACACCTCTCGAAAAACGATACTCAATCGTTTTTCTCGGCAGAGTGCCACATCGGCAAAGTCCAAAAATATCTTGGATTATTGGCGTTCACAAGGTTTAGTATTCCGTTTCAAATTTTTTTCTAAAAATTTTTCACTCCATCTAACTTGTTCACATAGGCACTGGGTTCGGCATTGCCTCACTCGGCGTGCCTGCTCAAAATCCGCTTTACAAAGTACAATTATAGCGCCTCAATGGCGAATGTACTCACTATCGTTCGTACACCTCTCGAAAAACGATATATTATCATTTCTCTCGGATTATTTGCAGCTCTGCGTTCTTCTGTTCATCATATTTTACTATGGTAAAATATTCTTCACTCCGAACACTTTCGCCGGACGAGCTTGCTTGGCTTTAAAAAGCCTCGACTCCGCTCTTGCAAAAATCCTTCGTCAGAGTGCCACATCGGCATTGCTGCTTCTTGAAGCAATCAAGTATATTTATAATAAAATTAATTATTCTCTACGTCAATAAAAAATTAATTAATTTCTGTTTTTTTATAAAAATAATTCTATATTTTACTTTTTTTATAATTATTTAAACCAGCATTTGCAAATTGTTAAATTTTGGTTAATTCTGGCTGTTTTTTGTAAAAACGGATAAATAATAATTGTGTAGAAAGAAAGAGTTGAGTAATGAAAGGAGAACATTATGAGATTTTTAATAAAGAAAACACCGGACAGATTTTTAAAATCGGTAAATGATGAAATTAGTTCTATCTTAAGCAGAAATATGGAAGGTTTATTCCCTGATTACAGTTTTCCTGATGAAGAGAAACTTGCTATGCCTGTTGAACTTAAGGAAAAAGAAAACGAATATACTGTCAAAGCTGAACTTCCTGGTGTAAAGAAAGAAGACCTTGATATCGATATAGATAAAAACTATATCACTATCAACGCTAAAAAAGAAGAAGAAAAAGAAGAAAACGAAAAAGGATACAAAAAATCCGAATTCAGCTATGGTGAATTTTCAAGAACAGTCTATTTCCCACAGGAAATTGATGTTGAAAAAACAAAAGCAAAACTTGAACATGGTGTTTTAAAAATTGAAGCTCCAAAAAGAGAAGCTGAGAAGGAAAACAGAAAAAAACTTACTGTTGACTAATCTATTTTGAAAATCTGATTAAAGCATTATAGTCTTTATCTTTCAGAACCTCTGCGTTTTTATGTGCCTTTGCATAATCGCAGAGGTTTTTGTATTCATATGGTTTATCGCTTGAGTGAGTCAAAAGAATATAATATGTATTATTTTCAGGCAGCATTGAATATGTTTTTTTGATGTCATCTATATCATATATAAAATTATTTATAAAAATAATTTTTCGATTTTGTAATTTTACAGAATTTTTGTACATATCAAAATTTATCCTGCTTGATGCCGGGACAACAAGTGTGTCATCCGGTTTTGAAATTTTTATAAACTTATTCAGAAAAACGGTTGTATCTTCTTTGTAGTATTGTTTTTTTATTATTTGAATATAGTCGGTTTTGAATGTGCACAATGTAAAATGTGCAAACAAAAAACCTATCATGATATAGTTTATTATTTCAAATTTTAGTTTTATTACGTCAAAAGGTTTTGCTGTTAATATCAAAATTATCGGAAACAAATACAAACCTGTTCTAAGGTACATAGGATAAATGTGTAAATAAGACAGTAAAATAGCAAGAATTAAAGGCAAAAAGATTATCTTGCTCTGTTTTGATTTGTAATTTATTGCAAAAATACACAATCCTGCAACAAGCATTAATGCAATAAAGAATTTGTTGGGAAAATCCATAAAATAAAAAATTGCATTATTTTTCAATAACTCAGAAATGTTAGAAAAATCTTTATCCAAAAATCCAATTGCCCAAAAAGCCTGCATAAAGCTGCTGTTATCTAGTTTGAGCATCAAAGGAAGCAGACACAATGACGAAATCAGAGGTAATATGAACAACAAAATAGTTTTTTTCCAGTTTTTAAAAATTAATAGCAAAAATAAAATAACCTCTGCAAACAATGCTGTATAAGATATCCAGGGGATAACCGCAAGAAAAAGACCTATCAATAAAAGATTTTTTAAATCAATCTTTTCAAGATTTATATAAAAATATAAAAGCAAAACACTTAAAAAGAAAAACACATCGCAGCTGTACTGTTTTACTTCTTGAGAATAATAAATCAACTGATAGTTTAATGAAAAAAGAAGCAATGCAAAAATTGCAGCAAGCTTTGTCTTTAAAAGTTTTCTTGAAAAGATAAAAAATACAGGCAAAGACAATACGGAACAAATCAATGCAGGAAAGCGCATTGCGAATTCGATTTTTTTGATAAATACAAAAAAGAATTTGCAAATAACACAGAACAGAGGCGGTGCCGCTTGAAAATAATCAAGAGAGGAAAACAATCCGCTGTATCCTCTGTTTATGATATTTAAAACGAGCGCAGATTCATCATTCCAAAAAGGTCTGGAAAAAGAAAAAAACAAAACTCGTAAAAATATACCGAGTATTATTATAAAAAACACAACAGAGTAAAAAAATAAATTTTTTCTTTTTTCGTCCATCAAGTATAATACTATCATGGATTATAAATATTATCCGAGAAAATTTTGTGACATAAAGCAAATTAACAACAATATCAAAAAGGGAAATAAATGATTAATACGGTATGTGTATTTGCCTCTTCTTGTAACTATCTTGATGAAAGTTATTATACAGATGCAAAAGAACTAGGCAGATTATTAGCAGAAAATGAAATGGATATGGTATACGGAGGTAGCTGTCTCGGACTTATGTGGGCTTGTGCACAGGAAGTTAAAAACCTTGGAGGCAGAATTACCGGAGTAATGCCTGAGAAACTCAGAGAAATGGATGTGTTTTCAGATTATTGTGATGAATTTTTTGTTACGCCTTGTATGAGAAGCCGTAAAGCCAAAATGGACGAACTTTCTGATGCTTTGATTGCTTTGCCCGGAGGATTTGGGACTCTTGAAGAACTAAGTGAAATGATTGTACAAAAACAACTTGGCTACAATCAAAAAGCTATTGTTATTCTTAATACAAATGGTTTTTATGACAATCTATTGAGATTTTTTGATGATATTATTGACAAAAAGTTTGCGAATAAAAAAGCAGGCAAACTTTATTTCGTTGCTGATACACCGTTTGAGGCAGTTGAATATTTGAAAAATTACGAGCCGCAAAGTCTGGCTGTTACAAAAGAAGATATTTATACAAGATAGCCAACAGTAAATGCCTGCAAAACTGTTATTTGTGTTAAATAAACAGTGTCGCAGGCATTGTGTTGTAATAGTTGTTTAGTTTTCGGCTTTTTTGCAGACTATACCTTTTTTGGTAGCTTCTATTACCTGCAAAATAACTTTGTCGAGTTCTTTCATTTCTTTTTGTTTTTCAGGTGATTGTTTTTGCTTCCATTCCTCGAACATTTTTATAAAATCTTCTCGCTGGATTATGCAGTCACCTGTACCGACTTTGCTTGCATATTTTTTTGTGAATTCTCTGTTGAAATCTTCATAAACCTCTGTAATCGCATCAGAAACAACCTGTGCATTTTTGAGGATTACATCTATGTCTTTATTGATATTTGCTTTGTCTTCTTCAGAGATTACCCACATACCGTTCATTGATTTTTTGCCGAAATGTTTACCCTGTCCCATCAGGACAACCGCCTGAGAAGCCATATCTGTAGCCATTTGCATGTCGCTTGTAATACCCCAGCTTCCGTCCTGACTGTAAAATCTGTGTTCGCAAGAATTACCGCCAAAATCAAGAACTATTTCTGAGAAAATACGTTCAAATGAATATTCTCCATTCTCCATATCAGATGTGTGGACACATCCTCCGTACCAACCTCTCGGGTCAAGTGTAATAAAACTGAGCTTTCCTGCTCTGTGCCAAGGTTTTCCAAGCGTATTTGCAAGATTTTCCATGACTGTTGCGTTCAAAGCATGTCCGCATTCATGTGATGCAATCATTTCTTTTTCATAAAGAGGATCTTCTTTACTTGCAGGTCTGCCTGTGGTTAATTGAAGCAGAGCTTCTGTAAAGTCGCCTTTTTCTATTAATTTATGCTTTCTTTCTCTTGCTACATTTTTGGCTTTGTCAAGCAAGGTCAGAATTTCAATATAAGATGCGTGTTCAGTGAGCATGTTTATGTGTTTTTTTATCTCAGTTTTTTCCTGCTCATTTCCGGCAAGTTTTATTCCTTTTTTCTTAATATAGTAATCTATAATTTCTTCTCTGGCTTTTGGGTTGTATCCCGGAGACTCCACTTCTATTTCATCAATAAATTTAAAAGATTTTGTAGTTGCTTCGCCTATATATTTTGAATCACTCATAGAGCCCATAATTATTATATTAAGTCCTTGTTCCTGAGCCTTGTTCATTTCTCTGATAAGTTGAGACATTGCTTTTTCGTGGTATTCAGAGACCATTTCTCCGTATGAAAAATACTCAAAGTTTTCAATAAACAAAACAGCAGATTTTGACGGATTTGTTTCCGCTTGAGATTTGACTATGGAGAAAAGTTTTTTCATAGATGCTTCCGGACTGAGAATACCGCCGCCAAATAAATCAACATCTTTTGTACCAAAATCAACGGCATTGATTTCTATATACGGAGTTTTTGCCTCACCTGCAATTGCCTGTGCTGTATATTTCCTTCCTGCACCGACTGAACCATCTTGAGAATATATTATAAATCCTTTTGTACCGATTGATTTGTCTTTTATTCTGTCTACAATTGATTTTGCTTCTTTTTTTGTAGAGGGGGAACCAACCATGTCTTTGAGTTTTATTCCTGTATCAAAAACTATTTTGATTGCGCTGTCATTTTCGACGGGTTTAAAAATTTCTTTTGCTTCTTTTACATAGTTTTGAACATCTGATACATTAATTCTGTCTTTGTCAATATAATATGCAGAGACAAGATCCATTACTTTCTGTGCTTTTTCCGGATAGTTCCCTTTGAGCTGATTTGCTGCTTCTACGCATTTGTCAATTGCGCCTGCTGAAAATGGTTTTTTAATTTTTTCAATTAATTTCGGCTGCTCTTTAAACATTTTTTTTGTCTGGTTCATATTCATCAAAGGCATTGATATTTCACCAAAATCGCCGAAAAGTTTTTGCAAACCTTTGTCATTGCTTTCTTTGTAGTATGTATCTTTATCTGCAACCATTACAAATTTTACATTTTTAGGCGCATTTATAAATGTTTCTATATTTAGATTGTCAATAGCAAGTGTATTCAAGTCACTGTCCATTATAGACATTATCATTACATAATTTTTATTTTTGTTTTTATTTTTTCCGAATTCATGTAACTTGTTTTTTATGTAGTTGTTATCAAGTTCTCCATTATCGTTAAAATTCACAATTTCTGTATTGTCTTTTGTCAAATTCCCAAAACCGCTGGTGCTGTTTTCAAATACATGCAAAAAACTGTTTATAAGATATGAAGGAGATAAATCTTTGTCATGCAGAATTACCATATTAGTACCTACTGCGAGGTTTTTCCAGATGTTTTGGGCTTTATCATCATAAAAAGACAGATGAATTCTTTTTGATAAAGGCTTTGTATCAATTTGAATTTGGTCTTTCAACGCTGTACGAAAAGGTATTACTATTTTCTTTTTTATCTGATCGTTGTTAGGGAAAATAGCTGCATCAAAAATTGTTGCATCATGTACAAGCCCGTCACCGCCCATGTCTTCTTCATTGTCTTGTTTGTATAGACTATAGATATCGTTTAGAAAATCTTTTGAAAATTCAAGTTTTTTATTTTTAATATTTGCACTATTAGTTGTTTTAGGCATTTTAAGCAGTTCTTCATCCAAAATAGAAATTTCTTCTTCTATAATCTTTTTTACTTTATTTCTTTTTTCCTGTTCTTTAAAAACATTTTTTCCGAGTATATCTTCAAAAATATCTTTTGTACTGAAAGAGGATTCGTCTCCGTATGAAATTTCTCCGGAATTAAGCTGATCTATATAATTGTTTACACTTTCAAGACCTGTACGCAGTACATGTATCTGATTTATTTCTTTGTGATTATATTTTTGTGCCAGTTTGCGAGAGTCATTAAGAAGTTTTTCTCCATAGTATGAAACATTATTTTCTATCTCATTCATTTTAGCTTTTTCGGATAATATTCTTCCCCTTTGAGACGGCTTTTCATCGTAGTCATCAAAGTCCATTTCGTCTTTTTTACTTCCAAAACTTACAAAATAACTGTGTAACAGCCGGGAAGATAAAACAGGCATATTATTGTCTTTTGGCTGTTGTTCCTGTGGCTGTGCAGTTTGTGTTTCTTTTTTTGATGCAGTATAAGATGTCTTATTTGTAACCAGACCTGAGCCAATTTTTTGTATCATTATATATTCCTTTTCTCTCTATATCTTTTTTATTTATGCTTTAAATTAAGAGAGAAAAAATTTTTGTTAGTCATGAAGAAAAATTTTAAACATTTGTAATATTATTTGCCAATGATTTTTAAGAACTCTTTTGTAGAGTAAATATCTTTAATAACGAAAATCGTTGAACCTGTTGCTTTTTCAACATCTTTCACGGTCAAGCCGTCAAGAAAATCCGCAGTATAAGGACGGAGCATAATAGACGGGATAATGAGATTTTTTATATTTTTGTCTTTTGTTTGTTCAATTAAATCATTTCCGGTAATCAATCCTGCTACAGTAACGTTCTCTCCAAAAAAATTATTTTTTAGTTCAATAATTTTGCAATTGAGATTTTCTATTTTATTTAATTCGCTGATTATATTTTTCATAACTTTATTTGCACTTTGTGATACGGCAAAATAAAGTTCTTTAGGGGAGCTTATTGCTTTTGGGAGTTTCTTTTTTGTCTTTTCAAAATCATCAATGAGAAGTCTCAATGCACCAACACCATCTTCAAGTTGAGAAAAATTTCCGTAATATTTTTTTTCAGGTATCGGATAATCAGCTTTGATAAAAAATTCATCGCTTGCCATTGCTATATGTTTTTTTAATTTTTTATTGAATTTTTCAATTTGTTTAATAACATGCAAAGCATTTTCAGGTGTTATCAGTTTAAGATTATTCTTGTGAAAACGTGTAATACCGACAGGTACAACAGCGACGGATTGAATTATTGATGAAAAATTTTCCAAATCGCTGAATGTTCTTTCCAATTCTTTTCCGTCATTATATCCCGGGCACAATACAATCTGTGCATGTATAGGTATATCAGCTTTTTTTAGCCATTCTAAATCTTTCAGTATGTTTGCTGCCTTTGGATTTCTTAACATATTGGCTCTGAGTTCCGGATTAGTCGTATGAACTGATACATACAATGGCCCCAGATGAAGCTTTCCGATACGTTCTTTGTCTTTTTGTGTAAGATTTGTAAGCGTTATATATGTTCCTTGAAGGTATGAGAGTCTGTAATCATCATCTTTTATATAAAGAGATTTTCTCAAACCCTCGGGTTGTTGATCTACAAAACAAAATATGCAGTGATTTGTGCAGGGCTTTATTCTGTCAAAAACCGCAGAGTCAAACACAATTCCCAAATCTTCATCAAAATCTTTTTCTATTTCATAGACTTCTATTTCACCATTGAGTTTTTCAATTTCAATTTCTATATCTTCGGAGCAGACAAGATACCTGTAATCAATCATATCTTGCGGTTTTTCGCCATTTATTGAAATTATTTTTTCACCGGCTTGAAAATCAAGTTCCTGCGCAATTGAGCCGTTTAAAATTTCTGAAATAACAGCAGGCATTATTCTGACCTCAGCTCTTCTAACAAAGTTTTATAATTCTTTATATCATCTATATTTTTTTTCAATAATGAAAGTTGATATTTGTCATAGCTTATATATTCATCGTCAAGAGCATTTTGTAAATCTAAATTAAAAGACTCTAGTTTTATAAGCGCATCCTGTATAAAAGTTTCTTTTAATTCGTTGTCTAAAATGGACATAACAGAAATTTTGGATTGCAATTCCGTAAAAAATAATGTCGGGTTATCACTCAACGGTGTAAAAAATAAATCATTGAATTTTTTCTGCCAGTGTAAAGAGAGACTGTAAAATGTGGATTTTTTTCCTCCTTGAGAAAAATTGTTTCTGATTTCTACAACATTTGCTTTCAAAAGTCTTTTCAAAGCAGGGTGAAGAGTTCCAATGCTCGGCTTTGTAAAATAACCGAATTTTTCAATAATATCAGAACGTAAAGAGTATAATGTACGTTCACGTTTTTTTAAACTGTATAAAATCAGAAGTTCAATCATACAAATAGAATAGCATAAAATTTTCTTAAAAATATGAATTGCAGTTTTTTTATCTTGAAAATAAAAAATTGAAAAATTAGAAACCTTACTCTATAATCGAACAATGAACGAAATTGAATTAAAAGTCTTTAAATTAAATGAAAATGTGATTGTTCCTTCATATCAAACAGAAGGGGCGGCCGGGATGGATTTATGTGCATTTTTGGATAATCCCGTAACATTGAAATCTCTTGAAAGAACGCTAATACCAACAGGTATAAAAATTGAACTTCCTTCTGGATATGAGGCTCAGGTTCGTCCCAGATCCGGAATGTCTATAAAACACGGGATTACACTTGTGAATTGTGTTGGCACGATAGACGAGGATTATCGTGGTGAGGTTTGTGTACCTGTGATTAATTTGTCAAAGGAAGATTTTACAATAAACAATGGTGATAGAATTGCCCAGATGGTTATTTCACCGGTTACAAAAGCGGAAATAAATATTGTTCAGAAATTGTCAGACACCAAAAGAGGCGAAGGCGGTTTCGGCTCAACCGGAAAAAATTAAAGTGGTATTTTATATAAAGGCATAATATTAGTGAACAAGCTGGCTGTATTTGATTTTGATTCAACTCTGATGGATGGAGAAACTATAGAGATAATTGCTGATGAGCTCGGTTTGAAAGATGAAGTATCAAAAATCACTACAAAAGCAATGAATGGAGAATTGGACTTTTTTGACAGTTTGACCTACAGAGTTTCCCTGTTAAAAGGCATAAAAGTTTCCAAAGTTGATGAAATTTGTCATAATCTGCCATATATGAAAGGTGCAAAAGAAGCAATTTCCGGTTTGAAAAAACTCGGGTATACAGTTGTCTGCTTTTCAGGCGGTTTTCAAAATGCGACTAATTATGCAAGAAATATACTTGGATATGATGCTGATTTTTCAAATATTTTGCATTCAAAAGGCGGCATATTAACCGGCCAAGTCGGGGGCGAAATGATGTTTTCAAATAGCAAAGGGCTTATGCTTCAAAGATTACAAAGACTTTTGAATGTATCTTGTGCCAATACTGTAGCTGTTGGCGATGGGGCTAATGATTTGAGCATGTTTGAGTATGCTTCAACAAAAATTTCTTTTTGCGCAAAACCTGTTTTGAAAAAGGCTGCAACTATATGTATTGAAGAAAAAAATCTGGCAGTTATTCCAGATTTGATATAGTGGCAGCAAGGTGTTTTTGTGGTTTAATATTTATAAAAATTCTATGGAGTTTAATAAATGTCTGAAAACAAAAAAGTTAAATTGGGTCTCATTGGCCTTGGAACTGTCGGCACAGGTGTTGTTAAGGTGCTTGCTGATTTTCCGGATATTGAAATAAAGAAAATTGCCGTAAAAAATATCAATAAAAAAAGAAATATTGAAAATCTGGATATGTCTATACTCACTACAGATCCTTTTGAGATAGTAAATGATCCTGAAATTGATGTTGTTGTGGAAGTGATTGGCGGAATTAGCCCTGCATATGAACTTTTGACAACCGCTGTAAAAAACAGAAAACATATTGTTACTGCTAATAAAGAACTTCTTGCAAAAAAAGGCGAGCCTTTGTTTAAACTGGCAAAAGAATATAATGTTGCAATACTATACGAAGCGGCAATTGCCGGAGGTATTCCTATTATTATGCCCATAAAAACAACACTTGCCGGCAATAAAATTAATAAAATAGAAGCAATCCTAAACGGAACAACAAATTATATTCTGACAAAAATGGAAAAAAACGGAGTTTCATACGAAGAAGTATTAAAAGAAGCGCAGGAACTTGGCTATGCGGAAACTGACCCGACAGGCGATGTTGAGGGATATGATTCTGCATACAAAATTGCAACACTTGCAACAATAGGCCTTAACAGACGAGTCGATATCAATAAAATCTATAGAGAAGGTATTACAAAAATCAGTGCAAATGATATGAAATTTGCGAAAGAACTCGGATATAAAATAAAATTAATTGCTCTTGCAAGGCTTTTGGAAAATGACAAAGTGGATGTAAGAGTTCATCCTATGCTTGTTTCTGTTAAAGACTGTCTTTCTGAAATCAATGGGGTTACAAACAGTGTAGTATTGGAAGGTTTTCCTGTCGGAAGAGTCATGATGGCTGGCCCGGGAGCCGGTGAATTCCCTACAGCAAGCTCTGTAGTAGGAGATATTCTTGTTATTGTGAAAAGCATAGGCTCAGAAAAACTTCTCCCTATGATGGAATGTCATCATAGCGTTGCGGCAAATCAGATAGATATAAAAGACACTGCCAACAAATATTATATTTCTATAACCGCAGCAAATACAACTGGTGTTATCGGTGCTGTTGGTGAAATATGCGGAAGACACAATATTAGCCTTGCAAGTGTTTTGCAAAAAGGCATAGGCAAAGAAAACACCGCAGAAATTGTTATTATTACAGAAATATGTAAAGAAAGTGATGTTAATTCTGCAATAGAGGAATTAAAAAATAATCCGCATATTGTAAGAATAAATAATTTGATAAGAGTAATGGAGTAAAATCATGGAAAAATTTGAGCAAAAAGGACACTATCAAGGCCTGATAAACAGATATAGACAATATTTGCCTGTTTCGGATACAACAGAAATTGTTACGCTCAATGAAGGTAATACTCCGTTGATTAAAGCTGATAATCTAGCAAAGAAAATCGGACTTGATAAAATGCAATGCGAAATTTACCTGAAATTTGAAGGTGCAAATCCAACAGGAAGTTTCAAAGATCGTGGAATGACTATGGCTGTGACAAAAGCCAAAGAAGATGGAGCCAAAGCCGTAATCTGTGCATCTACCGGCAATACTTCCGCTGCTGCGGCTGCTTATGCAGCAAAAGCCGGCATGAAAGCATACGTTCTTATTCCTGACGGTTATATAGCACTCGGAAAATTATCTCAGGCAATGATGTATGGAGCTGAAATTATTGCGATAAAAGGTAATTTTGATGAGGCTCTCGAAAGAGTAATTGAAATTTCTAAAAATTATCCTGTTACTCTTGTAAATTCTGTTAATCCATACAGGATTGAAGGTCAAAAGACAGGTGCATTTGAAATATGCGAGGCTCTTGGTGATGCTCCTGATTATCATTTTATTCCTGTAGGTAATGCAGGCAATATAACGGCTTATTTCAAGGGATATGAGGAATTTTTGTCACTGGGTAAAATTTCGCATCTGCCTAAAATGATGGGGTTTGAAGCTGAAGGTGCAGCAGCCATAGTTAAAGGAGAAAGAATAATGAAGCCCGAAACTATTGCTACTGCAATCAGAATAGGCAACCCTGCAAGCTGGAAACAGGCAGAAAATGCAAGAGACAAGTCAGGCGGAGTTATTAACTTTGTTAATGATGACGAGATTGTTGAAGCATACAGACTTATTGCCGCAAATGAAGGCATCCTTTGTGAACCGGCTAGCGCAGCATCTGTTGCAGGTGTGATAAAGGCTTTGAAACTCGGGCTTGTTGAAGACAACAAAAAAATTGTTTGTATCTTAACAGGAAACGGTCTAAAAGATCCTGATTCCGCTATAAACTATTCCGGCTGTGAAGTTAAGAAAACTTCCGCCGAGCTTCAAGATATAGTTAAAGTTATGAATTTTTAATAAAACTCATCTATATATTTGATTTTAAATCCTTAATATTTCTTTATACTAAAGTTGTAAAGAAGATTAAGGATTTAATTTTGGCTACTCGTAAAACAAATTTAAAAACAAAAATTTCTGTATCAAAACCGGATTTGCGTGTTGCAGAAAAGCCTGAACAACCGTTTACAAAACCGTATAATGATATAGACTTGAATAACTGGAAAGAATATTCACATATTTTGACCGGTACATTATGGGAATTTCCTAATCGTGACAAGTCTAACGGACATTCCTATGATTACCATGGAAATTATATCCCTCAAATTGCACAACAGCTGTATGAACGTTTTACAAAAAAGAATGATATAGTTTTGGATTTGTTTTTTGGTTCTGGAACTTCCGGTATTGAAGCTGTTAACATGAACAGAAGATGTATCGGAGTTGAGCTTAAGCAGGATTTAGTTGATTACGTAAGCACAAAATTCGACAAAAAAACTCTTGTTACAGATGTAAATATTATATGCGGTGACAGCGCTTCATCTGATATAGGATACAAAATACAAGACAGACTTGATGTAATGGGAAGAGAAAAAGCTCAATTTTTAATGCTTCATCCTCCGTATGACGACATCATAAAGTTTTCTGACAAAAAGGAAGATTTGTCTAACTGTGCAACTACTGAAGAATTTTATGAACTTTTTGAAAATGTGGCTAGAAACGGTTTTGAAAAGCTGGAAAAAGGCCGTTTTGCCGCTTTGATAATCGGTGATAAATACTCAAAAGGCCAGTATATTCCTTTGAGTTTTGGATGCCTTGAAAGAATGAACAGAGCCGGATTTATTACAAAAGCTATTATTGTAAAAGATATTCAAGGCAATGAAAAAGCAAAAGGCAAACAGGCAAACCTCTGGAGATACAGAGCGCTGTACGGCGGATTCTACATATTTAAACATGAATATGTTATGGTCTTTCAAAAACCGTAATAGTCTTTCAAATAAGGTTTTATGTCCAATCCGATTTTTTTATAATTTGCAAGTTCGGCTTGTGCATATTTTTTATGTATTACAAAATCAGATTTTGAGGCAATTATAATAACGTTTGTTATGTCTATTACTCTTATATCAATATCAAAAAAAGTTTTGTAGTATACTCTGTCTGACTCATCGCCTTTATAGATTGCAACTTTTTTAAAGTTTGACAGATATAAGTTTTTGATTGATTGAAAAAATGTATTCTTTTTATTTTCAAAATCAGGGCTTGCACACAGATTTGAGACGAAAAGTCCGTTTGAGGAAAGTGATTTTTTTATTGAATTAAAGTATTCGTCGCTCAAAAATCTGTCATCAATACCTTCATCAGAGGCTACATCAACGACAATTAAATCATATTTCTTTTTGTTTTCTCTTAAATATACAAGTCCGTCTTGCAGAAAGAAATTTGTATGATTTTCTTTTTTAAATCCGAAAAATTTTGTTGCAATATTCAAAATATTTTCTTCAATATCCACTACATCAATGCTTTTTAAATTGGAGAATAATTTTTCCCAGTCATTTATTATTTTCCCTGTTCCAAGACCAATAAGCAGGATATTTTGTATATCAGGATTTATGAGATACGGTATTGTAAAATAATTTATATAAGGCAGATTGCCCTTGTATGATTTTGTATTTATAAAACCTGCCTGATATGTATCTTTGTAATGAAGAAATCGTCCGATTTCATTTTCTATAACTTTGATGTTATGAAAATCGGATTGCTTTTTGTACAAAACCCTGTCATCAAAAGATTTTGAGTTTATGATATCAAGAAGATTATCATCAGGTTCATGAATTGAAAGATATTCAGGTATTATTATCATGATTTTTATTGTACATTAAATATATGTCAGATTATTTTTTAAGAGCAAAATTATTTAAAACCAAAAAAAGACTCGGTCAAAATTTTCTTGTTGATGAGTCTGTGATTGAAAGAATTGTACAGGAGGTGTCTCCTGACGATACTGTGCTTGAAATTGGCCCCGGTGCAGGTTTTGTAACAGAAAATATTGTAAAGAAAGCGAAAAATGTTTATGCTGTTGAAATAGATGAGGATGCAATAGATGCACTGCAGCATATTAGGACTGAAAAATTTCATTTAATTCATAACGATATTTTAAAAGTCAGTTTGAAAGAGCTGGAAGATACGAAATTTAAGGTCGTTGCAAACATTCCGTATTACATAACCAGTCCTATTCTCGCTCATTTGCTCGGTGAAATTGATGATTTAAACAACGAAAACAGAAAAAGAATTTCTCAAATTATATTGATGGTGCAGTGGGAAGTGGCTCAAAGGCTGCTTGCTGATGAAAATTCTCCATCTAAACAATACGGTTTGTTGTCTATTCTTGCTCAATTTAATGCAGATGTTGAACTAATTCAAAAGGTTGGAAGAAAATCTTTTTATCCTGCACCAAAAGTTGATTCCGCTCTTGTTAAAATTTCCATTAATCAAGAACCGAGAGTAAAAGTACAGGATTATACTTTTTTGAAAAGAGTTGTAAAAGCTTGTTTTGCTACAAGAAGAAAAAATTTAAAAAATTCTCTTTTAAATGGAGGCTTTTCAAAAGAGCAAGTTACAAAAACACTTGAAAATCTGAATATACCTGAAAATACAAGAGGGGAAACTCTGAATATAGAAAAACTTGCACAATTGTCAGAGGAGTTGAAAAAGAATTTATGAAAACAATCAAAATTGCAGCACCGGCTAAAATAAATTTGACTCTGGAGGTGTTAAATAAAAGAGAGGACGGATTTCACAATATCAAGAGCATAATGCAGGCAATTGATTTGTATGATTATCTTACTTTCAATGTTGAAAAATCTGCTGAAACAGAAATAGTTTTATCAGGAAATTCTTCGGCAATTCCTTATGATGAAAAAAACCTTGTGTATAAAGCAGCGGCTAAATTTTTGGATAAGATAAAAATGCCTGTCAAAGTCAATGTCTTTATAGAAAAAAATATACCGGTTGAAGCAGGGCTTGCAGGTGGCTCAACTGATGCCGCAGCAACATTTTATGCATTGAATAAACTCTTTGACAACCCTTTATCAGAAAAAGAAATTGATGAGCTATGCGCATCTTTAGGCTCAGATTTAAATTTTTGTTTGTACGGCGGTACAGCACTTTGTACAGGCAGAGGGGAAAAAATTGAAAAAATTGCCACACCGGATATAGATGTGACTTTGATAAAACCATTAGGTTTTGGAATTTCGGCAAAAGAGGCATATACAAAGTTTACTGCTTTACCGCAAAATAAAAAACAGCCTTTGAATTATACTGAAAGAATGATGCAAAAATTTAATAAAAAATATCTGTTTAATAGTTTAGAACAGGCTGTAATAAATGATTATCCGGAGCTTATAGAAATAAAAAAAGCAATTCCTGAAGCTATTATGTCCGGTTCGGGCCCAACATTTTTTGTTCTTTCTAAAAACTCCTCCGTAAAATTTCCGTCAGACAGATTTATTACGATAGAAGGACTGAAATCTGTTTGCGACGGTGTAAAAATAGTTATTTAATCGTTTGTTAATTATTGTTAAATATTATAGAAAAGGTATAAAGTTTTTCTACTGTATTCCGATACATATAATGTAAATGATAGGGATAATAAAAGCCGAAAAAGGAGATTACATGCAGGTAAACAGATTAAGCGTGGGATTACAGGAAGAATTAAAAACAGCAACAAATTTTAATACAGCCAGAAATGAAGCTCTTTTTGATAAAGAGCAGGCAGCTTCAAAAAACGGTGAAGAAGTTGATTTTTCTTCATTGGATTTAGATGATTTAAACATAACGCAGGATCAAATCGGCGGACTGCTCGACAGATTTGCCGATGAAATTATCAATGTTTTTTCAGGAAAAATGTCCGGATTACCTGTTCAAAATCCTGAAAATCCTGCAAATCAACAGCAAAATAACCCCGTGTTTATTGCATAGTACCTATCCTCTTCTATATAAAAAGCCCTTCTTTATGAATAAAGAAGGGCTTTTTTATTGTTTTTATAATTACATTGAATAAGTAATCAAAGCTTTAACAGAACGAGCAGTATCTTTTACTTCAGATTTTTCTTCGCTGTTCATTGTTTCTTCAAGAACTTTCAAAACTTCTGTTTTGTCGTTCAAAGAAAGGATTTCATTGATTGAGCTCATTGCAACTCTTGCAGAAAGGTCATTGATGCCTTTTCCTGATGAAGCAACAACTACTCTCAAAGATTCAGGTGTATTTTTTCTTATAAGAGCGTGAGCTGTCTTTTCTCTGATTTCATCGATTTCAGAATTTGTTCCGATTTCTTCCAGAATGCTGACAGATTTCGGATCTTCGTGTTTGCATAAAGCTTCTATGATATTGTCAATTTTATTTATTGTTTTCATTGTCTACCTACGCTTTCAAACTTTCTGTGTATGCCAGATGCTCTTGTGCAAACATTTCGCCCAGATCATCTACCGGTCGTTTAAGTAAATTATTTACACTGTATTGATTATTGAATTTTGAAGCGATAGATTCAGTCAAACCTTTAAAATCAAGTTTGATTTCAGTATTTTTAGCAAATTCCCATGAATTTACAATATTATCTTTAATTTGCTTACCAAAAGAAATAATTGAGTTTACTCTAGAGCGGAAAGCTTCGTTGAATGAATTCATAGAACCAACAACAGCGCTTGCTACCATTTTAGATTTGTTAGTCATTTTTGCAAAAGGATTTGTGCTTGCAGAAGCTTCAGTAGCTTCTTTAGCTTTTGATGATTCAAATACATCTGCAGCCAGAACATTTCCTTTAAAGTTAATACCGAACGGGTTAGAATGAACTTCCTGTCTTTCTTCTTTTGACATAGGCTTGAACATTCCGAATTTTGTTTGTGTAATTTTTAAGTTATCCATCTTGCCTTCCTTACTTATGTAGATACTCGCATTATTTTCTAATTAATCCATTACCAAAGTTGTTGCAGGCTCACAAACATCACCTTTGGTTTTTGTCTGTTTATCAAAATTCGTTTGCATTGTATTTATGCATATTTTGAATTTTTCCAAACATATTTTGGGTACCTATCTAAAGTAACATTATAAATATATATCATAATCATCTTTATGGAGGATTTATAGACAAACTATCTACAACTTTAGTATAATTTTTAACCGGCACTTAAACCAGCACAGAGACTGATGGATTGTCCGGTCAGCCCTTTGGCTTCTTCTGATGCTAAATATTTTACAAGATGTGCAATTTCAACCGGATGAATGAATCTTTTTTGAGGAATCATATCAAGCTCTTCTTGTATTGTGAAATCACTGTCTATAACAGCTTTTTCAGCCAGCTCTGTTTCAACCCAGCCGGGATTGATTGTATTAACGGTAATGTTATCCGTTGCCAGTTCAAGGGCAAGTGCTTTACTAAAGCCTGAAAAAGCTGATTTTGTCATTGAATATAATGAGGCATTTGCTTCTCCGACTATGCCGCTTATCGAGCCTATATTTATTATTCTGCCCCATTTGTTTTTTTTCATATGTTCTACAGCATATTTTGAAAGAAGATACGGTGCTTCAATATTTAGTTTGATAAGTCTTTTTACATCTTCCTGTTTTGTTTTTTCTATAGGAGAATAAATATAGTCTCCTGCATTATTAACAAGTATATCTAGTTTTCCTGCTTCGTCATTAACTTGTTTTATAAGGCTTTTGCAATTTTCGGCATCTGTGAGGTCAACACTGAACCAGCCTTTTGCTTTTATTTCAGAGGCTGTTTGGGTTAAGTTTTCTTTATTTCTTGCACAAATGTATACATCATATCCGCTTTGAGCCAGCAAAGCTGCAATGCTTTTCCCTATACCTTTTGTTGCTCCTGTTATTAGAACTGTTTTATTCATTTTCTGTATCATAGTTATATGAAGTAAGTATTTGTACTATTGATTCCATCAATAGTGAGATAATTTCTTTTCTTTTTTCAGTGTCCAGGTTTTTGATTATTTCAATAGCAGAATGCAAAGATATGTTTTTATCATACCATCTTTTGTATTCTGTAATTTTACTGTCTGCAAGAATTGAAATCTCGCCATCTTGATTTGTCTTGATTTCACCCAGGATAATTTGTATAAGATCTTGAGCAATTTCTTCCCTTATATCTTCATTTAAGCTTTCAAGAAATTTCATAAGGTGGCTCAAATCAGGATCTTTGTCATACCAGCGGACATAATTCATAGCTTTTATTTTCCAGATAATGTTTTCAAAACAATTTTAAAATATCATATTTTTAAATGTCCGTAAATAATGAAAATGAACCAAAATATTTTGTACAATTAACCATAATGAAGTGTTGATATAAACTTTAAAATATAATATAATTCGTGTATAAAATATTTTTTAGGTGGAAAAATGGCAAAACACAACGATACTATTCCAATAGAAGTCTGTATACTGACTGTAGATCACGATATCAAAGGAACTGTGCATGTTTCTAAATATACAAACACAAATCGTGAACTTACTGATTTATTAAACGATAAAGAGAGAAGATTTCTCGCGGTAACTAATGTTGAAATTTATCCGAGAAACTCAAATCAACCGCCAAGACGTTACAACTTCCTTGAAATACATATGGATTACGTTTTGATGGTTCATCCGTCTTCTCAGGTTGTGTTCAAAGAATCTTCAAAAGCTCAAGAAGACATTGCAAGATTTAGAGAATTGAGAAACAAACTGAGCCAGACTAAACCATTTTAATTGGAAGTATATTTGTTTTATTGAGTTAAAAATATGAAAAAGCCGAAGAAAATTTTAGCTGTGAACTTTGGCGGAATTGGGGATGAGATACTCTTTCTGCCTGCATTGTCAAGTCTGAAAAAAGAGTTTCCGGATGTGAAAATTACACTTGCGCTTGAACCGAGAAGCAAGTCAGTCAGGAACTTGTCTAACCTTATAGATGACGTAATTTGTGTTGATATTAAAGGGAAACACAAATACTTTGAGCTTTTAAAATTTGTCTTAAAAGCAATATCAGGAAGGTTTGATATGGTTTTTTCATCAGGCGCAAATCAGCTTATTCCGGTTTTGCTTTTTATGACGGGTATAACTTACCGCTATGGATTTGAAAGTGGGGTATTAAGCAGAATTTTGCTTACAAAAGCAGTGAAACTTAATAAAAACCAGTACGCTTCCAAAATGTATCATGAGCTTGTTACTCCTGTTACAGATTATAAAACAGAATATCCTGAGATTGATGCAGGGGAAATTGAGAAAGAACCAAATTCTGTGTTAATTCATCCTGGTGTGAGTAAAATGAGTGTGACAAGAAATATGATTAAAACCTGGAAGCCTGAAAAATGGGCAGAACTTGTCAAAAAAATACTTGAAAAAGGTAAGAAAGTATACCTTATCGGCGGTCCGGATGACAAAGATTGTATCGAAAAAATTGTAGAAATTGTCGGTGAAAATCCAAATTTTGAAAATCTTTACGGTACAACAAAAAATATTATGGATCTGGCAAAACTCACAAAACGTGCGGAGGTTCTTGTTTGTTCCGATTCTGCTCCAATGCATATCGGGGTAGGTGTTGGTACAAAGACATTTGCTTTATTCGGCCCTACTGATGAAAAAAAACTTATCCCTGATAACGAAAAATATATTGCAATAAAAAATAACTGCGATTGCCGTCCTTGCCTGTGGGACAAAAGACAAACCACATGCGATGAATTGAAATGCCTTGATATAAATCTTGATGAAATTTTAAATAGAATATAAAACAGCTATTTTAAAATATCAAAGAGGATATAAATCAAGTATACCAAATAAAATATACCGCATGTAACAAGTATATGTGCACTGAAAGCTTTGTCTCTATATAAGTTTATGAACAGCAATATTGTTGAAAGATAAACCAGCACAATGTTTATTATAGATTCTGTACCGAAAACCCAGGGTGTTAAAAGTATACCTATAGCTGTCGGAATACAGCTTTGAAATACCATTGCTCCTGTTATATTTCCGAGTGCAAGTGTGTCTTTGCTATGGCTGACCCATAGTACACTGTTGAATTTTTCAGGAAGTTCTGTAGCTATCGGTGCAAGAATTAAGCTTAATACAAGTGGATTTATGTTGAAAATTTTTGCAAAGAACTGAATTTGTCCGACAAACATATGTGCAAAACAAATTAACGCTGCTATTGAAAGTACAACCTGAAGCCAAACCAGTAAGGTATTGTATTTTCTGAATATTTTTTCAAAAAGCAGTTTATCAACTTCTGCATTTTCTCCGCATTGCGAATGTGAGCAATTCAAAGTTCTGAATACATAAAGAATGTAATATCCAAATAATGCTGCGGCACAAATGTATTTTAAAGGTTTAAACGGAATAAAACCTGCAGCAATGGCCAGGGTGTAACTAAAGAAAAAGAATTTTAAATCACGGAACATAACAACATAATTTGCATTCATTTTTCTTTCACGAATGCCCATTTTCCAAAAAATTACAACGGCCAATCCTGTGACAAACATAGCCAGTGTAGAAAGTAGAAACGGTGCACCAAGTATGGCTCCTATCCCTATTTCTTTTCCGACAGCAACATCTGTATGGGCAAAATATGCACCTATAATAGCTACAAGCGGTACTATTGTCTCAGGCAGTGCTGTTCCGACAGCTGCAAGAATACTCCCTACCGCACCTTCATTCAGGTTGTATATTTTCCCGAGATGCTCCACTGCGTTTGTAAAAACAACACAGCACCCTACGATTAAAAATAAGTTTAGAACTGTCAAAAATGAATGAAGAAGTATTTCCATGTAAGATTCCTTTTATTATTAGTTAATAATTTGTTTTTGTTTTTATATGTAAAACTTATTTTATATTATAATAACCTTATGAATTTCAAATCATTTAAAGAAACGATAGAAAAAGCAGAAACAATAGCGATATTTTCTCATGTTAACCCCGACGGGGATACTCTGGGGACGATGAGTGCTCTTTTTCAAATTATAAAAAATTATTTTAATAAAGAAGCAATGATGGTTACAGTAGGGAAAATACCTGATATATACCACTTTCTTCCGTATATAGATAAGGTAAAAACTCCTGATAAAATAGATTTAACACAGGTTTTTGATCTTGCAATTGCCGTTGATATTGCAGCAAAAGACAGAATGAATGAAGCTTTGCCTTTGTATGAAAATGCGAAAGTAAAGATGAATATTGATCATCATAAAACAAATAATGGATACGGAGATTTTACTTTTATTAGAGCTGATGCCTCCTGTGCCGGTGAGGTTCTGTTTGATATTATTGAAGAACTGAAAATCAAACCGGATAAAGATACAGCAGTATCTTTGTATACGGCGATTTTGACTGATACAGGCTGTTTCAGATTTGAAAATACAAAAGCCGTAACCCTTCAAAAAGCTGCAAGGCTTATTGATTATGGTGCAAATCCTGCATTGATTTCAAGATACTGCTATGAATCAAAACCCAAAGCAATGGTACTTTTACAGGCAAACAGTTTAATCAATGCTCACTTTGAAATGAATAACAAAGTTGCTTATGTTTGTATAACAAACAAAGATATGGAAAAATTTAGTGCACAAAATGACCATACTGAAGGTATTGTTGAGGCATTAAGACAGATTAACACAACAGAAATATCCTTTGTCTTAAAAGAAATTGATGAAAATACGACAAAATGCAGCCTGCGAAGCAAAACTGCGGATGTGAGCAAGGTCGCATCTGTGTTTGGTGGCGGCGGACACACATTTGCTGCAGGATGTACAATACGAAAACCGCTAAAGGTAGCTTGTGATAAAATGCTTGAAGAGATAAAAAAGATTTTATGAATGTTATAGAAGGAACAAAAAAATATCTTATAAATCTTGTCAAAAGAATTATTATTGACGATTTTCTCGGTATGGCTGCAGAAATGGGGTTCTGGTTTGCTATAGGTATATTCCCTTTTATGCTTTTTATGATGTCTTTTTTTACATTACTCGGCAAAAAAGCTTTGTTTATGCCTATAATTCATTTTTTAGATTCGGTGGCACCTACTGATTCTGTAAATTTAATAAAAGAAGTCTTAAATGAGGTTATGATATTTGAGCACGGCGGAATAGTTGCTGTTTTTGGTTTTTTTGTCACGATATTTTTATCATCGAATGCAATTTTTGTAATTATAAAAGGACTGAATAGAGCGCTTGGGATAGATGAGCACAGGAGCCTGCTGAGTACAAGAATACTTTCCATATTGATGGTTTTTGTAAATGTATTTTTTATGTTTATTACAATAAACTTGATTATCTTCGGAAAAGTAATTCTGCAGTTTGTCTTAAATTTTATAAATCTTTCCGCTTTGTTTATAAATTTTCTATTAATAGGCCGCTGGTTTGTATCTTTCATTGCACTTTACCTTATGGCATATCTGAATTACTTTTTGCTTCCGGCATCAGAGGGCTCTGAAAAAATCAAAAGCAAAAGCGCACTGCCGGGAACATTGTTTTTCTGTTTCTGCTGGATGTTTGGTTCGTGGTGCTTTTCTATATATATTAACAATTTACACACTTATAACAGGGTATACGGATCAATCGGTGCTTTTGTAATGTTGATGGTATGGCTTTATTACACATCATTGATAATGCTTGTCGGTGGAGAAATAAATTCTCAAGCATATCGTATTTTAATTGAAAAAGAAGAGAAAAAAGCGTAACAATTAATTATTTTTTTGTTGTAATATCTTTGTAATACTGCTATTATCATTACATTACATTTATTAGAAAAGAAGTGTTTAGTAATAAAGGAGAAGTTTATGAAACAATTTTTTGCAAAAGCACTTGTGCTTATGGCAGTTCTAGGTTTTACTTCTGCTGCAACATTTGCAAAAGAATACAAAGATTTGCCGAAAGACCACTGGGCTTACAAACAAATCCAGATTTTAACTGATTTTAATGTTGTTGTCGGATATCCTGACGGAAATTATCGTCCGGATCAGGAAGTTACAAGAGCTGAGTTTTCTACAATGGTTGTAAAAGCTTTTGATCAGCAAAATGCACAAATTGTAAAACCTGCTAAATTTTCAGATGTAAAAGAAAAAGACTGGTTCTACGGTATGGTGCAAAGAGCAGTAATGTTTGATTTGCTTAAAGGCTATCCTGACGGACATTTTGATCCTTACGGAACAGTTTCAAGAGGCCATGCAATTTCGACTATTGTCAACGCTTTGACAACAGAAACAATTTCAAACCAGAAAGCAGTTGAAATTCTTGAAAACAGCTATTCTGACTACAAAGAAATTCCTGACTGGTTGATTATCGCTGCAGGTAAAGCTGAAATTCTCGGTATGGTTGTAAAAGCTCCTGGCGAAGAAAATTACATCAATGCAAACAGAGCTGCTACAAGAGCTGAACTCGCTGCATTTCTTGTAAAAATGCTTGAACAGGCTAAACTTAATCCGAATGCAAAACTCAAAGAAGCAATGAGTCCGAGACTCGCTGATGGTATTGTTATTCAGAATGCTATGGTTGACGGATATATTGCAACAATTCCTGAAGGAACTGTTATTCCTATCATGGTTTTGAACAAAGAAATTACCAGCCAAAAATCAAAAGTTGGTGATGAGTTCCTCTCAAAACTTCCGAAAAATCTGGTAACAAAAGAAAGATACCTTTTGCTGGTTGAAAATGATGCCTTAAACGGAAAAATTTCTGATGTAAAAATAGGCAGACTATTTATCAGAAACGGAAGAGTTGAAATGCAAACTCATACTATTACAACAGACAGAAATCAGGTTGCTGCTCTATGCGGTGATGCTATAGGCGGAAACAGACTGGAAGGTTTCTGGAAAACTCTTTATCTCAAAATATTCAAAGGTCACAGAGTTGTTGTAAAAGAAGGAGATATTCTTAACCTGAAACTAAGCAAACCTGTTAGAATTGACCTTACAAACGGTATGATTTTGGAATAAATTTTTAATCATAGAAAAAAACAGAAACAGGAGATTTATAAAATCTCCTGTTTTTTTATTTATTATATAATAAAGTTAAGGGATACAAAAAAGAGGAAACATTATGACAAATAATAACAAAAGAGTTCTTCTGTGCATTATGGATGGATGGGGCCTGAGTAAAGACAGCCCGAAAGATGCTACAAAAACAGCAAAAACGCCAAACTTTGACAGATTAAAAAAAGAAGAAAAATATACCCAGATTAATGCTTCAGGCGAATATGTCGGTCTGCCTGACGGTCAGATGGGTAATTCTGAAGTAGGACACCTTAATCTTGGCGCAGGCAGAATTGTTTATCAAGATTTGACAAGAATAAATAAAGAAATCAGAGAAGGAAAATTCTTTGAAAATAAAGAATTTAAAGCAGCAATCGACCATGTGAAGAAAAACAACAGCTCTCTTCATTTATACGGCCTTGTGTCTACCGGTGGTGTACACAGTTCTTTTGACCACTTGAAAGCTCTTATCAAAATGGCTGCTGAAAACGGTCTGAAAAGGGTTTATGTACATGCGTTTTTGGATGGAAGAGATACTCCTCCGAAAAGCGCTGTGGAATTTTTAGCCGAACTTGAAAATGAACTTAAAAAATATAATTTACCTCAAATTGCAACAATATCAGGAAGATACTGGGCAATGGACAGAGACAACAGATGGGAAAGAGTTGAAAAAGCTTACAATGCATTGCTTCTTGGCGAAGGTGAAAAAGCCGAAAATTCAGACAAGGCTATCAAAGCGTCTTATGAAAAAGATGTGACTGATGAATTTGTAGAACCGACAATTACAAATGCTGACGCTGATTCGAGAATAAAAGATAATGATGCTATTATCTTCTTTAACTACAGACCGGACAGAGCCAGAGAAATAACAAGAGCTATGACATTTGAAGAGTTCAACGGCTTTGAAAGAAAAGCAGTCAGAAAAAATCTCTACTATGTTTGTATGGCACAGTATGATGAAACTTTCCCCCTGCCTATAGCATACCCTCCGGAAAAATTGACAAATATACTCGGCGATGTGCTTGATGCAAACGGAGTAAAACAATTTAGAACCGCTGAAACAGAAAAATATGCGCATATTACATTCTTCTTTAACGGCGGTGAAGAAAAATCAGGTAAACTTGAAACAAGAGCACTTGTAGCTTCTCCTAAAGTTGCGACATATGATCTGCAGCCGGAGATGAGCGCACCTGAAGTATGTGAAAATGTATTGAAAGCATTGGATAATCCTGAATACGGTTTTATTCTTGTAAATTTTGCCAATCCCGATATGGTAGGCCACACAGGTGTTTTTGATGCCGCAGTAAAAGCTTGTGAAACAGTTGACAGCTGTGTGGGAAAAATTGCACAAAAGGCAAAAGAACAAGGTGTGATAATGCTTCTAACAGCAGATCACGGCAATTCTGAGTATATGGAAGATGCAAAAACTCATACTCCGTTCACAGCTCATACAACAAACCCTGTTCCGTTTATTCTTATTAACGGTAATGGAAAATATGAACTGAAGGAAACAGGCGCATTGTGTGATGTTGCTCCTACAGTTCTGCAATTGCTCGGTATCAAACAGCCGGAAGAAATGACAGGACATAGTTTGATAAAATAGTACGTAACGTATAATATACCTCAAATACAATTGTTAATAATTGTAAATATAAAACCTAAAAAGCGTCAAAATAAAAAATTGACGCTTTTTAGACCCGATAGACATTTAAACCATACAAACTCAGAAGGAGAAAAAAATGAGAATCAATAGAGAAGCAGCTGCCGAAATTATAAAAAGAATGCCGGCTGATTTAAGAAATGCAGCAAGAAAAGAAAGAAAAAATATTGCTCAACTTGCACAGAAAGACCCTGTTGGTACTGCTTATAGAGCTGCACATGGTTATTATAACGGCGCAACATTAAATGATTTAAGATACAGCCAGGAACTTATAAAAATTAAAGAACAAGTTGCGAAAGAACAATATGCTAAAAATAATCCGGTAATAAAAGCAAGCACTATTTTTGCTTAGTAAATAATATAAGTTCTTAACAAAATAGACATTTTTGTTAAACTTTGTAAAATTAATAAAAAAAAGCGTCAATTTTTTTAGTTGACGCTTTTTTAAATAAAGAACATAGTGAAGGTTTACTTTTAAACTGATAGGGTCTAAAAAGGAGTTTATTATGCCGAGTTTTAACAAAGTGTCATTGTATATTCCATCAGGTGAAGAAGTTGAAAGAGCTGCCAGAGTGGCAATGGAAAGAATTGACAGACAGCTTAAGAATATGCCTCCCGTAAAAAAAACAGCAAGTGCTGCAGACAATTTCCCTGGAATATACAACAACCCAGCTGATTTTAAACCACATGTTCTCGGACAGCGTGAGCCTAATAAGGAAATCTTTAAAAAACTAGCATCCGATATGGCTATTCACGTATACAAGAATGCCGGATAAATTGACAATTTTTTATTTAATTTTTAAGATAGGTCTATGAATAATTCTATAGATCTGTCTTTTAATGTAAAAGAAAATATTAGAAAAATTACTCTTGATGATATTGAAATAGGTTCAGACAGCTCGCTGCCATTTATGACAGAAAATCATAATACGGCAAAGCCGCTTGTTGCTATAGAAATTTTGTACAATCAGGATGAAACCTACCCTGATGTTATCAAAAATATTTGGAAAACAACGGATATTGCAGAAATTTTAAAAAAAGCACAATCCACAAATGCAGATATAGTATCTATAAAATTTAATATAAAATACGAAGATTTAAATGCTGAAAAAGAAAATATAAAACAATTTCTTCAAAAAATATCAAAAACGATTTCAAAACCATTGATTTTAAGAGGTGCAAATAATAACGAAACAGATGAAGAGCTTATACCGTTATTGTGTGAAAATGCTCCCAAAAAATCGATTATTGCATTTGCAGACGAACAGACATATGAAAAAATTGTTCCTCCGGTAGTAAAAAACAATCACATATTGGTTTTGAGAACCCCGATAGATATAAATATCGCAAAAGAATTGAATATCCTTACTATAGATAAAGGTCTGTCGCCTGACAGAATACTTATAGATCCTGATATGGGCGGTCTGGGGTATGGTTTGGACTATGGGTACAGTATTATAGAAAAAATCAGACTAGCCGCATTTGACGGAGATACGATGCTCAATATGCCGATTATTGCTTTTATCGGGGAAGAAACATATCGAGCAAAAGAGGCAAAATCAGATACTTTTAATTCTCAATGGGGAGAATATTCTCAAAGAGCTGCTATGTGGGAAATCTCAGGAGCTTCTGCTATGATTTGTGCCGGAGCTGATATTGTTGTGCTTTGGAACCCTGATAGTGTAAATACATTGAAAGGGCTTTTGTAATGGAATTAACAGGTCTTCAAATATTCAAATATTTACCCGGGGCAAAGAAAAAGCCTGAAGCAAACTGTAAAAAATGCGGTTTTCCGACATGTATGGCATATGCGCTTAAACTCGCAAAAAAACAGGCTGACATAGAAAAGTGCCCGTATATTCCTTCTGAGCTAAAAGAAAAATTAATGGAAGCTTCAAAAATACAACAGTACGAAATCAAACTGTCAGAAAATCTTGTTACCGGCGGTGAAACTGTAATGTTCAGGCATGACAAGACTTTTGTAAACAGAACGGTTATTGCAGTTGACTTAGATTGCAATGATATCGATTTTGAGGAAAAACTTAATAAGATAGCTGCTTTTGAAATTGAAAGAATTGGTGAAAAATTTAAAATCGATGCGGTTTATATTGATGGCGACAGCAGTTCTGATAAATTTTTACAGGCTGCAAATAAAATAAAAGAAAAAAATATTGCACTAATACAGAATGAAACAAAAGACTATGTTATAGTTTCCGGAAAAACAATAGATGATATATCTGAAAAAGCCGGTGTAAGCTTGCAAAAAAGTAATAAGAATTTGCTTTTAAATTTGGAAACAGATAAAAAGAATGTAAAAGAATTATTGGAAGAATTGACTTATATAAGACGTGCTGCAATTCAAAACAGGTTTGATACTTTGACATATCCTGTTATGGTAAAGCTGCCTGACAATATTTCAATGACGGAGGCTTGTGCATTTGCCTCCATGTTGATATGCAGATATGCAAATGTCATTGTTTTGAATGAAAAGCAAGGTATGAATAAAGCTTTGGTGTCCACTTTAATGACATTGAGACAAAGTATTTATACAAATCCTCAAAAGCCTTTGCAAGTTGAAGCCAAGGTGTATGAGTTTAATGATCCTGATGAAAATTCTCCAATCCTTTTGACAACAAATTTTGCACTTACATATTTTGCGGTAGCAGGAGAACTGGAGCAGCTTCCGTTCGGCTCATATCTGGTTGTCACTCCTTCTGACGGGATGAGTGTACTTACTGCGTGGTCTGCGGATAAATTTACGGCTGAACTTGCGGCAAAGTCTGTTAAAAATTACAATCTTCTTGAAAAAGTCAAAAATCGTTCTATAATAATCCCCGGCTTATTGTCACATATGAAAGAAGAATTGCAAGAAGCAATGCCTGAATGGAACATAGTAGTCGGTACCATAGAGGCATGCGAAATACCGGCATTTTTAAAAGATAAATCAGATAAATGAGGCTTAATATGAGTTATCCCAATTTAGAAAGACTGATACATATATTAGAAGTTTTAAGAAGTGAAAACGGCTGTGCATGGGACAGGGAGCAAACTCATTATTCTCTCAAAAAAAATATGATAGAAGAAGCTTACGAAGCTGTTGATGCTATCGAAGATAATGATATGAAACATTTGCAAGAGGAACTTGGTGATGTACTTCTTCAGGTTGTTCTGCATTCTCAAATAGCAAAAGAAGAAAACGCTTTTACAATAGAAGATGTTGCAAAAGGAATATCAGACAAGCTTGTCCACAGACATCCGCATGTTTTTGGTAATTTGAGTGTATCAGGAACTAAAGATATTTTGGACAATTGGGAAAAATTGAAAGCGGAAGAAAAGAAACACAGAAAATCCGCAATGGATGGAATTTCCAAAGCCCAGTCAGCTTTGATGAGTGCTCAAAAAATAAGCAAAAATGCTGTTAAAAAAGGTTTTGAATGGCCTGATGAAAATTCTTTGTGGGAATGCTTTGATTCAGAAGTTAATGAATTTAAAGAAGCAATTAAAAAACATGATGAAAAAAATGCAGAAGAAGAACTTGGTGATTTACTTTTTGCAACAGTTAACCTTGCAAGGTGGAACAAAATTGATGCAGAACAGGCACTTTTAAAAGCTAACAGAAAATTTATGGCAAGATTTAGAAAAATGGAAGAACTTGCTACTAAACCGCTTGAAGAATATTCTTTTGAAGAATATGACCAGTTGTGGAAACAGGCAAAAAAAGAACTATTAAATAACTAAAAAGCTGATTTTTTAACATAGATGTTTTTTGTAATATAAGTAAATATTCACCGGAAAATAATTTAATTTGAGTTTTCTTTGAACTATAATCAGAATGAATATTATTAAAGACTGCTCAGGGGAATTTTAAATCATGTCAAAGAAAGAAAATGGAAGAAAGATAAAAGTAGCTTTCCCTCATATGGGGAATATTTATATAGCATGGGGATCTGCATTAAGAAGGCTTGGTGTTGAACCTTATATTCCTCCATACACCAGCAAAAGAACACTGTCATTGGGAACAAAAAACAGCCCCGAATCAATTTGTCTTCCATATAAATTAATCTTGGGTAATTTTATTGAGGCTATTGAAGGCGGTGCAGATTACGTTGCAATGATTTCTTCTCCCGGTATATGCCGTCTTGGTGAATATGGCTCAGGTATTCAAAGTACACTGGAAGAAATGGGCTATCATGCAAATTATGTTGAACTCCAGCTTTATGACGGAATAAAGGGTATGTTTAGATTTTTAACTGAACTTACAGGTGTAAAAAATCCGATTACTATTATAAGAGCTATTGTTTTTGCTTTTAGAAAAGTTTTTGCTGCTGACAGAATGGAAAATTTGCTTTCCTACTACAGAGCCAGAGAGATTAATGTCGGAGATGCAGAAAAAGCATTTCGAAAAGGAATGAAGCTTATTTACGAAGCCAATCATTATAAAGAACTTAAAAAAGCTGAAAAACAAGCATCAACAATGATGAGAGCAGTTGAAATCGATGCTGACAGAGATGTCTTGTATGTTGATTTGACCGGTGAAATTTATATGGTTCAGGATCCTTTTTCTAACCAGAATATTGAAAGAGAACTCGGAAAAATGGGCGTTGAGACGAGAAGAACCCTTACTATCTCAAGTTTTTTGAGAGATGCAATTATTCCGAAAATGTTTGTAAAAGGAGAGACCCATCTGGAAAGAGCTTTCAGGCTTGCAAAGCCGTATCTGAAAAGAGATATCGGCGGAGACTCTCTTGAATGTGTGTCTGATATAATTTTTGCTAACGAAAATGGCAAAGATGGTATTATCCATATTAGTCCTTTTACATGTATGCCGGAAATTATGTCTCAAAATTTCTTCCCTGCGATGAGAGAAAATTGTGATATTCCGATATTACCGTTGATTATGGATGAACAGACCGGAAAAGCAGGATATGTCACCCGTCTTGAGGCATTTGTAGACTTGATGAGAAGACGTAAAAGAAGAAAAGAACAAAAGCTGGCCGAAGCTTCAAAATAGATATAATTTGTTGTTTTTGCAGTTTTTTTGCAAAAATAGAGGACAATAATGCAATACGTACCATTACATCTACATACGGAAAACAGTCTTCTTGACGGTGCTATAAGGATAAAAGATCTTTGCAAATTTGCAAAAGAAAACGATATGCCTGCAGTTGCGATTACTGACCATGGCAACATGTACGGTGCTATTCAGATGTATGAGACAGCAAAAGAAATGGGGCTGAAACCTCTGATTGGCTGTGAATTTTATGTGTATGACGGGGATATTACTGAAAAAAATCCTGCCAAAACTCATCCGTTTCACCTAGTTTTGATAGCCAAGGATCAGGTTGGGTACAAAAACCTTGTTAAACTGGTTTCTATTGCAAAATGTGAGGGAATGTATTACAAACCAAGAATAAATCATCAATTGATAGAAGAACATCATGAGGGGTTGATATGTCTTTCTGCGTGTGTTCAGGGAGAACTTGCCCAGGGATTTATTCAAGGGAATAAAGAAGCATCGTATGAAGCTGCAAAGTTTTACAAAGGGCTGTTTGGTGATGATTATTATATAGAATTGCAAGACCACGGACTTGAAAAACAAAAAATGTCCAATCCGGGTTTAATAGAACTTGCAAAAGAACTTGATATAAAAATGGTTATCACAAACGACAGCCATTACCTTAAGAAATCAGATGCCGATTGGCATGATACATTGCTTTGTATTCAAACAAATGCTCTCAAGGAAAGCAATGATAGATTTCGTTTTCCAAATGATGAATTTTATGTTAAAACACCGGAACAGTTGAGAGATGCCTTCCGTTGGATGGAAGCCGATATGTTTGAAGAGTGTATAAAAAATACGGTTGAAGTAGCTGATAAATGCCACCTAATCATTGAAATGGGCAAATACCATATACCGTATTTTGAAATACCTGCAGGCCATACATCTGAGACCTATCTTGATTACATGTGTATGAAAGGTATAAAAAAGAGATATGGCGGTTTGACTCCGGAACTTAAGGAGCGTCTTGAATACGAACTCGGTGTAATAAATAAAATGGGGTTTGCGGAATACTTTTTGATTGTATCCGACTTCATCCAATATGCCAAAAGAAATGATATTCCGGTAGGTCCCGGACGTGGTTCAGCTGCAGGAAGTCTTGTTTCTTATGTTCTTGAAATTACGGATCTTGACCCTATTAAGCATAACCTGTTGTTTGAAAGATTTTTAAACCCTGAACGTGTCAGTATGCCTGATGTTGATGTTGACTTTTGTGTAGAAAGGCGCGGCGAGGTTATTGATTATGTAACCCAAAAATACGGTGCTGACAAAGTCTGTCAGATTATCACATTCGGTACTTTGGCAGCCAGAAATGCAATGAAATCAGTTGCGAGAGTTTATGACATTCCTTATGCGAGAAGCAACCAGCTTGCTCAATTGATACCCGGAGAACCAAAAGTAAAAATTGACGATGCTTTGAACGAAGGAATGGAGTTGAAAAAGCTGTACGATGAAGATCCTGAAGTTAAAAAACTTGTGGATATGGCAAAAGCAATTGAAGGTTTGAAAAACAATACAGGTATGCATGCGGCCGGTGTTATAATCTCAAAAATGCCGTTGTCTGATGTTGTTCCCGTTGAACCGTCAAAAGAAGGTCTTATTGTCACAGAATATACAATGATAGAAGATGAACATATCGGCCTTTTGAAAATGGACTTTTTGGGGCTTAGAAACCTCACTATCATACACAATGCTTTGAAAATGATAGAAAGACGTACAGGAGAAAAAGTCGACATTAATAACATTCCTTTGGACGATCAGCCGACTTTTGAACTTTTACAAAAAGGGGATACTGATGGTGTGTTCCAGCTGGAATCTTCCGGCATGAAAAAACTTGTAAAAGACTTGAAACCTTCTGTATTTGAAGATTTAGGCGCTTTGGTTGCTCTTTTTCGTCCTGGGCCTTTAGGCTCAGGCATGGTTCAGGATTTTGTTGAACGTAAACATGGAAGACAAAAGATTGAATATGCCCATCCGCTTTTGGAACCTATTTTGAAAGACACATACGGCACAATCGTTTATCAGGAACAGATTATGCAGATATTTCAGACATTGGCTGATTATTCTCTGGGTCAAGCTGACAATGTTCGCCGTATGATGGGTAAAAAACAGTTAGAAAAAATGGCTGAGCAAAAAGGGTTGTTTGTACAAAACTCCGCTCATCACGGAATGACTCAAAAAGCTGCTGAAGATTTGTTTGAACAGATTGAAAAATTTGCATCATACTGCTTTAACAGAAGTCACTCTGCTGCTTACGCTTTTGTTTCTTATCAGACAGCTTATCTAAAAACACATTATCCGGTTGAATATATGTCGGCTCTGCTTTCAAGTGTTTCTAACGATCAGGAGAAAACACAGCTTTATATTGCGGAATGCCAGAAAATGGGTATAAAAGTTCTTGCTCCTGATATAAATAAATCTAATGCAAAATTTACTCCTGACGGTAACAATATTCGTTTTGGCCTGGCATCAATAAAAAATGTAGGTGAAGGGGTTATTGAGCTTATTGAAAAAGAAAGAGAAACTCAAGACGGTGAGTTTAAATCATTGTATGATTTTTGTACAAGAATAGACTCCAAAGCGCTTAATACGAGGACACTGGAAAGTCTGATTAAATCAGGTGCATTTTCAAATATCGAAAAAAGCAGAAAACAGCTCATTGAAAATCTGGAATCTTTGATGTCTGCTGCAAAAAGACAAAATGAAGCAAAAATGCTTGGTCAGGCCAGTCTGTTTGCCGGGATGACTACATCGAGCGGAATTGATTTGGATACTTATACACTTACCGGCAGTGATGAAGAATTTGACGATAAACAAATTCAAGCTTTTGAGAAAGAGTATCTTGGTTTTTACGTAACCAGTCATCCCCTCTCAAGTATTATTGACAAACTTCCTTTTCTGACTACGCACAACATAGCTGAACTAAAAGATATGCAAGACGGAAAATCTGTTACAGTTTGCGGTCTTCTTACACAGGTCAGACAGATTCCAACAAAAAAAGACCCTACAAAATTCTTAAAAGCAGGAATAATTGAGGATTTGACAGGAAAGGTTGAATTTGTTGCATTTCACAAAACTCTGATAAATTATAATTCTTTCCTTGAGTCAGAAAAAAAAGTTATAATTTCTGGTAAAATACAAAAAAAAGACGAAGATCAATACAGCATAATTGTTGATACAGTGAAAGCTGTTGAAAATAGTAATATTGTGACAATTTCAATAAATGAGGAAATGCCTTTTGAAGAACTGGTAGGTTTGAAAGATGTTTTATCAAGATTTAAAGGACAAGATCCGCTTGTTTTGAAACTTAGGGAAGAAGATAAGGATGTGAAAATATTAAGTGATTCCCATTTCTGGGTAGATGCATCTAACGAGCTTGTTCATGCTGTTAGTGCAAATTTCCCTCAAAAAGTTGGAATTTCTGTAAAATCACTTGATGAGTAGAGCTTTGTATTTTAACGGAACAGGAGTTTATAATGAAAGAATTTTTAGAACATCATCACGATTTTATATTTGATATACTGCCTTCTTTTATGCATAACAAGTGGACAATTATGGTTGTAAATGTATTAATTTTCTATGCATTAATTAAGGTTGCAAATTTTTTCATTGACAAGTTTGTTGATAAAATCACATCATACAAGGATGATTTTGAATATAAAAAACAGCTGATAACTCTAAAATCAATTGTAAAATCAATAACTGATACAATACTTGTTATATTTGCAATTATGTTTATCTTAAACGGTCTCGGTGTCGACATTAGACCTATTCTCACTGCGGCAGGTGTTTTGGGTGTAGCCGTCGGGTTTGGTGCAAAGAGATTTTTTGAAGATATTATCACAGGACTTTCTTTAATTTTAGAAGGACAGATACGTGTCGGAGATTATGTTGACATTTCAGGACATGAAGGTGTTGTTGAGAAAATTGATATAAAACTTGTCAAAATTCGTGATCTTCAAGGCCGAGTTCATTACATAAGAAACGGAATGATTGATACGGTTGTAAATTATACAAGAGAATTTTCATATTATATTTTTGATATCGGCATTTCATATGATGAGAGTGTGGATAAAGTTATTAACGTTTTGAAAAAAATTGATGAAAACTTCAGAGAAAACTCTGAATTAAGACATGAAGTTCTGGCTCCTCTTGAGATTTTGGGATTAGACAAATTTGATGATTCTGCTGTTGTTATTAGATCCAGAATAAAAACAAAGCCGATTAAACAATGGGCAGTCGGAAGAGCTTTTAATCAGGAGATAAAAAGAACATTTGACGAACTCGGCATTGAAATACCTTTTCCTCAAAGAACTGTGCATATTGTTGAGGATAAAGAAAAATTCAGTGATAATGCAGGCTAGTTTGTGATATTATAGTTCTATTCCGAAAAAGAAGGGGAAAAGATTTTGAAAGATATAAGTTCATATAAACTGGCAAGCGTAATAGCGAGAATACTTGATGACAAACTTGCAAAAGATATTGCGATATTGAATATCAGTAATGTGTCAGTTCTTGCTGATTATTTTGTTATTTGTTCTGCAGAGACAAATACTCAGGTAAAAGCACTGACCGGATATGTAAGAGACAGGATAAAACATTTGTTTGAGCGTATACCGGCAGGTGAAGAAAACGATTTGAAAAACAGATGGAATCTTCTTGATTATGGTGATGTAATTGTGCATGTGCTGCATAGGGAAGAGAGAGAAACCTATGCAATAGAAAAATTCTGGTCTCATGCTCACAAAATAGAAAGAGAAGATTGGGAAGCTGAATCTAAAGAATATTCAGAATACGAAAATAATTAATTAATAAAAAAAGTCCCGAAACTAATTTTCGGGACTTTTTATTTTTAGCAATTTATCATTTAACTACTATATTAACAAGTCTTCCTGGTACAACAATGGTTTTAACCACCTGTTTGCCGGATATTGTTTCTTGTATTTTTTCACTCGACATAGCAGCTTTTTCAAGATCTTCTTTAGAAGATTCAGAATCGACTTCTATTTTGTCTTTAACTTTACCGTTAACTTGTACAACAAGAGTTATTGCAGCAGTTTTGGCAAGTTTGTCATCGTATACCGGCCAATCTGTTTCGTGAATAGAACCGTTTCCGCCAAGAGAGTGATAAAGCTCTTCTGTCAGATGAACTGTTGTCGGAGCCAACAATTTGAGCAGTGTAATTAATGCAAAACTCAAAACGTTTTTGTCTTCTTCATTAAACTCAGATTTTTTACCGGTATAGTCGTATATAGTGTTTACAAATTCACGATATTTTGAAATAACAGTATTAAACTGAAATTCATTGGAAATATCCTGTGTTATACCTTTTATTGCAATATGAGTTGCACGAAGCAGGTTGTTATTTTCTCTGGAAAGAGTGGAAACATCATCCGGCAGCTTGTAATCAAAAATAATATTATTCTGCATAGACGAATATAGTCTCCAGACTCTGTTGAGGAATTTGTAGCATCCTTCAACACCTGCATCAGACCAATCAAAATCTCTTGCCGGCGGTGAATCGGAAAGTATAAATAATCTTGCTGTATCAGCACCGTAGTTTTCAAAGATTTCATCAGGGTCTACAGTGTTTCCTTTTGATTTAGACATTTTTGAACCGTCTTTTAGAACCATTCCCTGTGTTAAAAGATTTTTGAACGGTTCGTCAAAATCAACAAGTCCGAGATCTTTTAATGCTTTTGTGAAAAATCTTGAATACAGCAAATGCAAAATTGCATGTTCAATACCGCCAACATATTGGTCAACGGGCAGCCATTTGTTAACAAGCTCTTTGCTAAACGGTGCATTTGCATTCTTTGCATCAGCATAACGCAGGTAATACCAGCTGGAGCAAATAAATGTATCCATCGTATCTGTTTCTCTGGTAGCTTTTCCGCCGCAGCATGGGCAGGTAGTTTCAAGAAAAGTTTTTGAAGTTAAAATCGGCGACTTCCCTTTTACACTGAAATCCACATCTTCCGGAAGTTTGACAGGAAGCTGGTCTTCAGGTACAGGCTGCGGACCACATTTTTCACAATAAACTACAGGGATAGGAGCACCCCAGTATCTTTGTCTGGAAATGAGCCAGTCACGCAATCTGTACTGTGTTTTAAATTCGCCGAAACCGCCGTCTACAGCTTTTTGTGTGATTGCTTTTTTAGCTTCTTCATTTTTCATTCCGTTAAATTCATTGGAATTAACCAGTACACCTGGATCAATGTATGCTGCATCTTTGCATTCTGATGGATTTTCAGGATTTTGTATAACAACCTTAAGTGGTAGATTGTATTTTTTAGCAAAATCGAAATCTCTTTCATCGTGAGCCGGTACAGCCATTACGGCACCTGTTCCATATTCGACAAGGGCATAATCTGCTGTCCAAAGAGGGAATTCTTCGCCTGTGAAAGGATTTATACAATGCGTACCGAGTGGAACACCTGTTTTCACTCTTTCTGTTGAAAGTCTTTCTATCTCGGTCATTTTTCTGGCATTGGCTCTGTATGCTTCAACGGCTTCTTTGTTTTCAGCAGTGGTAAGTTTTTCAATATCTTTGTATTCCGGAGCTACAACAAGATAAGTAATTCCATGAACCGTATCGGGTCTTGTCGTGTAAACAGGAACTTCGAGACCTTCAATTTCTTTTACTTTGAATCTTAAAATAGCGCCTTGTGATTTTCCAATCCAGTTTTTCTGCATAATTTTTACACTGTCAGGCCATCCTTCAAGTTTGTCGATATCTTGAAGAAGCTGTTCAGCGTAATCAGTTATTTTCAAAAACCATTGAGAAAGGTATTTCTTTTCAACAACACTGTCACATCTCCAGCATTTTCCGTCTATAACCTGTTCATTAGCCAGAACTGTTGCACATTTGTCACACCAGTTAACAGCGGCCTCTTTTTTGTATGCAAGACCTTTTTTGTATAACTGCAAAAACAGCCACTGTGTCCATTTGTAATAGTCAGGCTTGCATGTAGCAACTTCTCTGTCCCAGTCATACATAAGTCCGAGTTTTTTAAGCTGCATTTTCATGTAAGAAATATTTTCATCAGTCCATTTTTCAGGATTTTCCCCGTGTTGAATAGCCGCATTTTCTGCAGGTAATCCGAAACTATCCCACCCTATAGGATGCAATACATTGTAACCATGCATCTTTTTGAAACGGGCAATTACATCTGTAATTGTATAGTTTCTGACGTGTCCCATGTGAAGTTTTCCTGACGGATATGGAAACATTGACAGAGCATAATATTTCGGTTTGTCGGAGTAATCATACGTTTTTCCAAACTTGTTGTCTTCCCATATTTTTTGCCAGTTTTTTTCAATCTCCTGAGGAAAATATTGTTCTTTTATCACTTTTTATCCACCTATATAATATGTGTGTACATTTGCAAGTCAATTATAGTCAAAAAATACTATATAAACAAATTTTACTAAAGAATAAAAGTTCTATATAAAAAGTAAATAGTGCTTGATATGATAATACAAATCGGAATAGTCAAAACCCAGGCCCATACAATATTACCGATTACTCCCCATTTAACGGCGTGAGCTTTGTAGGTTGTACCGACGCCCATGATTGCTGTTGATATAACATGAGTTGTGCTGAGCGGTACACCAAAATGTGAAGCAAGAAGGATAATAGAAGCAGCTGATGTTTCAGCAGCAAATCCGTTAATCGGTTTCAGCTTAATTATTTTGCTTCCCATAGTACGGATAATTTTCCATCCGCCGGACATAACACCCAAACTCATTACTGTAGCGCAGGCAAGGATAACGTAAACAGGAATATCAAAACTTCCCTGAGCGTTATGTTTAACAATACCGCCTGCAAGCAGAGCCAGTGTAATTATCCCCATTGTTTTTTGCGCATCATTTGAACCATGGCTTAATGCCATCAGTCCTGCAGAAAATATCTGGCATCTTCTGAAACGTCTGTTTACTTTGTCGGGATTTGCTTTGTAAAAAATACGAAGCAGCACAGCCATGACAATCAATCCTGTGACAAAACCGATAACTGGGGCCATAAACATAGGAGCAACGACTTTGTCAACAAGTTCCATAAATCTGACACAACCCCAGCCTGCATTAACAACAGAAGCGCCGATTAATCCGCCTATCAAAGCATGAGAAGAACTTGACGGAAGTCCGAAAAACCAGGTAATCAAATTCCATATTATCGCAGCACAAAGTGCGCAGAATATAACATGAAGAGTTATCGTAGAAGGGTCAACAATCCCTGCACCAATGGTTTTTGCGACATGCGTACCTGTAAGTGCACCGGTAAATTCCAGTGCTGCGCCGTAAACAACAGCCTGTCTCGGTGTTAAAACCTTTGTTGATACAACTGTTGCGATTGCATTTGCTGCATCATGAAATCCGTTTATATACTCAAAAACCAGTGCTCCAACTACTACCAGTAACAACAATGCTATTGAAATTGTCATATTCTTTTCTTTCTCTCAGTCCCGTTATAGATATTTATGATTGTTTCAAAACTACATTAACAACTGCATCTGATACTGAAAAACAGCTGTCTAATGCGTTTTCAATGTCTTTATGTATATCTCTTAATTTGATAACAGTTAATGCATCATATTTTCCTGAAAATAGTTCATCGATTGCATGGTAATGAATTTCGTCGCCATGAGATTCGATTTCTTTCATTTTCAGGTTTGTTTCAGTCATTTCTTTTATTGAACTGGATTTTTTAAAATTGTGTATAATAATTTTCAACTCTTCAGTTGCCTGAAACAAAGTTTCGGCCTGTTTTTTCATGTTTTCTGTAAAAGAGTCGAGCCTGTATACTTTAAGGTTCAATGAAGCTTTGACGATTCTTTTTGTTATCTTATTTAAAAGAGAAGCAATAGCCTGAATATCCTCTCTGTCAATTGGTGTAATGAGAGTGACATTAAGCTGATGAAGAGTTTCTTTTAATAAATCGTTGCTTTTGTGTTTGAGCCTTTTGGCATTAATAATATGATCTTCAGTCATTGAATTTGTAACAATTTCTTTGTACAAATTTGCTACATCATTACAAACTTGGGCACTTTCTTCAAAAAGAGAGTAAAAAACTTTTTCTTCAGGAGGAAGAATATATGCCAACAGATTGAATTTGCTCATTATAACCCCTTTCAAAAATATGAACAAAGCGGACACGAAAACCGCACACATTCACTCTACCATAAAAAATTATTATTAATGGAAGTTTGTAACAATTCTGTGACAAAATTTTAATTTACAGCTACAAAACCGTAAGCTGTACACAAAGATTGTTAATTTTTGCAAGAGTAAATAAAAATTCATCATTTGAAGAATTTTGAAAAGATTGCGGAATATAAATTTCTTTGTATTTTTGTATAGCATATCTGTCTGTCATACCGGCAATATAGTCGCAAACTGTTCTTTTTATTTCTTCTTCATTTTGATTAGGAAATCTTTGTTTTAACATAGCTTCGTAGTGGTTAAAGAGCCCGTATATAATGCCTTTTACTTTGCCTTCTTCTTTTTTGGCGACTTCATTTGTATAAACATTTTTGAACATCCAGGTTCTAAGCTTATCTATATGGAAAAAAGCTTCTTCAGACATGCAGATTTTGTCTTTTCCTATGCTGTTTTGAACTATATCCATAACCATTTTTGTTATACGTTCGCTTCTGTCGATGGAAAAATATTCAATGCAGTCTTGAGGCAGGTCAGTTTCTTTTATGATTTTTGCTCTTATTGCATCGTCGATATCGTGGTTAATGTAAGCAATTTTGTCAGACAATTTAACAATTTTCCCTTCAAGAGTGAATGCCGGACTTTCTTTCTTCAAAGAACCCGAATGATTTGCAATTCCGTCTAGCGTTTCTTCAGTAAGATTCAGGTCTTCAATAATGGTTGCAACTCTTACACTGTGCTGTGCATGTTTAAAACCGCATTCCATAATTTCGTTTAAAACATCTTCACCGCTGTGTCCGAAAGGTGTGTGTCCGAGGTCATGACCCAGAGCAATTGCTTCGGCTAAATCTTCATTCAAATTCAGTGCTCTGGTTATAGTTCTGGCAATTTGAGAAACTTCAAGAGTATGAGTCATTCTTGTGCGGAAATGGTCATCAGTCGGTGAAAAGAAGACCTGTGTTTTGTGTTTTAGTCTGCGAAAAGCCTTTGAATGAATAATTCTGTCTCTGTCTCTTTGAAATTCTGTTCTCAAAGGACAAGGCTCTTCTTGTTTTGCTCTGCCTTTTGAATTTATACTTTTGGCCGCATACGGGCTAAGGTCTCGTAATTCTTTTTGTTCCTGAACTTCTCTTAAATTTATTTCGTCTTGTTTCGTAGTGTAAGTCATTGTTTTTCCTTTTAATTTATAATTCTTCTGGGGAAGCAATTCTTCCGAGCACTGCACTGGCGGCTGCTACAGCAGGGGATGAAAGGTAGATTTCACTGTCAACGTGTCCCATTCGTCCTACAAAATTTCTGTTTGTTGTAGAAATACAGCGTTCACCTTCTGCAAGAATACCGCAGTATCCGCCAAGACAGGGGCCGCATGTAGGTGTTGATACTGCACCGTGTGCTTTGATGATTGTTTCAATATATCCAAGCTCAAGTGCTTTTAGGTAAATATCCTGAGTTCCGGGGAAAACTATCAAGCGTACATCCGGATGGGCTGTTCTGTTTTTAAGAATTTCTGCAGTAACCGCCAGATCTGAAAGTCTCCCGTTTGTGCAGCTTCCGATAACAGCCTGATTAATTTTTATATTTCCTGCCTGAGAGACAGGTCTTGTGTTTTCCGGCAGATGAGGAAAAGCTACTGTAGGCTCAATTTTTGAAACATCATAAGTTATTACTTTTTCATACTGTGCATTTTCATCGCTTGTATAAAAAACCGGCTGCCTTAGAGTTCTGTTTTCAAGGTATTTTTTTGTAATTTCATCAGGTACGATAATTCCTGTTTTTGCACCTGCTTCAATCGCCATATTGCAGATTGTGAGTCTTCCGTCCATTTCCATTGAAGATATGGTATTTCCGCCTATTTCAAGAACTTTGTATAAAGCTCCGTCCACACCAATATCTCCGATTAAATGTAGGATTAAATCTTTTGCACTGACCCATTTTTTCAATTGACCATTAAATTCAACTTTTATGGTCGAAGGAACTTTGAACCATGTTTCACCGGATGCCATTGCACAACCCAAATCAGTTGATCCAACACCTGTAGAGAAAGCACCTAGAGCACCGTATGTACAGGTGTGAGAATCAGCACCGATAATCAAGTCTCCGGCTGTAACAATACCTTTTTCAGGTAAAAGTGCATGTTCTATTCCCATTCTGCCTACTTCAAAATAGTTTGTCAGATTCTGCTCCTGAGCAAATTCACGAACGATTTTTGCTTGCTGAGCTGATTTTATGTCTTTGTTAGGAACAAAATGATCAGGTACAAAGACAACTCTGTCTTTATCAAAGACATTTTTTACACCGATTTTTTTGAATTCTCTTATTGCAACAGGGCCTGTGATATCATTTGCTAGTGTGATATCAAGTTTTGCTGTGATAAGTTGTCCGGGTTTTACTTCCTTAAGCCCTGCATGTTTTGCAAGAATTTTTTCTGCAATTGTCATTGGTCTTGTCATAAATTGTTCCTTTTCTTTTAATGTTATTTTATTACAAATATAGAAATGTTAAAATAAATTTACAATTTTGAAAAAGCCCTGTTTGTAGTTGTTTTCAAGAATTTATTATTTTTGCTAATTCTTATTTATTTAAAGTTTGTTTTCACATATGCCGACAAAAAGGACATATAGTTTATTCAGGAATGAAAGGTGTGTGCGTATGACCCGTGTAAATTTAAATGAAGGCAAAAAGTATGATGCAACTCAGGTATCACAGGAAGGAATTTCTCAAGAAGAATTAAAGGCTGCAGAAGAAAAAGCCAGAAAACTTATTGATATTTATAATACTGATCAAAAAGGCGGATTAAGTTCCCTTGAACTTGCGCTTGCTATGGATGGTTTTACAAAAGCTGCTGGCGAAAACGGTAAGCTTTCCAGAAAAGAAATGAAAAACTATGCAAATGAATTGAATCAAAAATACGGTCTTGCCGGTGATGATGCAATTGAAGTAAAGGATTTGAAATCTTTTCTTAAGTTTGTAAAAGAAGCAACAAAGGGTGATACAAAAGTCTCTACTCAAGAAGTAATTAATAAAGATATTGCAGCCAGAACACAGGCTGAAGCACTTGAAAAAGCGAGAAAAGAAGCTCAAGCAAGACTGGAAGCAGAAAATAAACCAAGACCGGAAGAAGAACCAAGACCATTGCAAGAGTCAAAAGAACGAGTAGCAGCAGATGCTGACAAACAAAGACTTGCTACACCTTCAAACTATACAGTTCAGCCCGGTGAAAGACTGAATGATCTTCTTGCACGTTCACTCAAAGCACAGGGAAAAGAGGTCAACGATGAAACTCTTGCCGAGGCAAAGGCCGAATTTATAAAAAACAATCCGAATGCATTGCATGGTCAAAAAGGCAAAGAATATCTTTATATGGGCGATGTTGTAAAAATTGCCGGCGGTCTTGAAGACAAAGCAAATGCTGAGGAAGTAAAAGCTCAGTATAGAGCATCAATTCAGGCTGCCAAGCCTGAAGTTAAAAAAGGTGTAAAACCTGATAAGCCTGAGGCTCCTACTGAACATGACAAAAGAATGCAAAAAGAACGTGAAAGAGCATTAAAAGAAGGATACACTGCTACAGATGATGAGAATGTATTTATTAAAAATGGAAAAAGATACATAATCGAAGGGTTAAGTTGTAGACTTATGCCAGCGGAAAAATTAGGGGTTCAAAAAGATAAAAACGGGAAAAATGTTAATAATACTGTTGTCTATAACGGAACAATAAAACTCAATGGTGCTGATCCTAATACCGGTAAAGTCGGTAATAAAGATTTTAGCCAGGTTTCAGGATATGGTTTGTGTAAATATAATCCTGATTTAAAAGGATATGAACAATATACCGGTGTATATAATGGCAAGTATTATGAAAATGGTAAAATTCAAACTCTTGCTAAGAAAAAACTTGTAAAATATGATGAAGAAACTTCTAAATCAGGTAGAAAATATCCAGATGACTATTATAGAAACTATAATACTTATCATTACAAAAATGGCTCATTAACTCCTTTATATAAGGATCCAACGTATGATTCAAATGTTCAAATAAAAATAGGTAATAGAACATTTGAAATGGCAAAAGGCAAAGGAGGCATCTTTGGTGAAGATAGTTATGCTCACTGGGATTACAAGGATTTTTTAGAACGTTTTGTTGATAAAGATACTGGTGCAATTAGAGCCAAAAATTATACTTCAAATGTATATTACTTGAAATCCGGAGATACTTGGTATCCAGTAAAAATGGATCTTCAAACGAAAGCATTAATAGTTGATGTGAATGGTAATAAATATGATATGAATGATTTAATGACAGGAAAAGTCAAAATATAATAGTTCATTTAGATTATATAAATACCAAAAAGCCTTGCAGGTAAAGAAATCCTGCAGGGCTTTTATATGCTTTGGGAACAAAATTGCCCGGTTGTCATTGTCCGGTTGGAGTTTACTAAGCGGAATAAAAATTTAATAATTAGCTTGTACGAGATATTCCGTTAAAAACTTTAAGGAGAATGATATGAAAAAACTAGCAATCACCCTTTCAGCTGCTATGCTCTGTTCAGTCATGAGCGTATGCGCAGAACCCTCCGCCGTTGTTCCGACTGCCTGCCCACTGCAGCAAAAACAAGAATGCCAGAACAATTGCAGCTCTGAGCAAACCTGCAATTGCGGCAAACCCGACTGTCCCAAATGCTGTGATAACGCACCTGTATTCAATTCCTGCGAAGAAATACAGCAATGGAAAATCAAATACTTTGAAAAAAGATGCGAAATTTATACAAAACTGGGCTTGTCTCAGGAACAAAGAGTCAAAGCCAGAACTGTTGATGAAAAATTCTTTGATGAAATAGCACCTTTGAAAGTATGCTGCAAACAGGAAAAAGCAAAGCTAAAAGAAATGGAATGCAAAAAGTGTTCCTGGAAAGACAAAAGAGAACAGAAACAAAAAATTAAAGATTTAAAATCTGAAATAAAAGACAAGAAAAAACAGCACAGAGAATGTTTTGAAAAACTACTCAACCAGTGCCAGAAAGACACATATAAAAAACTCGACAAAAATAAAGGATGCAATTGTTAAGAGATTTTAGGTTTTATATTAAATCTCATAATCTATATTAAATTTCTTATACAGCCCGTTGAAAAAATCCTTGTTCTCAAGGATTTTTTCTTTTGTCAAAACCATATTAAACCCGATAGGAAAAGAGTATTCTTCTTTTTCTGCAGGAGATAGTCTCTTTTTGCTTAAAATATCAATATATTTTTGGACAATTTTGTTAGCATATTCGAGGTTTTTCGGCTTGAGACAGTTTACTCCGGATGAGTATTGGACTTCATCAAAATAATCTCCGGCCTGTTTAACAACTTCTTTTAGCTCAGGTATCTTTTTGCAATCTTTGCAAGAAATTGTATACATAGTATCCATAATTTCATCCATAGAGGTTAGCATAGGTTCGAATTTGTATTTTCCGTGGAATAATACAGCCTGCCCGAGTGAATAAAGATAAATCTTATCCAGATTATTTTCCAGCAGCTCCATTATACTATTCAAATGCATAACAACTCCCAGTCCCTTGCCTCTGTTTGATTTTCTCCATACATCCATTCCTCCGTTGTTTAGCAATTTGTTTATATGGTCTATTGAAAACTGGTTTTTTGCCAGATTGCTTTCATCTATCGTGTCTATGCTTGTCTCAAAATGGTCAGTTCCGTAATCTTCATTAATTCTGACAAAAACATCATAGCCGTTTTTGTCAGAGACAGGTATATTATATTCCTGAGCAATTTTTGAATTATCCACCTTTTTGAAAGGTATTCTTTTAAATGAAATTATGTGGTTTATCATAGTTTGTAATCAATCCCATGTTTTTTGAACAACTCATTGAAAAAGTTTTTGTTCTCCAGAACAGTTTCCCTTTTCAATGACATACTTATACCGTATTTGAAAGGATGTATTTTCCCGTGAGGGTCTTCTTTTTGAACTCTTTCGATATAATCTTTAGCAAGTGCACTGGTTTGCTGGCAATATTTTCTTTGCAATTCTGCTATATGTCTGTTTTTCTCAATTGCTGATACAATTTTTTCTGCTTGAGCTTTTATGTCTTTTAGAGTTTCTCTTTTTTCACTCATGATTGTTTCAAGAACATTATTTCTCTCGTCAAAAGCTTTTATTTGTGGTTCAAATTTGTATTTTGAATGAAAATAAACCGCATCATTTACGGAAAAGATATTTATATATTCGCTTTTGTTTTCTATCATTTCCATAATGCTTCCAAGTCTTAATAGTTCGCCAAATTTGTAGCTTTTTCTTCTGTATTCAGGTTCAACTGTTATTCTGAGGCCTTCTATATTTTTTGTATCTTTATCAATTGATATGATTTCTGAACCCAGCAGCTTATTTAATCTGTTTTTTATTTGAATAACCATCCTGCAGAAACCTTCGTTGTTTTCTTTAATATCCATAAACAGCTTGCCTATAAGCGGATTATGAAATTCGATAGGCTCAAAGATTTTTCTTGTATCGTTTTCAAATGCATGAGATGTCGTCCAATGCGGTTTTATTAGCTTTTGGACGGTTTGCTGGGGAAGGAGGGCTGTTGGATTAATTTTCATAGTTGGAATAAAACCGGGCAAAAAAAATTTTGCCATAAATTTATATTCTTTTTCAGAATAAAAACTTACGGCAAAAAAATTCACTGCATAAAAAGAGGCAGTAGTACAAAAAATTTTTCAGTTAAAATTTTATTTTAACAAATCTAAAACGTAACGCTGGGATTCCATACCGATTTTCATAACCTTAGCCATAGCTTCCATTGTAAACTGGGATTTTTTCAAGTTTGCAATGGCTGTAACATAATCGGTATCTTGAATACCGCTCAAGGAAGAGGCATAGGATAAAACATTAGCCGATTGTTGTTCAATCGCTCCCTCAAAGGAGGTTTGCACTGCACCTATTTCGCCTCTTTTTGAACCGATATCACTCAAGATGGTGTCAACTTGCGCCAGAGAAGCAGACGCTGCTTCAGGAGTGGATACATCAAAATTCATAGAACCCATCACAAAATTCGGGTCATATGTTATGACATCCTTTGAACCGGTTCCGACCATAAAATCCACAACAGGTGCTGCATTCGGGTTTTCCAAAGTAACAGCGTTGATAGTCGGTTTTCCGTTAAATGTAGCCTGAGACAGTGTTTGCTTGATTTGTTCAACGTTCTGGTCAATCTCAGCCTGCATTGCAGAGACCTGTGATTCGGAATATATTCCGTTAGAAGCTTGAATGCTCAATTCTCTAATGCGCTGCAAGTTTTGAGATATATTGCCCAGAGCTGCATCGGCCGTATCTGTGAAATTGTAGCCCGATTGAGCATTGTTTATTGCCTGTTTTGCAGCTCTGATTGATGTATCCAATCCTGTTGCAACATAGCTGTCAGCAACATTTAAATCTGCATTTATACCGGATGCGATACTTTGTGCTGCCTGCTCAAAGGTTTTTTGAGCCTGAGAAATTCCGGCAGCTGCAGAATAATATATTGGATATACTGCATTTAAAGACAATGAACGACTCCTGTATTTACATAACTGTTTGACTACGCCACACAGACGCCTACATTATTTATTATGCCCATTTCTTACAGCTTTTAATCAAAATTTCTATAATTCTTTACAATTTGCAATTATTTTGTAATAAAATATTAGTTATCAATAGGTTTTATCAAGGGTATGGATTGATGGATAATAAGCAGAAAAAATTCTATTTTATAGCTATAGGCGGAGTAGGAATGAGCGGTCTTGCAAAATATTTGCTGGAAATGGGCTGCAGTGTTTCCGGTTCTGATATAAAAGAAAGCAAGTATACAAAAAAAGTTGAAAATATGGGAGCAGTTGTTTATATAGGACATGATGCCGCACATATTCAGTCTGATATGATAGTTGTTGCTTCTACTGCTATTCATGATGACAATCCTGAAATTATTCGTGCAAAAGAGCTCGGACTTAAAGTATTACATCGCTCCGATGTTTTGAAAATGATATCAGAGGGTTTGAATGATACTGCTCATGAAAATCAACAGTTTATAGGATTTTCGGGTACTCACGGAAAAACAACTACAAGCGGTCTTTGTTCTTATGTTTTAGAAAAAGCCGGATACAAACCGTCATACTGTGTCGGCGGTATTATACCGGATCTTGATACAAATGCTGAATATCAAAACGGAACTGATGCAGGAAAGTTTTTTGTTGCGGAGCTTGATGAATCTGACGGCACTATTGTTAAATATCATACAAATATTTCTGTTATAAATAATCTTGAAATCGACCATGTAGACTTTTACAAGAACGGTTTTCAGGATTTATTAGATACATTCAAAATTCATATTAATAATATGAAACAGGGCGGAAAAGTTATTGTAAACAAAGATTGTAACGGTATAAAAAAATTAATTTCCGATAATCCCGGCAGAAAATTTATTACATACGGTATTGAAAGCGGAGCGGTTGATTATTCTGCGAGAAATTTGAAATTTAATGAATTCGGCTCTGAATTTGATATTTTTTATCATAGTGAAAAAATTCTATCTTCTTTGAAACTTACAATTCCGGGTAAACATAATATTTACAATGCTCTTGCTGTTATTGCCGCATTGAATGAAGAAAATATTGACTTGGAAAGAGTAAAACCTCACTTTGAAACTTTTTCCGGTATGGGAAGAAGATTTCAAAAGGTTGCAGAGTTTGACGGCATCAGGATTTATGATGACTATGCCCATCATCCTACAGAAATTAAAACAACTTTGGATAGTGCTAGACTTTGTAATTCAAATCGCTTGATTGCTATATTCCAACCTCACAGATATACAAGACTTAAAGGTTTGTGGGATGATTTTTTAAAAAGTTTTGGGGCTGTAGACAAGCTAATCGTTGTAGATGTTTTCTCTGCTTCTGAAAATCCGATTGAAGGTATAAATTCAAAAGCATTTGTACAGTGTTTTGAAAATGAAGATGTTACCTATATAGGCGGAAGTATGGAAAATGCTGCCGGAAAAATTATGCCTCTTTTAAAATCAGGAGATATGGTGATAACTCTCGGTGCCGGTGATGTAACAAGAATAGGCCCCGAGCTTGTGAAATTGCATGAGGCTCAAACAGCAGGAATATAGCCAGATACCGGTGAAAAATATGGATTATGAACTTTTTGAAAATTATGAAATGAAAAACCACACAACCTTCAAAATCGGAGGCTGTGCAAAAAGAGTGTTTTTCCCACATACTACAGATGCTTTTATTGAACTGTTAAACACTTTGAATGAACCTTTAATTCTTGGCGGCTGTTCAAACACCCTCATTTCAAGTTCAGGAATTGAGGATGATGTTATTATTACTTCAAAGCTAAACAATTTTGAATTTGAAAATAATATTATATATTCACAATGCGGTGTGAAAGTTCCTATGCTTTCAAGAGAAGCCGAACACAAAAGTCTCAGCGGTATGGAATTTATGATAGGTTTTCCGGGGTCTGTCGGCGGTGCTGTTTATATGAATGCATCTGCACATGCACAGGCTGTTTCTGATACTTTTTTAAGCTGCAGAGTCTTTGATATGGAGAACAAAAAAGTTCTTGAACTTAATAAAGAAGAAATGAAATTCGGATACAGAAGCTCAATTCTGCAAGAAAAACCGTATATACTCGTAGATGCAAAATTTGAACTCCGTCAGGGCATAAAGGAAGAAATATCAGCTATAATGCTAAGAAATCTGGAATTTAGAAAAGGGAAACAGCCCAGTCTTACATTACCGAATGCAGGAAGTATATTCAGAAATCCACCGAATGATTCTGCCGGCAGACTCCTTGAGAAAGCAGGAGTTAAAGGGCTGCGTCAAGGCGGTGCTCAGGTATGGATGGGGCACGCAAATTTTATTGTGAATGACCAAAATGCTACTTCAACAGATGTTTCACAACTTATGAATAAAATGTATAATATGGTAAAAGACAAATACACTATAGAACTTGTTCCTGAAGTGAAATTTGTCGGTATAAAAAGCAAAGAAGAAGATGAATTATGGAATATGATGTTAAAAAAATAAAAAAACTTGTTGATACACAAAAAAATATTGCAGTCCTTGTCGGAGGCCCTTCAAGCGAAGCGGAAGTCTCAAGACGTTCTGGAAAAAATGTTCTTAACGCATTGAAAAATCTAGGTTATGAAAACTCCCAGATGATTGAAGTTGACGAACACATTGCGAGAACACTAAAGGAAAAAAATATTCAGGTTGTATACAATGCAATGCATGGCAGATATGGTGAAGACGGCTGTATTCAGGGACTGCTTGAGGTTATGCAAATACCTTATACAGGATGCGGTGTAATGGCAAGTTCTGTATGTATGAACAAAGAATACACAAAAAATATATTAAAAAGTGCAGGTATTCCTTTGATAAAATCTGTGTTGATAAGAAAAGGTGAAGATTATTCAGAAAAAATCAAAAACCTTAAATATCCTTTTATGCTGAAACCTGTTTCAGAAGGTTCAAGTATAGGAATGTATAAAGTCAACAACGAACAGGAAATGAAAAGCTGCTTTGAACAGTCCGCAAAATGTAATCAGGATATCATGATTGAAGAGTATATCGAAGGAATGAGCACAACAGTTGGTGTTTTAGAAGATGAAAACGGACTCTTTGCTACAGAAATTCTTCAGTTTAATACAAAAACCGAATGGTATGATTATGAAGCAAAATACACTGCAGGCATGACTGAATTTATTCTGCCGGCAAAACTTGATGAGCAAATGACTCAAAAAGTAAAAAATATTGCTATAGATGCATTTAAAGCCTGCGGCTGCCGTGGATTGAGCAGGGTCGATTTCTTAATTACAAAAGAAGTACCTTATGTTCTTGAAATAAATACAAGCCCCGGGATGACGGATTTGAGTGATTTGCCTGCTCAATCAAAAGCTATGGGTATTGATTATGATTCTCTTGTTCAGATTATACTTAATGGTGCAGGTTTAAATAAATAAACAAATAAATAAAATGCAAAATAACAGTTATGACAATCATGGTGAAAACCTCAATATAGAACGCAGGGTTAAAATTAACCAGATGCAAAGAAATGTCAGACGGGGTAAAGAACGTATAAGATGGCTCCGCTGCTGGCTCAGACTGTTTATGATTGCTGTTTTGATTTTTGCTGCATACAAGGTATACAAATTGCCTCAATGGTATTTGAACAAAAATATATTTTCTTCGGCAAGCAATAATACTCTCTCGATCGTTGGAAACAAAATTACACCGACATATAGAATTATTTCTATTCTGCGTCAGTATCCTGTGCCGCAAAGACCTATATATTTGTTTAATACCTCAAAAATCGAAAAAGAAATAGAAAAATTGCCGCCTGTGAAACAGGTCTATATAAAAAGATTGTGGTTTCCTGCCAGACTGGGCATAATCATAGTTGAAAGACGCCCGATTTTGCGTATTTCACCGGATCCTAAAGCTATGCCTGTTGCTTTTTATGCAGAAGGGGCAAAACTTATTGGCAGAGATTATCTGCCTTTAAAAAATATTGAAAATACCATACTTGTTTTGAGTTATGGTACAAAAGGCGATGATTACAGAAATTGGGATGAAAAGAAAATCAGAAAAATTGAAACAATTGTACGTGCTGCCGAACAATTTTCGGGGCAAAAAGTTGAGTATATTGATCTTAGAAACCCTAAAGATATCTATATAAAACTCCCTGAAGTTAAAGTTCGTATCGGTGAATTAGATTATATGGCATTGTCCAGAATAAGAAATATCTCAGCCATACTTCCTCAATTAAAAACACTAAAAAAGAAAATAAAATATGTTGATTTGCGCTGGGAAGACGCTCAATATATAAAACTGGAGGAATAAATAAGATTAATATAAAAAACAAAAGCATTGATAAGTTCATCAATGCTTTTGTTTTGTTTAATTTTGATATTTTGGAATTATTTCCATGTAATTTTGTTTTGTCTGATCATTCTGGCAGTGCAGGCCCAGCCGTCTGCAGCATTTCTTACACAAGCGGTCATATCTGTACCGTCTTTTGCTCCGTATGGATAAACTCCGTCATTTGCCACAACGAACTGTAAAACATCCAGACCTACAGTATTTGGCCCTTTCATTCCGTTTGTATCTACACGTATGTGGAAACAAGCATCTTTTGCAGTGTCTCCGGAGCAAGACTTGCTTATAGATGCTGCTTCAATAAAATACAACATCCCATCAGCAGTTACAAAGGCGGAATCCTGGTTGAACATATCACCACTCAAGCCTGCTGCACTATTGTTTAGCTGTTTAACATCATAAGTTTCGCTTGCATCTGGGGCGCCTACATAGTTGAGTTTGGTTTTATACAAGTCAGCAATTGCTTTGGCACTATTCAAATCCCACATTCTGACAGAGCCGTTTTCAAGTTTTAATTCTTTTGTAACATTAGCCAGTGTAGAATATGCTTTTTGTGCAAGAGCAACATTGGTTTGCAGTTGATGATGCTGCTGAAGTCCAGGAATTGTCATAGCTGCAATAACCCCGATAATACCAAGTGTTAAAAGGGTTTCTGCCAGAGTAAATGCAGAAAATTTTGTTCTATTCATCTTATTTCTCCAATCAATAACTCTAAATACCTTGTATACGTTCATCTGTACAGTCAGCATATGAACCATCGTTAATCCAGGGCATTTTCCCTTTCTTTATAGCATAATATGTACAGCCCATTTTTGTGTTTTTTCCATCAAAGTTTGCCGGCATAACACCGTCTTCCGTTACTAAAAAGTTGTGAACATCAACACCGACTCTGTTAGGCATTGAAGGGCCGTTTGTATCTACAGCAATTGTTCCGAGGCTGTTTGTATCAGCTGATTGATACATTCTCCAAATCATACCGTCTGTAGTTTGATACCATGTTGAGTTGTTTATTGTTGCATATGTGTCGCCGCTTAAATAAGAAACACTATAAGATGTAAAAGAATTTGATTGCAGTGTATTTAACACTTCTTTCATTCTTGTCCTGAGCGTATCTTCGTTTGACCATGTCCACCATTTTAAGTCGCCATATTTTATTTCAAGAGAAGTTATAGCCGCTTGAGCAGAAGAATATGCTTTTTTTGTAGCTGCTACATAGCGGACTTCTTCTTGATATTCTTTTAATGCAGGAATTGTCAAAGCTGCAATAACCCCGATTATAGACAAAGTTAATAGCGTTTCAGCTAAAGTGAATGCAGATTTTTTAATATTCATAATACTTCCTCTATTCTTATTGTTATGATGCGTTAAGTGTAGCAAACAAAGCACTACTTTTTTCATTAATTTCATCTCTGTATTGCATAATCTGATTAATTTCGAGTCCGAGCTGTTCTTTGACCATATCTTCATCAAACAGATCCGGCTCTTCATGAGATATTTTGTTTGCTAAATATGCAAGAGTACTAATTTGAGGCATAGATGAAGACATTGGATCGTGATGATATTTTATACAATTTGCTAATAAAACAGATAATTTCCATTTTTTTGCAAGTAAAAAGCCCAAATCAGCATGATTTGTTTCAAACAATTCATTTTCAGCATCTATAACGTCCATACCGTTTCTTACCATAGTTTTTACTTTTTGATATGTCATAGTATCTGCAATATTTAAAAGTATTTTGCCTATATCATGCAAAAAGCCTATCGAAAATGCATCCGCTGCGTCTGCAACCCCTGTTTTGTTTGCAAGATATTCTGCAGCAACACCGCATTTTAAAGAATGTTTCCACATATCTCTTCCGCCTTGGGATGTTAGCATGGGCTTCATTGCAACTGCAATAATAATATTTCTTGTTTGTGTCATTCCGAGCAATGCCAGTGCTTTGTTAACGGAAGTAATTTCCTGGGCAAATCCGTAATATGCAGAATTTACAAGTTTTAAAACTTGTGTAGTAAGAGCCTGGTCATATGCCATTATGTCAGAAAGCTCTTTTGTTCCGGAATTATCATCTTTCATAATACCCAGTGCTTTTACTATAACATTAGGCATAGCCGGAAGTTCTTTTATTTGTTCTAATAACTTATTTGAATCTAAACTCATAACTTTATACCTGTTAATTTATTTATACTTGTAAATGTTTTTTTATTGAAATCAAACTGCCGCCCGAAGCAAATCCGATTGCCACTATAAATAATACCAGCGTTACGGTATTATTGGCAAGTATAGGAGCAGGAACGGCAAAAAATGTATGAATTTTCAAAATCATATTATTTACTGCATTTAAAGGGAATAAAGCAAAAAATGCACCTAAAAAACCATATATAGCTCCTTGTAATATCAACGGTATTTTGATATACCAGTTGCTTACACCCATAAGCCGCATTATCTCAATTTCTTCTTTCCGTGATTGTATAACAAGTTCAATGGTGTTGTTAATAATAGTAACTGTTAACACAGCGACTATAAGCATCGTAAATAAAGTTGTTGAATGTGCAACATTATTAGCTGTCTGCATTTTTTTTGCAATATCTTGAGCGTAGTTTAAATCTTCTACTCCTTTGGCTGTTTTTATTTTATTAAAAACAGGAGTGATATTTTCAGGCTTATCAACTTTAACGTGAAGCGTATCCGGCAGCGGATTTTCCATATTTGCCATATCAAATTCACGTTTCATATCAGCCCATGATTTTTCTTTGGGGATAATTTTTACACGTTCTACATGTTCATATGTATTAATTTCTTTTGCGATTTGTTCTGTATTTGCATCAGATTTAATATAAACTGAAATTTCAAGAGCATTTCCAAGCGCATTTATAAATGACGGAAGTGAGAGTGTTGTTCTCAAAAAGAAGCCGAAAATTGTTAAAATTGCAAAAATTATTGCAACAATAGCCAGATTTATCCATCCTGTTCTTTTTATTCCGTAAATAGCTTCAAGTGTAATTCTGTATATAATTCTTAACTCTTTTAGCCAGTCTTTAGGAATATGCTGTTTTACTTTTTTCTTTATTTTGTTTTTTGTTGTTTCTGTCATAACTTAGTTGCTCTTATTTTATTCATAAGTACCGGCTTGAACATCTCTGACAATTTGACCGTCTTCAAGAGTGAGAACTCTTTTTCTGAAGTAGTCTACCAGTGTATGGTCATGTGTTGAAACCAGTACAGTGATACCTTTCTGGTTGATTTGTTCCAAAATCTGCATAATTTCCATAGAGTTTTTGGGATCCAAATTACCGGTAGGTTCATCTGCTATCAAAAGCGGAGGGCCGTTTACTATTGCTCTGGCAATAGAGACTCTTTGCTGTTCACCGCCTGACAATTCAGCAGGAGTAGCTTTCATTTTGTCTACGAGCCCGACGACTTTTAATGCACCTGTGACTCTTGCTTCTATCTCTTTAGAACTCATACCAAGCGTTCTTATTACATAAGCACAATTGTCGTATATGCTCATATTTTGCAGCAATTTATAATCTTGAAAAACAATTCCCATACAACGTCTTAAGTTTGGTACTTTTTCGGATGGCAGATTTGCAATATTTATTCCGCCTATCATAACACTGCCTGTTGTTGGTGTTTCTTCTTTATACAAAAGTTTCATTAGTGTAGATTTGCCGGCACCAGAGGAGCCTGTAATGAAAACAAATTCACCTGACATAATATCAAGATTGATATTTTTTAGTGCATAATTATTCTTATATTTTTTAGTTACGCCTCTGAGTTGTATCATACTTTTTATTAACCAACTTTTTCATGTATTGCTTCTATTATAACCTGAACCAAAAACAAAGGCAAAGTTGGGAATATCCTCTTAAATCTTGATGGTTCCTTTAGCGTTCTGTAAAGCCACTCAAGTCCTAGTTTTTGCCATATTTCAGGTGCTCTTTTGGTCATACCTGACCATACGTCAAAACTTCCGCCAACCCCGATAAAAATGGTTGAAGGCATTTGCTCTTTTATTTTTGAGATAAAAAGCTCCTGTTTTGGCGCACCTAATGCAACAAATAATACACGGGGCTCAATTGCTTTCAGTTCTTGGATTATAATGTTTTCTTCCTGAATATCAAAATATCCGTTTCGAACATATGTTATATTTAGATTTTTATATTCTTCTCTCAGATTTTTTGCTGCTTTTTGCACAACTTCTTCTTTTGCACCGAGAAGACCTATTGTGTATCCTTCCAGTTCGCATAAAGAAATGAGTTTTTTAGCAAATTCAATGCCCGGAATATTTTCCTGCTCTATTCCTTTTATTTTTAAAGCAAGTTTAATTCCTACGCCGTCCGGGATAACAAGTTCTGCTCCATTTAATATCCTCCCGAAATCATCATTGTTTTTCCCGAGAGAAATCATTTCAGGATTTATCGTAACAATCTGCATCCCTTTATTTTCTTGTAAATGCTGATTTGTATATTGAAGAGCTGTTTCAAAGTTGAACAAATCCACATCGAAACCTAATACAGATTCTTTTTTTCTTTGTAAGTGTTCCATATTTATTATTTTATATAAATCCAAAATTAGTTGCAATTTATTTCTTTTAAATTGTTTTTTTTTGTCTATAATAAAATAATAACAGACAGACACAATATAAAAAGGAAAGATATATGCAAGCAAGAAGAGCTGCAAGAGAATTGGCTTTAATATTATTTTCTCAGTTTGACAAAAAAATTACACAGTATAATCAAGCTGAATTTGAAGATATAATTCTGAAATCAGTGAGAACACTTACAAACAATGCTATTGATGAGTTAAAAACTTCTGTAGGCTCAATTAATGCAATGAAAGAATTTGTTGATAATTATGAAACCGAAAGTCCTGTAAATTTGCAAAGACCGCTTCAGGCAAATAATATACCGGTGGCTTTGCCTATGACATCTGATTTAAGAGGACGTCTTGATGAATTGCTCAATATTTGTGAAAAAGTAGTTCTTGCGCTCGAAATTGCTGAAATGACTGCACTGGAACATACCGGTGAGGTGAAAAATTATGTTGTACAGCTTGCAACAACATACAAAGAACATTCAGGAGAAATAGACGGTTTTATTCAAAAATTTGCACATGGCTGGGATATAGACAGACTTGTAAAAATAGACAAAGATATTTTGAGAATTTCAATTGCTGAACTTCTTTATATAGAAGGAGTACCTGTGAAAGTCGTAATTGATGAAGCTCTTGAGCTTGCGAAAAAATATTCTACAGATGACTCAGCTTCTTTTATAAACGGTATACTTGGCAAAGTTGTTGACGAGAAAAAAGCAAGAGATAAAGAAAAAGCTTAATTATGTTTGATTTTTTCAAGAAAAAAACAGAAAGCAATTCAGTTCAAAATAATAATGAAGCAGATTTATCACAATCTGCTCCTAATGAAACAGAAAAAAAAGACGACGGAAAAAAGAACTTTTTTTCTTTAACTTTTGAAACTCTAAAAAAAACAATTGAAAAGACAAGTGAATCACTGGTTGGTAATGTTGTAAATAAAATTGAGCAGGAAGAAGAATTTGATGAGTTTGTTCTCGATGACATGGAAGAGCTTCTCATAAAAGCTGACCTTGGTGTAAATACCTCATCTGAAATTGTTGACAAACTAAGAAAACAAAATCAGATGAAACCTTCTCAGGTAAGAGAATATCTGCAAAATGAATTTTCCAAAATACTGAATGACGCCGGCAGTAATGTGTTGAATTACAAAGACGAGGAATTGAACTTATATTTTATTGTCGGAGTTAATGGATCAGGAAAAACGACTCTAATCGGAAAACTTGCTCACAGATTCAGAACTCAAGGGAAAAAAGTACTTGTTGCAGCAGGAGATACTTTTCGTGCTGCTGCAGAAGAACAGCTTGATATATGGAGCAAAAGAGCCGGTGCAGATATAGTTAGAAACGACGGGGCTGACCCTGCATCAGTAGTGTTTGATGCCATCCGAAAAGCAAAAAATGAAAATTATGATGTTATATTAATCGATACCGCAGGAAGGCTGCAAAACAAATATAATCTTATGCAAGAGCTTACAAAAATAAAAAGTGTTATTGATAAAAATGCTCCCGAGGCACTTAGAGAATCTATTCTTGTTCTGGATGCAAATACCGGACAAAACGGGCTGTCTCAAGCTAAAGTTTTTACAGAATGTGTTAATTTGTCTTCTGTTGCACTGACAAAACTTGACGGATCCGCAAAAGGCGGAATAATCATTTCTATAGCAAAAGAAATGAAATTACCGGTTAAGCTTATAGGAGTCGGTGAAAAAATGGAAGATTTGAAAGATTTTGATGCTTCTGATTTTGTAAAAGCCCTATTTAATTAACCTCTTTAAAGCAAATTATTCTTTTCAAGTTCTTTTCTTATTTTGTTCAAACCCGATTGGATAATCCTTGATATTCTTGATGGTGAAATATCAAAATCATCGGATAATTCTCTGAGTTTTTTGTCTTTAAAAAATTTTGCTTCAATAAGTTCTTGTTCTCTTTGTGGCAGTTTTTTCATTGCTTCTTTGATAGCAAGACTTATTTCATTAAAAACAATTGTTTCTTCCGGAGTTTTTGCATCATCTTTTATTTGAGTAGGATTTTCGGCTTCAGCCATTTCTTCAATAGACAGAATAGTTTTGTAAACAGCCTCTCTTATATCATTCACATCATTTTGTGTAACGGTGTTTTCTTTTTTAGTTTTTTGAGAGTACCATTTATATCTTCTTCTGACTTCATTTCTGATGGCCCATTTTATTGCAGTTGAAATGTATGAATTGTTGTATTTTGAAATATCGGAAGTTGAACAGAAATGATGCACAACCTGTATTCCGATGTTAACAAGTTCTGAAAAATCTATCAGATAGCTGGAAGACAGCTTTTTAAACTCAATTTTTGCAATAGTTTCAATGAGTTCATGATATTCCTGAAGATTTTTTCTTATAGATGCTTTTGTCGGTGTATTCAATTTGTCCAATTTGACCTGCGACTATCCTTAAAAATACCTTCCGATATAATTCTAATTTAAAAATAAAAAACTGTAAAATAATTATAAACTTTTGTAATTGTTTAATAAAATTTTGGCAATATTAAATATTCAACTCTATTTATGATTATGAAGGAAAGGTTTATGTATGAAAATATCGTTTAATAATATAAATTTGAAACCAAAATTTAATAACCATAAAAAAGCTTCTTCAAATGTACCGGAAGCATTTTTGCACCAAAAACTGGCAAAAGTAAAAACCGGGGCTATTGTTGGATTATTTTTACTTCCTACTCTTGGTATAGTAAAAAATTGTTCGACTAATAATGATCCGAATGAAATTGTGATAGTAGACCAGCCTGCAGACACAACTTATCGTGAAAAATATATTGATACAGAAGCAAGAACATTTTATACAGTAAAAAAAGGTGATTCACCTGCAAAAATAGCAAAAAAATTCGGTGTTTCAACAAGAAGACTTCTGTTTGAAAACGGATTAAAAGCAACAGACTTTATTCATCCTGATGATAAACTTCTTATTCCTGAGTCTTATAAGGTAAAAAATATAAAAAATCTTGAAGATGTTTCAAAAATGTCCGGTTTGGGAATGGACTATTTGAATTTCTTGTCTGAAATAGAAGAAATTCATCACTCTGTTTATGATGATAGAAATGGCAACGAAACAATCGGAATTGGTCATTTGATTAAACCTCAAGAAAGAGCTGAATATAAAGACAAAACTCTTACGGATAAAGAAGTTTTTACTTTGCTTGCTCAAGATATAGTTGATATCGAAGCTGATTTGAAAACTGTTATAAACGAAAAAGCATATAATAATCTTCCGGTGCATCTAAAAGAATCTGTTTTTGATTTGGCATTTAATAAAGGAGTAGGTGCAATAAGAGACAATAAATCTTTGCTAAAGGCATTGAATGAAGAAGACTATGCTGCTGCAGTTGCCAATTTAACACAGGATTACTCAGTTGTAACAAATGCCGCAGGAGAAAAAATCCGTAAACCAGCAGCCGGTTTGTCAAAACGCCGTATATACAATATTGCAAACGCTTCTGAAATTTTTAAAAACGGCATGCCTGATGTAGTGGCAGATTCAGTAAATGCTGTATATAATAGAGGCCTAAATTACCTTGAAGCTGAAAAAAATAGAGGTGAAATAGCTCAAGATACTTATGAAAATGTGGTGAAAGAATACAAAAATCTTGCTTATGAATGGACAGATGGACGAATTGGTGAAGAGAGTGCTAATTCTTTTAAACTGAAACAGGATAAAAAACAAGTTGAAGCGCATAAAACACAGACCTCTTCAAGTAAAACATCAATTGCTAACGGCAAATCTGTTTATGTAAACGGACAAAAAACAAAATGGAATGTTAATACACTATATGCTGATTGGGAGAAAACCGCTAAAAACAAACTGCGTTATGTAAAACGTCCTCTTCCTGAAATTGATAAGAACGGTAATATTACAGCATACGTAAAAACCTGCAATCCGACCGGTAAAGGAAGTCTGTCAGGACATACAATTATTGTAAATCCGGGTCATGGCGGAGCAATGAATTGTGTAAGAAATGGTGAGCCAAATGTAAATTTTGATCCCGGCACAAGTAATGCTGTTATGAGTAAAAAAAATCCCAATGTTGAAACAAATACATTTATTGGCAATGGCGGAAAATCTCTTGAAGAATGGGTAGTAAATCAGAGAATAGCAGATGAACTTGTGAAAAAAATTAATAAAGAAGGCGGAAAAGTTATCTATGTACAGGGTTCTGTATACAGCGCAATGAAGGAGATAAGAAGCATCCAAAAACAAAACAAAATAGATATGATAGTAAGTCTTCACAGTAATTCCAGCGGCGGAAAAAGAGGTATTTATGTAATCGCAAATAACCGTGGCGGTATTGATAAAAAAGATAAAGAACTTGCTTCTGTAATTGTTGATAAACTTAATGAGCACAGCTGGTTTAGAGGAATTACACATTCAAAAGCACAGTCTCTAGGTGTCTTGTCAGCAAGCTCTACTCAATCATCTCCTGTTCCTGGAGTACTAATAGAAACCGGTGATTTAAAAAACAAAGATGATGTAGCAAATCTGAATTCAAGAAATTTTAAAAATCTTTTAATAGACGGCATTTTGGAAAGTATTGAAGAATATTTACCATAATTTATATGAAATGTTATATCCAATTTCAAAATAAAACATAGCTAGCAGGATGTTGTAAATCTTTGATTTACCACATACTACTAGTTGATAGATTATGTTTTTCGGAGACACTTCATGTCTGACAATCACAAACCAGCTTTCACTCTTCAGTATGACAGCGAGATAGGGTGTTGAGCTGTTAATGTATTTATTTTTATTGCTATGGTTATTCTTTTTCTTATTATTTTGAATTTTGCTATATAAAAAAACAGACACATATTTGTTTTTTTATTTTATTTGTGAAAAAATATTAAGAACACAGCCGTTACATAGCATTTTTTTCTATGTTTAAACTTCATGCAAATGTGAATGAATGGATGTGTATTGAAATAATAGTTGGAAAGTTGTCATAAATAAATGAGCGCAGCAAATCTAAACCCAATACTAAAACAGATTGCGAAAGGTGCATTCAAGTTGGGGAATCATAACGACCCGTTGAATGTTGTTCTTGCTATAGCTCTTTTTAAGGGTATAAACAGACCTTTGTTTACAATGATGGACAAAGAATCTGATCCACAGGTGAAAAAATATGCAGCTTTTCGAGAAGGACTTACGGAAGTTATTGCAGCAATAACTTATGTTGCAACAAACAAAATATTGGTGAATCCTCTAGCCAAATATCTGACTAAAAAAACAGGAGGCTCTTTTGGTAAAATAACAAACGGATTAGAGTTTTTGTGTGTTTGTTTGAGTGCTGCACTGCTTATTCCTCTTGCCTGTAATCTTGTTTTAAACCCTGTAATGAATGGTGTTAAAAAGCTGACAGGAAAGAAAAAATCTTCTGTGAACAAACTTGATATAAAAGAAAATGAAGTATCAAATATAGCAGTACCGGCACAAATTAGTACCCACAAAGCACCTGTAGGGCCTAATAGCCTTTTACAAGTATTACAAAACAAATATACCCCCTATAATGGCGGAAATATGAAAGTGGGGGTGTAGATGATTACTAACGGTTTTGTACATTTAATTTCTAAAAACGGTTTCCAAAACCTTATACAAAATACAACTGCACAGGTTTCAATAGAAACCGGCTTAAAAGCAGTTGGCAGACCAGCTTTTACGCTGGCTGATACACATGTAGACAAAGAAACAAGAAAATTCTCTGCTGTCAAAGAGCTTTTGTATCAGCTGCTTTGCCTTGGAATATATCTCGCTGTTATTCCTTTCACATTTAAAAAAGGCGGTTTTGCTCTGTTTAAAAAAATCTGTGCTAAAGTCAACCAACATCCTGAATTTCTGGAGTCTATTACAAAAACAAAAGAGTTGCCGGGTGTAAAACATTGTGCTATAGACATGTTCAAAAATGAAAAAGGTTTGATTGCAATACACAAACTGAGTCACTTGAGTCCTCAAAAACGTCAGGATAGTTCAAATACACTTGCTGTTAAATTACTAAAAACTATTGAAAAAAATACAGACTGGAATAAGGTTCCAAACCAGGATAAGGATTCATTCATGCAGAAAGTTTTGAATGAAGAACAGAAAAGTGAATTTTTCAGACAGTTTTATATGGGGAAAGGCGGAATAGAAATGAGTTCTATTGCCGGATCTGTTGTTGGTTTAACAATTCTTGCTCCTGAACTCAGCCACCTTATATTGCATCCTATTATGAAGTTTATTGGAATGGATGCACCGTCTCATTCTGATAAAGTAAAAAAAGAAGCAAATATTTTAGACAAACAAGCGTAGATTTAATTTGTTAATTTTTCTTGAGTTTTGTGCTATCCTTTATAGATAAAAGGTGGATTTTAAATATGAAAATTATTGCAAAAAATCTTGTAAAAATATACGGAGACAGAACAGTTGTAAATGACATCAGCTTTGAAGTAAACAAAGGTGAAGTCGTAGGGCTTTTAGGTCCAAACGGTGCAGGTAAAACTACCACATTTTATATGGTAGTCGGACTTGTAAAAGCCAACGGCGGTAAGGTATATCTTGACGATAAAGATTTGACAGATGTGCCGATGAATATTAGAGCCAAAGAAGGTATCGGCTATTTGCCGCAGGAAGCTTCTATTTTTAGAAAACTTTCTGTTGAAGATAACATTAAACTTGTTCTTCAAATGAATGAAAAACTAAATGAAGACGAGAAAAAACAAAAATTAGAAGATTTGTTAAATGAATTCGGTATGTGGGAAAAACGCAAATTCTCAGCAATATCATTGTCCGGAGGTGAAAGAAGAAGAGTAGAGCTTGCAAGAGCTCTTGCTGCAAGTCCGGAATTTATTCTTCTTGATGAACCTTTTACAGGTATTGACCCTATTGCAATCGGTGAAATTAAAGATAACATAAGAAAATTGTCAGAAGAAAAGGGGCTCGGGGTTTTAATTACTGACCACAATCCGAAAGCTACACTTTCGATTACCGATAGAGCATATGTTATTTTTGACGGTAAAATAAAAATTCAGGGTAACAGTGTTGATGTTGCAAATGACCCTGTAGCAAAACAATTCTATCTTGGAAAGGATTTTACACTCTAGGATGAAAATTGATTTTGGCAAATTAAAGAAAATAGAACTGCCTTTTAAGATATTTGACGGCTATATAACCAGTCAGGTTTTTGCGGCTACTGTGGTGTGTATATTCCTTTTTGTTGTTATATGGATTGCTCCGGAAACTCTTCTTAAGGTAATAAAAAGAACACTGGCCGGTGTGTATACACCCTGGGTAGGGATTCAATTGTTAATATACGAAGTTCCAAAAATTGTCGGAAAAGCATTGCCTGTAGGTCTGCTTCTAGGTACACTTTTTACTTTTGATAAGTTAACAAAAGATTCTGAATTGACTGTATTAAGAAGCATCGGGCTTTCTTTCTGGAGAATAGTTTACCCAATTATTATTTTGAGTATATTTGTTTCTGTTCTGTGTTTTTCTCTTTATAACACACTGATACCATACAGCGAAAAGAAAATAAACATGCTTAAGCATGAAACTTATGAAACTCATTTTGTTTATACAGTTAAAGCAAACAAAGATAAACTAAAAAAAATATTAATTGTACCGAGATACTCAAATAATCAGATTACCAGACCGCTTGTTTTAAATTTTGATTCATCACAGTATACTGATACCAGTGTATTATCAAGTATTATGCAGGCTGAGTATGCTGTTTATTCGAAAGACAAATGGGTTATACACAATGTAAAACAATTTGAACTGGGAAAAGACGGTGTCTTTAAAAATATCAGCAGGCATAAAAGTATACAGGTTCTTGACGGCGAAAAAGCCAATACTGCTTTCAAAATTATGGATTATTCCACAAAAAGGGATAGAGAGCTTAATAACAGAGAAATCACGGAATACATAAGCATGCTCTACAGCGAGAGTTTGTTTGATGAATATAGATTTATGTTGAATAAATATCTTCAAAGATATTTCCATTCGGCAATTTGTATACTTTTTGCGATACTCGGGTGCTTGCTTGGATTTAGTAAACCCAGAGAACAAAAACTGGTTAACTTTGTAATAGGAATAGGTATTGTATTTGCTTATTATATTACTCTGCCGTTTTTTGATATGTGTGCGGAAAAGGGGCTTTTGAGTCCTTTTGTTACTTCATCAATACAGCCTGTTGCTATACTTATTGCAATATTTATTTTCAAAAAAATCAAAGATTTGTAATTTGTAACTTTTTCAGGAGTTTAATTTATGAAAAAAATAAAAATTGTTCTGCTTTTTTTATGTTCGATTTTTTTGCTTACAGCGTTCAAATGTGCGCCGGTATGCAAAGGATGTAAGGATATAGAGGTTATTGAGAATAACGGAATTTATGTGTTTAAAATTCCTGATGAAGGCAACTACAGCGTAAAACCATTTGTAAGTAAAAAACTGATTTTTAACGAAGATGTTTTCAAAAAGACAAATGCTTTGCTTGTTATAAATGCAGGATATTTTGATCCGAATAACCAGCAAACTTCATCTTATGTAGTATTTAATAAAAAGATGGTGCTTGACCCTGAAAAAAACAAAAATCTCATTGAAAATGAAGATTTGAAACCTTTTATGAAACAAATATTAAACAGAACCGAATTCAGAATAATGAATTGCAATGGAAAAATAAAATATGATATTGCTGCGCATAGCACAAAACCTCCTTTTAGATGCGAAATTGTTCACTCTATACAGGCAGGGCCTCTTTTGTATCCGGATTTGAGACTAGAAGATGAATATTTTGTTGCATTCAATGAAAAAGAAATATCAAGGGATTCTATTTCTGCATTGAAAAAGTGTGCAAGGACTGCAATAGGAATAAAAGATAACGATATTTATGTAATAATTGCAACAGTAAAAAATCCTGTCACTTTATATGAGCTTCAACAAATTTGTAAAGATTTGTGTCTTGATAAAGCGATGAATTTTGACGGCGGCGGATCAACATCAGTTGATTTTAAAGGCACCCAGGCAGGAGCTTTTAAGAATTTACACATTATTTCAGACAAAAATTCAAGTGCAAGAAAACTGAAATCTTTCTTAATTTTTGAAAAAAATTCTAAATAAAATGTTATTACCCGAAAAAAATGGGTATTAATATAGTATGGAAAGAATTATTTTAAAAATTAAAGAATTTGCTAAAATTTGCTTTCTTGTTGTAAAACAGGGGCTGTCTACAATGTTTGCTACATACTGATTACAATAAGTAGTGCAAATTATAATTGGCTCAATAGGATAACTTGCTTTTAAACAAGCTATTGTATTCTTATGCCTGCATAAGAATTATAGCTGATGATATTCGTTATAAATATTATTTTCATCTTTTCTTGAATTTGTTTTAATGAGCGGCAATTTATTTTCAATAGGAACAAACATCAAAAAGTCTTTTTGCTCAAGTGGTGAAAGTGTAAAATTTCCGACTAAATCAGGAGATATTTTTTTGTATTCTTTACGTATTCTTTTATGTGAAAAGTATTCTTCAACTTTTTGCTGAGGATAAACTCCAAGCATTCCTGCTCCGGCAATAACAGCACCTGCTGTAGCAACCACATAAATGAGTCCTTTTTGGGCTTTTGCGATGTTACCTGTTCCGACATCTTCTTTGTAACTGTCAACGGCAATCTGTTTTGGCACTACCATCAGATCTTTAAACGATAATCCTGAATTTAATATTTTGTTTATCTCTACCTGGGCTGTTTCATTTGAAGGTATATAAACATCTAAAACATCGTTTGTTATATTTGTTATTGTTGTCTGATAAATGCGAAAATCGTTCTTTATATCGCTTTTCATTTCAAGTTCTGTAGCATTTACTGTAGCATTTTGAGGATTGTCAATCCAGCCTGAGGTGTCTGCATCAAGTGCTAACACAGGATTTGTCAAAAATAAAACCAGCAGTAATGTTGAAAGAAATTTTTTCATAAAATTATTTTAACCTAAAATTTATGATTTGTATATTATATTGATTTATCTATAATACAAGTATGTTGTGTAAGAGGAGAGTGAATTATCGAAGTAGTTTTGTTAGCAGCCGCAATTATTGTCAGGATATTTTCAAATTGTTTTGCAAATGTTTATCAAAAAAAATTAACAAATAAAAATATTAATCCTGTATTTGTTAATGCAATAACTTATTTGATACTAACTTTACTGAGTCTGTTTTTGATTATCTTCTCTGACTTTACAGGATTAACTTTAAGCTTTTGGGGATGGGCAGCCATTGTAGGTTTGCTTGGTGCAACAGGCAATGGCTTTTTGATAAAAGCTCTCGAAAAAGGCGAAATATCTGTACTTGGGCCGATTAATGCGTATAAATCTATTGTCGGTATGATTTTTGGGATTTTTCTGTTAAAAGAAATACCGAACATTTTTGGATTTTCAGGCATGTTTTTAATAATATTCGGGAGCTATTTTATTCTTGATACATTGCAGGAGCGATTCAGTTTTTCTCTGTTAAAAAATAAGCAGATACAATACAGATTTTTGGCTTTGTTTTTTAGCGCAGTAGAGGCAGTTTTTATAAAAAAATTAATTTTGCTTTCTAATATACTTGATACCTTTATAGTCTGGTGTTTCTTCGGGGCTTTATTTTCATTATTGATGTTCAAATTTTCAAAATTAAGCATAAGAAAAGAATTTGTTAATATAAAATCGTTAAACATATTATTTTTTATAAATATCGTATTTTGTATAGCAATAATGCAATATTCAACCAATTATGTGTTTTTAAAAATGAATGTTTCATATGCACTCGCTCTTTTTCAGCTCAGTGCAATTGTAAGTGTTTTTCTCGGGTATAAAATTTTCAGTGAAAAGAATATAGCTAAAAAGCTTTTTGGCTCTGTAATAATGGTTATCGGAGCTGTTTTGATTATTTTGTTTAATTAAAATACGAAGAAAAATGGATGTAAAAAGCTTAATTTTGCGATAAAAAGGCTATATAAGTAATTTTATGGAGCTAGAAATATGTTTGAATTAGGTTTGTCTCATGAAGAACTTGTAAAAAGAACAAGCAAAGAATGTCTTATTCCCAAAGAAATGCTAAAAGAAGACAGCAAAGAATATGCTGCTCTTGCTGGCGGAGATAAAGAAGCATTAAAACATCTTGTAAAAGCAGCAAAAGCCATAGATGAAGTATTTATGAAGCAGGATAATCCAAAAAATTTGGAATTCAAAAAGTTTTTGGAAGAAGAAACAGCAAAGGGCGATGAAGATGCAAAAATGACATTGACTCTCTTTAATGCACAAATAGGTATGAATGCGGTTGATTCTGAGGCAAACAAAATATTTCTTGCAAAAGGTGAAAAAGAATTGCCGGGAAAAGGTTTTTATCCTGTAGATCTTTCTGTTGAAGAATTTCACACAATTTTGGTAAAAATGTTGAAAAACGGGGAAACGGATGCTGTCCGTACAATTCTTAACCAGCGTTCTATGGTCGTTAGAGACGGTGAAAAGCTTAAAGGTATTGATTATACAGAATATTTTTCAAAGGAATTTTCTTATATAGCTGATGAACTTGAAAAAGCAGCAGAAACATCTACAAACGATGATTTTAATAAATATTTAAAACTGCAGGCTATTGCGCTTTGTGAAAATAATCCCAAAAACGATGCCTATGCTGATAAAAAATGGGCAGAACTTCAAGACACTCCGCTTGAATTTACAATTTCGAGAGAACAGTATGCTGATGAAATAACAGGTACTGTTGTTGAAAATGAAGAACTCAAAAAACTTCTGGAAGAAAATAATATAGAACCTATATCCAAAGATTCAATCGGGATAAGAGTCGGTATTGTTAATAAAGAAGGTACCGAAAAACTTTTAGAAATCAAAAAATATATGCCAATTCTTGCAGAGAATATGCCGTACAAAGATGAATATGAACAAAACATATCTTCTTCGGATGACGACAAACAAACAATGGTAGATGTTGATATAGTCACATTAAGGGGTGATGAAGGCACATATAGAGGAGGAATAACCCTTGCTCAAAATCTGCCTAACAACGACAAACCGTCATTGAAAATAGGAGGCGGCAGAAGAAATGTCTATCACAGACAGATAAGAATAAGCACAAGCCCGGAAGCTAAAGAAAGAAGACAAAAAAGACTGAATGCAACATTAGCCAAGGAATTCCATAAATATTACAACCAAGAAGCCGATCACTGGTTTACAATCGGGCATGAAAATGTGCATTCACTCGGACCGAAATCAGGTACGGAAGCTCTCGGAAAATATAAAAATATTATAGAAGAAAACAAAGCTGATATGGGTTCTCTTGCCATGCTTGATATATTAACCAAACTGGGCATGTACACAGATGAAGAGAGAAAACAAATTATAGTAACATATGCAGCAGACAACTTTTTGAAAGCAAAACCAACACTCTCTCAAGCCCACAGAGTACGAACTGTTATGCAGACAAAATATTTTCTGGAGAATAAGGCTATATGGCTGAATGAAAACGGACTCCTTGAAATTGATATAGAAAAAATGGTTCCGACAGCACAAAAAATGCTTGCAGAAATTGTAAGAGTACAGTTGTCAAAGGATTTTGCCGCTGGTGAAAAATATATTCTGGATAATTTTGTCTGGACTGATGAAATGGAGACAATTTCAAAAAAATTAAAAGAAATTGATAAATCACTAAATGGCATTTTAAAGACTCCGCTGGCTGATAAACTGGCTTTGGAATAAATTTTTGTAAAAAGGCAATTTTTCTCTTAAAAATGTTTTTATATAAATATAGGATGTTTTTAAGGGAAAACTATGACGGATGTTAAACCAACAATAAATATGAACTACATGCAGCCGTATTTATCGGATAGTACAGCCATGTCATTTAATGCATTTCCGTCTTTAAATGCATCTAATACACTATGGAATGAAGGCGGCACTCAGACACCGTTGTCTTTGCCGGGAATTTTCGCACAACTGCCAGGGTATCAATTCCCGGTTCAAGATTTTAATCCTTTCGGATTGGACTCGGCAAATATGAACTTTTCGTTGCCGCCAATGAATTTTATGCCGTCAAATTTTGACTGGCAGAAAGGTCTTCAAACGGCCTTGAATATGCAGCAGCAATATATGGAAAATCTTAAATCGAAAATGGCGATGTTTTTTGGTATGATGCAGCAAAACGGTTTTAATTCATCAGGCAATATAGGCTGGTCTCAAAGTGCGGAAGAATTAAAATCAAAATGGGCATCGAAAAAGCCTAATTTGTCAGATCAGTTCTATGCGAAAGTAGTGGCAATTGCAAATAGAATAAACTGCTCACCGGACGCATTAATGGCATTGATGAATGCGGAATCGGGTATAAATCCGCAAGCTGTTAACAACAACGGCGGAGCTACCGGCTTAATACAATTTATGCCCAAAACCGCAACATCTTTGGGTACATCAACATCTGCATTAAAAATGATGAGTGCAGAACAACAGCTTGATTATGTGGAAAAATATCTTGTTAACGCAAAACGCAGTGCAGGTTTTGGTGATACTGAACAAATCGATGCTGCAACATTATATGCCATTGTATTTTTGCCGGCCAGAGCAAAACGAGATATTTTAACTCAGCAAGGCGAAATATATTATGAAGCAAATATAAATCTTGGCTCAAACGGTATGATTACCAAAGCTGACCTTACAAGAAGGTTGCAGCAGTTCAGTGCATAGCGGAATTTGATTCTTTAAACTTCTTTTATCTTTTTCCAGACTGAAGGCAGGTGCACATCCGGATAATCTACGTATGCTGTACCATCGGGTACTTCCTCAAAAAATACAGGTTCAAAACCGTTTTCTTTTAATGCTTTATGTATTGGAGATGACGTGTAAACTCTTATTCGTTTTCCATCCTGATATGCAAGGTGTGTTTTATCCTCTTTTTCAAAAGAATACAGGTGATCTGATGCCAAAGAGCCCAGCACAAATATCCCTCCCGGTTCAAGAACTTTATTAATTTTTTTAAAAAGTTTCGCTGCTTTATGCACATTCGGCTCCAGTTCTTCAATTTCATATCCTATTTCATTGTTTGCAAGAATATGATACAAAGCATTTTGGAAAATTACTGCTCCGGTTTTTCTACCGGAAAGAAGTTTTTCAATTTCATTTATATCCCCTGTTTTAAAATCAACACAATTTTGTGCCTTTTTAGTAGGTGTCAAAACAGTATTATTCTGACGGATAATATCATTGTATGCAATAGTAAGACGTGCTTTTTGTAATTCCTGTTTTTTCAATTCTTCGCCGGATTTTAAAAGCTGTTTGCGTCTTTTATATTCGGTATTCGAAACTTTTTCCGGTGTATATATTTGAAAATATTCATAAAACTTATTTTTCAAAATTTCTGCTTCTTGAGGGGTATATATCCTTTTTTCAAACAGATGGGATTTATCATAATCGTCAAACAGGCATCTTTCTTCACAAGAAAACTCACTTATCCCATATAGAGGAACTGCTCTAATTTTGTCTATAACTTCTGCAAAATCATAGCCTGTACATTTGTATCTTTTGTCTTTGTTTTCTTTATCAAGAAGTATCATAAGACTGTATGGCTTTTGTCCCAGAGAACACCCAAATTCAGCGATTTCAGTTCCATTCGGAAAATTCTTTGTAAGGTAATTTTTTACAAATTTCAGTGTCTCAAAGTCACGGAAAAAAGTTGTGTAATTATTTACAGTCTTATCTTCTCCATTAAGCTTGATGTTTGTATAGCCGTAATGGTTTTTAAAACTTATCTGAGGATTATATGATTGATAAAATGTATTTCGAACCAGCATAATTCAACAAAACATGTAATAAATTATTTTTGCTAATATGTCGTATTTATTATTACGAAGTTTATTATATAATTATCAAAAGTTCGTTTTTAAAAGGCAAAATTTTGGATAAAACTGTATTTGAACAAAAATATAAAAATGTTAAATTTTTGGTATCAGAAGAATTTTCTAAATTCGAAAGCCTTTTTGAAGAGATTTTTTCATTTGATATTTCTGATAACAATAAAAATCAGCTGCTGCCTATATTAAAAGATTTTTTTTCAATAAAAGGAAAAAGAATACGCCCATTATTAATATTTTTATTTTCCGGCATGCTGGGAATTAAAGAGAATAAAAATATTTATCAGCTTGCTCTGGCAGACGAATTGCTTCACAATGCCACACTTATACATGATGACATAATCGATTGTTCTATGCTTAGACGTGGACATCATACTCTTAATTTTGATTATGATTCCAAGCTGGCCGTTCTCGCCGGAGATTTTCTCCTGTGCAAAGTTATGGAAATATTATCGGATTTTCCTGACGAAAATGTGCGAAATATTCACTCTTTTGCTATGTCAAATATTATTAACGGAGAATTAAACCAGTATTTCAGCAGATATAAATTGATAACTATAGATGAATATATAGAAAAATCAAAAAACAAAACAGCCTGTCTTTTTGAAGCAGGTATTGTGTCACTTGGATATCTTGGGAATAAAAGTGATATTCAAATAAATGCGCTTAGAAATTTTGCAATAAACTTCGGAATAGCTTTTCAAATAAAAAATGATTTGGACAATTTTGACAATCCTGAAAAAATTAATGAAGATATCTCAAATGGAGATTACACAGCACCGGTAATATATTATCTAAACGAAAAATATCCGGATAAAAAAATAAATTTCAGCAGTATTAAACTTGTAACAAATCAGCTAAAAAACTCTTCAGCAATACCGAATACAAAAGCATTAATAAAAAAATACATGAATTTATCTATTGAAAATCTGTCATTTCTTGAGGATAATTTATACAAACAGTCAATTATTGACCTGTGCAATTTATATATAGAATAATGAAAAATATAAAGATGGATAACACTTCGGATAACAAAGAAACTAAAGAAGAAACCTTTAAAGAAAAGTTTATTGCAGGATTGAAAGAAACTGTAGAGACAGTAGTATTTGTCGTTGTAATGGTAATAGTGATAAGGTTTTTTGTAGGAGAAATCCGCTGGATACCTTCTGCCTCAATGCATCCGACATTGATTGAAGGTGACAGAATATTTGTCGAAAGGTTTTCAAGATTTTATACAACACCAAAACGAGGTGACATAATGGTGTTTTATCCGCCATCTGAAGAAATTGAAACGGATTTTCTTTCAATTTTTAAAAGATTGTCAGGGTTCTTCTGTAAAGATGTCGCTTATATAAAAAGAGTTGTTGGTGTCCCTGGCGACAAACTGGAAGTTAAGGAGTTTGTGGATGGGCATTATGAAGTCTACATTAATGACAAACCCTTGAATGAGCCTTATATAATGAGTCCTGATGACTATATTCCATGTTCCGGCGATATGTTTTGCGGTCCTATGAAAATACCTGCAGGACAGTATTTTATGATGGGTGATAATAGAGGAAACTCTCAAGACTCCAGAATTTGGGGTTTTCTTCCTCAAGAACGCTTTATCGGGCGTGCAGTATTTTTGTTCTGGCCTGTTACCAGACTCAAAATTTTTGAACGACCTGAATATTAGAATTTAAAAACTTATTTCAATTCTGAAAGTTCTTTGTTAATTATATCAAACATCAAATCACGATTTGATACATATTTATTCTGTTTAAGAATTTTCTTTGCATGTTTGAGTGTTTTCGTTGCAGCTTTTTTATCTTTAAATTCAGAGTATTGAATTTGTGAAACGGCAAGAGAGTCTATAATAATATCTCTAACTGTAAATTCAGCAGTTCTTAAAAGATAATAGTCACGTTTGCCTTTTTGCGTGCCTATGCAGGCATACAAAGAGTCTTCTGCTTCTTTAGCTGTCATTTGAAAAAGACATTTGTCCGTAATTTTTCGTTTATAAAATTTTAGTACAGACTCATTTTCTTTTATTCTTATTTTTTGGATTTCCAGGGCTTCATCATATTTCCCTTTTAAAGAAATATCCATAATATATGCCTGACAAGCCGGTGAAACAACCATTTGACAGGGTGCTGCAAGCTTTTTGGACGGGTCTTGCAGATAAAAATGTTTCCATATAAGTGTCAGTCCTACCAGTACTACAAAAATAGCCAGATATATAAATGCTTTTTTCTTTGTCATATACTTACCAAACTTTCTATATATTTAAAATAATATCAAAACAAATATAGCATATTTCTATACATACAGGGAATATTTTTTGCTCAGTTACTCTATATAATGTAGTGCGAACAATAAAAAGAGGAGTAAAAATATGACAGAAAAACTTGAAATGTATAAGTGTAACATCTGCGGCAATCTTGTGGAAGTTGTCCTTTCAGGAAAAGGCGAACTAGTTTGCTGCGGTGAGCCAATGGAAAAAATGTTTGAAAAAACTCAGGATGAAGAAATGAGAGGTGAAAAACACGTTCCTGTTGTTTCAAAAAACGGTGATGAACTAGAAATACGGGTCGGCTCAATTCCCCACCCCATGGAAGAAAATCACTATATACAATTTATCGAAATAAATTCACCTGATAAAAGATATGTAAAACGAAAATATTTATATCCTAATGAAGAACCGGTGTTGAAATATAAATGTAATTGCGCTAAAGTTGAGGCAAGAGAATTATGCAATGTCCATGGACTTTGGATATCAGGAGAAATAGACACAGAAAATTAAATAAGAAGGGAGTAAAAAAGATGATTTCAGAAAAAATGCAAGCAGCATTTAATAAACAAATTAAAGATGAAATGTATTCTTCAAATCTTTATCTTTCAATGGTTGCATATTTTGAAGAACTAGGATTAAAAGGATTTTCAAACTGGATGAGAGTTCAGGTTCAAGAAGAAAATGCTCATGCAATGGGGCTTTTTGATTATTTGTTATCACGTGACGGCAGAGTTCAAATTGAAGCGATTGATAAACCTGCTTTTGAATGGAATTCACCGCTTGATTGTTTTGAAGCAGTTTATAAACATGAACAGCTTGTGACTTCTTTGATTAATGGCTTAATTGATGTAGCAGAATCCGAAAAAGATAGAGCTGCAATTTCATTCTTACAATGGTATTTGAAAGAACAAGTTGAAGAAGAAGCTAACTGCTCAGAAATTTGTGCTAAATTGAAATTAATAGGCGATGACAAACATGCATTGCTGCTGATTGATCAGGAACTTGCATCGAGAACATATGTAGCTCCGGTAATTGAGTAATAGACTTTAATCATAATATAAATTTCAAGGCTCTGTTTATTAAACAGAGCCTTTTGGGTTGTTTTAATCCATAAACTACGCTGTCAGGGACGGCACGTCCCTGATGGCATAGTCTATGGGTTAGAGCTTTTTAGCATTTGAAGAAAATTTACTCAGTCCTGTGCTGAGAAATTTTCGCACAAAGGCTCTAAAAGCTCTTTTGATAAAGCGCCGGTTTCTCTTTTTTGTGATACTTTTTTCTCTTTGCCTGCAAGACACAAAGAGAAAAAAGTATCAAAGAAAATGAGGATTTTTCTAAAAATAACAAATAAATCATTCTCTTCACCCTAAAATCAAAGATCCTGAACACACCGGACTAAAGCGTTAATCCCAAAATTACGCTTCAGGATGACAGCAAGTAGCAAGTAGGGTGGGCAAAACGGAGGGTGCCCACCAATTTATTCAAAATTTAAGCTAGCCAGTAGGATGTACTAAATCTTTGATTTACGCATCCTGATTCCTCATATTTATTGTAATCAATTATTTATGAATGGTTATTACATGTGTATATAAAAAATATATTTAGTTTTGTAAAAGTTCTTCAAAATAGGGTTCATATTTTAGTATAAAATATCTATACTAAAGTTGTAGGGATATATGATTTTTATCGTCGTTTCCTGATTTATCTATTGTCTAAACACCTGAAGTTATCAAAACCGCAATGCGGTGAGTTTTGCATCACTTCTAAATTCTATAAGTATCGTCAATTCAGCTTTTAGACAGGCTGGATATTAAAAAAGGGACTTTCGTATGCCAATCATCATTAATAGCAATTTGCCTGCAATGCGTGCACAAAACTCATTAACAAGAGCAAGCTGGAGTTTAAACAGAAGCCTTGAAAGGCTCACTACCGGCAATAGAATAAACAGTGCAGCTGATGATCCGGCCGGATATTATTATGCTTCCGGCTTAAGCACTCAACTGAGAGGAACACAGATAGCGTATCAAAATGTTGCAACAGGCAATGATATGATTAATATTGCTGTTGGTGATTTAACGGCAATCAACGACCAGCTTGAGAGAATTAAAGAACTTGCAACGGAATATTCAAGCGATACTTTGACTGATGAGCAAAAAACAGCTTTGAAAGAAGAAGTTCAACAAAGAGTTGATGAAATAGAAAGAATTGCAGAAGATTCCGAGTTTAATAAAGTAAAACTTTTGGACGGATCAAAAGACGGTATGCGCCTTCAAATAGGTGCAAATTCTGATCCTGCAACAAATGCAATATATATCGAAGGTGTTTTTCTGGATGCATCAACAGGTCAAGATGGTATAAAACTTTTTGGCGGTTCCGGTACCGGTCAGTTTGCGGATGTAGATGCGGCATTTCAGGATGCTGAGTCTGCTGCTGAATTTATCGATACAGTTCAGGCTGCAGCAGATACTGTAACAGACAGAATTTCTAAGGCCGGTGCATATCAAGCAAGACTCGAGTCTATAAGTGATAATATTCTAACTAAAAATGAAAACCTCACAAGTGCATATAGTACGGTTATGGATACTGACATTGCTGCTGAAACTTCAAATTATATAAGAAACCAGATATTGCAGCAGACCGCGACATCATTGCTTTCTCAGGCAAACCAGATGCCGGGTGTTCTTGCGTTAAATCTTATAAATAATATGTAAATTCCTTTTTTATAAACATCAGGGCTTATACAAAAGTTTGTATAGCTGTATTGATTTGCTCATTTTTTATACTTAAGTTGTAGAAACTTCCAACTTTTTGAGAATTAAAATCATCATTTTAATACTTTAATATGATGATACACAGGGATGTACAACTTAAGGATATGCGAAAGGAGATATTGCTATGGCAATCGTCGTTAACACAAACTTGTCTTCATTGAAGACACAGAACAATTTGAATGCTTCTACAAATGCACTCGGTGTTTCACTGGAGAGGATGTCAACAGGTTACAAAATCAACAGTGCAAAAGATGATGCAGCCGGACTTTACGTTGCAACAGGTTTGGAAACACAAATTAGGGGTTCAAAAGTAGCGCAAGATAACATTGAAACAGGGAACAATGTTTTGCAGACAGTAGAGAGTGACCTTGATAACATTTTGGACAACCTCAACCGTATCAGAGATCTCGCATCTCAGGCTGCAAACAGCGTTTATGACGAAGATGCTATGAACGCTATGTATGAAGAAGTTCAGTCACGTATTGCAGAAATAGAAAGGGTCTCACTTGCATCAAACTTTAACGGTCTTGAACTGTTGAGCGGTAACGGAACTCTTTCAACACAGGGCTTGAGACTGCAAGTTGGCGCAAATGCCGGTGCAGCTGCAAACTCTATTACTATCCCTGGGGCAATTTTTTCAGAAATAAATGCAGATACACTCGGTGCCGGAGCTGCGACAAATGCAGGTTCTACGGTGACAGATGCAGATACAGTCGCAACAGGTGCAGAAAAAGCGTTTCTTGCGGCAACAGCTGCAGCAAGCTACATTGCAGTACTTGATCAAGCTATTGATACAATATCTTCCAACAAATCCACAATCGGTGCTGTTATGAACAGATTGGATGCAGCAGCAGAATCACTTGTAACAACAATTGAAAATACAACAGCTGCAAAATCAACAATTATGGATGCTGATATTGCGGAAGAATCAGCAGAATACACAAGACAAAGAATATTACAGCAGACATCTGCAACGCTTCTTGTGCAGGCAAATTCATTGCCTTCAATTGCGTTAACTCTTGTTACAGCATAAATAAAAGATATTTATATGACAAATATTTAGCAAAATAGTTTTGTTAACGATAATTGCTGCCGGAGTATTTCTCCGGCATTTCTTTTTTTTCCTACTAAAGTTAGAGAAATTTTAAACTTTTTTAGAATTAAAATCGCATAAATCCGGCGATATTATGTGAATGTAAACAGGGTATCAAAAAATACTTAACAGGGTATTAGATGAACCACAGTCTAAATAGATGGGTAGACAGTCTATTTAACATTTACAGGATGTAAATATGGGTATGCCGAAAGGAGAATCGCATGGCAATTATCGTTAACACAAACATGTCTGCTTTAAAGACACAAGCAAACTTGAACAATGCAACTAATTCTTTGAATGATGCATTGGAAAGAATGTCAACAGGTTACAAAATCAACAGTGCAAAAGATGATGCAGCCGGACTTTACGTTGCAACAGGTTTGGAAACACAAATTAGGGGTTCAAAAGTAGCGCAAGATAACATTGAAACAGGGAACAATGTTTTGCAGACAGTAGAGAGTGACCTTGATAACATTTTGGACAACCTCAACCGTATCAGAGATCTCGCATCTCAGGCTGCAAACAGCGTTTATGACGAAGATGCTATGAACGCTATGTATGAAGAAGTTCAGTCACGTATTGCAGAAATAGAAAGGGTCTCACTTGCATCAAACTTTAACGGTCTTGAACTGTTGAGCGGTAACGGAACTCTTTCAACACAGGGCTTGAGACTGCAAGTTGGCGCAAATGCCGGTGCAGCTGCAAACTCTATTACTATCCCTGGGGCAATTTTTTCAGAAATAAATGCAGATACACTCGGTGCCGGAGCTGCGACAAATGCAGGTTCTACGGTGACAGATGCAGATACAGTCGCAACAGGTGCAGAAAAAGCGTTTCTTGCGGCAACAGCTGCAGCAAGCTACATTGCAGTACTTGATCAAGCTATTGATACAATATCTTCCAACAAATCCACAATCGGTGCTGTTATGAACAGATTGGATGCAGCAGCAGAATCACTTGTAACAACAATTGAAAATACAACAGCTGCAAAATCAACAATTATGGATGCTGATATTGCGGAAGAATCAGCTAATTATACGCAACAGCAAATTCTTCAACAAACTTCAGCAGCACTTTTGGTTCAAGCTAACCAGTTACCTTCACTGGCTTTGAACTTAATCCAATAATAATTAAAATCACAATAGATAAATTTACAATAATAGGTGATGGCAACTTGCCCGAAGTAATTATACTTTGGGCTTTTTTTTGTTTGGTTTATGTTTTTAGTGATAGAATAAAATTATGATAAAAAGAAGAGTCTCAAAACAAATACAAATTGGTAATGTAAAAATAGGCGGTGACGCACCTATAAGTGTGCAGTCAATGTGTAATACAGACACAAGAGATGTTGAAAAGACAGTTTCACAAATAAAAGAGCTTACTGATGCAGGCTGTGAGCTGGTGCGTCTGGCTGTATTGAATAAAGATGCAGCTGCAGCAATAAAAGAAATAAAAAAACGGGTTGAAGTCCCTTTGATTGCGGATATACATTTTGATTACAGGCTTGCAATTCAGTGTATAGAAAACGGTATAGATGCTTTGAGACTAAATCCCGGAAATATCGGAAGAGATGAGAATGTAAAAAAAGTTGTCGATCTGGCAAAGACAAATAATGTTCCTATAAGAATTGGTATTAATGCAGGATCGTTGGAAAAAAATATTGCGGCACTTGATATACCGCTTTCAGAAAAAATGGTTATGAGTGCTTTGCATCATGTGAAAATTCTTGAAGACAATGATTTTGACAAAATTAAAATATCTTTAAAATCCAGCAGTGTGCCGGATACGATAGATGCTTACAGATTAATGGCAAAAAAAGTCGATTATCCTCTTCATCTTGGTGTTACGGAAGCCGGTACTTTAAAGGGCGGTTTGGTGAAATCATCTGTGGGGCTTGGAACGCTTCTTGCAGAAGGTATAGGGGATACAATAAGAGTTTCATTAACAGAAAATCCTGTTGAGGAAGTGTATGCCGGATTTTCAATATTGAAAGCACTTGATTTACGCAAAAAAGGTATAAATTTTGTGTCCTGTCCGACTTGCGGCAGATGCCAGATAGACTTAATTGGGCTTGCGAAACGTGTTGAAAATGCTCTTAAAGATATTGATAAACCTCTTACCGTTGCAGTAATGGGTTGTCCGGTTAATGGCCCCGGAGAAGCAAAGCACGCTGATTATGGTGTTGCCGGAGCAATAAAAGAGGGATATATTTTTAAAAAAGGCGAAATTATAAAAAAAGTGCCTGAAGAGAATCTTCTTTCTGAATTGATGGATATGATTTTAAAAGAAAATTAAAAAATAATCGTTATAATAAATGATTTGCCTAAAATTCAAAAATAATATAATATATTTATAAATTATAAATGTGAGGATTATAGATGAAAAATTTAGTGAAATATTCGGTAATTACCGGCATGCTTTTAACTGCTTCATTAGCTGTAAATGCTGCTGTCACAGTCAAAGAAACTACTACTCCTGAATTTATCCATAATGCAGGTTATTCAAGTGAAATTTCAAGAATTATTGATGTAAAAACAAAAGATCCATCAACACCTATTCCTGCTGAAACAAAGAAAGATAAAACAAAAAATTTCGGCTGGTATGTTATACAGACAATAGATCCGGCAGTAAACAGACCTCATTCTTTTGCTGATCATCAAATTAAATACGGCCGTTCAATGGATGATCTATAATTTGAAAAACAGTTTCCAAAAAGCACACCTTCGGGTGTGCTTTTTTTGTTGTGTGTAAAGAAATGTTAAGCAGAGTTGATGAATAATAAACATGGTTAAAACCATGCAAGCCATGGCTTTTAGGATGTAAGTATCCTCTAAATGGATGAAAAATGTCTGATAGTTTGTCCATTATTATTATATGTCATATAATAAAGAAAGTATTAGTGTTAAAACTAATAACTGTTTTTCTTGGGAAGAGGGTTAAGTTCAAATGAGTACAGTTGAATATAACTTGTCGGAGCTGAGAAAAGAGATTGCACCTTATACACCTAGGATAATTGCTGTAACCAAATACTTTGATGAAACAAAGCTTGTAGAGGCATATAATGATGGATTAAGGGATTTTGGAGAAAATCGAGTTCAAGATGCACTTGAAAAGTTTGCAAAATTGCCTGATGAAGTCAGGAATAATTCCAGATTTCATTTAATAGGACATTTGCAATCAAATAAAGTGAAAAAAGCAGTAGGATCTTTTGATTTAATCCAGTCTGTAGATTCGTTAAAGCTTGCACAGCATATTTCAAAAGAAGCTGTTGAAAAAGGAATTGTTCAGAAAATTCTCTTGCAGGTCAACAATGCAAATGAGGAAGCAAAAACAGGATTTTGCGTTGAAGATTTAAAAAAGGATTTTGGTGAAATAATTTCTTTGGACGGTATCAAAGTAGAAGGACTTATGAATATTGCACCCATCACTATAGAAGAAGAATTACATAAGCTTTTTGAGGGGATGAGAGTGCTTAAAGATGAGTTAGAAAAAGAATTTTCATTTGAGTTAAGAGAGTTATCAATGGGAATGAGCGGTGATTATAAAATAGCGTTGATGCATGGTGCGACAATGATTAGAATTGGACGAAAGCTATTTATGTAAATTAATATCGGGAGGAGAAGAAATTGGCAGGCGTTTCAGACAAAATTAAATCAATTGTAGGTTTTTTAACATCAGGTTTTGAAAATAGAGATGACATTTTTGAAGATATGGCATCAGAAATGGATGAATATCCGGTTTCTGACAATCTTGCTTTGGAACCTATGTATTCATCAAAACAATCACAATCACAGGCTTCTAATGTTGTGAGCCATCCCGGCTTCAAAGGTTATGAAGTTGTTGTTTCAGAACCACGTTCTTACGAAGAATCAGTTTCTATTGTAAGACAATTAAAAGACAGAAAAACAGTTATTTTGAATTTGCATTTGCTTGATAAAGAACAGGCTATGAGAATTGTTGATTTTCTTTGCGGTGCTACACATGCATTGAACGGCAATCAGCAAAAAATTGGTGATTCAGTATTTATCTTTACACCCAGCAATGTTTCATTGAGTGCTGAATCTCAAAAAAGCAAATTTATCAGAGATGCTTTGTGGAACCAACCGCAATAGCAATTCTGAAGCGAATTTTGACGGGCACGCCGTGTGAGGCAGAGCCGAACCCAGTGCCCATGTGTGGAAAATCACGTTTTTTTCGAATAAGTTTATGTTGCTTATAGCTGTGGAAGCTATTTGTCACATTTTCAAATTAATAAAGAATAGTTGGGGATATAACTAGAGCCGCAGTTTATAACAGCGGCTTTTTATTTTTGTCTTTTTTCTCTGTGTAAATTTCTGTAACTTTTAATAAATTTTTCATAAAGTTTCAGTAAAAAACTCCGAAGTACATTAAGTGCAGTTAAAGGGAGTATAAAAATGAAAAAACAATTAAAAAGGATAGTTTATGGTATTAGAGCATCTTTGGATATGAAAACTAGAAATAAACTGGATAAATTTGCAGAAAAAATTTCTTCTTGTATAGGAAAATCTAAAAAGACGGGTATGACTCATACCACAAAATATCCGGTGAGAAGAAAACTTGCTTTTGGTATGTAATTTTGCAGTGATATCTTTATGATGAGTTTCTTTAGGGCTTAATTCAATCACAAAGAGGTAGTTTTACAGTGACTGTGAATATATTTTCTATAGTTGAATTAAGCTCTATAGAACCATTCATAGCTTTTACAAGCCCTTTAACAATAAACAACCCGAGGCCTGTACCCCTTGTTGTTCTGGTTGTTTTGTCGTCGATGCGTATAAATTTCCCAAAAAGCTTATGAAGCTGTTCCGGCGGAATATAATCATAAGAGTTGGAAATTTTTATTACTGCATGATTGCTTTCTTGCGAAACTTTAACATCAATTTGTGTGTCAGGGTATGAATACTTGTAAGCATTTTCAAGAAGATTGATAAAGACCTGTTCGAGCCTGTCATTGTCTGCTAATACATCAGGAAAATCCTGGGGGATGTCAATATTAACAGTTCTTTCAGCCTTATGCTTTGTTGAAAGTATTGCGTCGTTGATTGTGTCTGTTAAGTTTACTCTATCTATGATTAAATTTAGTTTCGCTCCTTCAATGTCAGGAATAACAAGTAAATCTTCGACCATTCTGCTGAGACGTTCTGCTTGATTTTTTATTATTTTAAGTGATTTTTGTTTTGTCTCTTCGTCAAGCTCTATGTCCTGTCGCAAAAGACGAGATGTATAGCCTTTTATGCTTGTTAATGGAGTACGGAACTCGTGGCTTACTGTATCAATTAATGTTGAACGAAACTCATCAAGCTTTTTCAACTCTTTATTGGAATGTTTTAGTTGTTTGTATGTATTGTTGATTTCATCAGCCATCTTGTTGAACTCGAGAGCAAGAAATATTGTCTCATAAGGTGTAAAGATGTTATTCAAAAGGCGCACTTTTCTTGTGTAATTACCGTTAGAAAGAGCAATTATTCCTTTAAAGAGCTGTCTTATGTTGATATAAAGATAAGATGTGTAAATTCCGACAATAAAAATTATAAATAACGCTGAAGCGCAGAGTGCGAGAATGATTTTGTATCTGGCATTATTAATTGTAGTTTTTGTAATATGATGTGTTGTATTGACGATAATTAATGTCTCAGGGTCTGAGATTTTGAAATAAGCAAGCGGCTGATTTTTAACTTTACCGTATATTACAGCCTTATTTACAACAAGTTTTTTAGGAAGTGCATATGTTACTCTTTCAAAATCTTTTTTATTGTAATTGTGTGCGGCAATCACTTTTTGGTATTTATCAAGTACATATATTTGCCTGTCATCTTTTTTGTAAATATTAAATATTTGATCTTCAAATACTTTTGCATCTACAAAAGCCAGCACAGCACTGTACTCATCAATTTTCTTCAGAATTTCTATCTGACCTTTGTCTTTGTTAAAAGACGTGTAATCAGACCATTTTTTGTATTTTTCTTTTTCGTGTTTTTTTACAATATCAATAGACGAAATGACTTTCGAATTTGTTAAAAGTTTTTCTAAAAAAGCTTCACGATCGGAATTGGAATGCATATAGTGTAATGCGAGAGCAATCTGATCCATTTCATCACGGCCGGATTCGGTAAAAGTATCTATATTGGACGCAATTGATTCTGAAATGCTCAAAGCGGAATATTGCAGTTCGTTTCTTACTGCGTGCTGGTTAATGTTGTTAACAATGATAGTGCAGACTGTTGTCGGAACAATTACAGCAAGCAGAAGAACTAGAATAATCTGTTCTACTATTTTCAGTCTTTTTACGTCTCTAAATTTTGCCATACCTAATTCTCTTCTGAGGTTTCTTTAATCGGTGTAAGTTTGTAACCAACATTTGTAACAGTATGAAGATATTTCGGGTTTTTTGTATCTTTTTCTATTTTTTGTCTCAAACCGCCGACATGAACTCTTACCATTCTTACATCTTCGTCTGAATCATATCCCCATACTTCATCCAATAGAACGGCAAGTGAGACAGCATCATTGAAGTGCTGCATAAGACAGTATAGTATTTCAAATTCTGTGGGAGTGAGTTTTATTTTTTTACCCTCAATAGAGGTTTCAAGAGATTCAGGGAAAAGCTCAATTTCTCCCATTTTTAGGATTTCCTGTTTGAAACTTTCATTATTTTGATTGTTATCTGGATTTCTTCTTAACAGTGCTTTGACACGTAAAAGAACTTCTTGTATATCAAAAGGTTTGACAAGATAATCATCAGCTCCGCAGTCAAAACCCTGGGTTTTATCCCCTATTGTTCCTTTTGCTGTCAGCAAAAGAACAGGAACATCAGGGTTGGCTTTCCTGAGATTTTTGCAAACATCGAACCCGTTCATTTTAGGCATCATGACATCCAGAAGGATTATATCATAGTGGTTGTTGACAGCTTTATTTAAACCTTCTAATCCGTCACAAGCTGTATCAACACTGTATCCGCTGTGAGCAAGGTCAAATTCTAAAAGCTCTCTAATTTCATCATCATCATCTACAACAAGCAATCTTTTTTGCATAATACATTCCCTTCTTATTCCAATATTTTCTCATGTCAAAGAAACATAGACAATATTTTGTTAATTTATTGAAAAATAAAAAGGGCTGTGAAAAAAATCATAGCCCGTGTCTGGAATTAAGAATAGTTGGAAGTATGAAAAAGATTTATTAATTATATTTAATATAAATTATTAAATTTGAACAATTAGCCGGTTATCCATTTTTTTTGAGACAACCGGCTAGTCGTTGAAAAATATAATTATTGCTGTTTATGAAAAATTTTTTGTCTGCAATGTGCGTAATGCGTTTAATATAGCTATCAAAGAGACACCTACATCCGCAAATACCGCACCCCACATTGTAACAAAACCAAGTGCACCGAATATCAAAAATAAAGCTTTTACCGCAAGTGCAAATATGATATTTTGTTTGACAATAATCAGTGTCTTTTTGGCTAAAGCAATAGCTGTATAGACTTTGACAGGATTATCATCCATAATTACAACATCTGCTGCTTCAATAGCTGCATCAGAGCCGAGAGCCCCCATTGCAATCCCTGCATCTGCTCTGGTTAAAACAGGGGCATCATTTATCCCGTCACCTACAAATATAACACTCTTATTTTGCTGTTTTTGATTAATAATTTTTTCTGTTATTTCAACTTTATCTGCCGGTAAAAGTTCTGAATAGTATTTACCAACACCAATCTTAAATGCTGTTTCCTGTACGGATTTCTCGTTATCACCGCTTAAAATAACAGTGTTTTTTACATATTTTTTCAGTTTTGTGACAGCTTCTTTGGCTCCTTCTTTAATTTCATCGGAAATCACTATATAACCTGCGAATTTTGAGTCTATAGCAAGGTATACAATTGTACCTGCTTCATCCGTTTTTTCAAAAGGGATTGAAAACTTATTCAAAAGTTTTTCATTTCCGCAAAGTACAATTTTCCCGTCAACACAGGCCTTAACTCCGTTTCCTGAAATTTCTTCAACGTCTTTAACCCTTGCTGTATCCAAATACTTTTTGACGGCATTTTTTAAAGATACAGCAATCGGGTGATTTGAATATGTTTCAGCAAGTGCGGCATATTCAAGAAGCTCGTTTTCTTCAATGTCAAATGATTTTATTTTGGTAACTGCAAAAGAACCTTTTGTCAGCGTTCCTGTTTTATCAAAAATTACAGTTTCTGCATTGGCAAGCATTTCAAAATAACAGCTTCCTTTGACTAGAATACCGCATTTTGATGCTCCTCCGATACCGCCGAAAAAGCTGAGCGGAACAGATATAACAAGTGCACAAGGACATGATATTACAAGAAAAATCAGTGCTCTTTGAAACCATATTCCCCAATTGCCGCCTGTTAATAATGGAGGAATAACTGCAAGTATTACGGCAGCAGCTACAACAGCAGGAGTGTAATAACGTGCAAATTTTGTTATAAAATTTTCTGCTTTTGTCTTTTTGGAATTTGCGTGTTCAACAAGTTCAAGAATTTTTGAAACAGTTGATTCTCCGAAGGGTTTTGTAACTTTTATTTTCAAAACACCATTTGTGTTAATGCATCCGCTGATTGCATTGTCGCCGGTTTTTAGATTTTGTGGAAGGGATTCTCCTGTTAGAGCAGATGTATCAACAATAGCATTTCCGTCAATAACTATTCCGTCAAGAGGAATTTTTTCTCCTGTTTTGACAATAATTTCATCACCCGGATTTACTTCTTCCGGATTTACCGGCCTGGTTGCGTTTTCAAAAACAAGGTTTGCATAATCCGGTCTTACATCCATTAAATCCGCAATAGACTTTTTAGACTTTTCAACAGCAATGTCCTGAAAATATTCGCCGATTTGATAAAGTACCATAACCATTACAGCTTCCGGGTATTCTTTTACGGCGAATGCCCCAACAGTAGCAAGCGACATCAAAAAATTTTCATCAAAGATTTGTCCTTTTAATATATTTTTAAAAGCTTTAAATAAAACATCACCGCCTGCGGTCAGATATGCTATGAGAAATATGAAAAATTTTGGCACTCCGGTCAATTGCAGAACTAATCCTGTTGTAAAAATAATAATAGCAAGTGCTATTCTGATTATTGCAAAAGATTGTTTCTGGCCGGAATGACAATGTTCATGATTATGTTCACACATATAAGCCCTTTCGATTGAATAATTGCTCAACTATATTATAATTATAATTGAACAACTGTTCAATTGTCAAGTTCATAATTTTTTACTTTTACATTCCTTTACACAGTTGAGCAATTATTCAATTATGATATAATTATATAAAGAGGAATTTATATGGAATTTAAAAAAGCAGATTGCTATGCAACTAATATTGATATAGTAAATAAAGTGAAGCCTAATATGCCAGAAATAGGAATGCTTTATGATTTGTCCGAGTTTTTCAAAGTTATGGGCGACAGCACTCGTATCCAGCTTTTGTGGGCTCTTGAAGAAAGTGAAATGTGTGTCGGAGATCTTGCTGTACTTTTGAACATGACGAAATCAGCTGTTTCTCACCAGCTCAAGGTCTTGAGAACCGCAAAACTTGTTCGTTCCAGAAAAAAAGGCAAAAATGTTTATTATGCGCTTGATGACCACCATGTAAAAATGATTTTGGAAAAAGCTCTGGAACATGTTGGAGAATAGACGGCAGCTGCGGCATTGGATAGATAAAACAGCGGTTTCACTATCATAATAACTTTGTGCTAAAATTATTCCATAGATTAGTATAAATTAAGGATTTTAAATATGGTTTCACAAGCAGTCAGAGATAAATATGAGGTAGTAATAGGTCTTGAGGTTCACGCTCAGCTAAAAACAAAATCGAAAATATTTGCGCCTGATTCTACGGAATTCGGTGCTGAACCAAACACCCATACAAGTACAATTACTCTTGGCATGCCGGGTGTACTTCCGGTTTTGAATAAAGAATGTGTGAATATGGGAATACTTCTTGGTCTGGCTTTGAATTGTGAAATTCCTAAAAGATGTAAATTCGACAGAAAACAATATTTTTATCCTGATCTTCCGAAAGGATATCAGATTTCTCAATATGACCAGCCTATATGTGTAAACGGATGGATAAATATAAAAGGCAAAAAAATAGGTATTACACGTGCACACCTTGAAGAAGATGCCGGAAAACTTGTTCATGCCGGTGCAGACGGTCTGGCTGGTTCGTTGTATTCTCTGGTTGATTTAAATCGTGCCGGTACTCCGCTTCTTGAAATTGTTTCAGAACCTGATATGCGTTCAAGTGATGAAGCAAGAGCTTATATGGAAGAATTGAGAAACATAGTTCGTTACATCGGAGTTTGTGACGGCAACCTCGAAGAAGGTTCTATGAGATGTGATGCTAATATCTCTGTTATGCCGAAAGGCTCAGACAAGTTTGGTACGAGGGCTGAAATCAAAAATATCAACAGCTTTTCTGCATTGCAAAGAGCGATTGAGTATGAAATAGACAGACAAATTGAAATTGTTGAAGAAGGTGGAGAAGTCGATCAGGAAACACGTCTTTGGGATGACAATCAAAAAGTCACAAAGACGATGAGAAGCAAAGAGGATGCGAATGATTACAGGTACTTCCCTGAACCTGATTTGATGCCGGTTGAGATATCCAGAGAATGGGTAGAACAGATTAGAGAGAAAATGCCTGAGCTGCCGGAAGCTAAACGTAAAAGATATGAAAGTCTCGGTTTGAGCGCTTATGATGCCAATGTTATGGTTGAGCAAATGGAAACAGCTTTGTTCTATGACGAAGTTTTGAAACTCGGTGCCGACTATAGAATAGCTAATAACCTGCTTGTTGGTGATATTACAGCTTATCTGAAAGAAAATAATATAAATATAAATCAGACAAAACTTAAACCGGCAGCACTTGCTGAGTTAATTGAAATGATTACGAAAGGTACTATATCTAACAACATTGCAAAAAAAATTCTTCCTCAAATGCTTGAAAATGGCGCATCTGCGAAGGATATTGTTGAAAAAGAAGGACTTAGTGTTATATCTGATGAATCTGCAATAAAAGAACTTGTAGAAAAAGTTCTTGCAAATAATCCTGCTCAGGTAGAAGCATATAAAAACGGAAAGACAAATCTAATGGGCTTCTTTGTCGGGCAGATTATGAAAGAGACAAAAGGCAGGGCCAATCCTCAGGTAATTAACAAATTGTTACAAAATGCATTAAAATAAAAAAAATGGGCATTATATATATATAAGGATAAAAAGAGGGAGGCAGTTAAAAACTAGCCGCCCTCTTTTGTTAGGAAAATATAGGAAGAAAAATATGTAACGAAATGTAACAGATATATGAAATATTGAAATCGTATATAAAATAATGTTTTTATTATAATGTGTGTAATGTAAAAGGTGTAAACATGGATTTTTCAATCAACAACGTAAGTGCAACAAGAAAAGGTCAAGCAGCACAAAATGCTGAAACAACAGTTCCAGTTGAAGATACAAATCTTTTTGGTACTGAAAATGAAACTGAAGTAAAAGCATCTGAAGCTGACATGACACAGCTTGAAGCTGAACTTGCTCAATATCAGGCAGAGCTTGATCAGCTTGAAAGTGAAAGAGCTAAATATGAAGCTGACCAAAAAGAATTGGAAGCTCAAAAAAGAACTCTTGAATCAAGAAAAGCTAAGCTTGAAGCTGAAATTGAAGCAAACAACAAACAAATCGAATCTTATGTTTCTGAAGTTGAAAAATACAATGAAGAAGCTCAGAAAGAACAAGAAGAGTTAGATGCTTTGCAGGCTCAATACGACGAACAAACAAGAGAAATCGATGAATTAAACAATAAGTTGAGCGAAAGAATCGATGAAATTGTTGCAAATTCTAATGAAGAAGTAAGAGCTCAAAAAGAAAAAATCCAAAAAGCAACAGAAGAAGCTTATCAGAAAGTTCAATCCGGAGAAATTGAAGAAGACGAAGTTTCACAATATGTAGCAGGAAAAATCGGTACTTCTGAAATTTCAACATCAAGCTCCGTATTTTCTGAAATAAATTCTTTAAATGGTCAAATTAAAGCATTGATTGAATCATCTTCATCAATCCTTAGCCAAATTGGTGCTAAACAAACTAACATTAATAAATTGCAGGCACAAATTACAAGCGGCAATAATGCAATTAATAGTGTAACTGCTAAAAATGATGCAAAAGAACAAGAAGTTTCAGAACTCGATAGTGAAATTTCTGTAATTGATAAAGAAATGGCTTCTAATGATAAACAAATAGCCAAAATTGATAACAAAATCTCAAAAGTTGAAAATAAAATCAGCGACATAATGAATTCTATTGACGAAGCAAAAGGCGAAGCTGTTGAAACAACTGGCAATACAAACAATACAGTAACAAATAACGATATACAAACTGTTGTAAATTCTCAGTCTTCTGCAGCTGTTGAAGAAAAAACAATAATAAGCGGCAATGCTGTAAATTCTTATAATCCTTTTGTTTCTGTATCTTATGAAGAAGTTGATTATTCAAGCCTTGTTCAAACACTGGATGAAATTTCTAAGAAAAATGACAGCAGCGTTGAAAATGCCAGAACAATCATTGATGCTAATAAACAAGAAATCAGAAAAATGTTCCAGGATGTTTTAAAATAATATTAAATTTTATAAACAAAAACTCCGTTTTATAGCGGAGTTTTTTGTTGTTTATTTTTGTATATAATCCTGTTTTATCTGAGTTATATTAAGCTAGCTGTTTCTTAAAGAAGTTTATAGAACTGCTGTTTGTGCTGGCAGAAGATGCTGTATTTGATGATACAGTATTGGTTATATTGTTATTGCTGTTGTTGCCGTTATTTGCTATAGCATTTGAAGAGTAATTTGGGCTATTTACATCTGAAAGCATCTGTCCGTTAGGTGTAATAAGTCCAAAGCCTTTATTTAATGAATTAGCAAGACTGTTAACAAATGAACTCAATTGTGCACTTTCAGCAGCAGTCATTTTTCTTTTGCCTGAGCTTGAACCTTCTGATGAAGCTTTATTTTGCATAAACATATTTGTCATATTGCCGCCGACACCCAGAAGTTGTGAGCCTAAATTTGCTCCGGCTTGTATGTTCTCTAGAGTTGAAAGCTTTTTGGAAGATGTTGTAGAAGTACCTTGTTCTCCCCCATTTTTTTCGAGATCTTCAAGAACTTTGTCCAATTTTTCTTTTAAATCTTCGGAAACTTGAGTTGTATCATTTTTAATTTTGTCATATTCAGCTTTTGCTGTGTTCAAGTCAGATTGTGCTTTTTGTAAAACTTCTTTTTTCTCTTTAAGGTTTTCTTCAGCTGCTTTCAAATCTTTTTCAGCTTTTTCAAGGTCTTTCTTGGCCTTTTCAAGAGCTTTTTCATCGTTATTAAGTTTTGCTTCAGCCTGTTCTTTTTCTGCTTTTGCTTTTGCTTCTTCTGCTTCTGCTTTTTGAAGTTCAGCCTGCGCAACTTGTACTTTTGCTTCAGCTGCTGCTACTGCTGCATTTGCTGCTGCGGCTGCCGGTGTTCCTGCTGCTGCGGCGGCTGCTTCTTTAGCCTGAGCAAGAGTTGCTTGAGCAGCTTCAAGGTTTCCCTGGGCTGTTTTTGTTGCAGCCTGTGCTTTTTCATAATTAGCTGTTTTTTGTTCTACTGTTTGTTTTTGATTATTAACTGTTTCAGTAGCTTGCTGCTGGTTTGCTTCTGTATTTTGTTGAACATTTTGAGCAGAATTTTTATTTTCTACAGCTGCTGCTTCATCACTTTGAGCAGTTGAAACACTGTTTTCTGCCGAAGAAACCACATTACCTGCGTTTGATACAGGAGTTGAATTTTCAACATTCATGGATTCAAGATTACTTTTTGATTCAGAAACGATATTTGCATCATTACTTGAGAGTGCAGCGTTTCCGTTTTTTATTTCTTCTGCATCTTCCGGTGAACCTGAAGATTGAGGTTTGTCTACAGGAGTATGAGAAAATGCGTCAACTGCACCGCCGCCTACATATCCGCCGTTTGCACCGTTTAAATCAGGGGTATAGTCTTGAGAGTCCCAATTGCCCCAGTTATATTGCGGTAAAAAATTGTAGTTTGGATATGATATATTGGGGTATCTAAATTCTGGAACTTCTTTTCCGCTCATTTTTCTTACTCTCTTTCTCTCTCGTAAAATTTACTTCTTATATATATGTAAAAACCAATTGCAGAGCATTATTGCTATAATTGTATATAATTTATATATATTGTTTACATAAATTAACATGCGTTTTTTTTGTAAAATTATTGTAATATTCCCTTTATTTTAGGCAAATTTATATCTTCACTATATTTATAAGATTGTGAAGAAAAGGAGTAATAAGAATGAAAATTTCAAAATCTAACTTTACTAATTTGTATAATAATATTTCTAATACTGTAAAAAACTCCTATAATACCAATGTAAAACCCCGTATACAAAAAGGAATGAAACGAGTCGGTGAATTGACTGCAGATACTGTTGATTTTATCAGTAAAAATCCCAAAAAAGTAGTCAAATACACAGCATTTGCAGCTTTGGGGGCGTCTGTAATTGCGCTTGGTATAAAAGCTGTAAAAGATTTTGTTGAAACTAAAAAACAAAACAAAATTCTAAAAGATTTTGTTGTTGCAGAACGAGAAACTATCAATGATTTAAAAGGTCTGATTGCAATGCAGCATGAAGCTATGGCAGCAAAAGATGCTATTTCCGCTGCCCAATCAAAAGTTATTGCAAAACAAGAAGCTTAATTATTTTATAAAAATATATCAAAATCCTCTGTAATACTTTATTACGGAGGATTTTTTTTATATTATTGTGTTCAGGATACTGTTGAGGAATAAAAATTGAAAAAAATTAATGCAACAATTATATTTTCTTCATTTTATATTCTTGGTGTAATTTCATTTTTTACAAAGACTATTCCTTATTTTGCAGTTTTTCTTGCTGCAGCGTTGATTTTTTCATTGTATAAAAATTTTATTTCAAACAGAGCTGCAATTATTTTTTATTTTGCTTTTACAATTGCTCTTTTAAATTGTAATTTTCAAATAAAAAATTTTGATGACTTGTCAAAATTCATTCCGTCACAGGGAACTATAACCGGTACTGTAGAAACTATTCCGACAACAAATAGTACCGGTAAAACAAAATTTTATTTGAAAGTTCATAAAGCTGTATTGAAGCAAAACGATAAAGAAAAAGCAGATTACAGCAATGCAATGAATGCAAGAACAATAGTTACGATTTATGATACAGCAGAAAATCTTTCAAAAATCAGAATAGCCGATAAACTGGAATTAAAAGGCAAATTGCGCAATCCTTCATATGCAAAAAATCCGTCACAGTTTGATTATTCTAACTATTTAAAAAATCACGATACATTTTCAACTTTTTATGTAAATCAGGGAAATTGGAAAATTATATCCGAACCGGATAATGTTTACGGAAAATTTTTGCAGAAACTCAATGACAAAAGAGGACAAATACTCGATATTCATAGAAAATATATAAAAAGTCCGAATATAGAAGTTCTTGGAGGTATTGTATTCGGCGATGACGCAATTAATCCGCCTGAAGATGTAAAAAATTCTTTTATAAATTCAGGTCTTTTGCATATTCTGGCTGCATCTGGGATGAATGTTTCAATAATTTTTGGAATCTGGTTTTTTATAGGAATAAAGCTTAGACTGGATTTTAGACTTGTAGTGGTTGTCGGAGCAATACTTGTCGGATTTTATACACTTATGACAGGTATGGGGCCTTCTGTGCTGCGAGCGGCATTGATGATAGAGTTTGTGCTTTTGGGAAAACTCATAAATCGCAATGCCGACAGTATTGCACTTGTATTTTTTGTAGCATTTTTGATGCTTTTGTATAACCCTGCAATGATAAATGATGTTGGTTTTCAATTGTCATTTGTTGTAACATTTGCGTTGATGTTTTATTGTCCGCCGTTACTTGAAAAAATGGACAACAAAATTGTAGAATTTTTTGCCGGTGCCGTACTTATTCCTTTTGTTGCACAGTTGTTTGCTGCGCCTATACAGATGTTTTATTTTAATACATTTGCAACATATTCAATATTTGCTAATTTTGTTATAACACCTTTTATTATGATAATAAGCTTTTTGGGCTTTGCTGCATCGATTATTGCAATGCTTCCTTTGGGACTTGCTGCAGAAAAAATCTGTATGTTTTTTGATATTATTCTAAATCCTTTTGTAGGTATGCTTGTTGAGATATCAAGATGGTTTGCGCAGCTGCCAGGTTCTTTGTTATATACAATTCATCCGTCTCATTTTCAGTTGATTTTATACTATGCAATATTAATCGGTATTGGATTTTTGATAAGAAATTATTTCAGAAATAAAAAATTTATTATATTAATTAGCATAATGTTGCTTTTATTTGGAGTTAGTTTTGTTAAAATAAATAATCAAACCTGTGAAGTAATCATTTTTGATGTCGGTAATGCAGACAGTTTTTTAATAAAATCTCCTGATAAAAAATATATAATGATTGATACAGCGCATGGAAGGCTCGAAAACAGCAAATCATCATTTTCTCAGGCTGATGCAATTATGGGAAAATACTTAAGAGACAACGGAATAAAATGTCTTGATTTACTCATACTGACTCATTTTGATTCAGACCATTCAGGCGGTGCAGTTGATATTATGAGAAATGTAAAAGTCAAAAAACTGGTTTTGAACAAATATAAAGATAATTCAAAAACTACAAAAGCATTAATGGCTTATATAAATGAAAATTCAATAAATACAGAACATGCCGGGAATAATGAAACTTTGATAAAGGAAAAAGACTTCACTGTAAAAACTTATACACCTGATTTTAAATACTCTTCAAATGACAATGAAAACTCTATAATAACACTGATTTCCTACGGGGAATTTGACATGTTGTTTATGGGAGATGCAGGAGTTCAGTCTTTTGAAAAAATAAAAAATGATATAAAAAACAATAAAATCGAAGTTCTGAAATCCGGTCATCATGGTGCGAAAAATACTGTATCTAAAAAAATGCTGAAACAAATAAATCCGGATGTTGCTGTGATTTCAACAGGCTATAACACATACGGTCATCCTGCAAAACAGACGCTAAAGATGCTGTCAAGCAACGGAATAAAAATTTATCGAACTGATTCAAACAATGCAATGAAAATTGTAAGTTCAGGAAACAAATACAGATTGTACAAATATGATACAGCTTCAAAAAAGTTCGTTCTTGATTTCGAGGAGAATTTGAGAAGTGCGCCTGCGAGATGACATAGGACGAATTTTATTATAAAATTTGATTAATTATGAAAATATTTCTTACAGAATTTCATTATAAAAAGAATTACAAAAATGCTTCTGATTTTATAACGGCAGCCTTGATGTACACTGTTCTGTCTGTACCGTCATTTTTTTATTTACTTGTTGTAAAAATACGCAATTTTTTGTACAAAAAAAATATTATCAAATCTTTTAAACCGTCTGTTTATACAATTTCAGTCGGGAATTTAACTACCGGCGGAACCGGAAAGACTCCTGTTACAGCTGAAATTGCTAATTTCTTACATAATAAGAAAAAGAAAAATACTGTCATTTTGTCCAGAGGATACGGCGGTAAACTTTCTAACAAGAATGTAAATGTTATATCAGACGGAAAAAATGTTAATTTCAAAGCAGAAGATGCCGGTGATGAACCGTACTGGCTGTCTATGAATTGCAGGGGAACAGGGGTTTTGACCTGTTCAAACCGTGTAAAGGCTGCAAAATATGCCTGTGAAAATCTTAATGCGGAGTGTCTTATTCTGGATGACGGATTTCAGCATTTGAGACTGAAAAGAGATTTGAATATCCTTGTTGTTGATTCTAAAAAACAATTTTCAAACGGCTGCGTATTGCCACTTGGTGCTCTTAGAGAGCCGCTTTGTGAAATTGACAGAGCGGATAAGATAATAGTGGTTAACAAAAATTTTAATGATAAACAAGCAAAAACCTTCGCAAGATATTTGAGAAAAAAATATAAAAAGCCGTCATTTGTCTGCTCTATGGTGCCTGATATTATCTATAATATTCACACTCAAGAACCGCTTTTCGATAATGAAAATCCTGCAATGATTGCATTCAGTGCTATTGCGCAGCCGGAGCAGTTCTATAATTTTTTAAGAATGTATGATGTATTAGAAACAAAAAACTATCCTGATCATCACCTGTATACCTGCGATGATTTGAATGATTTGAATAATCTGAAACAAAAATATAACGCACAGATAATTGTTACAACAGAAAAAGATGCTGTTAAAATTAAAGAAATTTCTTCTGAAAAAGACAATATTTATGCATTAAAACTAAAGCCAGTTTTGGATATGAAATCATTATTGGAATAAAAAGCGGAGAATATAGATATGAAAATCCTCGTTATGCGATATAGATTTATAGGTGACACACTTCTTACAATACCTTTTTTAAGAAATCTTAGAGATGAATATCCTGATGCTCAAATAGATATGCTTGTTGCGCCTGTTTCCGGTGAAATAATTGATAAATGTCCGTATGTTAACAACTTTATCTATTTTGATACAACAAAAAAACACAGGTATGAAAATAAAGAAAATCAAGAAAAAAAAGATTTCTGGTCATATGTTAAACTTCTAAAAGCGCAGAATTACGATAAAGCTTATGTGCTAAAACGTTCTTTCTCCAGTGCTTTTTTGGCCTTTGCTGCAGGAATAAAGGAACGTATAGGTTTTGATACGGAAATGAGAGGGTTTCTTCTTACCAAAAAAGTTCCGTATATAGAAAACCGTCATGAAATTGAGTGTTTTTTGGATGTGTTAAGAGCAGACGGTATTACACCGAAAGACAATTATCTTGAAAATTGGGTAGAGATAAGTGAGTTGGAAAAAGTTAAAGAAGCAATGAGAGAAAAAAATATTCGACCTGAAGCAGAGACACTCAAAATAATTGTTCATGCTACAAGCGGAAACCGTAAAAAAGAATGGGCAAAAGAAAAATGGGCGCAGATAATTCAATGGCTCAGCAATGAAAAAAAAGTTCAGGTAATATTTAACGGCGCAAAAAATGACTATCAAACTTACGAAGAGATTATGTCATATATAGAAAACAACGGTGAAAATTTAAAAATTCCGCCTGTGAATTTTTGCGGACAGTTTTCTTTAAGAGAAACATTAGCTTTAACAAAGTTGTGCGACTTGATAGTAGGCTGTGACAGCGGAAACATGCATATTGCCGCTTCTGTTGAAACTCCTGCAATTACAATATTCGGACCAATGAATGCAGAAAAATGGAAACCCTGGGAAGCTGAAGCTGTTGTTATAAAAACAAGTCTGCCCTGCCAGCCTTGCGGATTGAAGACTCATTGTTCCCGTGATTACAGATGCATAAAAGATATTAGTGTTGAACGGGTAAAGGATGAAATCAATGCAAAACTTGCTCGTTTGATAGCTGTTTAAAAATATCATACAGGTGATGTAGTTTTTGTAGAATTGCTTAATTTTTTCAAAATAATCTCGTTATTATTAATGTATACTTGATATTTCCCAACAAAATAAATATCTTTTGTAGAACGTATAGAGATAATAGAGATTTATGACAAACAGTAATTCCGGAGATTTTTCAAATAAAGCCGCAGGTATAGAAGACATTTATCAGCGTGAGGCGCTTTTGAAGGTTGGTAATTATAAAAAAAGTGTTTTTGAAGCCATATTCGAAGCAAAAGATTATATTACAAGAAATGATTGTAAATTTTTGAGCATAGATGTTTCAGGCTTGAATATGATAGATGCGATAAAAGTTTGTGTGCTATCGTCTACTTATCATTTTGCAAAATATTGCGGCGGTAAAATAAAATGGTTTGTCAAAGATAATATAACTAAAAATCAAATAGAACAGCTTCGTCTTGATAATACAGAAGTTGAAATTAAAAAAATCAGAAAAAATTACGCAGGCGAAGAAACTGATGGCAAAAGAAATTTTTATATCTGTAAATAATATTTAATCTGCAATGACACGTAAAAGGGTTTGTTGTAATATAAGTCTATGAGTCAGGAAAATATTGCAGAAGTTTGGAATGAAGTTCTTTCGATTCTGGAAAACAGTATTTCGGAATCTACTTTTAAAACATGGATAGTGCCGCTTGAACCGCAGTATTTTGATGAAAACAATTTTGTTCTTCATACGGGACAGGCTCTTGCACCAAGTATTTTAAGAAAAAATCACTACAGCGAAATTTCTGCTGCTGTTAAGCAGGTTGTTGGAAGTGAGCTGGAAATAAAAATTATTTTTGATGAAGAACTAGCAAAAACATTTTCAAAAAAAGCTGCCAAAAGGGCTGCACAGTTAGAAAAAGAAGCGGCAGATACTTCAGAACAAACATCAAATGGTATGAAATACCAGTATGACAGCCTGACACAGATGCAATCGTCAAATTTAAATCTCAAATATAAATTTGAAAACTTTGTAGTCGGCTCAAATAACAAACTTGCTTATGTCGCAGCGCAGGCTGTTGCTCAAAAACCCGGCCTAAAATATAATCCTTTATATATATACGGAGGCCCCGGGCTTGGCAAAACCCACCTTATGCAGGCTATAGGGCATTATATAATTAAAAATAAACCCGGACTAAAAGTTCTTTTTATTACAGCGGAAGAATTTGTTAATGATGTTGTGAATGCACTCGCCAGAGGCGATGAAAAAACAAAGAAAATGAACAAATTTCGCAAAAAATACAGAGAAGTTGACGTTCTTCTTATTGACGATATTCAGCTAATTGCAGGAAAAACGAGAACAGAAGAGGAAGTTTTTAATACATTCAATACTCTTCACGGTTCTGGAAAACAGATTGTCATTACATCGGACAGAACACCTAAAGAAATACCATCTTTGTCGGACAGGCTGGTCAGTCGTTTTGAATGGGGTTTGATGGCTGATATTCAGGTTCCTGACATTGAAACACGTATGGCAATTTTGCAAAATCTTGCCAGAGACACAAATGTTGATGTGCCGAATAACATTATTGAATTTCTTGCTACGGTTTATTCAAATAATATAAGAGAACTTGAAGGCTCTTTTAATCGTGTTACCGCTTATGCAAGTATTAATGATGTGCCTTTGACTATCGATAATGTGAAAAAGATAATTAATTATTCAGAAAAAAAGAAATCATTCACTTTTGACGGTATAGTAGATGAAGTTGCATCGTATTATAATATTTCCCCTAAAGAACTAAAAGGCACAGGCCGTTCTGCAAAAGTGGCAGAAGCAAGACAGGTTGCTATTTATCTGTGCAGAGATTTGACCCAGCAGAGTTTTCCTGATATCGGAAAATTCTTTGAGAAAAAACATACAACTATCTTGTATTCATATGACAAAATAAAAGAAGAGCTTAAAATAAACAATGCACTTGCGAGCAGTGTCAGCACTATTTCTCGAAAAATTAATTCCTGATATAAACTTCTTTGATGTATTTTTTTAGTAATTCTTTTATTCTGACAAATTCGTCATTGCTGTAAGTTATTTCATTTTTAAAAGTTTTGTCATATGTAATATCAGGAATAAATTTTTGTAAATAATACTTTGAACAACCGTTGAGAAGTGTTCCTATTTTTTCAAAATCGGAAAAACTAAGCTGCGACTTAACAACCGTTGTTCTGAATTCGTAGTTTATATTTGATGATTTTATGATTTCTATGCTGTGTTTAATGTTTTCAATATTAATTATTCTGCCTGTAATTTCTGTATACTTTTCAAGAGGAGCTTTTATGTCCATTGCAATATAATCCAGAAGATTTTTTTCAACAAGTTTTTGTACACACTCCGGATTTGTTCCGTTTGTGTCCAGCTTCGTCAAAAATCCAAGCTCTTTTACCCTGACAAAAAAATCATCGATATCTGTCTGTAAAGTCGGTTCACCACCGGATAGCACAACAGCATCCAGTTTGTTTTGTCTTGTTTTTAAAAATGTCATCACTTTTTCAAGATTATCTTCGTTGTGTTTGGGGTTAATTGGAAGCAAATCCGGATTATGACAATAAGGGCATCTAAAATTACAGCCCTGTGTAAAAACAACAGCTGCAATTTTAGATGGGTAATCCAACAGTGAAGACTTTTGCAAACCGGCAATTATCATTGTTCAAACTCCGTTTTTGACGTTTAAAATGATTTTTTAGTACATATGAGAAAATAAGCAGGTGCCGGCTGTTGAGCCGGCTGCAGCTGCTTTAATAAATTAGATAGCAAAAGTCTTTCTCATTTTAAATTCTTCTGCTTTGCCCTCATTCCACTGATTTACAGGGCTTATATATCCGACTACTCTGGAATATACTTCGCTTTTTTCTCCGCATTCAGGGCAGATAAAATGTTCACCTGCTATATATCCATGCGTAGGACAGATACTGAATGTAGGTGTAAATGTGAAATAAGGAAGTTTGTAATTTTCACAGACTTTTTTAACCAGATTTTTGATAACATTCGTGTCAAAAACTCTTTCTCCTGCAAAAATGTGAACGACAGTTCCACCTGTATATTTTGTTTGTATGTCATCTTGATGATCAAGAAGCTCGAAAATATCGTCAGTGTAATTGACAGGGAGCTGTGTTGAATTTGTGTAAAAAGGCTTTGCACCGTTTTCATATTCTTTCTGGTTTGCGCATTTTACTGCATTAAATTTTTGTTTGTCCAGTCTTGCCAGCCTGTAAGAAGTTCCTTCTGCCGGAGTTGCTTCAAGATTATAGTTGTTTCCTGTTTCTTTCTGGAAATTACGTATCATATTACGCATATTATCCATAACTTTAAGAGCAAAGTTTTTTCCTTCATCGGTGCCTATATCTTTTCCGAGAAAATTTAAACAAGCTTCATTCATACCGACAAGACCTATTGTTGAAAAATGATTTTTCCAGTAAACACCATATCTTGCTTTTATATCTCTTAGATAAAATTTTGTATATGGATAAAGATTTTTGTCTGTATATTCTTCTACAACTTTTCTTTTAATTTCAAGACTTTCCCTTGCCAGCTCCATATTGTGATACAGCATCTGGAAAAATTCGGCTTCGGATTTTGCAAGATAGCCGATTCTAGGCAGGTTGATTGTGACAACACCTATTGAGCCGGTTAACGGATTTGAACCAAAAAGACCTCCGCCTCTGTATTCGAGTTCACGGTTGTCAATCCTTAATCTGCAGCACATTGAGCGAGCATCTTCCGGATTCATATCAGAGTTTATGAAATTTGAAAAGTACGGGATACCATATTTTGCTGTCATTTCCCAGAGACCTTCGAGCTCAGGGTTGTCCCAGTCAAAGTCTTTTGTAATATTGTATGTGGGTATCGGGAAAGTAAAGACCTTGCCTGTATAATCTCCCTGCATCATTACTTCAAAATATGCTTTGTTTATCAAATTCATCTCATGCTGGAATTCTTTGTAGGTCTGTTCTTTGAGCTCACCGCCGATTATAACCGGTGCGTCTGCATAATATGACGGGACAGTCAAATCCATTGTAATATTTGTGAATGGAGTTTGAAAACCTGTACGGGTCGGCACATTTAGGTTGAAAATAAATTCCTGCATTGCCTGCTTAATTTGTGGATAATCCAGATTGTCATATTTTACAAATGGCGCCAGCAATGTATCAAAATTCGAAAAAGCCTGTGCTCCTGCTGCTTCGCCCTGCATTGTGTATAAAAAATTTACCATCTGGCCTAAAGCAGTTCTGAAATGTTTTGGCGGTGCACATTTTACTTTTCCGCTGACACCTGTAAATCCTTCCATCAGCAAATCTTTTAAATCCCAACCCACACAGTATGTCGAAATTATATTCAAATCGTGGATATGAATGTCACCGTTTTCGTGAGCCTGTTTTATTTCCGGTGAATAAATTTTATTCAGCCAGTAATTTTTACTTATTGCAGATGAAATGTAATTATTCAACCCCTGTATAGAATAAGTCATGTTTGAATTTTCAGCCACCTGCCAATCCAGTTTTTTCAAGTAATCATCAACAAGCTTGATGTTTCTGTCTATTGATGGTATTGCCTGTGTAGAATTGTTTTGCATCAGATCAGGCTGCTTGCTGATATAGGGGTTAGAAGCAGTTTCATTTTTTTTTGCAATCTTTAAGCTGCTGCTATTTGCAGACAGACAATCTCTGGAATGTGTAAATACCATAAAAATCTCCTTGTCTCGAAGTAATACATACCAGATAAGTATTCCGACTTTCTCAACTGACTATCAGTGAGGTCTTTTGCATATTCATTCAACAAACGAAATGTAAAGACAACGGCTGCGGACCAGTGAGGGACTTTCACCCTTGCTTTCCTTATGTGGTTCTATTATGTTAATTCTTTTTTGTATTCAAGTCAATAATATTTTTATATTATTTTACTTCCGGCGGATAACCTATGATTTGAGCAAAAAGCACTTCCTGCCCGAGTTTCAGCCCCAGTTTTGCGCTTAGTGCTATGCTGTTTACGCCGTATAAAAATGCTGTGTTAACTTTATTTGCAGCACTGAAAAGATAAACATTCTGACCTATAAAACCGCAGTCAACAGAAGCAAGATATTTGCTCTGTTTAGACAAATCAGCGGCATATAATAATATCAAAGGATATTTCCCGACAATAGGACGGATATCTTCTTTGCTAAAGGCATTCAAAGTGTGAGAAGACGGGTCATATTTGTAAACTCCATCAGGAAATGCTGCATATATTGATATAACCTGTGCATTTAAAGCACTCGGCGCAGTTCTTTTTCCATCAGGACGATTTTGACCGTCTGCAGCCCATAGCAAATCGGATAACAATTGTAAATCAATAGGCTTTTTCGAAAACTTATCGCTTGTTTTTCTGTTTTTGTATGCATCCATAATAGGTGTACCGCCTGTCATATTAGGGGTAGGAAGTTTTATATCAGGCATGGTTGTTGATATTTCACAAAAAGCTTTTGCACCTGTTAATATTGCAGTAGATATTATTGCTGTAATAATAAATAATTTGATTTTGTTCATATTTTTAGTCCTCTCAGTCTTACCATTTATTGTAATGAATTTTTGTTTCATTATATCTTTTGGGTCTTTCCTGCTTTGTTTCTGCGTATCCAAGTGATACAAGCGCAAATGGCTTTATATTTTCAGGCAGTTCAAAGGTTTTTGAAAAGTTTTCCATAACTTCTTTCCAGGGGTAAATCCCCATCCAGCATGTATCAAGCCCGAGTGCATTTGCAGCAAGAAGCATATTTTCGATTGCAGCAGAACAATCAACCTGATAAAAACCTTCTGCCATTTCAAGCTCTGTATCTCCGCATACCATTATACATACAGGTGCACTGCTAAGAGATGATGCATAAGGATGCATCGATTTAACTTTTTCTATAGTTTCTTTTTTATCAAAAACAATAAAATGCCAGGGCTGCTTATTCATTCCGGATGGTGCAAACATGCCTGCTCGCAGAATTTCTTGAACCAAATCAGGATTTATCTGTTTGTTTGCATATTTTCTTACACTTCTTCTGTCATAGATAGTGTCTATTGTGTTTTTGATATTTTCGCCCATTTTTCCCTCTTCTCATAGTTTAAATTTAAAACGGATGCATAGTTTATTCTCTTTTGTTTTTCGATTTGAATAAATTTTATAAAGAGATTATATCATACAACATTATCCGATTAGAATTACCCGACCGGCTGTTTTATTTATTCAAAAATCAAAAAGCCTCTTCTTGCTATTTGAAGAGGCTTTTTAAGTAGTTAGTCTTTTCCGTTTATTGCGCAAATACATTCACGACATATAGAACCCTGACCGTCTATATCTATGAGTTTTCGATATTTCCAGCATCTGTCGCATTTTTCACCTGTAGCGTGTGCAACATAGACTGTGTAATCGTCCTCTTTGTATTCGTTTAGAACTTTTTCAGGTTTTTCTTCTGTCAAATATGCCTGAGACGTGATAAAGATATTGGACAATTCTTTTTCGTATTTCTTAAGCAGTTCTTTATTTCCTCCCTGAACATAAACAGCTGCTTCAAGAGAACTTCCTATTTCTTTATTTGCACGAAGAGGTTCAATTGCTTTTGTCACAATTTCTCTAAGTTTTAAAATCTGGCTGAATTCTTCTTCCAGTTTTTCATTTGCCCATTTTGCATTGGTCATCGGCCAATCAGAAAGCAATATACTTTCAAGACCGTTACGCTGTTTTTCCGGAGTGTTTAACCAGATATCTTCAGCCTGATGGGGCATTACAGGAGCCAGCATTCTTGTCAGAGCCTGTGATACTTCATACAGCACAGTCTGGCATGCACGTCTGGAAAGTGATTTCTTCCCTGCTGTGTACAATCTGTCTTTTACAATGTCCAGATAGAAAGAGCTCAAATCTGTTGTTGCAAAGTTCTGAAGGTGCTGGAAGTATTTGTAAAATTCATAAGAATCAAATGCCTTAGTTACATTTACAATGAGGTTGTTAAGCTTGTGCAGTGCAAATTTGTCTATCGGCTTCAAATCCTTATAAAATACATAATCTGTTATCGGGTCAAAATCATAAAGGTTTCCGAGTAGAAATCTTGATGTATTTCTCATCTTCTTGAAGATTTCAACCATCTGTTTTATAGCTGTATCACCTATTCTGACATCATTTCTGTAGTCTACGGAAGCAGCCCAGAGTCTCAACACATCTGCACCGTAAATTTTTATGATATCTTGAGGAGCGACAGTGTTTCCTAAAGATTTACTCATCTTTCTTCCTTCACCGTCAAGTACAAAACCATGTGTCAAAACAGTGAGATAAGGTGCTCTGCCTGATGTAGCAACAGCTGTCAAAAGCGATGACTGGAACCATCCTCTGTGCTGGTCAGAGCCTTCAAGATACATTTCAACAGGCAGATGACCGAGTTCTTTATGTCTTTTTTCAACAACTGCTCTGTGGGTGATACCTGAATCAAACCAGACATCCATGATATCTTTTTCTTTCAAGAATTCTCTGCTTCCGCAGTGAGGACATTTAAAAGCTGTCGGCAGCAAATATTTTGCCGGCATTTTTACCCAGACATCTGATGATTCTTTTTCAAAGGTTTTTGCAACTTTTTCTATTGTTGCAGGAGTAACGATTTCCTGTCCGCAGTGTTTGCAATAGAATACCGGAATAGGAACCCCCCATACTCTCTGTCTTGATATACACCAGTCAGAACGTGATGCAACCATATTAGAAATTCTTTGTTCACCTGAAGCAGGAATCCATTGAACATTGCTGATTTCTCTGAGGGCTGCACGTCTGAATTTGTCTACTTTAACAAACCATTGCGGTGTAGCACGATAAATAACAGGCTTTTTACATCTCCAGCAGTGTGGATAGCTGTGGGTAATTTCTTTTTGTGAAATTAAAGCCAGAACTTTGTTCAAATTGCTTATTACAATTTGATTTCCTTCTTCATAATATTTGCCTTCCATATCGGGAACTTCATCAGTCCAGTAGCCTTTTGCATCAAGAGGCGAAAGTACTTCGATACCGTATTTCTGGCAGACTTCCCAGTCTTCAAGACCGTGTCCTGGCGCTGTGTGTACACAGCCTGTACCTGCATCAAGTGTAACATGGTCACCGCATAATATAGGACTGAATCTGTCATACAAAGGATGTTTTGTTTTCAAGTTTTCCAGGTCTTTCCCGACTATTGTTCCAAGAACTTTTACATCTGTTTCATTAAGTTCTGCATCGCTCACGAAACCTTGAAGCAGGTCTGATGCTACAAGATATACTTCGTCGATATATTCAACGAGAGAATATTCAAACCTTTCATTTACGCAGATTGCAAGGTTTGAAGGAATTGTCCATGGTGTTGTTGTCCAGATTACGGCAGAAAGGATTTTGTCAGAATTAACACCGGCTTTTTTATAAATAATGTCGGTATCTTCGTCTGTGAACTGGAATTTTACATAGATTGCAGTTGACGTATGATCAGCATATTCAACTTCTGCTTCAGCGAGTGCTGTTTCGCAATGAGGACACCAGTATACAGGTTTCAGACCTTTTTCTATATATCCTTTTTGATACATTTCACCAAAAATTCTGACCTGTTCGGCTTCTATTTCAGGCGAAATTGTAATATAAGGGTGTTCCCAGTTTCCAAGCACACCTAATCTTCTAAAATCTTCCTCCTGGCCTTTGAGGTTTGTCATAGCGAATTCTCTGCATTTGGCTCTGAGTTCGCCTTTTGTTACGGCATTACGTCCGCCTTCTATTGTTTTTACAACAGCATTTTCAATAGGAAGTCCGTGTCCGTCGTATCCTGGTACATACGGTGAGTAAAAACCGCATTGTGATTTGTATTTTATTACAATGTCTTTTAGAATTTTGTTCAAAGCTGTTCCGATATGGATTTTGGGAGAGCTCAAATAAGGAGGCCCGTCGTGGAGCACGAATTTGTTTTCTATAGATCTTTGTTCCAGATTTTTTTCATAAATCTTTCTCATTTCCCAGAAATCCTGGATTTCGAGTTCTCGAACAGGTGCATTTGCTCGCATAGCCAGTGTTGTTTGCGGCAGATTTAGTGTATCTTTGAACTCAAATTCTTTTTTATCAGACATTTTTTATCCTTTTCATCTTCTCTCTTTATTACACTTAATATTAATTTTATACAAAAAACATTTAATAGTAAAACTTTTGGACAAAATCATTTTAGTTTTTTCAACAAATTACATTTTTTAGAGGATACAGGAATTAAGACGCATGTAGTACCCTGTGTATATATAATTCTGCGTGAATTATATCTTAGACTTGGAAAAATTAACTAAAAACTTGATAGAGGTAAGGTTTTGAAGAAATTTCAATTCAGATTACAGGTAGTACTGGATATAAAAGAAAAGCTTTTGGAACAAAAACTTCTTGAACTGTCAAAAGTTCAAAGAGGTCTTCAAGAAGCTATTCATAAACAAAAAACTCTTGAAAGTTATCAAATGGAAATAAATGAAGCCTTGATGAAGGTATATCAAAGCGGTAATGAATTGGATGTTGTAGAAATTCAAAGATACAAGGATTTTATCAACAAATTAATCGTAGATATTTCCAGCCAGAAAGTGGTTGTCCAGAATATATCACGGCTGCTTGAAATAAAAAGAAAAGAAGTTAATGATGTTTTGAAAGAAAAGAAAGTTCTGGAAAAACTCAAGGAAAATCAAGAAAAAAAATACTATCAAGAATATGACCACTATGAAAGAAGAGAACTTGATGATATTGCATCAAGCAGATATGCCAGAAGCATAAGTTAAGAAAGAAATAGTAAGGGGCAGGAGAGAAACATAAAATGACAACAGATTACGCATCTTTAATAGCGGCTTCGTTAAAAAGCAACTCTGATATTTCAGACAAATTGTCTTTGAAAGTCAGTTTTGATGCTTCATCTCAAGACAAAAACCTCTTTGACAATATTCTTTCAAAGGCTTCAAAATCTTATGCTGATTATTCAGGAGTCTCTTCTGAGAATTCCTTTAATTCTTCTTTTAAATCAAATGATTATGCACGTGATACAAAAGATATAAATAAAACCAAAGAAACACAATATTCTGATAAAAAAGAGAATGTTTCTTCATCAAAAGATAAAAATATAACAAATGAAGATAAATTTGGTACCTCAGAAACATCCCAAAAAGAGGATTACAAAACTAAAGAAAATACTGAAGATAGTATAAAAACAAATGAAACCGATAATAAAAAAAATGAAGATATAACCCAAAAAGAAGAAACTCAAGAAGTCCAAGCTAAAGATGAGAACAATCAGGAAGCTTCTTCAAATAATACAAAGAACGAAGACAGCACAAATAAAAATACTGAAAATACAGATTCTGAGAATAAAAAATCTAATGAAACAGATACAAAAAATACAATTGCAAACGAACAAATTATAGCAAACATAGAATATTCTGCTGAAATTCCTGTAACGCAGACAGATATTAAACAAACAACAGAAGAAACTGCATCTCAAGCAGAAACTGTTAAAACCGGTGTTGTGTCAAAAGATGTTGCTGCAGAAATGACAAAAACTGTAGAAATTCAGCTGCCGGATGAAGTAATTTCGAAAGCAGTAAATTCTGAAAAGCAAATTGATATTAAGCAGAGCACAAATACATCTACACTACAGGATATGAATATTGATATGCAGGATACTCCTGATATTGATGTTAAAGTTGAAACAGTTAAAGATTTAGACTTGCAAAAGGCTGATACAAAATCTGATTTAACAAATGTAAAAACGGCAAAAGAAAATCTTGCTGCAGATCAAACCAGATATACAGTAAATATTGAAAGTACAGAAGGTGTTAAAAATACTGAAAATACTCAAAATGTAAAAAATTCAATGAATACAGAGAATGTTGCAGATGAACCTGTTTTAACACCAACATCACCAAAGTCTGAAACAACAACTGTAAACAAAAATGCAGAACCATATATCAAAGTAACAGATGAAGTTGCTTCTCAAACTCAATCTACAGCGGCTAATATGATAGAAAACAAAGATTTGACTTCATCAACCAAAGACAAAGCGGCTGCTCAAATGGTTGATTTGCAGGATACAAATACAGTTGTAACCAATGTTCAGGATACATCAAAAAATCAAACTCAATCCAATGCAAATCAGAATAACTCAATGCAGCAAGGCAATGCTGCTGAGCAGATAGCAAAATTCTCAGTTGACAATGCTGATACCTCTGTTTCAGGAACGGAAGGCTTTTTAAACAAACTTGAAGCAAAACTTTCTGCTTCTTCAAAATCTGTATCACAAAACAGTTTTTTGAATAAAAGCGATATAATGTCACAAATAAATGCCAAGTTCACAGAGATGCAGCAGGCCGGTCAAAATAAAGTATCTATGATTTTGCAGCCTGAAAATCTAGGAAAAGTATCTGTTGAGATTATGAATTCAAAAGACGGTATTGTTGCAAAAATGACAACAGACAACCAGCAGGTAAAAGAGCTTTTCGACAGAAATATTGAAGCTTTGAAATCTAACCTGAGTTCTCAGGGTGTTAATGTAAACAATATAAAAATAGAATACGCAAATGAATCTTCAAATAATGCTATGAATTTTGAAAGAGACCAGTTCAATCAAAACAGTTTTAACCAGTCAAACGGGCAAAATCAGCATACAAACAATTCTCAGCAAAATTCTCAAACCTCATATTCAACAGAGTATACAGGATATGAAGATACTGATATGAGCGAAACAAGAGAAATTAAAAATACGGATACACTAATAAAACATAATGGTAAGGTAGACTACAAAGTCTAGTATTTAAGGGGAGTAAACACAAATGGCATCACTCGGTTCAATACAACAAGAACTTGTAACAATGCAGTCGAACACTGCAGTCAATAAAGCAAAAGAACAGGCAGCAAACGGCCCGTCGCAGGAGCTTGACGGAGATGCTTTTTTGATGCTTATGATGGAACAGCTTAAAAATCAGGATCCGATGGACCCTATGGATAACTCGGAGATGCTTGCCCAGCAGGCACAATTCTCTCAGCTTCAGGAACTGCAGGAATTGAACGACACAATTAATACGAATAATATGATACAGCAGGCAAACAGCCTTGTAGGAAAAACCGTTCAGGTCGTTGACCCGAATAATACATCAAGGCTTATTACAGGTGTTGTTACCAGTGCAAACTTCACAAGCGGTGCCGCAACCGTAACCGTTAACGGAAAAGAATATCCGCTCGGTCTTGTTGCTTCTATTACAGATGGTGCACAACCTTCTGATGCAAATACAATTGCAAATAAAAAATTGAGTGAATTGAATAATATCAATGCTCTAAAAGAAGGTTATATTACTGTAACTGTTCAGGGTGATGATTATAAAAAACAAAATACATTTATAAAAATAACTTCGGATATGACAGTCAAGGATCTACAAAAAGAAATTGAAAAATCAGGTCTGAAAACATCTATTGAAAATGGTATTTTGACAATACAAAAAGGTGATAACAAATCAATCAGCATCACCCAGGGTAAAATTGGCGACAGCTCTGCAGCCAGCTCTAACCTTATAGAAGCTATGGAAATATTCCAGAGTGAAACGGGAGATCTTGAGACAGCAGTTCTTGATTTTAACAGAACAAACTCTTCTGCCTCAAATTCCGGCTCTTCATCAACACAAACAGTGAATAATGATGCAGCAAACCAGAGTATACTGGAAAGGATATTAAACAAAATATTCGATTAATAAATTATATAGTTATAGAAAACAAAAACGGGAGGATTAATGACACAATCATTTTACACCGCAATCAGCGGTATGTCGGCAGGGCAGACAAAAATTACTGTCGTAGCGGACAACATTGCAAACATGAATACTATCGGGTTTAAAGCTTCAAATGTAAACTTTTCCGATATCTATTACAGAACAACATCAACAGGCCAGGCTCCTACAGGACAAATGGGCGGTATCAATCCAAAACAAATCGGTATTGGTGTTCAAACAGCATCAATAACCCGAGATTTTGCAGCAGGTACTACACTTACAACAGGTCTTAATACTGACCTTTGTATCAACGGAAGCAGCTTCTTCACTGTTGCATCTCCTACTGTTGAAATCCTTTACACAAGAGACGGTAACTTTACAATCGATTCAAACGGTAACATGGTTACATCAAGCGGTTACAAACTCCTTGGTACAAATAACAGCCTTGATACTACATCGAGTACTATTCCTATCAAAATTCCTACATATATTAATACAATTACAAATCCGTCAACTCAGGCACAGATGGCAAATAAAGCACTTGATGAACTGAACGGTATTAAATCAGGTGGTGTATCAACAGGTACATTTGTTATCACAACTTTTGATGATGCAGGTGCTCCTACAGCACACACTATAAATGTAACAAGTGATATGACTGTTGATTCGCTGCTTACGGAGATAAACGACAGTACAGGTAATGCAGTAACTGCATCTATTGTAAACGGCTCATTAAGCATAACAGCAGGGGCTGATGTTGAAAGATTTGAAATTGCAAATGGAACCTCAAACATTGTTACACAGCTTGGTATGGGAGTAATGGATCCGGCAACCCAGATTTCAACATCTGAGGTTATCAACTATCACCAGACAATCGGTGAAGGTACACCGGGCAGTGAAGATGCACAAAACTTTACTTCAGTATCTATCAATGAAAACGGTATTATTGAAGTTAAATATGGAAACAACGATACATTGAGTGTAATGCAGGATCCTCATGACCCTTCAAAAATGATTTTGAAGTATACCTTAAACGACGGAACAATTATTACAGGCAGTGACCTGACAATTAACGACCAGCTTGTTGAACCGGCAAACTTGCAAATTCAAATGGCCAGCTTTGTTAACCCTCAGGGGCTTTCTGCACAGGGTAACAATACATATTCACTTGGCCCTAACTGCGGTATGGCTCTTTACGGAAGTATATCATCCGCTGCTTTCGGTAATGTAAAATCCGGCGTACTTGAAGGTTCAAACGTAGATTTGGCATCGGAATTTGCTGATATGGTTGTTTCTCAAAGAGCTATTGAAGCAAACAGCCGTGTTTTCACAACAACCAATGAAATCCTTCAAACTCTGTCAGCACTGGGCAGATAATTTCATTAACCCTTAAACTGTAACTATATAATTAATCTTATAAAAATCCGAAATCTAAAAAAGATTTCGGATTTTTATGTTCTCTCTTCTCTTAAATTTTTTAATAAGACTTGTATTCTTTTTCAAAACCGAATAAAGAACTTACAGACTCATTGTCATGTATTCTGGAAATAGCTTCACCAAGTATAGGAGCAATGCTCAATTGTGTGAATTTTTCAGAGACTTCTCTATCCAGCGGAATTGAATTTGTTATAATAACTTCTTCAACCGGTGCTTCTTCAAGACGCTGTATAGCCGGCCCGGAGAGTATACCATGTGCTGCACAGACATATACTTTTTCTGCTCCTTCTCTTATAAGAAGTTTTGATGCTTCACAGATTGTACCTGCGGTGTCTATCATGTCATCAACAAGAACACAAATCTTTCCGTTTACATCACCAATTACATGGTCGGCTATTGCTTCATTATGTTTGTCACGTCTTTTATCTACAATTGCAAGAGGACAGTCAAGCTGTTTTGCAAAGACTCTTGTTCTTTGAACACCGCCTGTATCGGGGCTTACTGCGACAAGCTTGTCAGAAGGAATGTTTAATTTTTTAATATAATCTGTCAAAACAGGAGTTGCATAAATATGGTCAACAAGAATATTAAAAAATCCTTGAATTTGTCCTGTATGCAAATCCATTGCAAGAATTCTGCTTGCACCTGCTGTTGTCAGCAAATCAGCAACCAGCTTTGCTGTAATAGCTTCTCGGCCTGATGTTTTTCTATCTTGTCTTGCATAACCATAATATGGAATTACGGCAGTAATTGATTTTGCGCTGGCTCTTTTGAATGCATCAATCATTATCAAAAGTTCCATAAGATTTTCATTCACAGGGTTTGACAGAGGCTGGATTATAAAAACATCATCCCCCCTGATGCTTTGTTGTACCTGAACATAGATTTCTCCATCCGCAAAATTTTTGATAATCATTGGTCCGACACTTGTACCGAGATAACTTGCAATTTCTTCTGCAAGCTGTTTGTGGGCTCTTCCTGAAAAAAGCTGTATATCATGGGTCGGATTTATCATTCTTTCATGCTGGGGAAAATCCATAGTCAATTCCATTTTTGCTTCCTTCCTTGCAATTATTTTATTTAGTTTTTATTAACAGCTAAAAAGATTATATCAGTAAATTGTTATAATTTATACATGTAATTTTATTTTTTTACTGTGTTTTGAATTAAAACTCCTGAATATAATTTTTGTTATTTTGAAGAAGCAGTTTTACTTATTGAAATATATTGTTACAAATGTAATTCTAATTATATGGCAATTATTATGTTTTCAATCATTAGTGAGTTGTGTTTAGAGAGATAGTTTCACAAACGGAATTCTAAAGTTTATATGATGAAAATTAACTCAGATTATAACTATTAATAATCAAAAATAAATTTTTTGGAGTACTGTTTAGTATGTGTACTGGATTGCTGTTTCGGTTGATTTTTGTAACAAAGTATTAAATGGCTAACAATTTTTATTTTTAGCGGATTTATGATATTTGTATAATTTTAAAACTAAATGAAATATAAAATGTTCATCAATCTCACTCCAATAAATTTTCAATATAAAACAACTAAAAGTAGTGTAAATAAACAAGAAGTAACAAGTCCGGATTTTGCCGGGTCAGCACACGATACGATTTCTTTCGGTGTGATGGAAAAGAAAGAGTTTGAAGGGATTTTTGCTGTTGTTGAAAAATTCAAAGCTCTTGTCAAAAAATTCAATACAAATGACGATACAAAACTTGGCATGGAAACAGCAACCAATACCGGCGAAGAGACAAAATGGGTGATTATTCCGTCTAAAGAACACGACCCTGAAGGCTTTGAATCAAATGTTGAAAAATTGAAAGCATTCTATAAAACATGGCATACAAAAACTTTTAACGCAGAATCCAATCTTGAAGACGGGGACTTTCATATTTATCTAGAAAATGGGCAACCGAAACTCGGAGTCAAATTTTGGGGTGATAAAATAGAAGAAATTCAAGGTGAAAGCAACAATGGAAGAATTCCAATTGATTATTTTGATGTTATGCAAAAACACATAAATGAAAATAAATTGAAGCTCACTGATAGAGCTGAAAGTGAAATATACGTTGCACAAAATCTAAAACAAGAGATAACAAAAATAAAGACTAATTTAAGAGATGCAATAGAAAATAATGATGTTAAGACTATCTTTAACTATTTGTGCATAGCTGCTGATGAAGATAAAGACGGATATTTAGACATTTTGGAATACAGGCAGCCTTCTAATGATTATACATTTAAAGATCTAGGAATAGATGAAAATAAACTGTTTGAAAAAATAAAAAAAATCAAAGGACATGCCGATTTTAGCAATTCAATGGTAACAGATTTAGGAAATCTGGAATATATTAATGGGTATGCTTATTTTAATAATTCGCAGATTACTGATTTAGGAAAGCTTAAATCTATTTGGGGTAATGCTGTCTTCAGAGATTCTCGCATTTCTAATTTAGGAAAACTAGAATTTATTGGAAGGAATGTTGCTATCAAAAATTCACCGCTGACGGTTGAAGATTTTAAAAATATTCAAATTGGCGGAGGTATTATAATTACTTGATAAATACACCTAAATTTGTAGGATGTGATGCTTTTTACTTCTGCCGAGAAAAACAATCCAGTGAATTGTTTTTCGAGAGGTAGAACCCCGAATTTTCGAAGAAAATTTGCGGTTCGAAGCCCTAAGAAAAAAACTTCCCGAAGGAAGTCTTTTAAAAACTGGGCCCGGAGACTCTGCCGAGAAAAACAATCCAGTGAATTGTTTTTCGAGAGGTAGAACCCCGAATTTTCGAAGAAAATTTGCGGTTCGAAGCCCTAAGAAAAAAACTTCCCGAAGGAAGTCTTTTAAAAACTGGGCCCGGAGGGATTCGAACCCACGACCAAGGGATTATGAGTCCCCTGCGCTACCGCTGCGCCACAGGCCCGTGGCGATTAATATTTAACTGTTACGGGACTACAGCGGTAGCGGCGCTACCTTCCTCTCCTCTGATGTGACATTCAGTCACATCTTCGTCGGCAGAGTGCCACAGGCCCGTGGCGATTAATATTTAACTGTTACGGGACTACAGCGGTAGCGGCGCTACCTTCCTCTCCTCTATGTGACATTCAGTCACATCTTCGTCTGCAGAGTGCCACAGGCCCGTTATTTATATTTCAACCGAAATATCTAAATTCCGGCAAAAGCCATTATTGCCTCTGGCTTTGTAAAACTAAAATACCATTTACATACATGCCGGTCAAGTACTAATTTTATTCCTTATTCTAATCTGGTGTCGCAGTGCCGCCGGCTGTCTTGAAATTTCTTCTCACTCACTACTGCTAGCTTTGTTGTAAATGTTCGTTTTCTCAAAAAATTTATTCAAGTCATTTACCTCTCACAAAACAATTTGCTGGATTGCTTTGTGAGGCTGAGTCTTATCACGAATTTTTCTCGGACATACTATTTATTACCCGTTATAAAAACAGCTATAAAGAACTGTTCTGTCTTCTCGTATGAAACCCGTAACCATTTGAGATAGTGCGTCCCAGTTTTTCTATTTTTAAAGTAATATTCTTTTTATACTCTTCTGGTGTGTTGTTTAGTCCTGCTTTTCCGGGATAGATAGAATACATTTTTTTATAAGTTTCTTCCGTAACATCCGGCATAACAACATTTGCACCTGATTGAAGCGCCATAATTCTGCCATTGTAATCAAGAGTCTCCATTGCTGTTGTTGCAGGTATATTTATATCAGGCAAGAGTATTCTGGTAAGTGCCATAACTTTTAATGATATATCAAGAGTACCCCCTTTTTCTTTTTTCAAAGGTGTGTCAGGGGAGGGAATAAAAGGCCCGAGCCCAATCATATCAGCGTCGAGTTCTTTAAAAAACAATATATCATCAGCAAGCATTTCAATTGTTTGTTGAGGCAAACCGACAAGACATCCGGTGCCAACTTCATATCCAAGCTCTTTTAGATTATACAGACACTGTACTCGATTATCAAAGCTCATGTTAGGATGCAATTTTGTATATAAACTTTTATCCGTTGTTTCTATTCGTAAAAGATATCTGTCTGCTCCGGCTTCTTTATAGGCTTTGTATTCTTCTTTTGTCTTTTCTCCCAGGCTTAATGTTACGGCAAGATTTAGTTGTTTTATTGCTTTTATTATTTCTGTCATTTTATCTGTATTAAAAAATGCATCTTCTCCGCTTTGCAGCACAACAGTTTTGTAACCGTATGCCTTTGCTGTTTTTGCAATATTTATGATTTTTTCAGCTTCCAGCCTGTATCTTTTAATATTATTGTTGTCTTTTCTGAGACCGCAATAAAAACAATTGCACCTGCATATATTTGAAAACTCTATTAATCCTCTAAGATGTACTTCATCTCCGACAAATTGTTGTCTTACTTCATCCGCACTTTTGAATAAAAAAGAACTGATATTTTTATCTGCAAGGATTGAGACCAATTGTTCTTTACTTAATATATGAGAAGTTTTTGCTTTTTCAATAATCTCTTTGTTATTCAATCCAGCCTCCGCCTATAAGATGGCTATCTTCAACGGAATAAAAAACTGCTGCCTGACCTGATGTTACAGAGGATATTTGTTCATAAAATTCAATGTATCCTGTGTTATTTTGGATATCAAGTCTAACTCTGGCTTTTTGTGCCGTCATATTGTATCTGATTTTTACATTTGCATCAAATTCATTAACATATATTGGATACTGGAGGTTTATATCCCTAATTTTTAACGATTTTTGAAACAAATCATCCTTAGTACCAACATAGACAATATTTTTTTGCGCATTGAGACCTACAACATAAAGAGGCTCTTCATAGGCAATACCAATACCTTTTCTTTGACCTATTGTATACTGGTAAAAGCCATCATGTTCACCCAGTTTTTTACCAGTTCTTAAAAATATAAAATCACCTTTTTGATGACCCAATTTTTCAATAAGATATTTTTTTGTAGTCATTGGTTTTGAAATAAAACAAATATCCTGACTTTCTTTTGATGATTTTGACGGGAGATTGTTATCTATCGCAATCTGCCTGATTTCCTCTTTTGTATATTCAGCTAAAGGAAAAATAATTTTGTTTAAATGCTTTTGGTTAAGTTCAAAAAGATAATACTGTTGATCTTTTTTGATGTCTTTTGCCGGATACATTTTTTTTATTCCCTCGTCATCAACAATTTTTGCATAATGACCTGAAGAAACATAATCACACCCGAGTACATCAACTGCATAATCAAACAGCCTGCCCCATTTGATAGCTCTGTTACAAATTATACAGGGATTCGGGGTCAATCCAATGCGATATGAATTTTCGAAATAATCTATTACATCTTTTTTGAATTCAGCTGAAAGATTGAGCACATGATGTTCTATTCCGATTTTTTGTGCAACAACAGCGGCATTTTGAATAATTTGAGCAAATTTTTCATCCTCAACCATTTTTACAGTTATAGCTGCAACATCATATCCCTGCTGTTTTAATAATAAACATGTTACACTGCTGTCCAGTCCGCCTGAAAGTCCTACGGCAACTTTTCCTTTTTTCATTACATTCCCTGTTTAATATTTTACGAATTTTGTTGTATTCTTTCTTTTGTATCGATGTCAAAGAACAGAAAATCAGCTGTATTTATTTTTAAATTGATAGTATTGTCAAATTGTTTTTGAGCATCAATTTTTGCAGAACATTTAGCATTGTTTATATTGAAATAAACTATTTTTTCACTGCCGAGCATCTCAGATATATCAACACTTACATTTATTTCATAATTTGAATTTTGTACATCCATCTTTTCAGGTCTTATTCCAAGAATAACTTTTGATTTACCCGAAAGAAGTTTTTTCTGTTCATCTGAAAGTTCTATAAAATTACCGTTTAGAGATAATTTTCCGTCGTTAATCTCCGTTTCTATAAAGTTCATTGACGGAGAGCCCAAAAAACCTCCCACAAAAGTATTTGACGGGCTGTAATATATTTTTTCCGGCTCATCAACCTGCTGTATAACCCCTTTGTCAAGAACTACAATTCTATCCCCCATTGTAAGGGCTTCTGTCTGGTCATGAGTGACATATATAAATGTTGTCTGGAGTTTTTCATGCAGTTTCTTAATTTCTGAACGCATCTGAACTCTAAGCTTTGCATCGAGATTAGATAAAGGTTCATCCATAAGAAAGACTTTCGGATTTCTCACAATCGCTCTGCCAAGAGCAACACGCTGTCTTTGCCCGCCGGAAAGCTGTTTGGGACGTCTTTTAAGATATTCAGTAAGATTTAATATTTCGGCTGCTTCTTTAACTTTTTTGTCAATATCATCTTTTTTCCAGCCTCTCATCTTCAACGGAAATGCTATATTCTCGTAGACCGTCATATGAGGGTAAAGCGCATAACTCTGAAAAACAAACGCAATATCCCTGTCTTTTGGATGAACATTGTTTACACATTTGTCTCCGATATAAATCTCTCCCCCGGTGATTTCTTCAAGACCGGCTATCATCCTGAGAATAGTTGACTTTCCGCATCCCGAGGAACCGACAAGAACAAGAAACTCTTTATCTTTTATTTCAAGAGAAATGTTATTAATTATAGTTTTTTCATCATATTTTTTTACAACATTTTTCAGTGTTACCTGTGCCATATTTTCCCCTTAAGAGCTAAATATTTATTTTTTCAATCGGAATAATAAAAGCAAAAGAACTGCCTTTTAATGAATCTGTTTCAACCCAGAGTTTACCTTTAATTAACTTCACAAGCTGATAAACAATTCCGAGTTCGAGACCTTTTGCAACAGCTTTTTTTGCAATGTACTTGTCAATATCCATATAAGGATCAAATATACTGCTAATATCTTTTACGGGAAGTCCTGAGCCGGTATCTATTACTTTTACCATCAGATAAGATTTTTCCGGTAAATTCTGAGGGATATTAAACCCTGAAATTTCAAGAAATTCATTATCAGGATGACTTACAATAACCTGAATTGAGCCTGTTTCAGTAGTTTCCAATGCATTTTGAAGCAGTGTTTCCATAACTTGTTTAATTATGTTTTCATCACTGTACATAGTGCGTTTTGCGAGGCTGTTTAAATCAAAATTCAAAATAAGCTTCTTTTCATCAGCTTTCGTCTTATAAAAATTGAACAGATTAGTCATTAGTGTAACAAAATCAAAATTTTTGAGTTCATAATCACACAGCCCTGATTCAAGTTTTGAATATTCTATAATACTATTCACCAATTCTAAAAGTTGTGTTGAATTTTTATTTATTATTTTTAGATATTTTTCTTGTTTTTCATTAACATCACCGCCAAGTCCTTCAAGTATCGCCTGAGAAAATCCGTTTATTGAATGTATAGGGGATGTCAATTCTCCTGAAATTTTTGCAAGAAAAGTGTTTTTATTTCTTGTGATTTTATTTAAGTATTCGTGTTCGAACAACAGTTTATTAAGCATCTTTTGGCTGTTTGAAACATCTCTTATTGTTATTATTATTTTGTCATCATCATCTTCATATACTGACGCTTTTATTTCAAAAAACAAATCTTCTTCCAGATTTAGTTTTGAACGAATAACAGCTGAGTCTTCCGATTTTGTTAAGGTATTGACCAGATTAAATCCACCGTCAAACATATCAAGAAGTTCCATATCAAACAATTCGTCTTCTTTTAATCTAAACAGATTTAAAAGTCTTTCATTTGCATATAAAATCTCTCCTGATTGAGATACAACCATAACAGCATCAGGATAGTAAGCAAGAACGTTATCATTTTTTTTCTTTTTAAATAACCATGATAGAATACTCATTTTTTATTTACTCCATCTCCTCCGGTAACTTAATACTAACATAATATAGACAAAAGGTAAAAAATAATGCGACCTTTATTTAAAAGCCGCATAAGTCAAGAAAGGAATGGTTAGACTATTAATATGGTCATTATTACAATTTTTTTCTGAGTGTGCAAATTTATAAACAAATGTAAACTTGGTGTATAATTGATATAGAAAAATTAAAATTTTTTTGGAGACTTAATGGACAAAAAAAATATTGGAATTGTATCTTTGGGGCTTATCGGCGGTTCTTTGCTAAAAGCTCTTGCGAAAAAAAATCTAAATATTTATGCAGTTACAACAAATAAAGAAACTGTGAACAAAACTCTTGAATATACATCAAATATTTCAACAAATATTGATATTTTGAAAGACTGCGATATTGTTTTTGTTTGCTCTCCTATGAGCAAGACTCTTGAAATTCTTGATAAGCTTGAAAAAATACTTAAACCGTCTGCAATAGTTGCCGATACATGCAGTCTCAAAGAATTTGTTATGAAAAAAGAGCGTCCGTATATTTTTATTGGCACTCATCCGATGGCTGGTACAGAAAAAAGCGGTTTTGATGCGTCTTTTGATAGTTTATTTGAAGATGCAAACTGGGTGTTAACTCCATCAAAAAATGCTGAACAAAAACATATTGAATTTATATCGGGTGTAATTTCACTGACAGGAGCAAAACCTTTAGTTATGGATGCATCAGAGCATGACAGAGCAGCAGCTTATATAAGTCACATGCCTATGCTTGTATCTCAGGCGCTAATGCAAACAGTTATGAACGACAACAATGCACTAAAAATTGCCTCGAGCGGTTTTCGGGATATGACAAGATTATCAATGTCAAACACAATGATGGCAAATGACATGATAACAATGAACAGTGAAAACATTTCCGAAGCTTTAATATCATTGATTGAGCATGCGAGAGGACTGCTTGATGACAATTACCTGCAAAGCATAGAAAAAATCAAAGAATTTCGAGCATCAATGTACAACGATGCAGGAAAAAATATTTTAGACTAAAGTTGTAAATATTAGATACTTTTTTATAATTAAAATCTCTGTACAACCTGATATTATGTAATTGTTAGGGAAATCGTATACTTATACAAAAAACAGGGATATACATGAAAATCAAGGATGTAAGCAAAGTCTGCATTATTGATATTGACAGCAATTCAATTTCAAAATCAGATTTAATAAGACTAAAAAGGCTTTTTGAACAAAAAGCTTTAAAAAAACGCATCGGTATTGATTTGAAAAAAGTTTTGGATATTAAACACGATTTCCTTGAATTTTTGCAAGAATGTTCGTTTAAACAAAAATTATCCCTTTTTAACGTTAATAATGAAACATATCTTCTGTTATTTGTGTCCAAATACGATAAATATGTCAATATTTACCTGAACGAACAGGATTTTTACGAAGATAAGCGCTGTATTGTATACAGACGTTTAAAATTGTTAAAATCAGCCTAATTTAATTGTTCCAATCAATGACAAAAGAATAATATATTTTATGCTTAATCATCTATTTTCTCACATTTGCAAGGAGTTTAATATTATCATATAATGTTTTTAAATTAGTGGGGGATTATGAATGGATGATCTTTTGGAACAGCTTGAAACTTTTAAGTTTGATAAATATCTTAAAAAGTTGAATAGAAAACTAAAAAACAAAACAGTTGTTATATATGGAGCAGGCTTATTATTCAACAAAATTATTGAAAATTATGATTTATCAAATTTGAATGTGATAGGTATTTCAGACAGAAAATTTGAAAGAGAAGAAGAAGGTCAAGAAGCCTTTGGATACAAGATTATTCCTCTTGAAAAAATAAAAGATTACAATCCTGACTATATTCTGATTTCCACAATTAACTATATGCCTATTCTTGACGATTTTGTGCATAATTTATTTAAGAAAACAAAAATTAAAGTCTTGCCGCTTGTAGACAAGCCTTTCTTGGTGTTATTAAAAGAAATATTCGGGTAAACTAAATGAATATAGCTATAATTTTTGCAGGCGGTAAAGGGCAAAGATTGAATGAGAACACTGACTCGCTGCCAAAGCAATTTTTAAAAATTGATGAAAAACCTATTTTAATCCATACTTTACTGCACTTTCAAAACCATCCTGAAATTGACAGAATTTATATTTCGATGCTGTCTGAGTATAAAAACTATACAAAAGAGCTAGTTGACTTATACAGGATAGATAAAGTCGAAAAGATTGTAGACGGCGGTTCTTGTGCACAAGAATCAATATATAATGCATTAAAAGCAGCCTCTGATGACTGCCCTGATGATTCGGTTGTTCTTATACACGATGGTGTCAGACCTGTCATCACAAAAAAAGTTATATCAGACAATATTCAATCTGTGATAACCCATGGTACTGGAATAACTTCGACACCTTGTTATGAAACAATTCTTGTCAGTGAAGACGGGCAAACCCCCAAAGAAGTTCCATACAGAAGAGAGACTTTTTCTGCGCAGGCTCCGCAAAGTTTTCGATTGAAAGAAATTATAGATGCACATAATACCATCAGGAATACACCATCAGGTTATACTGATATTGTTGATTCCTGTACTCTTTTTCATACGCTTGGGAAAAAGACCCATCTGGTGAGAGGTAATTTTGGAAATATAAAAATTACAACCCCACAGGATGTTTATATACTGGACGGCATTTTGACATTCATTGAAAAAACTCAATTTGTAAAATGTGAATAAAAATAAAACTGCAGGATTTTTATTTGATAATGGAAACACAAAACAAAATAAGACAAAGAGATTTGGAAGAACTTGCACAGGAAAAAATTTTGGGTGAATTAAATAACTCAAAAATCCTTGTAACAGGTGCAACGGGTTTAATCGGAAGTGAAATAGTTCTTTCTTTGCTATGTGCAAATCGTTTAAAAAATCTAAACATAAAAGTTATTGCTATGGTCAGAAATGAACAAAAAGCAAAAAAAATTTTTTCCTGTGTTCTAAACAATCCTAACTTCGAAATCTTTGTGCAAAATATTAATACAGTCGTAAATTATGAAAAGCCTGTAGACTATATCATCCATACGGCCTGTGCCACATCTTCTCATGAGATGATAACAAACCCTGTTGAAACAATTATGACAATAGTAAACGGCACATATAATATTTTACAATTTGCATCAGAAAAAAATATCAAATCTGTTGTGTATATATCTTCTTCAGAAGTATACGGAAAACTTGAAGCTGATAAAGAAAATGTCAAAGAAACAGATATGGGATACATTAATCCTGATAGCACAAGAAGCGGCTATCCAACAGGAAAAAGAACAGCAGAACTTTTATGTAAATCTTTTTTTGAAGAATACGGACTCAATGTAAAAATAGTAAGACCTACACTCACGTTTGGTGCAGGCGCGGATTATAAAGACCCGAGAGTTTTTGGACAGTTTGCAAGAAGTATTGCAGAAAAAAAAGACATAGTACTGCACACAGACGGCAGCACCGTAAGAGATTTTTTATACATAAAAGATGCAGTTTTAGGAATTCTGACAGTTCTATGTAAAGGAGAAAGAGGTGAAGCATACAATCTGGCAAATCCTGAAACAAAAACATCTATTCGTGATATGGCACAGATGCTTGCTTCATACTTTGGAGGTATAAAAGTTGTCATAAATGATGACGGAAATTCCAGAAGATATGCACCCCAAATTAAGCAGTCTCTGGACACACAAAAAATCGAGAAACTTGGCTGGAAGCCTGATACCGGGCTTTTGGAAATGTATAAAAGGATGCTTGAAGGATTTTCCGAGAGATGAAATATTTTTTCTGTGGTTTATGCTTAAAATTTGCAAATTGGTTGAAAAATATTTTGATACCTGAAATTTGCAATAGATTAAAAATACAAAAAAACAAAGTCGTATTCTATGAACGGTTCAAATGCGGATATGACTGCAATCCAAAATACATAGCACAGGAAATATTAAAAAGAAAACTTCCTTACAAGCTCATCTGGATTACAGGAAACCCAAAAGCACTGAAAGCAAAATATCCAAAGCAAATAAAAGTCATTTACCACCATAACATGTTTCGTGTTTTGTATGAGTTGGCTACAGCTTCTGTCTGGATAACCAATTTTGATTTTAATCATTACTTCAATTGGGGACTGCCTAAAAAAAACGAACAACTATACATTAATACATGGCACGGGTCACTTGGAATAAAAAAGGTTAAAACATTTATAAACAAAAATAAAAATTCTTACAAAATTAATGAGATTAAAAATCAATTCGGATTGGTTGATGTTTTTATATCAAACAGCAGCTTTGAAACAAATGTGTACAAAAATGCTTTTTTATTCGATAAAACAATATGTGAATTCGGACATCCGAGAAATGATATATTTTTTGAGTCATATCTTACGACTTCTGAAAAAAACAGAATTCTAAAAAAAGTAAGAAAATACAAAAACATTCATGAAGAAAAATCAATTGTGCTTTATGCTCCGTCATTCAGAGATGATTTTCGAACAGACTGTTTTAATATGGATTATGATGTATTGCTTGATGCATTAAACAGCAGATTTCAAAAAGATTTTGTGCTTGCACTGAGGCTGCACCCAAATATGGCTATACAGAAAAAAAACAGCATGAAAAAATCTGATAGAATTTTTGACTATACAGATTTTGACGATATACAAGAACTTATGTATGCCTGTGATGTACTCATAACCGACTATTCAAGCTGTATATTTGATTTTATGCTTTCAAGAAAACCAGCCTTCATTTATGCCTCGGATATTGAACAGTACAATAATGAAAGGGGGTTTTTCTATCCGCTTGAAACAACACCTTTTCCTATAGCAAAAAATAATAAAGAGATTAAAGAAAAAATTATTGATTTTGATATCAATATGTATCATCAAAACGTAGAAAAATTTTTGCACGAAAAAGGCTGTATTGAGGACGGGCTGGCTTCATTTCGCACAGTCAATCTTATTGAAGAACATATAAAAAACTTTGAAAAACAAAATTAATAAAAAAACATTAAAAAACGTTTACAAAAACTAATAATTTGTAAATTTTGGAATGAAATTTGTTTTTATTATTTTGTGTAGTGTTCCCATGCCGGAATTATCTGGTAGAATATATAGGCTGGGATTTATCCCGAAGTGAAAGGTTCAAGTCGAATTGATTGTTAGTAACAAATATGTTAAATCAAGCTTAGATTTTGCAGGCAAATATCTGCACGCTCCGGAACAGCGTATGATTCTCGGAGCAACTGCGCTTGCTACACAGCCTGTTATTGACTTGAAAAACAAAGAAGTTGATGAAGAAACGAGGATGACTTCTGTTGCAAGAACCATTGCAAAAATAGTTGCAGGCACAATTGTCGGTGTAGTTGTCAGATATGCAGGTATCGAAGCAGCTAAAGCATTTTCAAAATACAAAACAGTTGTAGATAAAGAAAGCCAGAAAGTTATCCAAATTATTCCGGATGCAAAAAGAGGACAGCTTGTTCCTTTGTTTGCCGGTAAAAAGACTATCTTCCCGATAGAAGAAGAAATATTGAAAAAGAGATTTACAAAATACCAAAAAGCAATGGGTATCTTTGCAGCAACAGTTGCAATGATTGGAACAAATTTCCTCATAGATGCACCGTTGACAAAATACTTTACAGGCAAATTCACAAAGATGCTGCTGCCTGAAAACAAAGAAAGTGAGGTACAAAAATAATGGCTGTACCTAACTTTTTGAAACAGTTTAACCAGTATATGTTTGACCAGTACTCAAAAGACGGTGGAAAACTCCTTATTCATATGGGTGCCGCAGGATGGGTTTTCAGTTCACTGGCTCAAATTGGTATGCTTCTCGGAGACAAAAGCATTGATAAAAAAGAAAAGAAATTCCTGCTCCCTCAAGAATCAGTTGACGCAGTTGTAAACGTTTTAATGTCTTATTCGGTATGCGATTTGATTAAAAGAGGCGGAGACCATTTTGTTGAAAACGGAAAATTTGTTACTGACAAAGTTGCTAAAGATATTCTTGCAATTGCTCCTAAAAATGCAAATTTTGATAAAAACAACTGGAAAGATATTTTTACCAAAGAAGAACAAAAAACTAAAATTTCAAAGCTTTTAGAAAATTCTGACAAATTAGATTTTGCAAAAAACTTTAATGAATCTGAGAAGAAAGTTTTGAAAGAAGCAGCTCAAAAAGCTCTTAATACTTTTGAAAATCATAAAAACAATGTTGGTGTTGTTACAGCTATCGCTTCTTCTATTCTTGCTTGTAACCTTATCACTCCTTATGTAAGAAACAAAGTTGCATCAAAAGTTCAAAAGAAATTGCAGCACAACGAAGATGTTGAAATCAGAAAACAACAAATAAGCAAAAATATTACGATGAAAGGGCCGCTTCCGACATCGTTCAAAGCATTCAACAATTACAATACATTTTCCGGTTTGAAAATTTAATTGAACAAATCATTTGTTTTTTTTAAACTTAAAGAAAAATAAATGAGGAGTTAAGATGTTATTATTTTATATTATTTATAATGTAGTTTTAATTACTGCAGCAATAATTCTGCTGCCATTTATTGTACTTGCACTGATACTTGTTCCAAAATTTCGTGCAGGCTTTTGGACAAAACTAGGCTTTTATAAAAACATAAAATTAGACCACTCAAAAAAAACAATATTTTTTCATGCTGTATCTGTCGGGGAAGTAAATGCGATTGAAAGACTTGTGAAAACGGCCCGTGAAACATTCCCTGATTACAACATTGTTCTTTCCACAACCACAAAAACCGGTCAGGAGATTGCAAACAAAAAACTTTCATCAACAGTGAATGCCATAACATATTTTCCTTTTGATTTTTTCTTTTCTGTGCTTTCTTTTTTAAACACAGTAAAACCTGACAAAATTGTTATTGCAGAAACAGAAATTTGGCCTGATTTTGTTTATCTAGCCAACAAAAAAAATATCCCTGTTTATATAGTAAACGGAAGACTTTCACCAAATTCTTACAAAGGATACAAGAAATTTTCATTCTTCTTCAAACCTGTATTGTCATTGTATAAAGGCATTTTTATGCAGACACAGGGAGATGTGGAAAGAATACTTGATGTCGGAGCAGATGAAAATATTACAAAATTGATGGGTAATTTAAAATATGACATTTACCCGACATTGAATAGCGAACAAATCACAGCTCTTGCTGATGAATTGCACCTGAATGGCTGTAAAATGATTGCAGCCGCAAGTACACACAAAGGTGAAGATGAAATTCTGCTTGAAGCATTTTGTGATTTGAAAAAAACTCATCCTTCGCTAAAAATGCTGCTTGCTCCAAGACATCCTGAAAGATATGAAGCCGTAGAAAATTTGATAAAAGCAGCAGGTGTATCCTATGGAAAAAGAAGTCAGAATGCCGGTTTTGAAAATAACGATGTAATTATGCTCGACACAATGGGAGAACTAATGAAAATGTACTCCATCTGTCATCTGGCATTTATCGGAGGAAGTTTCTCAAAAACAGGCGGTCACAACCCTCTGGAAGCTAATATATGGGGAAAACCTGTTGTATCAGGAGATTGCGTTTTTAATTTCAAAGACATATACAAGTTCCTGACAGACTCAGATGCAGCAAAACTCGTATCATCGACAGAAGAACTAAAAAATCACATGGAAAAACTTCTAGATGATGAAACTTTTTATGCAAAAGCCTGTGCAGATACACAAAAAATCTTTGAACAAAATCGCGGTGCTGTAGATTTTGTTATAAATGAGCTAAAGAAATAGTAAGAAATTTCTGTATAAAAAAATCCGGTTAATAAAAACCGGATTTTTTTATTATTCTTTATTCTGTTTTTCTTCAATTAGTCATATACATAATTGATTAAAGCAGCTTCTCTTGCTTTTTTTACAGCTCTTGCAAGCATTCTCTGATGTTCAGCGCAAGTTCCTGTAATTCTTCTCGGGAGAATTTTTCCTGCTTCTGTCAAATATCTTCTGATTTTTTGAGCATCTTTGTAATCAATAACTTCAACTTTATCTGCACAGAAATTGCAGCTTTTTCTTTTGTTTTTGTCGATTTGTGGTCTTGCCATTTTCTTAATCCTTTTCTTTTTGTAATTCAATAGCGTTTGCGCCCGAACTAATCTGGTAAAAGGTTAAAACGGAATTTCGTCTTCACCTATCAGATCGTCCGAGAAATCGTCCTGTCCAAACTGGACAATTGAATCCGGAGATTTTGAAGAGTTTTGAGAAGAAGCTGAACTGCCTGCCAATTTTTCAAAAGCAAAAGCATCAATTTCTACTATTCTCTTTTCACTGCCGTCTTCATTTTTTACTGTATTGTTTTGAAGTCTGCCTTCGACAACAACTCTGTCACCTTTTGAAACAGACTCTTCAACAGTCTGTGCCAAATTTCCTTTGGCAATAACTCTAACAAGAGTTTCTTCGTTGTCAGAAATATTCATAGCAAATGCAGAAATTGGGACATTATTGGATGTAAAGCGCTTTTCAGGCGCTCTGTAAACTGTTCCGGATATAACTGCTTTTGCTAAACTCATTTCTATTCCTTACCTTTCAGGACTATGCACTGACTTTTGATTCTTCCATAAACATTGTACGGAGGATATTGTCATTGAGGCTGAGCTGTCTTCTGAATTCTGTAACTTTTTCAGGAGAGAGTTCGAGTCTTTGTGCAACATAATGACCGTCTCTGAAATTTTGAATATCATGAGCAAGTTTTTTTCTGCCCATTTTGTCTGTAGAAGTAACTTTTCCACCGAGTGATTTAACAGTTTCTTCTATTTTTTCGATAACTTTGTCTGCTTCTTCAGCATCCATATTCGGTTTAATGATTGTGAGTAATTCGTATTTTCTCAATTTTTTGCTCCTTAATTTATATTCAATGTATGAAAAAATTAGCACAAACATATTTTGATTACAAACAATTTTGGTTCAATTCTTACAGATGCGTAATATTTCGTGTTCCAAAATCACTATTTACGATTGAGAATGTTTAATTTTATGCCGAAAAATACGGTTATGGTATAATTGTTCGGGATAGATTATATTTTCAGGGGTTATAATATGATAAACAAAAAAGATGTATTCAAAAAATTTTTTGAACCGGTAAAAAAAGATGCGAAAGTTTGTATATACGGAAGCAACAAAATTGCAGAAAAAATATATGACAAATTAACTGATTTAAGAAAAGATGTCGAAGTAAAATTCTTTGTTGACTCAAAAAACAAGGGCGAAGTAAAAAATCTCCCTGTTTATTTAGCAACAGAACTTTTTGACCATATTAATGAAGTTGATACAGCTATTGTTGCGTCATATTCTTCCAGATTTTATCTCGAACTTGTTCTAAAAAGATTCGGAATAAAAAATGTTTTGATAATGACTGATGAAATATTCGGCGAACTGAACAAAAAAGCCAAATTGAACTGGGATGTAAACAAGTCTGCAAAAGTTTTTAAAACACACAAAGACAGAGCATTGTACAAATTTATTTCTAAGGGAAGAAATGACAGGCAGAAATATTCTTCAAAAGTCAGCGACTATTACAACAAGACTTATCCTGAAAGATATCTCGGAGAATACGCACCAAAGCCTCACTATCTAGAATATATAAACAAAAATGCAATAAAAATCGCTATTGACGGCGGCGGATTTGACGGTTTTCAATCATTGCTTTTTCTGGAAAGTTTTCCGAATTGTGAAAAAGTATACACATTTGAACCGAGCTATGAATCTTTCAAAAATCCTGTTTTAGATACAATTATTCAACAGGAACCTAAAATAGAAATAGTTAAAAAGGGGCTGTGGGATAAAGAAACAACTCTTGAATTCAGAGAAGAAAGCCAGTGCAGAGGCGGTTCCGCTATCGTTGAAACAAAGCCCGGTATAATGCGTCCTCACAAAATTATAACAATTGATACTATGAATATTGATAAATTTTCTGAAGAAAAAGGCATAAAAATAGATTTCATAAAAATGGATATAGAAAATGCAGAACTAAAAGCTCTTCAAGGGGCAGAAAAAGTTCTTGTTGAACAAAGACCTCAGCTTGCAATCTCCATATATCATTCTGACGAACATTTCTACGGCATACCTTTGTATCTGCAAAAACTTTTGAAAGATTATGAATTCCATTTCGGTCATTATTCAGGAAGATTTGTAGAATCATTGATATATGCAATTCCAAAAGAACTGGTAAAATAAAGGTGAATAGCAATGACTTTTATAAAATATAAATTTCTTTTAATTATTAAAAACAGTTTCTTACAGAAGTTTATAAGACACTTTTTGCGTTCTTTTATTCGAAACAACACATGTCTTAATGAAATACAGTTCATTGACAAAGAAGGAAATATTTCAAATAAAATTCCGTCAAAATACAGAAAAAAGATACAACTTATTGTACTTGGAAAAAATAATATTGTAGAAATACATGAACCCAAATTTGTAAACAAGTTTGTTGTAAAAGTAGAAGGAGACAACAATGTATTTAAGCTGGACAAAAATGCTTCTATAAATACACTGAAAGCTTCATTGGGAAAAGATACCAGAATAATTATAGGAAAATCATTTTCTTGTCAGGGAACACATCTTCTTACAAGAAAAACTATAGGAACAAATATAACAATAGGTGAAGACTGCATGTTCAGCTATGAAATTATTGTTAGAACAGGAGATTCGCATACCATATATGATATAAATACAAAAGAATGCTTGAACCCTTCAGCTGACATAAAAATAGGAAACCATGTCTGGGTAGCACCCAGAGTAATTATTTTTAAAGATACCGTTGTTCCTGACAATTCAATTGTTGCAGCAGGCGCAATTGTAACAAGGAAATTTGATACTCAAAATTCAATCTATGCAGGTGTACCTGCAAAGCTCGTCAGAACGGGAATAAACTGGAATGTACATCCCTCTCACAGATGGGAGGATGTAAAAAAGTTTACTGATGTATAAAATATTTAGATATACTGTTGCAAAACAGCATACAATTCTTTTTTCTCCTGCTCATCAAGCTCTACAAGTGGTCTTCTTACATAATTTTTTATCAATCCCATTTTTGCAAGACATTCTTTTACAGGAACAGGATTAGGTGCCATAAATATTTTTTTGAAAAGAGGATAAAGTTTCAAATGATGTTCGGTAGCCTCTTTTGTGCTGCCTCTTTTGAACTCATGTATCATATCTTTCATCTCTTTACCTATAATGTGGGATGCAACAGAAATTACCCCGTGCGCACCGACAGAAATCATCGGAAGAGTCAAACTGTCATCTCCTGAATAAATAATAAAATCATCAGGGCAAAGTCTTCTTGTCTCAGTAATCATATCCATATCGCCGAGACTCTGTTTTACAGCAAAAATATTTTTATGTTTATTTGCTAATTCGGCTATAGTTTCCGGTTTCATTGTAATCCCTGTTCTACCCGGAATATTATACAAAAGAACAGGCAGATCAGTAGAATCTGCGATTGTGCCAAAGTGTTCCAACAGCCCTTTCTGGCTTGGTTTATTGTAATAAGGCACAACAGATAAGATTGCATCAGCTCCGCATTGTTTTGCATTATTTGTAGCCATTACAGCAGTTTGCGTACAGTTTGAACCTGCACCCATTATCAATTTGCATCGGCCTGCTGCAATTTTCTTCACAAAATTAAAAATTTCAACTTCTTCATCATGGGTTAATGTTGGTGATTCACCTGTAGTACCGGCCACAAGCAGTGCATCAGAACCTGTTTCTATCAAATGATTGACCAACTTTTCAAGAGCTTTATAATCAACTTTTCTGTCTTCATCCATCGGTGTAATCATAGCCGTGATAATCTCGCCGGCATCAAAACGCATTGCCATAAAACTCTCCTTGGTCTGTTAAACCCTTTGTCTGTACAAATAAAAGTATAGTTTATTGCGGCGGATTATTCAATAGGATGACAGTAACCATTTTTCACAAGAATATCATTTACACTTTCATCGCCAATAAAGAGTTCTCCGACAGATGCAAAATAAAGACCAAAACCGTATGGACGAAAATACAAATTATCCTTGTTTTGGACAAGAAGGCTTTCAAGATATTTTGTTGGAATATTAGCAGTTTTTTGTGCATTCGGATTTTCTATTGCATATTTTACATTTTGAGAACTGCTTTTTATTTCGTATTTTTGATATTCACCGCATTCTATGCCTTTAAGCCTCAAATTACCCAGAATTTTTTGTGCTTTAACAGAAATACACTGCGCATTATGCACCTTTCTGAGTTCGACTTTAAAAGGTTCTGTTGAATCAAAGAAAAAAGCATCCATTTTTTTCATCGCTGCTGCAGACAAAGACGAAATGCAGTATATAAATAAAAAAGTTGTTATAATACTCTTTTTCATTATATCCAATTTTCCTTTCTATTCGGCAATTTCACCGCGCAAATGCCAGGTGCTTGCAGATGTAACTCTGACATTCACAAACTCTCCGACAAGATTTTTGTCCCCTTTAAAATGTATAATCTTGTTGTTTTCTGCACGTCCTGCAAGAATAATATTATCGTCTTTTTCTTCGTAAGATTCCACTAAAATTTCAAGACTTCTGCCGACAAATTTTTCATTAGATTTTATACATGCCTGTCTGTTTTTTTCGTTAAGTCTGGCAAGACGCTCAACCTTTGTTTCTTCATCAATAAATTTGTCTGTCCATTTTGCGGCCCTTGTTTTCAGTCTTGGAGAATAAGCTGCTGTATTTGAATAGTCCAGCTCAAATTCATCAATGGCGCTCAAAGTTTCTTCAAACTGTTCTTCTGTTTCACCAGGAAAACCTGCAATAAAGTCAGATGTTATAGCAACATTTTTGAAAGCAGTTCTGATTTTTTTCACAATTTGTCCGTATTCTTCTCTTGTATAACGGCGGTTCATTTGTTTTAGAACTTCTGTGCTGCCGGACTGCATAGGTATATGGAAAAATTCACAAACCTTGTCACATTCCTGAACTGATTGTATTAAGTCATCAGTGATATCAGTAGGGTAAGAAGTTACAAATCGTATTCGAAATTTCCCGTCAATTTTGTTCAAATCTCTTAACAGGTTAGCAAGTGTAACATCTCGCCCGTCATAATCTTTTTGAGCATCCAGATGTTTACCGTAGCTGTCGACATTTTGTCCGAGAAGTGTAATTTCCTTAAACCCTTCATTTATAGCTTTTTGGGCTTCTTCTATAATCTCAGCCGGTCTTCTGCTTCTTTCTCTTCCCCTCGTGAAAGGAACTATGCAGTATGTACAAAAATTGTCGCAGCCTTCCATAATCGGAATCCATGCATTCAAACTTTTTGCACGTTTGATTTCATACTTTGCCTCGATTTCACCTTCCGTAAATTTTTTCGGTGTTTCGTTTGTGGCGCAAACTCTTTCATTGTTATTTATTCTTTTTATTAAATCAGGAAGTTCATAGACATTGTTTGTTCCGAATACAAGGTCAAGAAACGGAAATCTTTTAAGAAGTTTTTCTTTATCCTGCTGTGCAACACATCCGCAAAAAGCAATTTTTATATCTCTAAACGGCTTTCCTTCAAGTTCTTTTTTTCTTTCTTCGTTTTTCCATTTACCCCAGACTCCAACAGCACTGTATGCCTTGTCAGCAGAAAGCTGGCGGATTGAACATGTGTTAACAATCAGCAAGTCTGCAGACTTTGGGTCTTGTGTCTCTTCATATCCAAAATGAGATAACATTCCCAGAATTCTTTCTGTGTCAGACTTATTCATCTGGCAGCCCATTGTCTCTACATATACTTTTTTATTAAATTGCTTTGTTTCTTCCATTTTTTAGCCTTCAATTTCTAAAAATATTATAAATAAAATACATTTTAGGTTGTGTAACAAAACGTTAATAATTAGTTGTTATAAAGCAACTAAATTTATTCATAGGAATTAAACTAAATAAGCGTACTGACAAAGAAAGGATGTTTTATGTTCAATGTAACAAGACTTGCAATTAATATGACAACTGCAGGACGAAAAGCAGTAAAAAATATAGCTAAAGAAAAAATTGACATTGGCGCCGCATCCAATCAGTTTAAAGATTTTTATCAAAAAAACGTACAGGATAAAGAATACAGCAAAAATATTTTTACCCGTGCAATGAAATGGATTGGTGAATTCTTTAATAACTATAAAAAAATAAATAACAATCTTAATTCTATGCTTGATAAAATGAAAAAAAATCTTGAAGAAACATTCACCAAACAGGACAAAAAAAATTCAAAAAAAGTTTTCTTCGAGAACATTAAAGAATCAATAACCTCATTCAAACAAGAAATGCAAGAAATTTTAAAGAAAAACGTACAATAATAATTAATAAAAAATATATAAATTACGAAAAAGGCAGAATATTTATTTTCTGCCTTTTCGTTTAATTATTTAAAAACTAAAGAAATTAATTACATCTCATGAGTTGTTCTGCTTGCCTCAACTCTTTTCATAATTTCTTCAAACTCTTCTTCATCAAGAGTTTCTCTTTCAAGAAGTTCTTTTGCAATAACTTCAAGCATATCACGATTACCGAGAAGAAGTTCCTTTGCGAGATTATATCTCTCATCAACTATTTTCTTAACTTCTCTGTCTATGTCCGCAGCAATTTCTTCGGAATAATCTCTGGTATGCCCAAAGTCTCTGCCCATAAAGACATGTTCTTCACTTTTACCGTATGCCATATTTCCCATTTTAAAAGACATACCGTATGTCGTTACCATGTTTCTTGCTGTTGAAGTAACTTTTTCAAGATCGTTTTGAGCACCTGTTGTAATAGAATCAGGGCCGTAAATAATCTCTTCCGCAACACGTCCGCCAAGAAGCATTGTGATTCTATCCAGAAGCTGGGATTTTTTCAAAGTTAAATGATCTTTTTCAGGCAGCGTCATTGTTACACCCAGTGCCATACCTCGTGGAATGATAGAAACTTTGTGCAGCGGATCTGTGTTTTTCAAAAGTTTTGCAAGTAAAGCGTGTCCGACTTCATGGTAAGCAGTGTTTTCTTTTTCTTCATCAGAGATAATTCTGCTTTTCTTTTCAGGGCCTGCGATAACTTTATCAATAGCTTCTTCAAGATCAGGCATATCAATTTTGTCCTGATTTTTTCTTGCAGCAAGCAGTGCAGCTTCGTTAAGAAGGTTCTGCAAGTCTGCACCGGTAAACCCGGGAGTTCTTTTAGCAAGAACTTTCAAATCTACATCATCTGCCAGAGGTTTATTTTTTGCATGAACATTCAAAATCTGTTCACGACCGAGGATATCTGGTCTATGAACAACAATTTGTCTGTCAAAACGGCCAGGTCTTAAAAGAGCATTATCCAAAATATCAGGTCTGTTTGTTGCTGCAATAACTATAATATTTGTATTTTCATCAAACCCGTCCATCTCAACAAGCAGCTGGTTCAAAGTCTGTTCTCTTTCATCATGTCCGCCGCCCATGCCTGCGCCTCTTTGGCGGCCTACTGCATCGATTTCATCGATGAAAATTATACATGGCTGATGTTTTTTTGCCTGTTCAAAAAGATCTCTGACACGAGAAGCACCGACACCGACAAACATTTCAACAAAGTCAGAACCGCTTATAGAAAAGAACGGTACACCGGCTTCACCGGCAACTGCTTTTGCCATTAATGTTTTACCTGTACCGGGAACACCGACAAGCAATACACCTTTCGGAATTTTTGCTCCGAGTTTTATATATTTTTCGCCATTTTTCAAGAAATCAACAATCTCTTCAAGTTCCTGTTTTTCTTCGTCAATACCTGCAACATCCTTGAATGTAACTTTCACTTTACTGTCAAGCATAAGCTTGGCTTTGCTTTTTCCGAACGACATTGCCTGAGAACCGCCGGATTGAAGAGTTTTAGCCATAAGAACAACAAAACCTATCAATAACAAAATCGGCAGTATTGCTGACAGTATTGTGATAGTTTGAGATGAATCACTCGGTTTTTTAACATTTATATCAACTTTACTGTCTTCAAGCTTTTTGTATATTGTCAAATCATTCATAGGAAGCATAACTTTGTATTGTATTTCAGGCTGCTTCTTTTTGTTAGCTGTGTTAACTGTAACAGCTGTTTTTGGCTTTGCAACCAGAGTATCTCTGTCAATAAGCACCGATGCTATTTCACCATTTTTGACCTTGCTCAAAAACTGTGAATATGACAAATCCTGAGTGCTTGTTGTTTGGTTAGGGAACAACATTGACCCGAGACACAGTATTAACAAAATTACAACTATCCAAATTCCCGTTGATTGGCTTTTATTCATCTTTTTTCCTCTATTTACTTTTTACAAGATTATATCACCATTTTGAATTAATTCAAAATCCGCTTAATTAATGATTTTAAACAAATTGTAAACTTATGTAAATTATAAACTAAAAAAACTAAAGAAGCTCACTCATTTTGTCGATACAAATAGTACAAGCAATAAGGGGTATGGCACAAAATGAGTCTTGGCGTAACATTAAATACAAATAGAAATTATATCGATGTTTCATCTGTTAACGAAGTTGCAAAACAAATTTTCTCTAAAGCAGAAGCAAAAACTTTTGACATCAATACAGTTGATCTCTCAAAATTCAGAAGACCTGAAGTAGGCATCGATCTTTACAGCCAGAGAACAAACCTCGATACAGCAAAACAGGTTGCTGTAAGAAATGCAGGTCTTGATATAAATTTGAATGAAAATTTTATTGCTAACGTTCAATATTTAAACACAATGGCAGCAATGCAAACTACAAAAGTTCAAAAAAATGTTGAAGGTAAATTAATTGCACCGGTTGCAGAAGGTGAAAAATCTGAAATCAGAAATATCTTTAACCTCCCCGGTACAATTGAATTAACAAACTCAAAAAATCTTGACAAAGACAAAAGAGGTTCTAATCCTTTTTCATTCTTTGCAATGAACACAAATAAAGGCAAAGAAAAACAGGAAGAAAAAGTTATCAACATTTTTGCATAATACAAGATTCCTCCCCAAATAAATATTATTGCTTTAGATGAGTTTTTAACTCATCTTTTTTTTGAAAAAAATAAGATTACAAAGCATTGACCACCTGGTCTATTTACCATAAAAAAAATTCAACCATCGGGTTGATGAGAAAATACTCTAGATAGAGTAATTTATTTATGAGGAATAATAAATCAGGGATGATTTTAATTCCAAAATGGTAAGAAAACTTGGGTAGGAAAAAAGAATAGTGGAGCTCAGTGGATTAGATATTACTCTAAGACGTATACAGGCTATAGAAAGCACATTCAATAGTCTGTCATCCTTTGGCACGGATATTGCTGAAAGACCAAATCAGGATTTTCAAAAAATTCTTGATGCAAATATGTCTGCAAAATCAGAAGCCGCAAATTCTTCGCCCTTCGCAAACAAAATATTTTCAAGTGGACTAAACCCCTCAAAAGATTGCAGCCCAGATATAGATAATCTTATTGATGAATACAGTTCAAAAAACGGTCTTGACAGTGCGTTTGTGAAAGCTGTAATCAAGCAGGAATCAGGTTTTCAACCCAAAGTCACCTCTCATTGCGGTGCAATGGGATTGATGCAGTTAATGCCGGCGACAGCCAGTTCATTGGGGGTAAAAGACGCATATGACCCCGAACAGAATATTGCAGGAGGAACAAAATATTTGAAAGGTCTTTTAGACCGTTTCGGCGGAGATAAATCACTGGCACTTGCAGCATACAATGCCGGTCCGAATGCGGTTTTAAAGTACAACGGAATTCCTCCTTACAAAGAGACCCAAAACTATGTGAAAAATATTATGAGTATGTATCAAAAATACACTAACGGAGGTCAGCAATGATTTCAAGAGGCATCGATATAGCGGCAAAAGGTATGATGAGTCTGATTGATTTGCAAGACTCAACCGCAAACAATATAGCAAACGTTAATACAGCAGGCTACAAAAAAGAAGGTCTTTCTTTCAGAAATGTATATAATGCCCTTATTGAAGAACCTGTTGAAAGAAACAACCCGAAAAATCATGACGGGAGACTCGTCGGAGAAATAAGCATGGGGTCAGTTACGCACAGACTCGTTCATCAATTTTCACAGGGCACACTTTCACGTACGGAAAATCCTCTTGATTTAGGTATTGAAGGTGACGGTTTCTTCAAATTAAGAGCACCGGACGGAACAATTACTTATACAAGAAACGGCTCATTCTGCATTAATTCACAGAACCTGCTTACTGACATGCAGGGTAATCTGGTTCTTGATTATGAAAACAATCCGATACGTCTTAATCTTGTGGAATTGGATGTTAAATCAGAAAAAGACCTGACTGTAAACGAAGACGGAACAATAGTTGCAGTTCGTGATGAAACAGCACAGGCTCTGCAGCGCATCGGAATTTATGATTTTGCAAACAAAGATGACATGATGGCAGTCGGAACATCTATGTATGTGCCTAAAAATATTCAAACAAACCCTGAACTGAGAGCACAGAAATATTCAGTTCAGCAGGGTGCCATAGAATTGTCAAACGCAAATATTATCAATGAAATGATAAATTCAATTAAAGTTTCAAGAAACTATGAAACACTTAGTAACTTTATGAGAGAAAAATCGAATCAGCTTTCACAGGCAATTAATCTTGGAAGGCTTAATTCGTAGCAGCTAGAAAAAGGGGAAACGGGAAAGACTATTAACTAAAGACCCGCAGGAGAGAAAAAATGTTAAGATCACTAACAACAGCAGCAACAGGAATGATAGCACAACAGAACAATTTGGATGTTGTCGCAAACAATGTTGCAAACGTAAATACTACAGGTTTTAAAAAATCAAGAGCAGAGTTTCAGGATTTGCTTTCAACAGCAATAAGAACACCGGGTGCAATGATTACACAGGGAACATATCAGCCGGTTGGTGTTGAAATCGGACTCGGTGTAAAAACTTCTGCAACGAGAAAGATTATGACAGGCGGTGTAATGCAAAGCACCGGAAACAAATATGATATGGCAATCGAAGGCGAAGGCTTTTTCCAGATAGTCAGACCGGATGGTACACTTGCTTACACAAGAGACGGATCATTTGCACCGGATGCAGTTGGTCAGCTTTGTACATCTGACGGTTATTTGCTTCAGCCGCAGATTACCATTCCTCAAAACACAACAGAGGTAAACATTACTCCTGACGGAAATATTTCGGTAAAAGTTGGTAACGACAACACACAAACAATTGTCGGTCAGGTTCAGCTTGTAAGATTTCAAAACCCTGCAGGTCTGCTTTCAATAGGTCACAACCTTTATGTTGAGACTCCAGCTTCCGGTACTCCAATTCCTGGAACACCGGACCAAGACGGTGTTGGTTCAATTCAGCAGGCATTTCTTGAAGGTTCAAACGTTCAAATCGTAGACGAAATGATTAATTTGATTAAAGCCGAAAGAGCATTTGAAACCAACTCAAAAATTATCACAGCAGCCTCTGACATACTCAGAACAACAAATCAGATAGTGACATAGTGACCTAATGACAGTTAAAAAATAAATTCTTAAACATTTTTCAACAGGGACAAAAATATAAATGAAAAACTTAATCAAAACATTGTTAATAGCATCAATATTGATAAGCACAATGCCTGCAGGATTTTCGCAGGAGCTTTCTATTGAAAAATTCAAGTCTCTTGTAAAAGAACAGGCTCAAAAAGATTTGCTCAAATACAATGTTGATGAATCAGAAGTCGTCGTAGGCCACCTGCCTGTTGAAACGTTGTCTTTGCCTGACGGAAAAGTCTCTGTAGAAATAGTTTCAGGTTCAACAGGACTCAGCGCAAGAGAATATAAAAAAATAAATATTAAAGTAAACGGCAGATATGTAAGAAGCTATTATGCACCGATTGAAACAAAAGCATACAAATACGCTGCCGTTGCTAAACAGGTTATACAAAGAGATAAAGTTATTCCTCTTCAAGCAGTGGAATTTAAAAAGGTAAACATTGTCGGAAATTTAGGCAACACCCTTGATCAAAACGACATTGCAAGAGAAATCGTTGCAACAAAAATGTTTTATCCGGGAGATTTGATTACAAAAAGATATACAATCTCAAAACCTGACATCGTAAAAAATGCGATGGTGACAGTAAATTTTACAACAGGTTCAACGCTGAATGTTTCGGTAGAAGGAATAGCTCTTATGCAGGGGAATATCGGCGACACCATTCAGGTTAAAAATAAAAGATTTAACAAAATTTATACAGGCGAAGTTGTAGGTGTAAACCAGGTGCTTGTACAAATATAAAATTCTTTGAGGAGAAACAAAAATAAATGGGGAAGATTAAAACAAAAAATTTAATAAAAAGAACAATCGCACTGACTGCATTACTTATGCTTATGGCAAATGCTGTTCAATGTCCTGATATGAGCGTCAGAGCAGAGTCATTATATGCTTTGAATTTGACTCAATCATATTACACTGAACCAAAATCTCTTTTCAGCGGTGTAAGAGCACGTTCTGTCGGAGACCTTGTAACAATTGTTCTTTCAGAAACAATTACATTTAACGATTCATTGAACTATTCATCAGATCGTTCAGCAAACACAGTTGATAATTTTACGAATTTTATAAACAAAATTTTGCCTGGCACTCCGTTAAATAACCAGTTTAACAACTTTGGCGGTTCAAACACGGTAGAATCAACAACAAGCAACCAGCGTCAATTAGGCATCAACGACTATGTAACAGTACAGGTTGTTCAGCTTTTGCCTAACGGAAATCTTATGGTACAGGGCAAAAAGACTCTTGTAAACGGGAATGAAAGAGTCGATTTCCTTGTGAGCGGTGTTGTTGACCCAAGATTTATCGACCAGAACGGTCAGGTATATTCAAGAAATGTAGCAAACTTCCAGTTCGCACTGGCAGGAAAAGGCACAGTTTCAAGAGCAGGAAACGAAGGTATCATAAACAGAGCTGTAAAATACCTGTTCTAATAATTAGCGCAAAAAACGCAAGCATTATGAAGGAAAATATAATGAATAAAATTTTCAAAATAGTAACAATAACAATGATGTTGACAGCAATGATAAGCTCTGATGCTATGGCAACAATGGTAAGAATAAAAGATATAGCCCATGTCCGCGGTGTCAGAAACAATCAACTCGTAGGCTACGGTGTTGTTGTAGGACTTCCCGGAACAGGTGACAACTCACGTTCAACACAAATTACAAACCAGATGTTATTACAAAATCTCGGTACAGTAATTGAACAGTCAAACTACATCCAGAAAGGTTCTTCAGCTGCAGTACTCGTAACTGCCACAGTTCCGCCTTTTGCAAAAAACGGAGACCAGATTGATCTTACTGTTTCAACTATGGCTGACGCAAAGAGTCTTGAAGGCGGTGTACTCGTTCAGACACAGCTTAGAGCACCAAACGGTGAAATTGTTGCAATCGGTCAGGGGCCTGTATCAGTAGGCGGTGTTTCCAAAGATGCAAACGGCTCCAGCACAAGAACAGCCGTAACAACAACAGGAAGAATCCCCGGAGGCGGTATAGTTGAAAGAGATATAAATACTGTTATTGGTGATGAAAATTCACTTACCTTATTGCTGGATAAGTCAGACTATACAATGGCAACCAGAGTTGCAAATGCTATTTGCAAAAACGTTACTTCTGCAAAAGCTATGGACGGTTCAAGTATTAAAGTTTCAATTCCGGCAAAATTCAATGATAACAGGATTGCGTTTCTTTCAATCCTTGAAAACATGATGGTAGACGCAACAAGAGACAAAGCAAGAGTAGTAGTAAACGAAAGAACGGGAACTGTTGTAATCGGAAGTGAAGTAAAACTACTCCCTGCAGCGGTAGCACACGGAAATATTACGGTAACAGTCCAGACAACAAATCAGGTATCTCAGCCTGAACCTTTTGCAGGCGGCACAACTACAGCATTTGCTAACAGTTCAGTATCTGTTAATAAAGGCGGAGGAAGTCTGGTTACTATCCCGGCAAACAGCACTCTTAACGACCTTGTCAGAGCATTGAATGCTATCGGAGTAGCACCGATTGATCTTATATCAATTATGCAGGCACTTCGCGAGGCAGGAAGTTTACAGGCGGAAATTCAGGTAATCTAAAAAAGAAATCGGTAAAAATCATGTCATTAATATCATCACAAGCAGCAAATATAACACCGGATGTAGTCAACTTTGATGTACAGCGTCTGGGCAACATAAAATCAATGAAGTCGCCAAAGGCACAGCTTCAGAAAGTTTCAAAAGAATTTGAAGCAATCTTTGTTACAAAAATGCTCAACACCATGGACAAAACAGTAAACAGAGATGAAGGGATTTTTGGCAATGACGACAAATATATGGATAAATTCAAATCATTTATCTATGACGAAATCGGAAGAGATATTGCAAAAAATCCAAGAACAAGTGTAGGCTTTGCAAAACAAATCTATTCACAGATGGAAAGATACTTACCGAAAGAGCCGGAACAACTTCAAACTGCAGCAGCAGAAACTGCAAATCAAACTAAAGGGATAAAAAATCGAGTCGACAAGGAGATATAAGTAAAAAATGCTAGGTTCTGTAAATTCATCAAATCAAACTAATCACATAAGTGCAATTCAACTGTTTAATGCGTCAAATGCATTCAAAAACAATTCTCATGCAAATACAATTGAACCTCAAGAACCATTTACAACAGAAGGTACAAATCTGAATGATTCTGACAGTATTCTTAAAGGACAGAACATTGATGAAATAAGAAAATACGCAGAACTTGCTGGAGAAAACAATCTTACTGAAGATGATATAAAATACGGTCTGAGCTACGGCAGAAGCGTTATCGTAGAATATATCGCATAAAATTTACTAAATCAGGGGAAAAGATATGATACAAGAACAGATTAAATCACTTGAAAATATTGTGGATAAAGAAATAGACGGATATAAAAAAATAGAAAAACTATACACAGACAAAAAAGAAATTCTTATCCATGCAAAAAGCACCGAACTTTTTTCGGTAGACGAAGAAATTAAAAATGTCTACAAAAATATAAACGGCTGCTGTGAAGAAAGAAAAAGAATTACAAAATCGCTCAATCTTCCGACTTTTTCATTAACAGACATAATAAATAAAGTCAGAGAGTATGATGAGCCTGCAGCCGAAAAATTCTCGCAAAAAAGAGAAGAGGTTAAAGTTTTGGCAAAAAAAATTTTTGAACTTGAAAAAGTAAATGCCGAACTTCTAAAACATGGCATGCATGTTACGAACAAAACTCTTGAAATAATAATAAAAGGTATAAAACCTGTTACGCAGGAATATAATCACAACGGTAAAAATATCGCAAAAGAACAGTTTGAAATGTCATCAATTGTAGAAGAAGCATAATTAAAAATAAAAGGAAAACCGCTAATGGGCACAACATTAAACGGAATAATGAATATAGCACAACAGTCAATCAATAACAATCAGATTGCTCTAAATGTTGTGAGTAACAACATAGCAAACATGAACACTGAAAATTATACAAGGCAGGAAGTAGAGTTTGCCGCAATACCCGGATATAGAATTTTTGACTGGTGTGCAAGCAACGGCAAAGTAACTATAGGACAAGGGGCAGAAATTGTAGGTATCAGAAACAAACGTTCTGAATGGCTTGACAATTATTTTCGTGAACAAAACGGTCCAAATGGTTACTATGACCAGATTGGCGGTATGCTAAACAATATGGAAAATCTTCTTAATGATGAGTTGAGCGCAAACGGTCTGCAAAAAATGTTTTCAGACTTCTTTGCAGCATCTCAGGCTCTAAGCGGTGACCCGACAAATACGGCATACAAAATCGCTTTCATCAATGCAGCACAAAATGTTTCAGATATGCTGAACGATATGTCAAATACAATTCAAAGCTATATGAAACAGGCAGTTGGAGTTATTGGCGATCCTGATAGTTTTGAAACTTCTATGATAAAAACAAATGTAGATTCACTAGATTCAAAATTGCAGCAGCTTGCGGATTTAAACAACAAACTTGCTCAAAATCCTGATTCAAACACAATTCAGGATCAGAAAAATGCACTGCTTGATGAAATCTCTTCAATGGTTCCTATTACAACAACCACAAATTCAAACGGAACAGTCAATTTAATGATAGCAGGGCAAACTGTTGTTAAAGGCGGTGAAAAAGTTCTTACTATCCAAGCGGTACAGGGCGACGACGAAAATAACCCAGTAAAAATCCAACTTGTTGACGAAGAAGGTAAAATAAAAAGCGATGACATATCAGGTTCTCTCGGTGACTGTTCAATAACCGCTGTTTTACAGGCAGGAAAAGGTGATTCATTTGGCTACAAATCACTTATGAACGATTTGGATAAACTTGCAGCAGCTTTTGCAGAAGAAATGAACAGAATTCAAACTCAAGTTGATGCTGCGAATGGAACCCCTATGTATATAGGCCCTGACGGAACTTTGGTAGAGTCAACAACACCTTTCTTTGTTACAAGTGACGGTTCTGCTGATTTTACTGCAGGAAATATAACTATTAACCAGGCTTTGATTGATGATCCGACTCTTGTTGCAACAGCCAGACTCGATCCGAATGCAGCGGACTTTGATGACAGAGCTGTCGGAAATGCATCCAACATGCTTGAGTTCAACAATCTTGCAAGCAAAAAACTTGTAGGATTGAGCCTATCCGATCCTCCTGGTGAGGGGATGTCTTTAATTGATTATTTATCATCACTCGTTTCAAAAATCGGTTCTTCAATTGACGATATTAACAGCGCCGGTGATGCGCAGGATGCAATTATGGATCAGGCTCAAGCTCAAAGAGATGAATTATACGGTGTTGATTTAAACGAAGAACTTGCTGATTTGATTAAGTATCAAAGAGCCTATGAGGCTTCAGCAAGGCTGTTTACAGTTTCAAATGAGCTTATGCAGACAATTATACAGATGGTATAAATTTTGAGGACTAAGTAATGAATATAACAAGTTATTCCAGCAAAAACTTGCTTGGCAGTGTGACAGAACAACAAAATAAACTTTATGAGCTTTATCAAAAACTCAATACAAATCAGAAATACACGAACATTTCTGAAAATCCTATTGTTGCTGCCGATTTAATAAAAATTAACCAGCAGCTTTCACAAATAGGCGCATATGCCAAAAACGTTCAGGATGCAATAACTCAAATTAATGCCCAGGACGGCGCTTTTTCAACAATAGTTGATAAACTTCAAAGAATTAATGACTTAACAATTCAAGCAGCAAACGGAGCAAGCGGCCCTGACGGTATTGAAGCTTGTGCAACTGAAATTGCTGAACTTAAAGAAACAATTGTATCTCTGGCAAATACACAATATGACGGAAAATACATTTTTGCAGGGACAAATGTGACTACAACCCCTTTTGAACTTGCGGAAGACGGCTCTGTCATATATAACGGAACTCCGGCTGACAATACGGCCGGCTATGAAAGATATCTTGAAATTTCTGACGGCACTATTGTTGACTTAAACAGCGCAGGAGACACAATATTCGGTTCATATGACGCAAATGCTCCCGATGATCCTGATGCAAGCTCCGGCTTATTTAAAGTTTTGGGTGACCTTGAAGCAGCACTAAACGCTGATCCTCCGGATTCTAATGCTATTAGAGAACAGCTCGGGCCATTGCAGGAGTCTATAGAACACATTTCAGAAATTCAATCTGTTCATAGTTCTACAGTTGAAAAATTGAATATGACTGCAAAAATGCTTGATAATACAGAATTAACTCTCACATCAAAAAAAGCTGAAATTTCAGAAGTTGATATGGCAAGCACAATTTCTGAACTTGTACAGCAAAATTACGCATTACAGGCTTCTATGCAGGCATATACAATCATTTCTAACCAATCTTTGCTTGATTATCTATAATCTTCAAAGATTTAAAACGGATTAATCTTACCATTTATTTATTAGGGCGTGACTAGGGAAATAATAGTTTTGCCCTTTTTTTTATTAATATTAACTAGTACAATCAGGCAATGACTTATTCTGTAAAAAAGTTTATGCTTATACTGTTATGACAAATGATATAGAAATTTACACAATACCGACATGCCCGTTTTGCAAAAAGGCAAAAGAACTTTTGAAAGACAATTATCTTGATTTTAACGAATATGACATTTCACATGATGAAGAAAATATAAGGAAAGAATTAGGTAAAAAATTCAATATCCAAGGATATGTGACTGTGCCGCAGATTATAATAAACGGAACACGCATAGGCGGTTATTCGGATTTAAAAGAAATTGTAAAAGACGGCAAATTATGTGATTTTGTCAATTGTGACAATAACTGGTCTTAGCCTTTAAATTTCATACACTGAAGTGTAATAAAGTTCATTTCTTCTTTGCTTATAGTTGTAAACGTGACGGCTGTAAGAAATTTAAATGTATTGTCAACTCTAATTGGAGAACAGTATACAAGCTCCGCTTGAGTCTTTATTTCTTTACCGGCAAGAAACAAATCAACATCAAGTGATGTATAAGCCCCGAACTGCCTGTCTGCTATAAAAGCCATGCCTTTTGCACAGATATTTTTGGTTGTAGAAATTATTTTTTCGATTTGAGTGCCCTCGAAATTTATACTAAGTGCGAAATCAGTTTCTATATCAGCTCTTAAATATTCTCGCCGTTGAGAATGTTTTATATTTGAAGGAAATGACAGCATATAGAAAGTTGTTTCATTGAGATAATTGCTTGATAGTATACGGCTTGTTGCATTGTAAATTCCGTCTTCCGCATAAATATTTATCTCAATTTCCTTTTCCGGGAGCTCTGTCTGCTTTTCAAAAAAGACTGTAAGCTTTTCATTCTCAACGTAGTATATAGTACAAAAATAGCTTTTGTTATCAACAATTATTTCAAGTTTGTTTGAGGGCTTTAAAAAACTGTATTTATCCAACATAAACTCCCGTGATTATATCTGATGGTCATATATATATTATACCCTATTTTACAAAATTTTAGACAAATATATTGTAATTTTTATGAAAAATATCCTATAATACTTAAAATCATCCAGTTGAAAAGGTTTAATTTAATATGAACAGACAGCCGTTTTTCTATGACATTACACTGCGTGACGGAAATCAGTCTCTTAAAAAACCCTGGAATATGAAGGAAAAAGAATTTATCTTTAACAAACTTGTTGAATTCGGGGTTCAAGCTGTAGAAGCAGGATTTCCTGCAGCATCAGAAATGGATTTTGATGCTGTAACAAGACTCGCTGAAATTGCTCCGGATAATCTTGTTATAAGTGCACTGGCCAGAGCCGTGGAACATGATATAGAAAGAGGTATTGAAGCAATAAAAAATTGCAAAAGACCGAGACTGCATACTTTCATTGCAATGAGTCCTTTTAACATGCAATACGTCTTGAATAAAAAGCCTGAAGATGTCAGAAAAACAGCTATTGAAGCAGTAAGTTATGCAAAAAATATTTTGAATAAAGCAGGATGCAAAAACGGCGAAATTCAATTTTCCGTTGAACATTTCGGAGATTGTATGGACAATCTGGATTTTGTCATCGGTACTTTAAAAGAAGTTGTTAAATCAGGCGCAAATGTTATTAATTTGCCGAACACAGTTGAACGGACGAGAATAAAAACATTTGTGGATATGGTAGAAAAAGTATATAATGCACTGCCAAAAGATATTATGATTGCGGTTCACTGCCACAATGATCTTGGTATGGCCACTGCAGCTACTGTGGAAAGTTATTTTGCCGGAGCGACACAGCTCGAGTGCTGTCTAAACGGACTCGGAGAACGTGCCGGCAATACAAATATGTATGAAGTTGCAATAGCGCTGCATAATAGCGGTGTTGAAGTACCTTTAAACCTTGGGAATATCTATGAATTAGCACTAACAATTTCTGAAATGTCAAAAGTAGAGATACCTGAAAAAGCTCCTTTAATAGGGCCTGAAGCACTGGCTCACAGAAGCGGCATTCACCAGGACGGTGCAGTGAAAACTAAAGATATGGAAAAAGGTGCATACAGACCAATCCATCCTACATTGATAGGCAGAAAAGATGATGAAAAAATAGGATTCACGAGCCAGTCAGGAAAAACTGCAGTATTTGAAATAATTTCCGATGCCGGATATCCAATTACTATGCAAGAAGCAATAAGAATAACACCTACCGTTAAAGAAGCAGCAGAAAAAGTCGGAGAACTCCCGACAAGAAATATCATAGACATTTATTTCAACGAAGTATTTAATGTCAAAGGTGATTTTCGTCTTGTTGCATTTGAAAAACTTTCAGAAAATGTATTTAATCTGAAATTTTTCCATAAAACGGAATTTTTCGACTTGAATGCGCACGGTAACGGCCCTGTTGATGCTTGTTTATCAGCACTTAAGCAGGCCGGTTTTCCTCAAAAGCTTGTTGATTATGAACAGTCTGCGATGGACGGGGAGATATTTGGTTCCGGCGCTGTTGCAATGACGGTTATTCATTTTGAAGATTTGGAAGGAAAAATTATTCTTGCCAGAGGAAAGGATGAAAGTACTCTCAAAGCTAACGTGAAGGCTATTTTTAACGGTCTTAATCTGATGAACAAAAAAGCCTGACCTGATTTATAAAGTATCAGCGTGCTTTGCCTGACGTCTTTGAGCGCCTATTTCTTTTCTTATTTTACTCATCAGGAGTTTATATTCCGGATGTGCTTTCCAGAATGCATCGTAAAAATCCATCGAACTCAATTCCGGATTGTCTCTTCTGAATTTGCTCATCTCTTCTCTGACATCAGGCATACGTAACCACATCTCTTCTGCCAGCTCTTTGTTCATTTGGATTATTTCAGGTCTTTGAGCAAGCAATCTGTTATGTTCAACAATCTTTTCAGGATGAAGCCTGTTAAATGCTTTTACCTTTTCTGCAATATCTTTATTTAAATTTTCATCAGAAGCTTTTAATAATGCCTGATAATTTTTTCCTAAATCAGGCATACGGATTTTTTCGAGCAGCCAGCCAAGAGCACTTCTGTTTTTTAATCCCAGTAATTCTGCCACTTCATTGAGTGTCTTCAGTTTACCCCATCGTTCTTTTAATATATATAAAGACAAATCTTTGAGATCAATATGTTCATTAATTGTCCTGATGTTTTTGGAGCCCTTTGTTATTACGGTATTTGTCTGTAAAATTTCTCTAAATTCGGGAAAAAGATTTTGAGCTTTGCCAAGAGTCTTGCACTCAAGAAGAGGAGCATAAGTTTTGAGATGAAGCTCTCTTAATGTCGGCATATATCCGGTTTTTGGATATTTATCAAGCACAAATTTTACAGCTGTTCTCATTCGCTGAGGAAGGAGACGAATTCTGTTTTCCTGTATATATTTCAAAGAAATATCTGCAGCACCCTTAAATGAAGTATTGAAACAATTGTATGGTGATGAATTATATTGATTGCTGTGGTATGAATTTATTTTCATACAGGTTTAAAAACACTGAATATTTTTTTTGCTATTTATTTTGAGAACCAAGCAGCATTTTGTAAATTTTGTTTTTATTCATATCATATAGTGTACTTAAAATAGTTGAAATATCTTTATCAGAGTATTTTAAAGCTTTCAGCTTATTAATTTTTTCCTCAATATCATAGTCATCAGCATTCTGCGTTGAATCAGAATACAAAAGACAGACTATCTCGCCTTTTAATACATTGTTTTTATAATATTCAGAAACTTCTTTTACAGTGCCTTTTTTAACCTCCTCAAACATCTTGGTTAGTTCTCTTCCTACTGCTATTTCTGTCTTACTGCCCCTTGAAGAAGCTATATTCTCAAGAGTATCCTGCAGCCTGTTTGGAGATTCATAAAAAACAAGATCGGAAAAACGATATTTTTCAAAAAGTTTCACCTGTTGATTTTTTGCTCTCGGTAAAAAACCTGCAAAAGAAAATTCTTCACATTCTCTTGGAACAATAGACAGAAATGCGGTTATTGCACTTGCCCCAGGTATGGATGTTATTTTCACTCCTTTATCAAACAATTCTTTTACAAGAATTCTTCCCGGATCAGAAATACAAGGAGTTCCAGCATCTGATATAAGAGCAATTTTTTTTCCTGAATTAATTAGTTCTAAAAACTCTTCTGTTCTCTGTTTTTCATTAAATTTATGATACGATACAAGTTTTGTGTTTATATCATATTGCCTTAAAAGAGGAGTGCTGGTTCTACAGTCCTCGCATGCAATCATGTCAACGTTTTTAAGCACATCTACCGCTCTTTGCGAAAAATCTTTCAGATTTCCTATTGGTGTGGAAACAACAAACAGCTGGATTTGTTCTTGTTTTTCGTTACTCAAAAGCCAACCCCTGTCTTTTCTTTATTTTTAAAACGGGTGTTGTATTTAATGAATTCATCATTTTGTACAGACCTGTTTGTTCAAATATTCGCAAAATAGCAGGTTTCATATTCTCAACACGAATTTTTGCCTCATTAAACACTGCAATCTTTTGCAGCATAAGAAGCTTTTCAATATCGTCCATTTTTATCTCATCGACATTTGAAAAATCAAGCTCAAGTTCATTTTCAATATTTGGTACAAATTGAATGGAAGAACCCTGTTTGTTCAACCAGGAGTTTATATATACTTTTGACATTAATTAAATTTTCCCAAGATTAACAAGAGCAAAAAGCAGCTCTCTATTTCCTCAACTCCTTTATAATAACAGAATTATAGACCATGCCAATTTTTTAACATTTTTTTACACAACAATTCTTTTTAAATCGAGAGCATCAATTGTATCATAAATTTTTTGTTTGTATTTATCTGCAACTTTCTCTCCGACAAAAGCACCAACAGATAAGGCAACAAATAATGCAGGATATTTTATTAAAGGTTTTTTATTCTTAACCGCAATACTCATTGCTGACACAAAAATTGTCGGAATAAGAGAGTTTGCAAGAAGTTCATAAGTTGTTTTCTTGAGTTTGTTATGATACCCCTTCGTGTCAGCAACATTAAAACCGGTCAAAGCCATCATAGGTTTTTCCATAACTTTTAAATTTGAATAATCCGTAAGTGTCACAAGCATCCTATTTGCTGTGGCAACAGCAAAATCAGCACCTGGACTAAATTTAGAAAAAACTTTGCTGTTTTTGAAATAGCCGTTTTCTTCTTTTTCGGTGTTACTGTTTTGAACTGGTGCTGCAGCCTTTTGATTTGCTTCATCGTTTTCACTTGAAAACGGAGGCTTTGAAAATACGTACTTATGCATAAACTCATTTGAATAAACTGCCCCCAAAACACCTGCAAACATATTTATTGTTCCGGCGATAGATTCTTTTACAATATATTCAGTATATTCTATAAACTTTTCGGTCTTTGCTATTGTATTTTTATTTGTGGACACAGGTGTTTTTTTTAATTTTGCAAGCAATTTATGAATACCACTAAGAAATAAATTAAAAAAGCTGGTATTGCAAAAGGCTTTTGTTAATGGACTGACAAGTGCAAAAGAAGCTACAGAGCCTGCTAAAATAGCTGTATCTTTTAACAATATTTTGCTTTTTCGCTCAGGTTTTGCCTTCTGGTAATCCTGATAAGTTTTGTATGCACCTATTCCGACAAACACTGACGGGCCGAGGAACCTCGGACTGGTAAAAAAGCTTGTTATAGGTTTTTTGATTGCACCCGGTCTCATTAATTCTATCTATTCTATCTCTATATATGTTGCATATATTACTAAACTGCTGAATATATTTTTTTGTCAGTCTCAACAAAATTTTAATGTAAAGAAATGTAACAGTATATACTCATGTCTGCAATTTTGAAGTTTGTATATACTTTATATATATGTAAGCATTAAATAAACAAAATCGAGAAAACAAATAAACAATTTCAAATAAGACGAGACTTTCACACTATCAAACACTAACCTACCTAACTTCCTAACCTTCCCTTCCTATTAAAAGTATTGCTCTAAGTTAAATTAGAGCTTTTTTTTTGCAAAAAAAAAGGGAGCGATTTATGCTCCGCATATTGTTGAGTATCGTCTAATTTAAGTTAGGTTAGTTAGTTTTCACTCTCTCTATTTTTATACTCTGGACATTTGAGCTTTTCTCAAATTATCCTTTAAACCCTTTGCAAGATCTGATCTTCCGCTATTTTCATAAATTTTTGTTATTGATTCTAAAAATTTCATACTATCCAAATCTGATTGTTGAGAAGGTGCTTGTCTATGGCTGCCTGAAATAGGCTGATTACCTCCAATTGACATATTAATTGCCGGTTTTTGAGACTGATTTAGCTTAGGCAAAACAGGTGACATAGGCGAATTAACTTTATTATTCAACACATTCTGTTTGAGTGGTGCTGACATATTGTTTACAGGCTGTGCACTCAGGGTTTGTTTTTTAATAGGACTGCTTGATGAAGACAACGGCTTTCTTCTGGCAATACCTGATATTCCGTTAGTGACAGTATTAGCCGTTATATAAGGATTTTTCTGACTTTGTTGGTAAGCTTTCATTCCATATCCTGCTTTTGTCGCTGGCAATCTGGTTTGAGAAGCTTTACTCAAATTCATATTACCTGCAAGATTTCTATTTATATCTATTTCTCTGTCAAGATTTGCTCTTGAAGTAAGACCGATTGTTCTTTCAGGTTTAACGGAACCCTGTTTTTTATTTGACTTGAACATAAATGCACCGATTATAAGAATAATGCCAACAACCGTTGCAAGGTTTATATCACCGTGCAGTGCATTGTTCAAATGATTTGCTGCAGATTTAATATATCTTTTTACGGAAAGCAGCATTTCTTTTGTTATGTGCATTTGTGTAAGAACTTCATTCAATTTAGGGTTTGAAGTTTGAGATTCATCTTCTTCAACAAAATTATCAGGATTATATACAGGTGAATAGCTTGATACCGGAGCATTAAGCTTAATAGACTGATTAACCGGAGCAGGCACTGCTGGGATATCAGTTTTTAAAGTTTCAAAAGAAATTTTGCTGTTAGCAATATCTTTGCCTTTAAAAGTAATTTTTATATCGTTTTTTGATGCAGGAGATATTGTTACATTGTCTATATTTGCAACATTATTATAAACAGTATTCAAATTTTCTGAGGCTGCAACATCTTTAAGTTCAATAGACATTTTGTCAGGAGAAGATATTATTTTCTTCATTTGTGCTGCTTCTTCTGTTTTCAGCACAATCCCGTATCCGGAATCCATTGAATTTATTTCGACCTCAGAAAGCGTATTTGCGTACACACCAGAAAAGCCGGTGCAAACAATCAACGCAGTTAAAGATAATTTTGTAGCAAATTTCACGATACTTCTCATTTTATTTTCCAATACTCCCCAAATAGGTTTTACTCAACTTAGACAAGACTTTTATTTTGTAACTCAATAATATCTTTTCGGAAATTGAAAAACATCAATCAGCAGGTTTAAAGTAAATAACTTTTATATAGACCATATGGTTAATATTGAGCTTGACTCTGTTTTGTAAGTATAAGAAAATGATATTGACATACAAAATTGATAAATAAAGGCTTGGAGGGATATGTTTGACTCGCTTTCAGATAAATTACAGGAAATAATAAGAAAAACATCAGGAACATATAAACTTACTGAAGAAAACATGTCAGATGCTCTTCGTGAGATAAGAAGAGCACTTTTGGAAGCAGATGTTAACCTTCGTGTAGTAAAAGCTTTTGTTGCTTCAATAAGAGAACGCGCAGAAGGTGAAAAAGTAGTTCAGGGTGTTGATCCTGCCCAACAGCTGATTAAAATAGTCAATGACGAACTTGTAAAATTGTTAGGCGGTCACAATGAGCCTCTAAAACTTGACGGACACCCCTCTGTAATAATGATGCTCGGGCTTCAAGGGTCAGGTAAAACGACTTCTAGTGCAAAGCTTGCAGTTAAATTAAAAAAAGAAGGGAAAAATCCTCTGCTTGTTGCCTGTGATGTATATAGACCGGCTGCAATTGCACAATTAAAAACCCTCGGACAGCAAATTGAAACAGAGGTTTTTTCAATAGATAATTGCAATGACGTACAAAAAATTGCACAGGAAGCAATAGATTATGCAAAAAACAACGGATATAATGTAGTAATTCTTGATACTGCAGGCCGTTTACAAATAGATACGCAAATGATGGCAGAGCTTCTTATTCTGGACAGAGTTTTACATCCGCAGGAGAAACTTCTTGTTATTGATGCAATGACAGGTCAAGAAGCTGTAAATGTAGCAGAGAATTTCAATGCACAGCTTGAAATAACTGGTCTTGTTCTTACAAAATTGGACGGTGATTCCAGAGGCGGTGCAGCTTTGAGTGTTGTTTATTGCACACAAAAGCCGATAAAATTGACCGGAACTGGCGAAAAAATCGATGCTTTGCAAGATTTTTACCCTGACAGAATGGCGACTAGAATTCTCGGAATGGGAGATATTGTTTCGCTCGTTGAAAAAGCACAGGAAAACTTTGATGCGAAGCAGGCTCAAGAGCTAGAAAAGAAAATGAGAAAAGCTGAGTTTTCTTATAATGACTTTCTCGGTATGCAAAAACAGATGAAAAATCTTGGATCTATTGACCAAATTCTGGGTATGCTGCCTATTCCGGGTTTGAAGAAAGATGACAGACAGACAATCGCTCACGAAGGAGAAAAACAGCTAAAAAGAATTGAAGCATTTATACAAAGTATGACGCCTGAGGAAAGGGACAATCCTTCTATAATCAATTCCAGCAGAAAAAAACGTATTGCAAAAGGCTGCGGAATGGAACTCCATGAAATAAATCAATTCATCAACCAGTTTGACCAGATGAGACAAATGATGAAGGGATTTTCAAAAATTTCCGACAAAATGAAATCCGGCAAAATGAAAATGCCAAAACTTCCAAAAGGTTTTGGAGGAAAAAGCAAGCTTCCTTTTTAATAAAAATAAAAAAAAGTTATACAATAAAAAATGCGGTTTCTAACCGCATTTTTTATTATTTGCTTATGTTTTATAAAGTTTAATTTGATGGAGCAAGAATGATAATCAAGTTTCTGCCTTCCATAGAGGGCTTTTTCTCAACATTGATAGGCTCACCTTCCAGATCAGTCAAAAATCTGTTTGCAAGATCAAAAGCCAGTTCTGTATGCTGCATTTCTCGCCCACGAAGCATAATGACAATTTTAACTTTATCGCCCTGAGCAATGAATTTCTTAATATTTTTAATTCTTACATTATAATCGTGTACATCAATTTTATAGCGTATTTTTATTTCTTTAATTTCAACTGTATGTTGTTTTTTCTTTGCTTCTTTGGCTTTTTTTTCAAGTTCATATTTATATTTCCCGTAGTTCATAATCTTTGCAACTGGGGGATTTTGATTCGGAGAAACAATTACAAGGTCTAAATCCTTTTCGTCTGCCATTCTCTGTGCTTCTGAAGTAGGAATAACACCAAAATTTTCGCCTTCACTACCTATTAATCTAACTTCTTTGCTTCTAATATTTCTGTTAATTAAGGCCTGCTGTTCTCTATCTCTGCCGCCTGAAAAATCTCTGCTAATAATCATTCTCCTTTATTACGCTACTATCAAATATTTTAGTGCGCTAAATATCGAAATGTCAACAAGAATACGCAGTATAGATTATGTATAAGTATTTACGTATTAAAAACAACTATAAATTGTCATCTTCAAAGCCTGGAGAACGGGACGGAAGGTTTGCGTACCCAGGATTTGCAAAGACAGTTTTCTTTATAAATTTATTTGTATAATTACCTTTTATAAAGAGTTTTTTCAAAGTATTTTCTCTTATGACAAGCGGATGGATACTGTCATTATATTTTGGATCTTTTTCAGATAGCTGAGTCCAAACAGCAGCTTCAAGAGTCCAGGCATAAGTTTCTTCATTCAATGAATTAAATTCATCTTGATGCAGTGCCTCATGCGCCAGAACAGCAGCAAGTGCCGGTGCTGGTGCATCTTGATGTTTTTTGTTTATATAAATGTATAATTTTTCTTTCTTTTTCCATCCAAGCGCATCATAGTTTGTGTATGCCTGACCGAATTTGCTTAAATCTTCAAAGGCTATAAATATAGGCTCTGATGTCAAATTGTTGCCCATAATTGCGCGTCTTGAAAAATCAGCAAGTCCGCCTTTCATTACCTCTAAAGCTTCCATTATCCTTTCTTCTTTTGTTACTTTTTTGTATGTTTTTTTCAACTGATCAATTCGTTCTTTTTGTTCTTTCGAAATAGGATTACCATTTTTGTCAGTATATAATTCAAATTTTTTCTTTTTTGTTTCATTTTTAGATTCTTTTTTAACTTCAATTTTGGAAGGCTGTGAAGGAGAAACTTTTTGAACCGCATTGTCAGGCAATACCAGAGGCTTTAACTTTGGCGGTTGATTTTCTGCAGCAAAAGAACTATTACACAATAAAAAGCTTACTGCTGATAATACTATTAATTTTTTAAAAAACTTTTTCTTTTCCAATATTAAACCCGTCCATCTCAACTGATATAAAGATTTCTGTAAATCTTATAAAACATTATTAATTATTATTTTTATGATATCAAATTTCTTTATTTTTGTGAAAAGTTTTGTTAAGCATAAACAAAGCTTTGTATATGAAAAACAAAAAATTTATTAAGATACATAATATAACAATAATACTGAAACTATCTTGTTAAGTTATTGATTTATATTATAAAATCACAAACAAGTTCTGATGAACAAAATAGCTATGTTCACAAACATTATACGTATTATATTTTAGATATTTTTGAAACAATCAAATATGTCTTTTACAAGAATATTATCAAACCAATTTTTATCAGGCTCAGGAGTATATGTTCCATTATTACGATATTTAATGTTGGTTCTTATCATATTAGCATATTCTGTCATTTGTTCTCTAAGTTTATTTTTTAACTGTTCAATTTCTTTGGCATCTGTGACATCTACATATTTATCCAATTTTTCATCATATACTTGGCACAAATCTTTTTTACCCTTTGTAAATGAAAAATGGTAGGCTTTTTTCGGGGAGTAGTGAAATTGAGGTAAAGAATCTCTACCGAATATTGCATATATATTTTGTTCACCGGGGACTGACGCAAATTGAGCGTATTTTGACTCGCCAACAAATTCACGTGTTTCTTTAGGTGTTTCTACACGTGTTTTTGTCTTTTCTATAAATGAATTGCCTTTCATCATAAAAGAAGGTTTTCCGTCAACAAATTTTGTATATTTTAATTCGCTTCCTGCGTCTACAATAAAATCCAGATCTTTTTTACCAGGTAAAGAAAATATTGTTTTCGTTCTCGAATAAGCTTTATCTGGTCTTTTAATCTCAATTATATTGCGCCCATCTATAACTGAACGTTTTAAATATCCTTCCTCTAACTGTAATCCGTTGTCAGGTTTATAGACTTTTGACTCTATTTTCTGTAATTTGCCGGTGTCAGAATAAGAATATTTTTTTACTATATTAGTTTCAAATGCATTTCCCATAGCAGGTTCATAAGAATATCCTGAGGATTTTGATTGGATAAGTTTTCCGTTCAAATATTCAAGGGAAACATTTTTTCCTGAATTTGCGGTATAGGATATAGTTCCTGTAAATTTCTCACCGTTATTCAAAACGGCTTCACCTTTTTGGAGTTTACCGATATTTTTAAACTCTGCAAGATTAATATCTTTTGTAAGGGTTTCAGAACCTGCCGCAGGTTTTATTTTTACTTTGCCTTTTGTTGCGAGATAAATGCCTGCTGCAGCGAGTGCTATCAATCCGGTTCCTATTGCAACTTTTGCCGTAGTTGAGAGCTTCTGTTCTTTTTTATTTTCTATAGGCTCTGTAACAGGTTTTAACTGACTTTTAAAGTTTACACTGTTTGGATAACGGCTGTTTACGTTCGCTAACATATCATTTTCTCTTACACTTTATTACCTAAATTTAACAAAACATAAAAGAAAAAATTATTGTCTAAATATTACAAAATTTTAAGAAAAATAGTTGTAAAAAACGGAAATCCCAAATACCCAAAAATATATTCCTGATATAATATTATTCTAGCAGCCGGCATGACTGCTCTGTATAAATCGGGTAAATAAAAAGGGACTATATGAAATTAAGTAACACGACTGCAAAAAACTCTTTTAAATACGGCTGGCTTTTGTCCAGAATTTGGCCTTATATAAAACCGTATATGTTCAGGATAATATGCGGATTTGCAATTGCAATACCTTTAGGTTTACTTGATGGCATAACTGCATTTGCACTGAAACCTTTTATGGATTATGTGGTCGGAAAACAAGACTGGGTGTTTCATATTTTAGGTCATGAATATACGCTTACCTGGCAGCTTTTTGCATTTTTAATACCTTTTGGTGTTGTACTTTTTGCAGGCTTTCAAGGTCTTTTGAGATACTTAAATGATTATATATCAGCATGGACAAGTCAAAAAATTACAAACGATGTAAAAATGGATCTTTTTCACAAATTAATATATATGGATCCGCAGTTTTATGATGAAAACCCTTCCGGGATAATTATTACAAGATATATGAGCGACCCTCAGACTGCATCTGCCGGTATTGTTGAACAAATAAAAACTATTACAACAAGTTTGTTTGGAGCACTCGGGCTTATCGGAGTAATGTTATACAGTTCCTGGAAGCTTGCTTTTATCGGTGTTCTTGTTTTGTGTATAGCGTTTATTCCGGTAGCTTTAATCAGAAAAAGAATAAAAGCGGCTTCTAACAAAAATATGGTTATCGGCGGTAATATTACAACAAATATCAACGAAACATATAACGGCAACAAAGTTATGGCGGCCTATGAACTGCAAAACAGGCAGGAAGAATACTTTAGAAACCAGATTATAGCTTCTTTTAATGTAAATATGTCTTTGACAAAAAGAGCTGCCTGGATGAGCCCTCTTATGTATCTTATCGCATCATGCGGCATTGCCACAGTTTTGGGATACGGAACTCATTTGATTACATCAGGTCAAATGACAGCAGGAAGTTTTGCTTCTTTTGTAACATCTCTGCTTCTTTTATACAAACCTGTAAAAACTCTCGGCGGTACTTTGACAGGTATCCAGAACATATTTGTTGCAATGGGCAGGGTTTTTGAGCTGTTTGATTTGAAACCTGCTATTCAAGACAGTCCAAATGCAATCGATATGGACGATTTACATAGCAACATACAATTCGAAAATGTATGTTTTGAATATCTGCCTGATCAGCCGGTGTTAAAAAATCTTTCACTAAATGTTAACAGAAATGAAACTTTGGCTATTGTCGGCAATTCCGGCGGCGGAAAATCTACACTTGTTAACCTTATACCGAGATTTTATGACATAAAATCAGGCTCGATTAAAATAGACGGCACAGATATAAGAGATATTTCACTCAGTTCATTGCGCCGCAACATAGCAATGGTATTTCAGGACAACTTCCTTTTTACAGGCACTATCAGAGAAAATATAATGATGGGCAATCCTGATGCAACTGAAGAAGAACTTAATCAAGCTATAGAATCTGCTCACCTTCAAGAGATGATTGCAGAGCTTCCCGATGGAATTGAAACTTTGCTTGGAGAAAGAGGATTGACCCTCTCGGGCGGTCAAAGACAACGTGTTGCAATTGCAAGGGCAATGATAAAAAACACTCCTATTGTCATTCTTGATGAAGCCACATCTGCTCTTGACAACAAATCGGAAGCAATTGTACAAAAAGCTCTGGATAATTTAATCCAAAACAAAACAGTATTTGTTATTGCTCACCGTTTATCAACAATCAAAAATGCTGACAGGATTGCAGTAATTAACGAAGGTGAACTTGTTGAATTGGGCAACCATGACGAGCTGATGTCAATTGAAAACGGTCAGTACAAAGCTCTTTATGAAATGCAGTTTAAAAAACAAGAAGAGCTTGTCGTATAATTTTAAGATAAAAATTTAAAAATTTTTACAATCTTTAACTACCACTATACGGCAATTCATTTTTGTTTGATAATAATTTATACTGCTCAGGTAAATAAAAGGAGCAAAAAATGGATAAATACATTTGTTTGGTGTGTGGTTATGAATATGACCCGAAGGAAAACAATAATGTAGCTTTTGAAAATTTACCTGCCGATTGGACTTGTCCTTTATGCGGAGTCGGAAAAGATCAGTTTGCAAAGGAATAGCCTTTCGGATGAAGAATTAAAGGATTTTTGGCAGTAAAATCCCCTTAAAATAAGGAGAACTAGCCATGGATTTAAAAATCAGACCGATAAAAAACAATGTCTTTTATATAGGTTCAAAAGACGCAAACAGAAAACTCTTTGATCAGCTTGTACCATTGCCTCAAGGCACAACATACAATTCATACCTTGTAAAAGGCTCTGAAAAAACTGCTATAGTTGATACTGACTACCCCAAAAAACTTGATGAGTACAAAGCAAGACTTCAAGAAAACAATATTGACAAAGTTGATTATATAATCTCAAATCACGCAGAACAAGATCATTCAGGCGGCATACCGATGTTATTGGAAATGTTTCCTGATGCAAAAGTTGTTACTAATGCGAAAGTAAAAGAAAACATAATGAATATGCTTCATGTAAGTGAAGACAAATTCATTGTTATTAATGATGGAGATGAGCTTTCACTCGGTGATAAGACTTTTCAATTTATTCTTGCACCTTTTGTACACTGGCCTGACACAATGTTTTCTTATTTAAAAGAAGACAAAATGCTGTTCACATGTGATTTTTTAGGTTCGCATTATACAAAGCATGAACTATTTGCTGATTACACACCGGAACTAATTGAAGCAGCAAAAAGATATTATGCTGAAATCATTATGCCGTTCAGAAATTTTGCAAAAAAATATACTGACAGAGTAAAAGAAATGGATGTCGAAATTATTCTGCCAAGCCATGGCCCGGTATATGACAAACCGCAGTGGATACTTGATCTTTATGCAGACTGGACTTCTGACAGGGTTGAAAACAAGGTTGTTATCCCGTATGTTTCAATGTATGACAGCACAACAATGCTTGTTGAAAGACTTGCAGAAAAACTAAAAGCAGCAGATATTGAAACCAAAGTTTTTGATCTTGTTCACTGCGATGAAGGTGAACTTTCAATGGAGCTCGTTGACTGTGCAACTGTTGTCCTTGGCTCATCAATGGTGCTAGCAGGTCCTCATCCTGCAGCAGTTACAGCAGCTTATCTTGTAAATGCCCTGAGACCAAAACTCAGATTTTACTCAATCGTCGGTTCTTTCGGATGGGGCGGCAATCTGACAGGAGCAATTGAAAATATGTTTACAATAATAAAACCGGAAAAACTGGATTACGTTGTTGTAAAAGGTCAGCCAAGAAATGAAGATTTTGAAAAAATTGATATGCTGGCACAACAAATTATTGAAAAGCATAAAAATTTGTAAATTTTACTCAACACTTAAAAGCCGTTTTATTATTTAAAACGGCTTTTATTAGTGATTTATCTTAATTTAATGTATCTTTGAATTTATCTTTTAATTCGAAAATCATGTCTCTTATGTTCAAAAAAATATCAGTAGAAGAGTAGTTTTCAATGTCATTTAATCTTTCATGAATAACCTGCGGTTTTTTACCCCATAATTGATTATGAGCTCTTTCAAAATTTATATTTAAAGTAACAAGATTAATCAGTTCGTTTGTTGATAGGTTAATTTTTTCGGCAATATCAGGTTCTAATAAATATAGTAAAGGATGTCTCTTTTTTATAAATACATCGATACACCCTTTTTTATCAGCTGAAATAAACATATCGTGTTCCGGAAAAAATTTATTAAACATTGATAAGCTTGTATTAAGTTTTTTTATATTTTTAGGAGATAAGGAATTTAAGGTAGATGAAGCAAAAACACCTTTAAATGACATATTTCTATTTGTTTTTTGTATCAATTTTACCTCACGATTTTTATAGAAAATAACAATTCTTATGTTTCAAAACTCCTGAAAATATTTTTTGCTACAAAAAACTCCTGTTTATACAGGAGTTTTTATGTTATTGGATTTTTATTTAGAAAGGACTTCTTCTTTCATCAACCTCTATTGAACAAGGAGTAACATCTCCTGAAGAAACCCTGCATTTGGAATCTTGTGATTTTTCTGTTGGATATGTTTTTGGTGATATAGAAGAGAATTTTGTTTTGAATGATTTTCTTATAGAAAATAAATCAATAGTAGGATATTCTTTACTTCCATATGCATCCATTTGTGCTTCGTAATATGTCATAGGCTCAGAATAATATGTTTGAGTGTCTGTGACATATTTTACGCTGGTAGTAAGATATCTTTTGTCTGTAATAGGATAACCTATAGGAACAACTTCGCCGTAATCAGACACAAAAAACGGAACTATATCTGCAGGTCTGCCTTCTTTCCATTCTTTTGTATTTGGTGCTCTGTCTCCGTTTAAATCAACCCATATTAAGTAATAAGTAAGTGTTGTTGTTCCGCTAGACAAATTATCCGTAAAAGAACTGCTGCTTTTAGAAGAAATATAGTATTTCATAGAATTAGATGCTTGAAAAGCAACTTTGCTGTTATTTTTAAAATCACTATCATTCGGGTTCGTACTTACTGCAGAAAAAGAGTTACAATTATATTTTGCTGTGTTAATATAACCGTATTTTGCATCTGCAGTACCTTCAGCGGCATTTCTGTTAACAGCCAGTCTTTTACACCATTCAGCAGGTGTATTAGGCAGTCTTTTGTCAAAACTGGTTAAAGTTGTATCATCACTTTGCTGTGCATCTGCAACGTCTTGAGAGACATTGTAGCCTGCAGTTCTTAAAGTATTATATGCATTGTAATACTGGTATTTTAGCGCTTTGTCATTCGGTTTTACTATAGTAAGCATCAAGACAGAAATTATGCCGACTATTACAAGAAAAATCAAAAGTTCGGGAAGCGAAAATGCGTTTAACTTTTTCATACTCTATATCTCCGTTTTTAAAATATTTATATAATCATCGTAAGTATCTAAAACTATTATATCATTTTGTAACCCTAATGAATAGCTGTTTATATTAAGAACAGTAGAATTTTCTTTTATCGCATAAACCGGAATATTGTGTTCGATTGCGTCTAACACAACACTTGAGCCGAGACAATCATACGGAACTGTAACAGAATGCAGATTTTTGTATGAAATACAATTATTGAAGTCATTTGCCAATTTTTTTAACATGGGAGCGTTTTTTAATCCAAACAAAAGACAAGGCAGAAAAGTCGGAGTAATGAACTCTGAACTGACTTTTGGACTTACAATATCAGTATTTATTGAAAAATCTGCAAAAGCAGGAGCATGTACGCACGGACAAAGGAGTTCTTTTGTCAAATAATGAGAAATAACAGCTTCAACACCGCCGACAATGTCTACTCCTTCACCATTTTCATAATCATCTTCGGGCGGTTCTTCAAAAAAACAGACAACAGCAAGAGCATTTGCTCCTTTTTGAATAAGTTTTTGTCCTGCAAGTTTCAGGGTAACAGGATTTTTTACGGAACCTGAGGAAATTCCGTTTTTTGTATTAAAAAATTCCACTCCCACAGGACTTTCAGTGATTTCAAAACCTGCAATATCTGTGTTAAATACGGTTTTTATTGCATTTAAGGTGTTGATATGTATGTTTAAAACATTTTCAGGAATAGCGCTGTCAAAAATAATGCCAATTCGATTGTTGTATGACGGCACAAGCCCAATTGTGCCTTTGACAAACTGTTCTATTGCATATCCTTCGACATAGAGCATATTTGATGTGATACCGGAGAATACAGCCGCATTAACTATGTTCGGGTTTACTATAAGAGGAATATGTTTTGCAATTTTTTGAGCAACAGGACTTGCATCACCGGCATATCCGCCTATATTGGCGCCTACTCCTGTCGGAACTATCATTAGTGAAAATTTATCAGCATTTTTCATTATATTTTTATGCTTTCTGAAGGATTGAGAACAATTGCTTTTATATTTTCGTTTTCAAGTTTTGATTTGAAATCCCGTATATTAACATTAATAGCATCAAAAGTATTGTAATGCATAGGAATAACTTTTTTTGCATTTAGCCATTTTGCTGCAATTAAGGCATCTTCCATATCCATGGTAAAATGCGAGCCAACCGGCAGCAATGCGATATCCGGCGGATACAATTCACCAATCGTTTTCATTTCCTGATTAAGGCAGGTGTCACCGGCATGATATATTCTTTGTCCGTTTATTTCAAAAAGGATAGAAGCTGGCATACCTGCATAATAACCTTCAGGAGTAGAGCTGCTATGAAAGGCCGGCAGAAATTTTGCATTACCCCAGTTAAATTTAATTTTTCCACCCATATTTACACCGTTAACAAATGCTCCTTTTTGAGCGCAGTAATTGGCAAGTTCGAATATTGCCGTAATAGCAGCCTGTTGGCCTCTCGATATTTGTATTGCATCACCGAGATGATCAGCGTGTCCGTGGGTAACAAAGATATCAGTTATCAAAGCGGATTTAAAATCAAAATCAGCTTTGGGGTTCTGCGTTATAAAAGGATCAACAAGCAAACCGTATTCACCTGTTTTTATATAAAAAGCACTGTGTCCTATGTATTGTATTATCGTATCCATACTTTACCTCATATTTTCTATGGTATAGTTATTATAATATCAATTTCAAATCATATAAACAATGTGTTGGCATTTAGAAAAAAATAGCCTATAATTTAAGTTGTAGTAGTATTTGTATTATTTTTATTTGTATTTATGGAAAGAATTCCTGTAGAAGAACTTATAAAATTTAAAATGCTTCCGTTTGACGTATATAACGAGAACGGAGAGAAACTTATTGATGCAGGTGAAATTCTAACATCAGGGAAATTGCTTCAAATAAGCCAGTATGATGTTTTGTATAAATCTGCACCAAAGCTCAAAAACAGGCATCAAGAGCAGTACGAAAAACAGGATGAACCTGTAGGAATAAATTCTTTTGAAAATATTGAACCGGAAAGACCAAAAGAAATAATTTTTGATAAAACAGTAAATAGAAAATCAAAAATTAAAGCACAGTCTCAAGTCGATATGAAATCGTATTATGCAACCACAATGTTTGCATTGAAAGAAAATGCAAACCAGGATGCAATTCAGATGGTTGATGAAATCAAGGATAAAATATTAACTGATGTTCAAGCAGTATTGCCGGACGTAAAATACTGTTCACAGTTGAAACTCCTTGGAAGTTACAATGACTGTCATGCACTTAACACTGCTATTCTTGCTACAGCGATGGGTTATAGACTCAATTATGAAGAGGATGTAATTGAAAAACTTGCACAGGCTGCATTGCTGCATGACATAGGGATGACAAGACTTCCGAAAGAAATTCTTGAAAAAATCACACTGTCCCAACAAGACAACAAAATATTTCAAAGACACACCCAAATTGGCTATAAAATACTGAAATATGAAATGCATTTGCCGGAGGATATCTGTCTTGTTGCGCTTGAACATCACGAAAATAATGACGGTTCCGGATATCCTTTCAAACTTTCGGGAGAACAGATTAGCCCGTTAACAAGAGTTGTCGCTCTTTGCAGCTTTTTTGATGACCTTACTTCCAATAAGACAACTCACAAGGTTAAAAATACAAAAGAAGCTCTTCGTATAATGCTTGAAGTTGGAACAAAAAGATTTCAGGCGGCATTATTGTATCAGTTTGTTAATATGTATAACTACAATGATCTTGAAGCATATGAAGATATGGCGCAATAGAAGATTTATTCAGGAAAGGTTTTTTAGAAAATGACAAAAGCCATAGTTGTGGGAGCAGGATTAGCAGGCTGTGAAGCTGCATTACAGCTGGCAAAAAGGGGGATAGAAGTCGATTTATATGAAATGCGACCTCTAAAGACTACCGGCGCTCATACAACACAAAATCCGGCAGAATTTGTATGTTCAAACAGTCTCGGCTCTTTTGATACAACCAATGCAAGCGGACTTTTGAAAGCTGAAATGAAAGCTATGGGCTCATTTTTAATCAATATTGCTTTTGATGTTTCGCTTCCGGCAGGTAATGCTCTGGCAATAGACCGATCTTTGTTTTCACAAAAAGTAGAAGAACTTCTTAAAAAAAGTGAAAAAATTAATTTTATAAGAAAAGAGATTACCCAAATACCGCAAAATCTTCCTGTCGTAATAGCTTCCGGCCCACTTACCTCAGATACTCTGGCTGAAGATATAAAAACTTTCACCGGTTCACAGCATTTGCATTTTTTCGATGCTATTGCCCCGATTGTGGAAAAAGAATCGATTAATTTTGAAAAAGCTTTTTATGCAAGCCGCTATGACAAAGGCGAAGCCTCATATATCAACTGTCCTATGAACAAAGAGGAATACGAAAGATTTTACGAAATTTTAATTAATGCTCCTAAAATCGAACTAAAAGAGTTCGAAAAAGATGCAAAATTTTTTGAATCCTGCCTTCCTATAGAAGTACTGGCATCACGAGGAACAGATACACTGAGATATGGGCCGATGAAGCCTGTCGGTCTGGTTGACAAAAGAACGGGAACAGAAAATTATGCTGTCGTACAGCTCAGACAGGATGACAAGTCCGCAACCATGTATAATCTTGTTGGGTTTCAAACAAATTTGAAGTGGGGCAGTCAAAAAGAACTCGTTCATTCCATTCCGGGGCTGGAAAATGCAAATATTCTAAGGTACGGTGTAATGCATCGAAATACATTTATAAACAGCCCTAATCTGCTTAATCCTACTCTTCAATGCAGGAAAAGAGAAGATTTGTTTTTTGCAGGACAAATTACAGGCACAGAAGGTTATACTGAATCGATTGCATCAGGCATGCTTGCAGGGATTAATATGGCAAAATATCTTTTAAAAGAACCGCTTTTAGAACTGCCTCAAATAACAATGCTCGGAGCACTGACACATTATATTTCAGACAGCAGTCAAAAACATTTCCAGCCTGTTAATTCAAACTGGGGCATTGTTGAAGAACTGAATGTTGATAAAAAAATTAAAAAGAATAAGAAGCTTAAAAATGAAATGCTAAGCAAGCGTTCTATAGAATATTTTGAAAATTTTCAAGTATAAAAACATATCCATATAAATAGCCTTAACGGTATAAAGATATAAACATACGGGTAATTAAACTTATGCATAAAATTTTATAGTATAAGACTGTGCATATTCCACTCTCACTCGTAAACTGTTTACTTTAATGCCGCTCAAGTATTGCGGCTTTTTCTTTATCAATGTTTTGCGTACTTTACCATAGCGGAAAATGGGAGTATAATTTGAAAAAGAGTTAATAAGAGGGTAAGAAATGTCAGCAGAAAAATTAGAAATAAGTGTTGCTAAAGGTCTTTTGGAAGAAACACCTGCAAATGTTCTTGTTTTAAATCTTTTTGAAGGTGTCAAAATTCCTGCCGGAGCAACAGGAGCAATCGATATAGCTCTTGACGGATTGATTTCAAAATTCGTAATTGCCAAAGAAGGTTTTGACGGAAAATTTGGCTCAATGTATGTTTTCCCTACTTACGGAAAAATTGCAGCTGAAAAAGTACTCCTTGTAGGTTTAGGAAAAAATAAAGATTTCAACCTTAATCGTCTTAGAGAAATTTCTCAAAAAATCATAAAAAAATGTATGAAGATGCATAATGCAAGGAAAGTAATCTCAGTCTTGCATGGTGCAGGTATCGGAGGTTTTGACCCCGAACAGTCTGCACGTATGATTGCTGAAGGCACTCTGATTGGAGCTTACTCATTTGACAAATACAAGACCGAAAAGCAATCTAAAAAAGTAGAAGATTTTGTTATTGTTGATATGGTTGAAGAAAATTGTAAAAAAGCGAAAACAGGAGCCAAAAGAGGGAAAATTATTGCCACGGCGGTAAATTTTGCAAGAAATCTCTCAAATGAACAGCCTGCTTATGCAACACCTTCAAAACTGGCAGAAATCGCTCAGAGTTTAAAAGATATAGATGTCAAAGTATATGACAAAGACGAAATTGAAAAAATGGGTATGGGTGCATTTTTGGGTGTAGCTCGAGGAAGCAGTCAGGAACCTAAGTTTATCCATATGAGATATAAAAGTTCAAAAGTTCCTCAAAGAAAAGTCGCTATCATTGGCAAAGGTATCTGCTTTGATTCAGGCGGCTTGGATATAAAACCACCGTCATCAATGCTTACAATGAAAGATGATATGTCGGCTGCAGCAGCAGTTTTGGGTGTCATGAGTGTAATAAAAGATTTGAAACCAAACTGCGAAGTTCATGGCTTAATTGCGGCCTGTGAAAATATGCCAGGCTGTTCTGCTTACAAACCCGGAGATATCCTTACAGCAAAAAATGGTAAAACAATTGAAGTTGACAATACAGATGCAGAAGGAAGACTTACTCTTGCAGATGCATTGTGTTATGCCTGTGAGCTTGATGTAGATGAAGTGATTGACCTTGCTACATTAACAGGAGCCTGTGTTGTCGCTTTAGGCAATACTGTTTCAGGCATTATGGGAAACCATCAGCCCACAATAGACAAGCTTATCAAATGCGCAAATGCAGGCGGTGAAAAATTGTGGCAGATGCCGATGTTTGAAGAATACGGTGAATCGTTAAAAAGTAACATTGCTGATATGAAAAATACAGGCTCAAGAATGGGCGGTACGCAGATTGCTGCAATGTTTCTGCAAAATTTTGTCAAAAAAGTTCACTGGGCACACATTGATATCGCAGGTACGGCTTATATCGAGAAAAAAGGTGCTACGGGTGCAGGTGTAAGAACTATTATTAACTACCTGCTGTCATAATTTTGTATGTGCAATTCAGCAATAAAAGAGGTCATTTTTTAAATGACCTCTTTTATTTTCTATACAAATGTTTAACCTGACCAAAAGATTCTTTTGTGATAGATTAAAAAAAGATTATTAACAAAGGGATATTAAAAATGAATGACAATTATGAAAAACTTTTTGATGTTGAGCCAAGAATTTTAAAATACGGTGAAAATCCCCATCAAAAGGCATTTTTGTATAAAACACAAGAAAATGCGGATTTTGAAAATCTGACAGAAATAGAACTTTCATATAACAATATTCTTGATATAAACTGCGCGGTCAAAATTGCTGCCGAATTTTTTGATGTAAATGCTGCAGTTATTGTAAAACACAACACACCCTGCGGTGTTGCACTCGGCAAATCGCTTAATGAGGCATATTTAAAAGCCTTTGACACTGACCCGATTAGTACATTCGGAGCAACTATTGCTTTTTCTCAGAAAGTAGATAAAGAAATAGCAAAACATGCTTCTTCTGTCTGTCTTGATGCGATAATCGCACCGGATTTCGATAATGAAGCTATAGATATACTTAAAAACAATAAAGAGCTAAGAATAATTAAACTCAATACACCCTACAAAACAATCCGCACTATGCAGGAGCAGGAAATTCATATAACACCATTTGGAACTCTTGTTCAAGAAACTGATAACAAAGAACTGGATAAAGATTTATTTAAAGTAGTCACAAAAACAAAACCGGATGCAGAGATGATAGAAGACATGGTATTTGCCTGGAAAATAGCAAAACATGTAAAAACAAATGCAGTTGTAGTGGCAAAAGATTTCAAAACTTTTTCGATTGTCGGCGGACAAACAAGCAGAATAGATGCTGTTGAAACTGCACTTAACAGAGCATGTGACGGGGCAAAAAAAGCCGTAATTGCGTGCGACGGATTTATACCGTCAATAGACAGTATACACGCAGCTGCACAATGTAGAATAGGCGGCATTATTCAAACCGGAGGAACTTTAAAAGATAATGAAATTATTAAAGCTGCGGACAAGTTTGAAATCGCAATGATTACAACAGGTATCAGACATTACAAACATTAATATAAGACATGACAGGGAAAATTATGCCAAACGAAACACCTAATAACGAACAGAATACATCTGAAAACAAAAAAGCACTAGCCTGGCTGACTCTCGGACACGGGCTTTCTGACAGCTATTCAAGTTTCATTAACCCGATTTTGCCTTTCATTGTCGCAAACATCGGCGCAAGTCTTGCACTTGCAACCTGTGCAATGAGTGCATCACAGCTTTTTTCATCAATGATGCAGCCTGTTTTTGGATTTATTGCTGATAAATGGCAAAAAAGATTTTTTATATTCTGGGGCATAATTCTTGCCTCTGTTGCTTTTTCTCTGTCCGGGCTTGTTAACAACATCTGGCAGCTTGCAGCTTGTTTAATTATAGGTGGACTCGGAGTTGGATTTTATCATCCGCAGGCAACAGGTTTTGTTGTGAGGTACAGCGGAAATAACCTTGCAAAAAACATGAGCATATTTATTGCGGCAGGAACTATAGGATATTCATTAGGCCCTATAATTTCTTCTGCAATTACACAGTTGTTCGGAGTAACAAGACTTCCAATCGCTTCAAGCTGGGGGTTGATATTCGCTTTTTGCCTTTTCCTTTTTGTTCCGAAAATTCAGGCAAAAAACTTTGTCAAAAACAAAAATTCGTTTAACCAAACACTGGTTGATATTTTTTCAAACAAAACAATAAGAATTCTGATAATGGTATCAGCCTTAAAATCTCTTGTAACATCAAGTTTTAGTATATTAATGCCTTTTTATTGGAAAGAACTCGGTTACAACGCTTTTCAAATAGGTATAGCCGTTTTTGTATTTCTTACTGTTGGTGCCTTTGGTACATACATAAGCAGTAAATATGAAAAAATTATAGGCTACAAAAATGTATTTTATACCTCATTAATTGTCCCTTTTATTTTGACTTTAGTTTTTGTAAGCATTATCAAAACAGCACCGGTATTGTCTTTTGTGTTGTTTATCCTGACAGGATTTATTACAATGTTGTCAGTTTCGATAAACATGGTTATGGCTCAAAAAACCATGCCTGAATACAAAAGTATGATATCAGGTTTCATTGGCGGTTTCAGCTGGGGCATAGTCGGGGTATTTTTACCTTTAATCGGATATATTGCACAGAATATCGGTATCATAAAAACACTTTTGATAATATCATTTATACCGTTTGCTCTTTCATACTTTGTAAAATATCTGCCTGACAAAAACTAATGGAATACAGGTTGAATAAGCTTGTAAAATAAATCAAAAAATTATAAAATCATACCATGGCAATTGCGTACTTATCTCTGGGTTCAAATAAAGGCAACAGAATGCAGCTTATTGAACAGGCTGTGAGTTTTCTTGATTTGTCTGAAGACATAAAAGTCATAAGGGTTTCTGCGCTGTATGAGACAGAGCCATGGGGTGTAAAAGAGCAAAACTGGTTTTTAAATTCAGCTGTTGAAATTAAAACAAAACTTTCTGCGCAAGATTTGCTTTTTAAATGTTCAAATATTGAAAAAGCCCTTGGAAGAAACCGCCGGAATGAACAAAGGTGGGGTGAAAGAACACTGGATATAGATATAATTTTTTATAACAGTGATGTAATCAATACAGATGTTTTAACAATTCCTCATAAACAAATGCATAAACGTGCATTTGTGCTTGTTCCTCTGCTTGAACTGATACCGGATTTTGTACATCCGGTTTTAAATAAAACTATATCTGAAATTTATGACGATCTTGATGATGTAGAAGATGTTTATCTATATGGTACGAGGAAAACGCATGACTGAAATTGCAATAATAGGCGGCGGCCCTGCCGGTGTCATGTGTGCATTAAACGCTGCCCAGAATATAGATAACAAAATTTTTCTTTTTGATAACGGCATTATACTTAACACCCTGCTGCCGACCGGAGGCGGCAGATGCAATCTCGCATATGCAGAATATGATTTTAAAGAGCTTGTAAAATTTTATCCGAGAGGAGAAAAATTCTTATACAGCATTTTTTCCAGATTTTCAACTCCTGACACAATCAATTTTTTTGAAAAAATCGGTATAAAAATTTATACCCAAAACGACAACCGGATATTTCCGGTTTCGAATTCCTCTAAAGATGTCAAAAACGCACTAACAAAACAAATAGAAAAACATAAAAATATCAAAAAAGTATTTGAAGAAGTTATTGATATACAAAAACAAAACAATCAGTTCTTATTAAAAACAAATAAGAAAACATATCTTTTTGACAAAGTTGTAATAGCAACAGGAGGAAGAGGCGGCGGACAAAAGCTTGCTCAAAAGTTAGGACACAAAATAACAGAACTCAAGCCTGCACTGTGTTCATTAATTACATGTGAAAAAGAGTATGCCTGTTTGACCGGAATAAGTATAAAAGATGTTGAGGCATCAGTGTTTTTTAAAAACAAAAAATTTAAAGAACTTAAAGGTGATTTTTTATTCACTCATAAAGGCATTTCAGGGCCTGTTGTTTATAAAATTTCATCTTACTGCGCATACTTAAATTTCAACGAGAAAGAACCGCTGAAAATCGTATTCAATCTTGCAGGTAAAGACTTTGAGAACTTTGATTGTGAGTTTTCAAAGTTATTAAAAAAACATCCACAAAAAGCTTCCGTAAATATTCTATCAGGAATGTTACCATCAAATCTTGTTCTAAAGATTTTTGAAGCTGAAAACGTAGACCCAAAAACCAGAGCAGGACAGCTTACCAAAAAAGATAGAGAAAAAATATCGAAAAAAATTACAAATTTTATTTTGCATGCAAAAAATGTCAGCAAAGGCGAAGAAATTGTGACAGCAGGAGGCGTAGATTTAAAAGAGATAAACCCGAAAACTCTTGAATCCAAAATTGTAAGCGGATTATATTTTTGCGGAGAAGTTCTTGATATAGACGGACTAACAGGAGGATTTAATCTTCAAAACTGCTGGTCAACAGGTTTTGTCGCCGGAACACAACTCGCTCAAAATATCTAGAATTATATCTCTTCAATTACAGCCATTAAAAGTTTCATAAAGGAATCTTTTGTTTTTGCAGCTGTTTCAACAACTTCACTATGCGAAAGCCTTGATGGATGAACTCCTGCTGCTGAATTAGTTATGCAGCTTATTCCAAGCACTTTCATAGAACAGTAATTTGCAACAAGTGCCTCCGGTACAGTAGACATTCCAACAGCATCCGCTCCCATAATCCTGAGCATATTTATCTCTGCAGGTGTCTCATAGCTGGGGCCGCTCATGGCAGCATAGATACCTTTTCGCATCGTGAGTCCTAATTTCTGGCCTTTTGAAAGAGCAAAATCACACAATGCATGGTTATAGACTTCAGACATATCTGGAAATCTGTCACCAAGAGTAGCATCATTTTCTCCGATTAAAGGGTTTACACCCATTAGATTAATATGATCAGAAATAACCATTAAATCTCCGGCATTGTATGCTTTATTTACACTGCCGGCAGCGTTAGTTATTATAAGAGTTTTAACGCCAAGTTTTTTCATAACTTTTACCGGATAAACAATTCTGCTTATATGGTACCCTTCATAATAATGATATCGTCCCTGCATAATTACAGCTTTTTTACCTAATACTTCCCCAAAAACAAGCTGGCCTTTATGCCCTGCCACAGTAGAAGTCTCAAAACCGGGGATGTCCTTGTATTGAATTCTTACACCCTCTATATTGTCGGCAAAATCACCTAGACCGGAGCCTAAAATAATTCCAAGTTCCGGTTCAAAATCTTTTATCTTTTTTTTGATATATTCTACAGTTTCTTTCATAGTTACTATACAGCAGCCGGTTGATTTTTCATTACACTGACACCAAAATGCAGAGATTCAATGTTATTTGGCAGCAGTGCGGCTTTTTTTGCTGACACCTTCTTTGACATATCTTTCATAACTTCTATAATGGATTCTATTTTTAAGATACCTGTTTTTTCAATCAGAGCACCAAGTGCCATTACATTTACAAATGCAGGCTGGGTAAGTTTTTGTGCAAGATCGTTAAACGGTATTCTTATATAATTTATATCTTTTCTTGTTGTAGGGATGTGAGAAAGAGACGAATTTATTATCATAAAACCGCCTTTTTTCACTTTATGTTCAAACTTTGCCTGCGAAGCATCATTCAACGCAATAACCGCATCTGCTTCATCAATTACAGGAGACGGTATCTCGTCATCAGAAATATTTACGGCGCAATTTACGGCTCCGCCTCTCATTTCAGCACCGTAAGCTGGAAACCATGTTGTATGTTTTCCTTCTACAACCGCTGCGTGGCAAAGGAGTATACCAGCAAATAATGCGCCCTGTCCGCCAAATCCTGAAATTATTATACTCATATCTTTGATATTCATAGTCTAAGCTTTCTCCAATGCTGTGACATCTTTAAATACACCCAGGGGATGTACTTTTTCAATAATATCATCAATCCGTTCAATTGATTCAACGGGTGTCAAATGCCAGTTTGTCGGGCAAGCCGCAAGCACCTCAACAAAACCGTAACCCAACCCTTTAATCTGTGTTTCAAAAGCTTTTCTGATTGCTTCTTTTGCCTGTCTGATATTTTTTGATGTTGTAATTGCAACCCTTGCACTATAAGCAGTACCTTCACATTTTGCGACTATCTCTGCGGCATGCAAAGGATAACCTGTAAGTTCTGCTTTTCTTCCTTTCGGGGTAGTTGTTGTAACCTGCCCGACAAGGGTTGTAGAACTTGCCTGACCTCCTGTCATACCAAAATTAGTATTGTTTATCATAATCGTAGTGATATGTTCACCTCTGCAGGCTGTATGAATTGTTTCATTAAACCCGATTGTAGCAGCATCACCATCACCTTGATATGTGAAAACGAATTTGTCAGGTTTGCATCTTTTTATACCGGTAGCAACACACGGTGAACGACCATGCGACGCACCTGCAACATCCAGATTGAAAAACTTTTCTAAAAATATTGAACAACCTACGGAAGAAATCGCTATTGTATCTTTTTGCAGGTTATATTCATCAATTAATTCAGCAATAATTCTCAAAATTACACCGTGGCCGCATCCCGGGCAAAAAGTAAAATGTCCGTCTTTCAGAAGAGATTCGGGTCTTTTATAAACAAGTGTTTCCATAATTAATTCACCCCTGCTTCCGTTTTTGTGCCTAATTTTGAGTATAATTCTTCAATTTTTTTCATAATCATATCAGGAGTTAAAAGACCGCCTGCTGTCCTTCCGAAAAATTCAACAGGACAAGCACCGAATACTGCTGAACGAACATCCAAAAGCATCTGTCCCTTATTAAGTTCCAAATCCAAAATCATATCAGTATTCTTTGCAGTCTCTTGAAGCTGTTTTTCCGGGAACGGGAATAATGTCACCGGTCTGAATAAACCGACTTTCATTCCTTTTTCTCTGGCTTTGTTTACAGCTGCTTTGGCTATTCTTCCGACAGTACCAAATGCCGTCAAAACCAGTTTTGCATCTTCCAGTTTATATCCTTCAAAAGTTGTTTCTTCCTGTGCAATTTTTTCATATTTTTCAAAAATTCTGTTTGTAAGTGCTTCCATAGCGCCTTCAGGCATATGAAGAGAAACTATATTTCTTGCAGGACGATTATTGGCACCATCTAGAGCCCATGTACTCACATCAGGATCATCATAAGGATATTCGCCAAATTCAGCAGGTTCCATCATTTGTCCCAGTATTCCGTCAGCAAGAAGCATAACAGGATTTCTGTATTTTAAGGCAAGGTGAAATGCTCTGTAAGTTAAATCAATAGCTTCCTGCACTGTTGAAGGAGAAAGTACAACTGTTTTATAATCACCGTTGCCGCCGCCTTTAAGCGCTTGAAAATAATCTCCCTGAGCAGGTGCAATATTACCTAACCCCGGGCCGCCTCTCATTACACTAACAATTACACCCGGTACCTCAGCACAGCACATTGCGGAAATTGCTTCTTGCATAAGTGCAATTCCGCATGAAGAAGATGAGGTCATTGCCTTTGTTCCTGTGGTACCTGCTCCGATTACCATATTTATTGAAGCAAGTTCACTCTCAGCAGTTATAAAAGTTCTGCCGAGTTCAGGCAAATGCGCTCCCATATATTCACCGATTTCACTTTGCGGAGTAATCGGATAACCAAAATAGCACTGACATCCGGCATTAATCGCTGCCTGTGCAATTGCTTCATTACCCTTTACCAATACTTTTGCCACAGTCTTCTTCCTATCTGTACACTTCTTTTATTGCAACATCAGGGCAATTTAAAGCGCACATTGCGCACCCTATACATTCATTGTTCGGGTCTGCGAACTCAACAGGAAAATATCCATACTCATTCGCTTCACTGCTCTTTTTTAACAGCCCTTTAGGACATGCCTTTACACAAAGGTAACATCCCTTGCACACATCTCTATCTACTACAATCCTGCCCATTTAAAATACGCTCGATTATACTATTTATCTTATTTTATTGTATCACTTAGCAACGAAAACACAAGATTATTTCTTGCTTTGTGAGTGTAATGGTGACATTACTTTATCAAACGTATCTTTGTAAAAGTCCGTATTTATATTGAGCTTGTTTCCAAGTTCTAAAAGCAGCAGAACAAATTTTCTGTCATATTCATCTTTTAAGTCATCGATGTTAGAAACAACTTCCTCAAGAATTTCATGTATTTTGTTAAAGTATGTATTTTGAGATTCTGATGTATCTATTCTTAGTTCAAGCTGCTCAACATACTTAAACAAATTCAGCACCGTTTCTATCCTGTGAATTTCAGGATTCTTTGCAAGTGCGTACATAGCGTCAGTAATTTTTTCCGTAAAGATTTTATTAGCAAGTTTTTTATCAAGCTTGATATCAAGCATTTTGGCTTCATTATTGATATCTATAGCTTCTTGAAGGTCATGTTCATTAATAACTTTTTCGTCATTTTCAAATTGTTTATTGAATTCAATACCAAGCACATATCTTGCTGCAATTTTGAATTCATCAGGCGGTGTTAAGCCGAGATTTTTGAAATGGAATATTGAGGCTTTTCCGTCTTCATAGATATCTTTATATAAGCCTGAAAATTTATTAGTTTTGCCCTGAATCATAATATTGAGGATTTTCCTTCTCTCTTCAATAAAGATATCCTTAAGAGTGTAATATTCTGAACCAAAGTTTTTGTCCAGACTTCTGATAATTTCTGTTAACGGATAATTAACAAAAGTATCTGTGAGTGATTTTTGAATTTCATTAAATTCTTCCGCAGTAGAATATTCCTTAATAGCACAATGGAAATCACCGCCTGAATATTTTAACAATGCAAAAATCAAATCATATTTTTCAAGAGTAATTTGTGACTTGATTGCTATACGTCCGAGATAAAGACTATTTTTTCCTTTGGAAACAGTTTTGTAGCTCAAACGTTTGATGTCATAGCAATAAAGCGTTGTTTCATCTTCAATTTCTTCATAAAGAGAGATTATAGCCCAGAGGCTTGCAATCTGTTTTATTGTAACAACCGATGGTTTAACAAATTTTTTGTAGATATCCGCACCTGAACCGAATTCTTTAATGTTGCTTTGTGCACCAGAAAGGATATTAACAAATTCTGTTTCGAAATCTTCATCGGTAAATGTAGCAGCCAGCTGCATAGCTCTTGCTGCATATTTCATAATCTGTGTAGTTTCAATACCTGAAATATCTGCAAAGAACCAGCCGCAGCTTGTATACATAAGCATTGCCTGCCTTTGTATTTCAAGAAGTTTCATTGCATAAACTTTATCCTGATCGTTGCATTCAGGTTTCAGATTGTTTCTAAAAAAGTTTTTTATGGAAAGTTCACTTCTGTCGAGAATAACGTTGATATATTCATTACGAACATCCCAAGGATTTTTTGTGAAAAATTTCTTACCCTGTTTTTCATATAGTGCAGCAAGTTTATCTCTAAGATAGTCTAAGGCTTCTCTTAAAGGTTTTCTCCATTTTTGATTCCAGCTTGGCTGACCGCCTGTTGAACAGCCACAGTCTTCTTTCCATCTTCCGACTCCATGGAAGCAGCTCCATGACGATGCCTGTTTTATATCAACCTCATCTTTTACACCGTATTTATCAAGATATTCGGCATAGTTTGTTATTGTAAAACCTGCATCTTTTGCTTTTACTCTCAAAACATAAGCAAGAGCCATATCACCGAATTTTGTGTGGTGTCCGTAGCTTTCACCGTCAGTACCGATATTAACCAGCTGAGGATAATCTCTCAAATCCGACAAACCTTCTTTAAGCCGGTTAACAAATTTGTTTCCGTCTTGAAGAATATTGTCAAAAGCAACAGATTTTGAAATAGCGCCGTCGTAGAAAAATAAATCTATATATTTTTTAGGATTTTTCTTTATAAAATATCTGTATGGTTTTGCAGGATCAATATTGCCCCAGCCTGCATCCGTCCATTCTTTTGAGCCTAGTTTACGATAGCTTTGTGCCTGATAAGGCGAAAGAATAGTAAACTTAATACCGTTATCTGCAAGCACCTCTAGGGTTTCATCATCAACTGCCGTTTCTGCAAGCCACATACCCTCAGGCATCCTGCCAAAACGGTATTCAAAATCTCTTATGCCCCATCTAACCTGTGTTTCTTTATCGTGACGGTTTGCAAGAGGCATAATCATATGGTTATAGACCTGTGCAATAGCGTTTCCGTGTCCTGAAAATTTCACACGGCTGACTATATCAGCTTTGATTACTCTTTCATAAGTTTTTGGAGCATGAGTTTCCATCCATGAAAGCAGTGTCGGGCCGAAATTGTAGCTCATTAAAGAATAGTTGTTTACAATATCAAGAACCTTGTTATTTGCATCTACTATTCTTGATGCGGAATTCGGATTATAGCATTCTAAGTTAACTCTTTCATTCCAATCATGAAACGGCAGAGCGCTGTCCTGGAGCTCTATTGCTTCAAGCCAAGGGTTTTCTCTCGGCGGCTGGTAAAAATGTCCGTGGATTGTAAGATAATTCTTTTTCTTTTCGTTTTTATTTTCTGCCATAATATGGTAACTCCGCAACTTATCTTAAATTCTTTTCAATGAATATTATAAATACTATTTTTTATATTTTTCAAATTATCCTAAGCTTTTTTGTCTTCTTTTTTGTTCTTTTTAGTTAAAACAACAAGCTTGTCAGTATCAACCCAGGCATCATTTAACGCTGCAGAAAATACTTTTCCATATACTTCAATTATGTCCCCTGATTCAAGGTCAATGAACTTTTCTGCTTCTGTCCTTTTAATAAAAATCTTCATCTCAGAAAGAGGAATTGTATGATCAGTTACATCATCTCTTTTAATCAGAAAAGATATGTACTTTTGAGAATCACGATATGCCGGTTTGTAATCAAGACCGAGGGTTGAAAATTTGTCAAAAACAGCTCTGAATTTAACCTGTTTGCCGACATACACGCAGGGATTTGCTACTATATCAAGCGGTTGTGCGGATGAATAATTTTTTTCATTAACTATTGGAGATGATGATTTTGATTTTAAATCAAGATCAACAGTCTTTGCCGCCGGCGCTGACTGTGTTTTAACTTCTGTCAAAACAGGCTGCTGTTTATTCGCTGATGCAACAAGTCCTCCTGCCAGCATTACTGTTATAACAAACAATGATATTATTTTTGATTTTATATTTTTCATTTATTTTCACCTTATTTTATTTAAATTTTACACTTCAATTTTATCATATATCTAAAATTTAGTAATTAATTAGTTTATACTATCCGGTTTACCAATTCGCAAAGTTGTCGGAAATATAAACAAAAATACCGGCAGTATCTGAAGAATTAATCTATCCATAGAATTTTCCACAAGCCAGTTTATATCATGCGGTGCCAGAACATATACAGCAACATAGCCTGCTATCATCAAAATGAATATTATTGCTGAAACAATAAACGGTTTTTTGATTTTGTCTCGCAATTTAAATCCTTTAACACATAGCAAAACAAGTGCAAGGAATAGTACAAATTTATCAAATACCATAGATATAAATGTTTTTAATATAACTGCATACCTATGCAAATCAAACGCAAAAGCGTAAGATTTGATTTCGAAAAATCCATAGATTAAATCATTCGGTGCACCGCTAAATTTTTTATACAGGAATGCACAGGCAAAAAACGGCAGAGAATACAATGCAAAAATTAAACTTTTTTTGTACTTTTTCTCAGAAATAAAGCCTGAAATTATTGTTAAAACATAAATTGCAAAAAACATCATTCCTTCATTTTTTACCCATACACTTAATCCTGCAATGAGCAAACCCAGAAGCAGTGTCGTAAATCTTTTGCTTTTGAAATAGAAAAACAGGCAAATAATTGAACACAAAAAATACATAGCAAGAGGAATATCAGCACATTGTGATGCGCCGTTTACAAGAAAAATATCACTAATCATAAAAACTGTACAAACAGCAATTGCGACCTTTTCACTCTTGAAATAACTCAATGCCTGATATAAAAGATATACAAGTCCGAATGTAAATATAAGACCGAAAATCATATTTGTCCAGAAATTTTGATATCCTGCATAATGCCACAATCTTGCCATTGACGAAGGCAAAAACAAAGGATAATCACAATGTGACATAAAATGAGGGAGTGTAAAAACATTTTTCCACAACGGGTTTTGCAAAAACAAAAATTCAGCCTTTGTATTCCAAATACGAAAGCCGTCCCAGCTTCCCATCGGATTGTTTACAAAATACTTTAAAAATATCATAAATGCATATAAATTGGCTACATAAAACCAGTTGCTGAGCTTTTTAAAATTGTGTTTAGACATATCAGGCCTGTCCTGGTTGTAATAGATTATCGCAAAAATCAAAGCAACAATCAGCTCCAGCCATTGAAAATCTTTAAAGTTATAAATATTCAAACACTGATAAACAAAATACAATATTGAGTGAATTCCATACCCGACAGGGATAGCAAAAAGCAGACGAAATCTCAATTCAAGCTCTCGGTCTATCAATGAAACTATAAAATATCCTGTTGCAAACGCTATCAAAAATGCGGCAATTAAGCTCAGTATTATCATTTATTTTCCTTTTTTAATATATACAATTTTTCATTGATTTTCTTTACTATAGAAAATCCTTGCGGCAGCAGAATATTTCTATCAAAAAATGCTATTTCATATTCATGTTCCGTATCGTTTTTCAAAATTGACGGAATTACTGCATATTGAGCAATATAAAAGTTTTTAATGGATGTTGGGATATCAAAAACATTGTTTTGCGGTTCATCGCTCACAAAGCCGATTTCTCCTTCATCTTGAAAACTCTTTATATCAGAAGCTGCTTTCTTAAGTGCAAAAACTGAAGAATAAAAAGGATTTTTCCAGATAAAGTCCTGTGTAAGAATTGTAAAAGGCACCTGAACAGGCAAAAATAAGTATTTTAAATTCCATAATATAACAATTAAAAATACAGCTTTAAAAAAGACTTTGTCAGGTATTTTGTGGATTTTTTTTATCATGTCCATAATCTTTCAATTGTTTTATTAATCTGTGTCTCGAGTTCAAGCAAATCATTGTTATTTTCAATGATAAAATCTGCCATGTATCTTTTTTCTTCCTGAGAAACCTGAGCATTAATCCGTTCTAAAGCGTGCTCAAGGCTGTATCCGTTTCTGTTCATCAAACGTTGAAGACGTATTTTTTTGTCCGCACATACAAGAATTGTCCTGTCAAAAAGATTCTGCATATTTTCTTCAAATAATAAAGGAACAGAAGCAACAACGATTTCATCGTTTGCGTGTTCTTCAAAAAACTGCAAAATTCTTTTTTCAACAAGCGGATGTAAAATATCCTCAAGAGCTTCCATTTTTTCAGGATTTGAAAAGACAATAAGTCCTATTTTATGTCTGCCGAGTCTTCCGTCATCAAGCAATATATCTTTGCCTTCAAAAAGTTTTTTGACTTTTTCAATTACTTCTTCATTTTCATCCATCAACCGGTGACAAATCCAATCCGCATCAATAATAGGAATGCCTCTTTTTTCAAGATAGCTTTGTACAATTGATTTTCCTGAGGCGATGTTGCCTGTGAGACCTACTTTTAACATCTTTTGCCAACTTTCTTATTTTTAGTCCGCAGTTTTTTACAAAACAGAGCCGATATTTCTTATGGAAACTACTACTTCAATTCAAAAACAGTTCCTTCTTTTGTATCCTTTAATACAACATTGATTTTATCAAGAGAATTTCTGATTTTGTCAGCGACAGCCCAATTTTTTTGTGCTCTGGCTTCATTTCTGACTTCAATAATTTTTTTCATAATCTCTTTTGCACCTGCCGATTTGTCTGTTACAAAATCAAATTCGTCTATAATTGTATCAAGTTTATCCTTCAATTGATTTTCGTCAAGTTCAACTTTTTCAAAGTCAAAGCCCAAAACTCTTGCAAGTCTTATAAGAACAGAAATATACTTGATTGCATTCTCTTTATCACCGGCATCTTTCGCTTTATTTGCGTTTGTTGCTGTTTCAAACAATACAGCAAGCGCTTTGGAGGTGTTTATATCATCATTCATGGCTTCTTTAAAAGCATCAATATCTTCAGACTCAATATCTTCAATTAACGAATTTTTCCCGACCCATGCAAGCACATTTCCTGCCGCATTTCTCAAACGCTGAACACCTGCCTGCGCAGCAGACAAAGCTTCATCATTAAATTCTACCGGCATTCTGTAATGATTAGTCAAAATGAAAAATCTGATTGTATTTGCATCATATTTTTCCAAAAGTCCGTCGATTGTAATAAAATTGCCCAAAGACTTGGACATTTTTTCTTTGTTAATAGTTACAAAACCGTTGTGCATCCAATACTTCACAAATCTGCAGCCATTTGCACATTCAGACTGGGCTATTTCATTTTCGTGATGTGGAAAAATTAAATCGGCGCCTCCGGCATGGATATCAATCTCATCAGCAAGGTGTTTCTTGCTCATTGCAGAACATTCAATGTGCCACCCCGGGCGTCCGATGCCCCAGGGACTTTTATATCCGAATTTTTCATCTTTTTTCCACAGAGCAAAATCAAGAGGATCTTCTTTTATAGAAGAAGCTTCAACTCTTGCGCCTGCTTCCAGATCATCAATAGGCTGCTTGGAAAGCATTCCGTATTTAGGAAACTTCTTGACCCTAAAATACACATCTCCGTCAACCTCGTATGCATAGCCTTTTTCAATAAGCGTTTTAACCATTTTAATCATATCGCCCAGAGTTTTTGTAGCGAAAGGTTCTACATCCGGTTTCAGGTTATTGAGTTTTTTCATAGAGTCTGAAAATATATCATAATATTTTTTTGCAATCTCATCAGGTGTACAATTTTCTTTGACGGATTTATTTAAGATTTTGTCATCAACATCAGTGACATTTCTGCAATACTTTACATCATATCCGAGAAACTTAAGATATCTGTATAAAACATCCCAGGTAATATAGCATCTTGCGTGGCCCAGATGAGGATGGTCATACACTGTAGGGCCGCATACATACATATTTACATGATTTCCGTTAATCGGAGTAAATTCTTCTGTTTTACCTGAATATGAATTAAAAATTTTCAACATAATCTCTTCTGTCCTAAATAATCCGTTTGTACATCACAAACATCCTCGATGATAATCTATATTACATCAAATTTGGCTATCTTAAAAGCCCCTTTAAGGGAATATAATACAGCTGAATTAAAAGATTATTTTTTTTACTTTTGGACAGTATTTTTATACAAAAGTTCTCTTCTCTTTTTCATTTCAGGATTCATCATATATTCTTCATACTTATAATGAGATTCAATCCAGCCGTTAGGAGAAATTTCAATTATTCTGTTTGCGACAGTTTGGATAAACTGATGATCCTGAGAAGTAAACAAAACCGAGCCGTTGAAATCAATTAACGAATTGTTCAAAGAGGTAATTGCTTCCAAATCGAGATGGTTCGTGGGTTCGTCAAAAATCAATACATTTGCTTCAGCTATCATCATTTTAGCAAGCATACAACGAACCTTTTCCCCTCCGGAGAGGACGTTAGCACTTTTTTCGGCTTCTTCACCGGAAAAAAGCATTCTGCCGAGATATCCTCTGATAAAACTTATATGCTGCTCCTGAGAATACTGTCTGAGCCAATCTATAAGACTTAAATTTGTATCAAAATAAGCATTGTTATCTTTTGGAAAATATGAACGTGTCGCAGTTACGCCCCACTCAACCTTCCCTGAATCAGGTTCCATTTCTCCTGCAAGAATTTGAAAAAGCGTTGTAACCACAAGAGGATCGCGGCTGATAAATCCGATTTTATCTCCCTGATAAACATCCATTGAAAAGTTTTTTATAACAAGTTCTCCGTCAATAGACTTATTTAACTTTTCAACATGTAAAACGTCTTTTCCCGGTATCTTTTGGTAATTAAAACGTATTCTCGGAAATTTTCTGGAAGAGGGTTTTATATCTTCAAGAGTCAGCTTATCCAGCATATTTTTTCTGGAAGTAGCCTGAGCCGCTTTTGATGCATTTGCGCTGAAACGTGCAATAAACGCTTTGAGCTCTTCAATTTTTTCTTCAGTCTTTCTGTTTTGCTCTTCTTTTTGTTTTTGTATAAGCTGGCTTGCCTGGGCCCAGAAAGAATAATTCCCCGTATAAAGCTGTATATTATGATAATCGATATCTGCAATGTGCGTACAGACATTATCAAGAAAGTTTCTGTCGTGAGAAACAACTATAACAAGGTTTTGGAAATTTATCAAAAACTCTTCAAGCCATTTTATAGTAGTGATATCAAGATGGTTTGTCGGCTCATCAAGAAGCAGAATATCAGGATTTCCAAACAAAGCCTGAGCAAGAAGTACTCTAACTTTTTCACTGCCGGAAAGCTCGCTCATCAATCCATAGTGCTTTTCGTCTTCTATTCCAAGATCACTCAACAATGTTGCAGCCTGAGATTCTGCCTGCCAGCCGTCAAGTTCGGCAAATTCTGTTTCAAGTTCGGAGACTTTTAAACCGTCTTCATCATTAAAATCAGGCTTGGCATAAAGAGCTTCCTTCTCTTTCATTACATCATAAAGCCTTTTGTGTCCCATAATAACAGTTTCAATTACAGGAAAGCTGTCATAAGCAAAGTGATCCTGTTTTAGCACTGCAATTCGCAGTCCTTTTTGTATATGAACTTCACCTGATGTAGGCTCTACATCACCTGAAATAACCCTCAAAAGAGTAGATTTTCCTGCACCGTTTGCACCTATTACACCATAGCAGTGACCCGGCAAAAATTTTATGCTCACATTTTCAAATAAAGTCTGGCTTCCAAAACGGACTGTAAGCTTATTTGTTGTTATCATGTTTCGTTTCTCGCATTTAATAATAAAAGTTAATAATACAATTTTGGCATAAATACAGGAGAAATCAAAATTAGCCGAATGTTCTTATCACATTTTCAAAAATGTGATATACGTTATTGCGATACTCATTTGCGGCAGGAGATGTGTTAAAGGCGCCGTCATAATGCCTTTCACATTCTGTCCATGCATCAGAGCCGTTCATTTCTTTTGTATGCATCATCAATTCATGTGTGTTTGTATATGGCGATAAAGGAAACAAATCATGAATTTGCATAAACGACGGCAATTTTTCTCCAACATTGTTAAATGCAAACAAACATGAATTAATTCTATTTAACCTCTGAGGGAAAGGCATTCCGCCATCATCGTTGTCATTGGAAACTTCGGGGCCTCCTGCATATTCACCTGACCAGCTCTGCTGTTGAGATTCCCATTTTACACTGCAGAAATCATCAGCCTTACCCCAATCTGTTCCTGCAGTAAATCCCATTTCTTTATATTCCTGATTATTGTTACATTTTTCACCCACAAATGACAGATCTGTTCTACCGGTTTGTTCTCTTATTTTATAAAGTATATATGCCATTTGAGCTTTATTAGGCAAATCGCCCACTCCTATATACCCGTCTCTGTCAATTATATGCTTTGCGCTGTCAAAAAATATTGAATCAAATCCGAGTTCTATTCCCCATACACAGGCATCGATAAAAGCTTTTTCGTCCTTACCCCAGTTAAATTCATGACCTTTAACCCTCAGCTGTCCGGCAGAAAGAGGCATTCTGAATCCTGTTTTAAAACCCAGTAAATGAGCCATATCATTAAATGCTTTTACCTGCTCATCCGCTCCCATTTTTCCATATAAACCGTCTGATGTCAGGGTCTGGCTGATACCTCTGTGTAAATCCGCACAGTATAAAGAATCTGCATCTTTATATCCATCGCCGTATATTGAAGGATAAAGCTGTGACAACATAATACAGTTTGCAAATGAATTCGGAGATGTCGGAACAGCAACAAGAAGTTTCATTGTGTTTAAAAGTCCTTCTGTCGCACGATTTCCGTCATATTTTGCAACAACTCTTGGGTTGATTTCTATATAATTAGCTCTTCTTCCCCATTTATCGCCGAAATTAGGAGATGGTATGTAAGGAGGAATTCCGGGATACTGCATGTCAGGTTTTGTTATTGTACACAACGATTGAATAAGCTGTTCCGGAGTACGTTTTAAAAGTTCTGCAGGGTGAGCATTTACCCATTTTTTCATGCCAACCTGATATATATGCTCTTTTGTCCAATTATCTTCATACACATCATTTCTGTTTGTAGAAATCCAGAAAAGTTTTTTTAAAGGCTGCTGATCACCGTAATAGCCTTTAAATGAAACTTTTGACGGTATGCCTATGTACAACCTGTTCAGCATTGAGCGATTTTTGTCATACTGAAGAAAGCTGTTTGTATTAAATGTGTTTTTACCCATATCCGGTGTTTGGAAAGTTTTTTCAGACTTTAAATTACACGAAAATAATTTTCCGTTGACCGGCGAAATTGCACCTATCATAAAAGCAGTAAAACACAAACATAAATGTTTTTGCTAGTAAAAATTATTATTTACAAATATTTACCAGTATCTGAATAGGTCCTTTATTCATTTATCTCTAGAAAATATATGTAAAATAGAAGCATTTAAATAGATTGTTTTTACAATTTTGCTCCTGTTGATTTATACAAAGAAATATAATCAACAAGCCTTTGAGCTTTTGAATTGTTTTTTTCAATCTGCAGACTTAAAAGCGTTTCTTGATATTGTATATAGTCCAGATATGATATTATACCGGCTTTGAGTCTTTCATAAATAAGCTTAATGTTCTTTTTTTCGAGGTTTAACTTTTTAAGATTATTTTTGTCTTTTTGAGTATCATATTTTACCCGGCAAAGACAGTCATTTATTTCTTGCAGAGCAGTAATATCGATTTGTTTATATTCCTCAAAAATTTGCTCAAATTTTATTTTTTTTATTCTGAGATTTGCCATCAAATATCCGCCTGTATAAATTTTCTCAAAAGCGCCAATACCGACAAGTGCCATGATATTTTCCCAGTCAAACAGCCTTTTTAACAAAAGAGAGTTATATCCTGCGATACCCAGTATTTGAATACTAGGAAGAAATTCTTTTCTTGCAATTTTTACATCCAATCCTGCTTTTTTTAAATCAGCCTCAGCTTTCATAATATCGGGACGAAATAAAATTATCTCAGAATTTATGTATTGCGGTACAATCTTTTTGTATTCAAGATCGTTAAGTGCTCCTCTCTTCATCTGAAATGCATCTGCAGGGTTTTCATCAATATAAACAGCCAGCTCATGAAGCAAAAGATTTCTGTTTCTCATAAGGTCAAGAAGTTCAATCTGTGCTTCTGTATGCAATTTGTCTGTATAAGTAACATCATATACAGAGGCGAGCCCTGCTTTATTTCTTTCTTTTGTCAGTTCAAATATCTTTTCTCTGATTTGCGCAACTCTTTGTTTGATTAATATATTTTCATCGAGTTTTAGTATATTTATATATAACGTAGCAACATCAGATGCCATTGCGATATTAGCAGCCTTTTCTTCATATTCCATTGCTTCTTTTTCAAGTTTTGCAGATTTTGTTTTGTCATGATTTTTCAAAAATATATCAGCTTCATACCTTGCAATAAAGGGAAGTGCATAGATATTGCTTCTTGTTTGGGAAAATTCTAAATCAGCTATTTGATTTCTTGCTGTTTTAATTCTGGCAAATGCCGGAGCAAAGGTGATTTCAGGTAATTCATTTGAAAATGTGCTTTTGACTTTCTGTCTGTACTCTTCAGATTTTAAAGCCGCTTTTTTTATATCATGATTTTTTGTTATTGCCTGACAAACATAGTATTTGAGATATTCATCAGAAAAATTATCAAACCAATTTATGTTAATAGAGTTAAGTCTGTATTCGCAGCTGCATTGGAGTTTTGCTGATTTTTCAATAAGCTCTTTTTCTTTTATTTCTTTTAAACAAAAAGCATTTGCTTCTGTAAAACAGAAATTAGTTAAAAAGACCAGTAAAACAAAATTCTTTATTAAACTAACTGAACGCATGATTTGAATTCCGTAAATTATTTATTTCTTGTTTTTTATAGAGGGTTATGTTAGCATAATAATTGTTATTATGATAACAGTTTTGATGTAGAGGTAAACATTGGCTAAATCGAACAATAATGATTATGATATAGGGCTTGAAATAGCGTTTGCATCTTCTGCGTACCGGGCTGCAGGACTGAAAACATTAAAAGCTCACGGACAAGATGATATCACCCGTGAGCAATATGGTATATTAGTCCTTCTGTCACTGGGTGATGGATTGTATCAAACCCAGATAGCTAATATATTAGGCAAAGACAGACCAAACATAACAAGGATGATTGATATTCTTGAAACAAAAGGGCTTATACGAAGAGAAAAAGATACAGATAACAGACGTATATTAAAAGTCTTTCTTACAGAGACAGGCAGAAAAAAAGCAGAAAAAGTTAAACCGCTAAAAGAAAGAATGAACAAGGCTCAATGTAAAGATTTATCAGATGAAGATATTGAAATACTTGTTACACTTTTGAGAAAAGTACGAAAAAATATAGCAGAAGAATACAAAATAGAAATATAAAAGCATTAAGTGAAATAATACGAGGTAAAAATGGAAGAGAACAATATAGAAAATAATGAAGCTTTAGCCGAAAAATCCGAAAAAACAGTAAAAAAGAAAAGAACAAAAAAAGTTGTTAAAAAGAGATTTTTAATACCGTCTCTTGTCATATTTTTTGTATGTCTGTTCGGGTGGCTCTATTTTTCAACATTTGAGACCACTGATGATGCTTTTGTTGAAGGACATATAATCAGAGTAAGTCCTAAAGTTACCGGTATCATTGAAAAATTGTATGTTGATGATAACGAACATGTAAAAAAAGGCAAACTTCTGCTTACTATAGATGACAGAGATTATAAAGTAAAATACGAACAGGCAAAAGCTGCATATGAAATGGCTTTATATAAACAAAAATCTGCTGTTGTAGACAAAAATGCGGCACAAACTGATTTGAAAGTTGCACAACAGGATTTTGACAGATACAAAAACCTTTATGATAAAGGGGCTGTTTCACAGCAGGAATATGACAGAGCAAAATCAAAATACGATCTTGCAAAAGCAAACCTTGCAACAGCCCAGCAGGCAGTTTTTTCAAAAGAAAAAAACAAAGTTGCCGATGCTGAGTTAAAAAGACTCGAAGCAGCAATGCATCAGGCAAAACTGGAACTATCATATACAAAAATATTTGCATCTGAAGACGGAAAAATAACAAACCGTTCAGCAGAAGAAGGTGCATACATTAATGCAGGCGCACCTTTATTCTCTATTGTTCCGGACAAAAGATGGGTTGTTGCAAACTTTAAAGAAACGCAGCTCAACAAAATCAGAGTAGGACAAAAGGTTAAAATCAAAATTGACGCATATCCTCATCTTAAACTGGAGGGAAAAGTTGATTCAATACAATCAAGTACCGGCGCCAAAGCAAGTATGTTCCCTCCTGAAAATGCTGTAGGCAGTTATGTAAAAGTTGTACAACGTGTACCTGTTAAAATTGTATTTACATCAAAAATTGATCCTCAATACAGCATTGAACCGGGTATGAGTGTAGTTCCTAAAGTACTGGTAAAATAAATAAATGTCCAATGAAGCATTAGTAACAGAAGACAATTGGAAATCCGAAAGAAACCCATGGTACAGTGCCAGTGCTGTCATGCTCACAATATTCATGGTTGTGCTGGATTCGTCTATTGCAAATGTTGCTCTTCCGCATATTGCAGGTTCTTTTTCAGCAACACGAGATGAATCTACATGGGTTTTGACGAGTTATCTGGTTGCAAACGGAGTTATTATTCCGTCAACAGCCTGGTTTTCGACCTTGATGGGGCGAAAAAATTTCCTTCTTTTTTCTACATTATTGTTTACAGTTGCTTCTGCTTTGTGCGGAATAGCAACAAGTATGACTATGCTTATAATTGCAAGGGTGCTGCAAGGTATCGGCGGCGGTGCAATTATGCCGATTGCTCAGGCTGTAATGATGGAAGAATTTCCGCCTGAAGAAAGAGGTGTGGCCATGTCTGTTTTCGGTTTCGGTGTAATTTTTGCTCCGATTATCGGGCCTACTCTTGGCGGATGGATTACCGATACATATTCTTGGCACTGGATATTTTTGATTAATGTACCAATTGGCTTTATTTCTTTATGGATGATAAAAAAATATATTGAAGACCCTCCCTATGCCAGAAAAGGCAAAGTAAATAAAGTTGACTACTGGGGTTTCGGGCTTCTTACTGTATGGTTGTTTGTTTTACAGATAATTCTTGATAACGGACAAAAATCAGACTGGTTTGGCGCCAGATGGGTCAGATGGTCAGCAACTCTTGTTGCTATAACATTTATTGCTTTTATAATAAGAGAGCTGGTTATAAAAGAACCTATCGTAGACTTAAAAGTATTTAAAGACAAAAACTTTTCAATAGGCACAATATTGCACTTTGTTATTGGTGCAGTCTTATATTCCACACTGGCTATTTTGCCATTATTTTTGCAGCAATTGATGGGATATACCGCAACATTAAGCGGTCTTGCAATCAGCCCGAGAGGTTTTGGTTCTCTGACAGGTCTTGTTATTTGTGCAATTCTTGCAAACAGGGTAGATCAAAGGTGGGTTATCACTATAGGAATGATTTTACTTGCCTTTTCCAATATATTATTCGGAACATTGAATCTTCAAATATCAATGTCCAATATAATTATACCGAATATTATATGCGGTGCGGCCTTTTCTATGATAATGATACCGTTGATGACTATTGCATTTGTAACATTGAAAAATAATCAAATGACAAATGCTACAGGGGTTTTCAATCTTGCAAAAAGTGTCGGAGGCGCAATAGGAACATCAGCAGTATCAACAATGGTTTCAAGAATGAGTCAGGTTCATCAAACTCACCTAATCAGAAATTTGACTTATTCGCACCCGGGATTTGTTGAAAAACTTGCAGCGTTACAGTCAGGTATTGCATCAATGGCAGGCAGCGGTCTTGCTTCAGCTAAGGCTAATGTTGTTGTATACAAACAGCTGGTTCAACAGTCTACATTACTTGCTTATATGGATTGTTTTAAAATTTATGCTGCTATGCTTATTGCATTAATCCCTTTGATTTTTCTATTCCAGAAGGTAAAATATAAAAAGAACAAACCTCAAAAAGTGGAAGCGCCAATGCCTTCAAAATAAAAATTGTCCGGAGTTGACAAGTGTATATAAAAGAGTACGAGATAAAGTATTATGAGCAAAATTGGAAAGGTGATTTAAAAGAATCAGCTTTACTAAATTTTTTACAGGATATCGCTACTTTAAGTGCCGAGTCACTCGGATTCGGTTATACTTTTACTTTTCAAAACGGCTATGCGTGGGTAGTTTTGAAATATCACATTGAACTATATGAAGAGATAAAAGACTACTCTTTTATCAAAATAAAAACAGAATCAAGGGGAACAACAAAATTATATGCTTTTCGTGATTTTGAAATATGTACCCGTGATGACAGACTAATAGGCAGAGCTGTTTCAGCCTGGGTTTTGATAGATATAAATTCAAGAAAAATTCTACCTATGCAAAAGGTGCTTTCTTTTGTTTCACCTTATGAAAAAAGACCCGATGATTTAGACTATGAAAAAATTGAAAATTTTGATACATCTCAGTATCAAAAAACATTTGAAGTCAGATATGACGATATAGACGTAAATCGTCATGCAAATAACTCTAATTATCTTGTTTGGGCACTTGAGACATTACCTGTTGAATTCAGAAAGAAACATTACCCTTCCTCAATTGATATAAAATACAGAAAAGAAACAACTGTCGGAAAAAAAGTTCAATCCTTAGCTAAGATTTTTGATAATTATTCTTTACACATAATAAAAGACTCGCAAGACAATGAAGAGCTCTGTTCGGTAAAAATCAACTGGAAATATTAAGAAACTGGAAATTTTTTCTACAAAAATAGTATAATATTTTTGTACTGCATTCTAATTTGTTATAAACGGGGTAATTAAATGAAAATGAAATCCTCTGCACGTGACAAAAAAATGGAACGTCACGCAAAAAACATTTTATTATTTTTAGAGAACAAAACCTATGACTACAAAAACAGAGTTGCGTTAGGTATCAGATCATCATACGGGTGGATTGAATACACATATCAGGGGCTGGGACGTTTATCACGTAAGATTGCCAGTTATTTGATAAAAGATATTGGGGTACAAAAAGGCGACAGAATTGCAATTCTATCAGAATCAAGACCGGAATACGGCGGTGCTGTAATCGCCTCTGTTATGTCAGGAATGATTACTGTTCCTCTGGATATAAAGCTTACAAAATACGAACTCAAATCTATACTTTCAAACTGCAATCCATCTGTAATTATTGTATCAGAAACTTTTTTACAGACAGCAAAAGAATTACTGCAAGAAATTGAATCACTAAAGCATATTATTTCATTTGACAACAACAATGAAAATATAACCTCTATAAATTCAATGCCAGAAAACTATGAAGAAAAATGGAGACACAGAAGCTCAAAATCCACAGCTTTGATAATATACACTTCAGGCACAACCGGAGCCCCCAAGGGTGTTGAGATTTCTTTTGAAAACATTTTGAGCCAGCTGAATGATATGGCAATACTTTACAAAAGCTTTTTTGCAAACAGAAAAATTGCATCACTGCTTTCCATTTTGCCCATGAACCATCTTTTTGAATTAACAGTTGGTTTTTCGGTAATTTTAAGCTGGGGATTATCAGTATATTATACAAAAAGTCTGAAACCAAAAGATATTTTAAGCATTATGCAGGAAAAAAATATCAATTTTATGATTGTTGTGCCGGCATTTTTAAAACTGCTGAAAAACGGCATCGAAGCTGAAATAAAGAATTCTCCTTTGCATACAAGAATACTTTTTTCATTATTTTATTCTATTGCAAAATTCATACCGTTCTACAGCGTAAGAAAACTTTTGTTCAGAAAGATACATAAAAAATTCGGAGGTAACTTCTTTGGCTGTATTTCAGGAGGAGCACCGCTTGATGTTTCGGTAGGAGAATTTTTTGAAAGAATAGGTATCAGAGTTTTTCAAGGATACGGACTCACGGAAACAAGCCCTGTTGTTTGTGTAAACTGTGATAAAAGAGGTGATGTTGCTTCAGTCGGCAGGCCTTTAAATAGTGTGGAAGCAAAAGTTGATGAAGAAACTTCCGAACTTCTGGTAAGAGGACCTTCTGTGATGAAAGGCTATTACAAAAATTATGAGCTTACCCGTCAGGTTATTGATAAAGACAACTGGTTTCATACGGGAGATATTGCTAAAATATCAAAAGACGGACATATATATATAACAGGACGTATAAAAAATATGATTGTGCTTTCCGGCGGAAAAAAAGTTTTTCCCGAAGAAGTAGAAGCCGCTCTTTCTCAAAGCGAAAGTTTTGAAGAGGTATGTGTTGTCGGAATAGAAAGAGTAGAAGGCGGCAAAGCAGGTACGGAAGATATTGTTGCTGTAATCGTACCCAAAGAGGATTTTGCCAGCCAATTTTCAAACAATGATGAACTTGAAGAAAATATAAGAGCGCAGGTTAAATTTTTATCCTCAAGACTTGCACCTTATAAAAGGCCGGTAAATATAATCGTACACAGAGATGCTCTTCCAAAAACTACAACAAGAAAAATAAAAAGAAAAGAACTCTCAGCTTATATATGTCATAGGTGAAAATTGCCGGTTCTATTTATATAAAAACTTTATCTGTTCTTGAAAATCTTTGTGAGATTTTGCATATTCCTGAACAAAATGAGAAAAAGTATGAATTCTTTGAAACATTTCTTCACTCATAACATGTTCCATCCTGCAGGCATTCTCGGCAGCTTCTGTGTCATTCAAAAGCAAAATATTTTTCAAAAAGTTTGTCATCACTTCGTGCCGTAAAAGTATTTTTTTTGCAGCTTTCTCACCTTCTTCGGTTAAGGTAATCGAAGAATAAGGTGAATAATTCACAAGCCCTTTTTCACCAAGATTATTCAATGCACCGGTTACTGAAGCTTTTTTTACATTTAGTATATTCGCAATATCAGTAACCTTGGCACAGCCTTTTTTTACTGATTCAAGATATATTGTCTCGAGGTAATCTTCCTGACTTTGTGATAGCTTGTCCATTTCTTTATTCTACCATATTTTTTAATATATATTAATATTTTCTGAAAAAGCAGCAAAAAATATTTTTACCTGTTTTTAAACTACAGATATTAGAGAAAGGGTAAGTTGTATATGCGCACTGTTCAAATCAAAAATTATTATAAGGCAACGATTAATGATATAAATAAACTGACAAACCATCTCGAGCCTAAAATAGTCACTTCTATCAAAAATAATCTTGATAATATGGAAAATCTGGCATCTGATTTTTATGGCTCATATGCAAAAAAGCTTTCAAACGGTGATGTCGCAATTTTAGGAAATGCTGCGGTATACAGAGGTGCAGCACATCCGATACTTGTGAACCGCCTTATGGTTTTTCGAAAAAACGGAGATATTAAAGAAAAATTCTCTATTCTTGACAAGTATAATGAAAATAAATCAGTCAAAATAACCAAATCCATTATAATTGACAACATCAAAAAATTCTCACAGACTATTACAAAACATCTGAAAAAGCCTTTCGGAAAAACAGATTTTGAATTATATGCGTATGAAAAAAATATCAATACCCCCGGCGGAAAAAATGAGTATTTGTGGGTAAAAAATTCTCTTGACGGCAGAACAATTGAAGACAGCTACGGAAGTCTCAGCAAATCGAGCAAAAACTTTGTAAAAAAAGTTCTTCCGGATGGCTCTCGAGAATATATTTACACAGAAAATTTGTAACTTATAAAAACCTTCATCAATTATCTTTTGAAAGAGTCAAAAGTTTTTTACGCCAGATATAAAAATAAAGTCCTTCTACGTTATCTATACATATATCAAGCACTCTCATCAAACGAATTAAATCATTTTGCATCTTTTGACTTTTTTGAATTTCTTCATCAAAATTTTTATCCTGACTCATAAATTATCCCTGAATTCTATGACAGCTATATTATCGGTTTTTATAAAAAAAACTTTAATTTTGTGAAGTAATATTACAAAATAGTATTTTTAATAATCTCCCGGGCGATAAACAAATCTTTTTTTGTCGTTATCTTGATATTGGAATAGCTGCCTTCCGTCACATACACATCATAGCCCAAATATTCTATCATTCCGGAATCATCTGAAAACGACAACCCCTCCAGCTTTTTATGTGCATCAAAAATCAGACGGTAATCAAAAATTTGAGGAGTTTGTACAGCCCACAAAGTATTTCTGTCAGGAGTTTCTGTTATTTTTCCTGTTTCATCAACTTTTTTTATCGTGTCAACCGCACGTACAGCAACAATTGCAGCTTTTTTTTCAATGGCTTTTTCTATACATTTTTGTATATCTTCTTTTTTAATCAATGGTCTGGCTGCATCATGTATTGCAACAATATCAGGGTTCTTACAGACTTTTAGTGCATTGTATATTGAGGCCTGTCTTGTATTGCCGCCTTTAACTATTTTTATATCAGGTATATTTTTAGTAAGTTTTTCTAATTCCGGTTTCAAGCTGTCAGATGATGAAACTATTATCTCTGCAGGGTTAAACGGCAAAAATGCTTCTATTGAATAGAGTATTACTTCTTTGTTATCTATTTTTTCTAAAAGCTTGTTTTTGTTTCCATATCTGCTTGATGTTCCGCCTGCAGTCACAATTACAGAAAGTTTCATTTAGTATCTCCCTTGAAATGATTAAAACTCATGGTATTAAAAACATTATCATCAATTACAAAATTTCTGTCTTCTGAAATTATTTTCACAAAAGGATTATCACTGTGTTCAATGACTCTGCCTATTTGAAAAAATAGAGATTTATCAAGTTTTTCAAACTCATCCGGTGACAAAGAAAAAACAAGCTCATAATCCTCTCCGCCCCATAGGCTCAATTCTCTATATTCATGAGGAAATGCTTCTATTAAATCATTGCTGACAGGAATTTTATCCGTGTACGCTTCAATATCAACTTTGCTTGCCTGAGCTATTTTGAATAAAGCATCAGCCAACCCGTCAGATGAATCCATCATTGCAAAATTTTTCTTTACTGTTTGTGAAAGAATAATACTCTTTTCAATACAAGATTCAGGGCATAAATGTGCATTAACAAGAGAGTACGGCTCTTTTTTTTTCTGACACAGCAATTTCAATCCGCCTGCGCTGTTTCCGTGACAACCTGTTGTTGCAATAATATCTCCGGGGGCGGCATTTTTTCTTGAAATATTATAAGGAATAACCTTCTTGCCTATTGCACAGATTGAAATATAAACTTTTTCAGAGCCCGTAATATCTCCGCCTGCTACTTTTATGCCATATTTCTCACAAATTTCATTCACACCTTTGTAAAAATTAACAACAAAATCGCCTTCAATATCAGCAGGCAAAGACAAGGAAATCATCAAAACCAGAGGTTTTGCACAGGTTGCGGCCAAGTCAGAAAGATTTACATTAACAGCTTTTTTCCCGAGACTGCTCGCATCAGTATAAGCAAGCGAGAAGTGTACATCTTCAACAAGAGAATCCTGTGTAACAAAAAGCCCTGAATTACCTGTTATTTCCTGAGCCAAAAACGCACAGTCGTCGCCAAGAAGCGACGAATCTGTGAGTGTTTTTGTTATCGTATCAATAAATTCTATTTCCTTCATACAATTATTTTAGCACGAAGGATTTTCCGCATTTTCATCATTCGGCTGAGTATTGTGCTGTTCAACCTCTTTTGCTTCAGCAGTCAAAGCAAATTGTGCACACAAATCAGCAATTACATAATAAGCATACATATATAATAGCGGCAGGAATATTACCCCGACTATTGTTACTGACAACAGAGAAAAAACTATCTGAGTCAAAACTGTTATTGCAATGAATAAAAGAATTAATACAAAATAATTTGCGGCATTATGTCTGACAAGTGAAAATGCTGTTTTTAAATTTACAAACGAAAGAATTTTTTTCTCTTTAAAAAAGTTAGTCATTACCATAGGAAGAAATACCATAGTAATAATATACAAAAATAAAGTTATTGCACCCCAAAATACCATAGAAATGAAACTAAAACCGCTGCCGGCATAAAAACCGTTTTTCAATGAAACAATTCCGGTTATACAAAACGTACAGAACAAACCGCAGACAATCATAAAGGGGATGAAATACAATAGATATCCGACCATGTATTTCAAACCGAGAATAAACAATTCTCCAAAATTTTTCCAGTCAAGCAAAGTATCTTCCAGCGGATTTTTTATTCTTCTGTGAGCAGTTTCGCACACATATCCTGAGACAATAATCCACAAAACAGCAGAAACTAATAAAGCTAAAATAAGGCTTGTCCAAAACACTGCAGGCATACCTGAAAAAATCATCAATGCAGGAATAAGAAAAACAGCTACAGTAGCAAGAATCAGTCCGCTTCCTGCAAGCAGTTTATTACCCCATTGCATATCTTTTGAAATATACGTAAGCGCTTTTTCAAAATCTAAATCCATATTATTTCTCCTTTATCTAATAATTAAACTCTACTCAGTTTTATCTATTTTATTCATAAATTGTGCAATAAAATCAATGCACACAAGTTTTATGTACACATAAACAAAAGGTATAACAAATGTTCCTATAATTGTTAAAACAAGCATCAAAGATGAAATTTCAAAAACTATACCAACAGCAAGCAGTACTGCTATCAAAACCAGATAAGATACAAATTTTCCCTTCATCAGTCTGAATGCTGCTGCATAATTTAAGTAAGAAAACATATTAAAGTCTTTCAAAAAGTTCGCGTGAAAAGCAAAATATATAAACATATAAAAAAGACTAAATAGATTAACAAACAAATCAGCAAAAAATGTTAAGGAGGATTCTGTTCCGCCGGCTGCCGAAGGGATATTTCCCTGCATTTGCAATACGACAAGTTCAATTGCAATGAGTTTTACTAAAATCACAGGAATGTAAAACATAATAGAGCCGGCACAGGATTTAAAAGATATAAAAACAAATGTCCAGAAATTGTTCCATTCTGGAAGTTTAGCCTCTCTGTTTGTAATTCTGTCATGGCCGAATTGCAAAATAAATCCGCCGACAGAAAGGACTAAAATTAACGATATAACACTGCAAATCAAAACAATCAGTATAGAAGGCAAACTGTAGCTTTTAATCAAAATAACTGTCAGCAGAGGAATAAAAAATATCAATAAAGCAAGAAAAATAAGCCACATTGCAACAAGTACTTTTCTTAACCAATCTTCATCTTGTTTTATAAAAGCAAAACTTTCTTCAACACTATATTTCATAAAATCTCCTAAATATTATATTTAACACAAATTATTATACGTAATTATACAATATATGTTATTATTTAGCCATGAGAAAAATTTTTGTTATATGTTTATTTATTATTTTTATTAGTTTGAAAGCAGTATCAGTATATGCTGTAGAGTCTTACCATACCTGCAAAAATCTATTTTCTGACAAAAAATACCGCCAATCATCAAACTGTTTTTATACAAGATTAAACAGCAATCCCCAGGATGTTCAATCAAGATTCTGGTATGCAGCATCTCTATATTTTGACAGACAATATCAAAAATCGTATGAGCAATATATCTATATAGCAAACAAATACCCGAACACCAGCATTGGAAGGTATTCAAAAGCAGAAGCACAAAAAGTTGAAAGCCGAATAAAAAATATAACAAACGCAAAACTAAATGATACAGGTGACTACATTCTTGAACTGGATAAAGTTACAAAATGGAAATCAATGCCGGTCAAAGTCTGGATACAACCCTGTATGTATACACCTACAGCAAGAAAAGCTTTTTATGAATGGCAGTCAAAAACAAACGGAGCCGTTCGTTTCAGTATGGTACAAAACAAAAACGCAGCACAGATAAAAGTCTACTTTGTCGACAAATTGTCAACAACTACCGGTGCAGATAACCTCGGCATAACGGTTTTGAGATACCATGGAAACAGAAACATCAATGCAAGAATAGAGATATTGAAAAAGACAAAATCAAACCAACCTGCATCAAGTCGTCAGCTCTATGCCGTAGTGCTGCACGAAGCAGGTCATGCAATAGGTCTGAACGGTCACAGCAAACGTAATAATGATATCATGTTTCCGAATGATTTTACAAATGACGTACATCTGTCTCAACGAGATATCAACACAGTTCGGGCTATATATAAGAAATAAGTCTAAAACACCAGAGTTTTTGTATAATCAGGTATTTTAAATACCGCATTGTTTGCATCTTTGTTTGTAAATTCAGCATAATCTTTCAACGATATCTCTTTTGAATTGTCGTACAAATTCATGTCAACGAGTTTTTTATACAAATCTGTTAAATCACCTGAATAATTTCCCATAATTTGTGCATATTTTTTGATTTCAGCCTTATTGGCACCGGCACCGTATGCTTTTGTTTTTGCATCTGTTCCGGATGGACGTATTTCGATGAACTTGTCATCAAATTCAAGATAAGTTCCGTCACCGACAAATTTTACATCTGTCAGGTTTGAAAAATTCAGTTCCTTAAAAGTATCAGAAAGAATCTCTTTAATATTTTCAAGATTGAGCTTGTTTTGCTTCTTAGCTACAGCCATTGTTAAATAGAATACATCGTTTTTAGTTCTTTGCGCTTCGCCTTCGACTTTAGCCTGTTTCAATTTTTCAATATCCGGCTCAGACTCGTTGTAATAGGAAATATCTTCTCTGATATCATATTTTGAAATAATATTATTGTTTCTAAATACATCATCAAGATACTCGCTCAATGTCTTTTGTTCGTTTTCAAGATAAGCGCTCAAAGCAGAAGCAACTATTATAGCTTCTGTTGCACTTTTTTCTCTCATAGCAACAGCCTGTCTTCCGGCTTGTGATTTGATTAGTTCTTCAGAACCTATAATCATACCGCCTGATTCTTCACCGCCGAAAATCAGTTTTGGATTAACACCAAGGTTTACATCATTGCCGAGAACATCAGTAATGACCACTTCTTTTTGCGGATTTTCAATAATTTGTTTCTCAACTTTTTTCATAATATTAGCAATTTCTTTAAAACCAACAGGCACATTTACAACTTTTATTCCGTTATGTTTAGCCCATTCATCCCAGGAACGTGCAGAAGCCGTTGTTTTGATAATAAATCTTGGATGCTTGTCGTATAAATTTTCTTTCTTAAGCTGATTTGCCCAAAAATCCATAATCATAAGGAAAGACTGGTTTGCAGTAAATACTGTCAAAATCCTTCCGTTTTCTAAGTCAACGTAATCAACACCGAGTGATTTTAAATAATCAGCTTTGGCATTCGTTTCAATCTGGCAAACAGTCAATCTGTCGTGGTCAGGATCAGTAATCAAAACAACTGTTCCTACAGGATAATCCTTCAATTTCTCTTCATAATGCAGTGAACTAATCACAGGAAAATAAGGATTTCCGTTTTTATCTTTTGAAAGAACAGTTGCATCAACTGAATAGTCATAAAAAGTTTTGTTGCCTTTAGGATCTGTATCATACTTGCCAATACCATGGAAGAAAGGATCTTCTTCTTTGTTCATCCAGACAAAATTTTTATCTATATTCAATGCTGAAAGAATACGGCTCAAAGTCCTGTATGCAGAGCCTCCCACGTTTTCAATAACAATTTTTTCTTTTAACTGTTTAATCAAATTCAAATTTGCATCTTTTGCTACTCCATCGAGCAAGTACTGTTTATACAGCTTTACCCCGTCATCCAGTTTTTCCATCAAATCTTCCGATATCAAAGCATCATCATTGGCCGCAATTTTTATATCATAGTACCCCTTGTTTTCTACTTCTTCAAAAATTGCTTTAATTTTATTGACAAAAAGCATTGACTCTTCAGGCAAATACTGGCTGCCTTGAGAATTGAGATCTTTTGTCGCATTTTTTACTGAAATACCATGGCTTGATGTAATATATTCACCGCCAAGCAAATCCAGCTTAAAAGCAAGAAAAGATGCCATCCAGATAGGGATTGTTTTCCTACCTTGAGGCACAAGTGTTTTTATCCCGTGAGCCGCCTGAATACGGGCAATCAGTTCCAAAAATTCCTGAGAATTGTATCTGACTTCGCATCCTGCAAGTTTTATAAGTTCAGAGTCAGGATAAGTTTCTTTTGCAACAAGCGCTTTTGCTTCTGTTGCAAGCATAATCCCGACAAGATTTATCGGAAATCTTGTGTCATAAGGATATAAAATGTTTTGTGGCCCTCTGATTCCGGCTGTAGAAACAGCAGCCTCTTTTGCATAACCTTTGAACCAGTCTTTTAGGTTTAACCCTTCGGGATTGTTATTTTCATCATATGCGTCAAGATGCTCTTTTTTCAACCTGAAAGTAAAAGCCTGTTTATTGCTTAAATCAACAAGCTTATTTTCTTTTATATAAAAAGGTGTTTTTTCATCAACAGACTCAAAAAGCAGCTTTTCCAACTTTGAATTAGCTTTATGACTATTGTATATTTTATCCATTATTAAGCTCCTTGTATAAAAACCAATATACTAGATTATACAAAAATCCTTTTTTCTTGTATAGCACTTAATTATTACTATATGTAAAATTCAATCATTGATAAATTAACCGAAAAGCAATTTTTTTGTTGAATTGTTTTAATAAAAGTAAAATAAGTTAGTTTAGGAAGCTTTATAAGTGGAAGTATTTAACAATTTTATTCAATACCCTGTTCAAAATACGAGCTATGCAAACAGGAATGCCGAAAAATAAACATCAAAAAATCGTAAAAAAACAGCGGCTATTGCTGCCACCGCAGTAGTCGGTCTGGCAGGGATTACAACAGCTGCTTATCTTTTATACAGAGGGCACTTGAACATAAACAAAGTAAAAAAGCTGCCTAAAAACAAACCTGAGATAGAAAAAAATTTTTAGTTTGTTAGCACCTGTCCAACGGCGCTTGATGATCTCCCTGTCATCCTGAAGCGTGATTTTGGAAATTAATGCTTCAATCTTGTGTGTTCAGGAGCTTTGAATTTTTGGGGAACACAATTATTTTTTGTTTTTATTTTCCACCCATTCTTTATATAAAGAACGGGTGGAGCCCAAGAAACCCCGACCTGATGCTTCGTTCATACAGAAAGTAACACAAACCTATGCTCGGCAACTCGGCACGTAAAAATTGCTAAAGTATAAAAATTAATTTGATACAAATAATTTCCCGTGCCTCAAACAAACCTCGCTTGAAGTTGTTTGTGAAACTTTCTGTAATTCACTACGCAAAGGTCGGATTATTAAAAAATATCAACAGTGTTTAATCAAAATCACAACGGCAAAGCCGTATTACCTCTTCGAGGATTAGTTGTTGTTCACCCTCTCCGGTGGGAAACAAAGCGAACCAACGAGGAACGAGTTGTGTGAGCCTGTTTCCGAAGTGAAACGTAGGTGAGGGCTGGGGTGAGGGTTGACCCGTAAGGGGAAACAACAAACTTGCATTTATCTATGCCGTTGGTGCTGTTGGGCAGGTATGCCCAACCTACTTTGTGTTCGCACGAAATCCGTGTCTTGGATTATTGGCAGTTCGCTCGGAGTAACGTCCGCCCTCACAGGACGTGCTTGCTCCCTACGGTCGACTCCGCACTAGCCAAAATCCGCGTCTTGGATTTTCTTCATGCTCAGACAGTTTCGCCTTTTATGCTTTGCATAAGCCGGCTCAATGTCCTCGCTCACCGGGTTCCACCCGTCCGAAAATCCGCTATGCCCAACCTACGTCAGCCAATAATCCAAGACACATGCCCAAAATATAATCAACTGTCACCCTGAATTTATTTCAGGGTCTTACCGGCTATGCATTTAGCACCAAGTTTTTTTAAGATTCTACACTTCGTAATGGCAGGCGCACACAAAATTTTTAAGATCCTGAACACACCAGACCAAAGCATTAATTTCCAAAATCACGCTTCAGGATGACAGGGATATAATCGGGATGCCTTTGGGCAGGTATGCCCAACCGACGTTTTCCACCACTTGCGTTTTGATAGAGAAATCTATAACTAAACCTCGAAGAGGTGATACGGCTTTGCCGTTGTGACCTTGGTTAAACACTGTTGATTTCTTTTTAATAATCCGACCTTTGCGTTGTGAGTTACAGAAAGTTTCACAAACAACTTCAAGCGAGGTTTGTTTGAGGCACGGGAAATTATTTGTATCAAATTAATTTTTATACTTTAGCAATTTTTACGTGCCGAGTTGCCGAGCATAGGTTTGTGTTACTTTCTGTATGAACGAAGCATCAGGTCGGGGTTTCTTGGGCTCCACCCGTTCTTTATATAAAGAATGGGTGGAAAATAAAAACAAAAAATAATTGTGTTCCCCCAAAATTCAAAGATCCTAACACAC
>CALUQG010000003.1 GCA_944322855.1 Candidatus Gastranaerophilales bacterium
GGCTCCACCCGTTCTTTATATAAAGAATGGGTGGAAAATAAAAACAAAAAATAATTGTGTTCCCCAAAAATTCAAAGATCCTGAACACACCAGACCAAAGCATTAATTTCCAAAATCACGCTTCAGGATGACAGGGATATAATCGGGATGCCTTTGGGCAGGCGTCTTGGATTATTGGCAGTTCGGGCGGAGTAACGTCCGCCCTCACAGGACGTGCTCGCTCCCTATGGTCGACTCCGCACTAGCCAAAATCCGCTATGCCCAACCTACGTTTTTCATCTATAAATCCGCTTTGCCCAACCGATGTCTCGCATCTACTTTCTACCCCCTGATAAGCGCCATGATAACAGCATTGTTCGCAGACTGAGCCTGAGCCAGAAGCGAAGCTGTGGTCTGCTGCAGAATCTGGTTTTTGACATAATCAGCCGACTCTTGAGCAATGTCAGCATCCATGATTGTGGACTTTGACGCAGTTAAGTTCTCAATCTGCGACGTTTGAGTGTTCAAAACTGACTCAAGCCTGTTCATAATAGCCCCAAACTCGGAACGTTTTTTAGAAATCCTGTCTAAAAGAGCATCAATGTCGTTAAGCGAATTGGAAGCAGTTTGAGAAGAAGAGAAATCAACGTCAATATCCCCTAACTCAAACGAGGTGTTGAAAATGATAGCATTGGCATCAGCCGAGGCATTCGCTCCGACCTGCAAACGAATAGCACCAACAGCTGACGGATCATCCGGATTAGTCGATTGAGTTTCCCATTTTAACTTAGGCGGATATGTCGAAAAATCCCAGATATTCGTATCCCATCCTGCCCAGTTTGCAGGATCCTGCATCTCTGCAGTAGTGAGACCGACAACATTTTGAGTTATTCCTTCATAATTACTTCCAACACCTGTTGCCCTGTCTATTCCTGCAATTTCTTTATCCCATATGCAGTCTTGTATCGTTCCATTGTTAGAACCATAACTACTGTTCATCCCGACTAATGCTCCATCACTGTCATACGGATCATTTATTTTACCTGCAAAAAAACATTTAGAAATAATCCCACCATAAGTATTACTGCCTGCCAGCCCTCCTGCTCTTACACCTTTAATTGTTGCAAGAGAGTATGACTGGCTGATAGTTCCGCTATTTGTACCAACTATACCTCCGGGACTGCCTCCACCACCAACATAACCGGTAGTATACACATTAGATATCTTTCCATAATTTCTTCCGGCAATAATACCAATATCTTCATCAGCATAAGAGTTCGCATTTTCAATACCTAAATTTTTAACTTCACCTGCTTGTTCAATATAATAAAACAGTCCTGCACCACTCGTATCACCAAGGTCTACTGTCAAATTGCTTATCACATGCCCGTTGCCGTCCAGAATACCGCTAAATCTATTATCAAAATCCCCAATCGGATCCCAGTTGGAATAGGAGGAGAGATCAATGTCATTCATCAAGATGTACTTGCCGTCAAGGTCATTACGAATATTGTCTAAATCCTGAGCTGTCTTGATTACAGTGTAACCTTGAGCAAGAGCTTCCTCTTCCGTCATCCTGGAAACAGAAGAGAGAGTGCTGACACCTGAAGAACCGCTTAAAGCAACACTTTCATGGGTTTGTGGGGGGCTGACGGCTGAAACATCAGAAACTGAAACACTTTCAGCATTCAACTTCCACGAGTAACTTCCGAACGCAGAAAAAGTTGAAGCAGTAGCAGTCCCGCTATCAAAAATCTTCATCCCGTTGAAATTGGAAGAATCAATAATCCTGTAAACCTCCTCAATCAACAAATCAGCCTCATCCTGCATAGCCTTCCTCGCAGAATCATCATAAATCCCGTTTGAAGCCTGCAAAGAAAGATCCCTTATCCTTAACAATAAATCTTGAACACTGCCTAAATCGCCCTCCGCAGTGTTAAGCAAAGACAACCCGTCAGAAACATTCTTCTTCGCCTGCAAAAGCCCCCTTATCTGAGAACTCATCTTTGTGGCAACATACAACCCTGCAGCATCATCAGAAGCCCGGTTAATCTTAAACCCCGTGCTCATCCGTTCTAATGCAGAAGAAACCGCATCAGAAGCCAAAGCTAAATTGTTCTGAGCCTTAAGCACAGAAGGATTGTAGTTGATAGATAACATGTTATAAAAAATATCCCTAATTAAGCGGACAAATATGTCCAAAAGTATTATGACGTGCAACCAGAGAAAAATAAATTAAACAAAGGTATAAAAAATATACAACTAAAGTATGAGATTTGTCTGAAAAAAACAAATCAGTCAGTCTAATCCTTAAGGAAAAGAGCAAACTTAATTTTAATGCAGTTGGGCAGGTATGCCCAACCTACAACTAGTTAGTTTTTTGGAAAGTGTGAACAACAACTAAACTTCGAAGAGATTCACAAGGTTCGTTTCGCTGCGCCTGTTCATTTTGTCAAAAAAAAGAGGCTTTTTTATAATAGCCTCGTGTTAAATACCTATTCCCGTTCCATTTATGTTTTAAGTCGGTTGGGCAGTCCGTAAGGGAAAACTAACTTGCACAACAGCATTGATAAATATGAGATTTATTTTCAAATGCAAGGCTGGGTTGGTTGAACATAGCGGATTTACAGTTGGAAAACGTAGGTTGGGCATACTTGCCCGACATCAACAACCCTCACCTACGTTTTACTTCGGAAACAGGCTCAAGTAACTCATTCCCTGGTTGTTCGCTTTGTTTCCCAAGAGAGGGCAAATAATTAAGATAAATTCTATATCCTCACAAAAATAATTCTTTGCTATCCTTTCAAAATCAAAAAAAAGGGAATTCGTAATGAATTCCCGTCGAATCTTGTTTGATTCCTCGTGTGTAAGTAAATAAGTAAGTAAGTGTAGGTTAGTGTGGTAGGTCAGTGTGTATGTATTAGTTAAAAAATTTATTTTTTAATTTATTAAATCTTTTTTCTCTCTCTTTGTATCTCTCGTATATATATAAAGTATTTATCTTTTAAATAATTGCCTTTTTACGGAAAAACTTGTTAATATTTCTTAATGTTTGTAAGAGTGCCGACAATGCTTTATTTTTCGACTTTTGTTTTTAATAAATATTTGTGATATTTTTTTATTATGAAATTAGCAGATCGATTTATTTTATCTTTTTGTTTATTTATTTTTTCGTCAATAGCGGTTTTTGCAGACGTAATGCCTTTATATACCGGTGCTTTGCAAAAAGGTATAATCGGTTTTTTGCAGGTACCTCAAAAGTTTAATGTATATCTTTATCCGAGAGTTGACTCCCAGATTTTGGATACAGTGGAATGGAACAACATAGAAGTTAAGTATAAAGATGCAAAATTAGAGCCTGCTGAGCTTTTTGCTGTGCAAATTCCTTCAAAGAATTATGCCTTTTGTATGGTAGTTGATGAGCAGGATGATTGGTACAAGATAATTTATAATAAAGAAAAAAATAAATCAGGCTGGGTTAAACCGGAAAAAGACGATGATTTTTGGGGGCTCAGGGATTTTTATTCTTTTTACGGAAGAAAGCACGGGCTTGGTTATATGAAAAACATTGATTATCACCAGCGTGGCATATACAGCGGTGCTTATGACGGTTCACAAAAGCTCGGCGGTTTTACTTTAATAAAAAATATTCGCCTTAACAAAATAAGCGGTAACTGGGCGCTTGTGACGGTTGTTGATTTTGATAACAAGCTTAAAATAGGCTATATTCGCTGGAGAGAAGATGACGGGCAAATTATTATATTTCCCAGAATGGACAAATAAAAAGAGAGTTTTGACAAACAAGACTCTCTTTTTTATTACTTATAATTTCAATCTGATGATTGATTATAATAATTTTGTAAGTATTTCAGGTTCGCCATCCGTGACGTGGACAGTATGTTCAAAATGAGCTGAAGGCCTGCCGTCGTTTGTGACAACAGTCCAGTCATCTTCAAGGGTATGTACGTCATCACCGCCAAGGTTAAGCATTGGTTCAATAGCTATTGTCATACCGTGTTTCAGAACAAAATTGTTTCCTACTCTGTAATTAAAAACAAAAGGTTCTTCATGCATTGAATGACCGACACCATGGCCTCCGTATTGACGTACTATTCCCAGATTTTTTGATTTTGCCACATCTTCAACGGCTCCGGAAACATCGTCAAGAAGTGCTCCGTCTCTCATTTTTTCTATACCGGCAAACAGTGCTTTTTCTGTTGTTTCAAGAAGCATTTTGCATTCATCTGAAATATTGCCAACAGGGTATGTCCACGCTCCGTCACCGACAAGACCTCTGTATGTAGCTCCGACATCGATGCTTATTATATCACCTTCTTTGAGGATTGTTTTTTCTGAAGGGATGCCGTGAACGACTTCACCGTTTATTGAGGCACATATAGATGCCGGAAAACCGTTGTAGCCAAGAAAAGTCGGAACAGCTTTGTGCTCTTTGATGATTTTCATTGCCGCTTCATCAAGATCTTTTGTTGAAAGACCGGGTTCAATGATTTTTTTCATTTCCTGATGAACCAGAGCAACTATGTTGCCGGCTTCTTTCATCAGTTTTATTTCTTCTCTTGATTTTTTATGAACTGTCATTATCCAATCACTTCTTTCAATTTATTGTATATTTCATCGATTGTGCCTGTAGCATCCAGTTTTACAAGGATGCCTCTTTTTTCGTAAAAATCAATCAGAGGAGCAGTTTGTGCAAAATATGTATCAAATCTGTTTTTTGCGATTTCTTCCGTATCATCTTTTCTTTGAACAAGGGCAGTACCGCATTCATTACAGATACCTTCTTTTGCAATAGGAGTTGTTTTTAAATTATATATAGCTCCGCATTTTGGACAAGAACGTCTGTAGATAATTCTTTCCATAAGATTTTCAATCGGAATATCAAAATATATAACCTTTGCTTCCGCTTGAGTGTTTGCATCAATTTCTTTGAGCATTTCATCAAGCATTTCAGCCTGTTCAATACTTCTCGGGAATCCGTCAAGAATAAATCCCTTCTGTACATCAGGCTGTTTTAGTCTATCTTTGATAATTTGTGCAACAACTTCTACCGGAACAAGTGCGCCTTTTTCAACATAGTCTTTTGCTATTTTACCGGCTTCAGTTCCGTCAGCCATAGCCTGTCTGAGCAATGAACCTGTATCAACATGAACAAGACCTGTCTCTGCAGCAAGTTTTTTTGTCTGTGTACCTTTACCGCTTGCCGGCGGCCCCATAAAAATCAATTCTTTTTTCATGATTTAACTACCTTTATACAACCTTATACAAATTATGTGCTTATTCTAGCACGTGAGTATATCTTATACAAGAAAATGTTAAATGGAATTGAATGTTTCAAATGCTTTGTAGGAGCTTCTGACAAGTCCTGATGAAACAACTTGTTTTATACCGGCTTGTTTGGCAAGGTCTGCAATTTGGTCAAATTCTTGCTGTGTATAATATTTTTCAACTTCAAGATGATTTTTCCCCGGCTGCATATACTGGCCTATTGTAACAATATCACATCCGACAGCATCAAGGTCAAAGAAGGTTTGTTTAAGTTCTTCAAGTGTTTCTCCGAGTCCTACCATTAGTCCTGATTTTGTTTTTATTTCAGGATAATTTTCTTTTATATGTGAAAGAAAATCTAAAGAGCGTGCATATTTTGCGAGAGGTCTTGCTTTAGGGTAGAGTCTTCTTACTGTTTCTATATTGTGATTAAAGACATCAGGCTTTGCTTCCGCAACAATGTCTATCAATTCATGTATCCCTTCAAAATCAGGTGTAAGAACTTCGATTTTTATTTTCGGACAAAGTTTTCTTGTCTCCAGAATTACATCTCTGAAGCAGTCTGCACCCTGCAAAGGTAAATCATCACGAGTGACTGAGGTTATGACTGCGTAATCCAGATTCAATTCTTTGATAGCCTGAGCAACTTTTTTTGCTTCATCAGTATCAGGTTTTTGAGGTGTTCCTCCTGATATATTGCAAAATCGGCAGTTCCGTGTACAAATTGTTCCCATTATCAGAAATGTCGCTGTGTTTTTTGAATAGCACTCGGCTTTGTTCGGACATCTTGCTGCTTCGCAGACGGTGTTCAGGCATTTATTTTTTAATATGGAACGAACAAGTTTTGTTTTTTCTGTGTCAATAATGCCTCTTTTGAGATAGTCCGGCAGTCGTTTTCTTTCCATTAATTCTCCTTTGGCAGGCTGAGGCTCATTTTGCCCAACCCTAAAATTGCTTCAAATACTGCTTCTGAATATGTCGGATGCGCAAAGACTGTTTTTAGAATATTGTCTGTTTTTATTTTGTTATCAATCATCAATGAAAATTGATGTATTAATGATGAAGCTTCGGGGCAGATTATATGTGCGCCTGCAATTCTGTCGTCTACTGACAATACCTTGATGAAGCCATCAATCTCATCATCTGCAAAAGCTTTTCCGAGTGCTGAAACCGGAAATGTTGATGCTTTATAATCATATCCATACAGCATTTCTTCGGTTTTTCCGACCCAGGCAATTTCAGGATTTCCGTATATAACTGACGGAATATTATTTATATTAAAGCAGATAGCTTTGTTTTCGGTTATATAATCAATTACGGAAATTGCTTGATGTACTGCACTGTGAGCTAGCTGCATTTTTCCGTTCAAATCGCCTATGGCAAAAATATTTGGATATATAGTTTGAAAGTTTTGATTTACTTTTATAAATTTTCCATCTTTTTCAAACTCTATTCCTTCAGGAAAAACTGTTTCTCTTCCTGCCGCACATAATATAATATCAGGAGTTATTGTTTGATTGTCTGATAAAGTTAGTGTTGTATCCTTAATATTATCTATTTTTGTTTGTGTGTAGAATTTTATTTTGCTTTTTTTTAATAGTCTTTCAAGCCTTTTGGAAACATCCAGGTCTGCTGCAGGCAAAAGTCTTTCTGCTATTTCAACGACTGTGACATTTTTGTTAAGAGAACTGAAAATCCTTGCCCATTCTGTTCCGATTGCACCTGAGCCGACAATCAGTATATTCTGTGGAATTTCTTTAAGATTTAAAATATCATCAGAGTTTAAAATGAATTTTCCATCGGTTTTCAGTCCGGGAATATCGTGTGGTTTTGAACCTGTAGCAAGTATGATATTTTTACATTTATATGTAATGCCGTTGGCTTCAATTATGTCAGGTTCTGTAATTTTTGCATTTGCATTGATTATGCTTACATCATAGCTTTGTATAAGTCGTGTTAATGATTTTTGAAGCTTTTGTGTAATAGTATTTTTTCTTTCAAGTATTTTTTCATAATCATATGAAAAATCACTTATTTTTATTCCGAATTTTTCAGCTTTTTTAATGCTGTTATACAAATCACAGCTGTGCATAATGGTTTTTGTCGGAATACAACCTTTATTGAGACAGACTCCGCCGACAGCTTCTTTTTCAAAAAGCACAACTTTCAATCCTTTTTGTGATGCTCTTATAGCTGCTGTATAGCCTGCCGGCCCTGCTCCTATTATTCCTAAATCATAGCTAATCATATTACGATTATTATACATTATTAAAATTCGGGCAATTTTTTTGCATATTTTTTGTTTATTAAAATAGGTTAGATTTTAGGGAAAAATATGTTTTTACCTGTGGGCAGAAAAATATTACAATCAGCACTGAAGGGGATTCCTTACGACTTGAAAGGTGTCCGGCATGTTGAAAGTGCTTCTTTTTCCTTGTCTAATCCTTATATACTTGAAGGCTGCGATGAAGTTATTTTAAAAAATTCGGGAAAAATCAGAAAATATCTTGAGGGAAAACCTCTTAATGATACAGTTAATATCTTTGATGAATTGTCGAAAAAAACAAATATATTATCAGATGTGTTCAAAAAATTAAATACTTCTCTTAATGAAAAAGAACTCGTATCATATCTTGAAAACAGTAAGTTGAGTAATTTATACAGTGTTTACGTAAAAACAGGAGAAAAAGGTTTGTATAGTGTGTTTTTAACAAAGGCACTAAAAAAAGACAAAAATATTCTTGAAACTTTAAAAAAAGAAAATACAGCGCTGTCGGACTGGAAAAATAATTTGAGTGGAAGCTTTTCACATCAAACTGATTTTGGATTTTCACAAAATGAAATAAAAAATCTGTATCAGAAAGCTTTTAATGGTGTGAAAGTTCCATCAGGTGTAAATTATGATGCATTTGTTTATTTAAATAACCTTAAACCTGAAATAGCATCGAAATTTGATGCACACGGACTGGCTAAAATCGGTGTTGCTGACCAGCTTGTTCAGTTAAACAATCTTTTGTCAAAAGGAATTGATAAGAAAAGGCCATTTTATACAGCTCCATTGGCAGTTTCAAAAGATGCGGCCGGTATTGGTTCAGGCCTTGGAACCGCAGGCGGTCATGCTTATCGTGACGGTTCTTTTATAATTGTTTCGGCAAAGAATAAATCATTAAGAGATGACGGAATAAAATATGTAATAGTAAACGACGCTTATTATAATATTATTGATGATCTGGCAAAAAAATTTCCTGCCCAAAAATTTATAAGAGCAGATAAAGCTGTTGATTTTTTTAATGCTATGTGAGTTTTTTAAAGGAAAATTTTATACCTGTATCGGATTTTTCGCTTTGATGGTATAATTATTTTTGGTATGAGTAAGACATCACTAAGTATTAGTACACAAAATAAATTAATTCTGCTGGGTCTGGTTGTCAGCACTGTATTGATAGTGGGGCTTGCAGTATTTGCCATTACTAATATTCAGCAAAAAATAGCCGAAGTATACAGCGGTTTTGGCGAAATCTTAACCAGAACTCTTGCTATTGAGAGTGTGGAAATTACAAAGGATGTCCAGGAATTCGACAAGTTTTCTACACTGCAAAATCATACAAAGTCTATAATAAACAGCAATAATGAAATAGCTTTTATTGAATTTCAAGATGATAAGAATAATGTAATATATTCCAGCAAAAAAGATTATCCACACCGTGCAGCGCAGGCTATGATAACAAGTTCTTCACAGCTGCTGGTTGATAATGACGGTGTGAAAACTAATATAGGTAAAGTTATTGTCGGCCTTTCAGGCGGTGCAACAAAAGATATTTCACATGCTACAAGAAACTCTATGCTTGTTGTTTTTACAGTAGCATGGCTTGTTTTTACGCTTGTGATTTTGATTAATACAATTTTGATTACCCGTGAACTTTCAATGCTTCATCACGGTGTAAAAAAGATTTCTACAGGGGCTTTTGGTTATACATTAGATGACAAAAATACTTCAGGCGAAATAAAGGATTTAATACAGGCTTTCAATGATATGTCTTTGCGTCTTCATCAATATGAAGAGCAGAATGTTGACCAGCTTACACTCGAACGTAACAAATTTGAGGCTGTTTTGATGAGCATTGTTAACGGGGTTGTGGTTTGTGATAATTATGACAATGTTGTACTTGTTAATAATGCCGCAAAAAAAATGCTCGAGATTGAAGACGAGCAGATTTTGAATACGAAAATTCAAATGTATTGTGATACAGACGGGGAACTGTGTTTTAAAGAAAAAATTGAGCAATTCAAAGATACTCCGCTTGATATAATGGAGAATAAACCTCTAGAATTCAATATTGAAGTAGATACCAAAGTGCTTAAATGCGTAATTTCTCCTATGTTTTCCAAAAATCAGGATTATGTCGGGTATGTAATTGTTCTTATCGATGTGACAAAAGAAGTTGAAATTGACAAAATGAAAAGCAATTTTATTTCAAATGTCAGCCACGAGCTTCGCACTCCTGTCACTGTGTTAAGAACATATATCGATACGTTGTATAACCACTCAGATGATTTTGATGAAAAAACCAATAAAGAATTCTTTGAAGTTATTAATAAAGAAGCTGCAAGACTTCAAAAAATGGTTAATGATATTTTGGATTTTTCAAGACTCGAAGCTGGAAATGTAAAAGTAGAAAAGGAAAAAACAAATATTGTCCCGGTAATCGAACAGCAGATAAAATCAATGCAGGTGCTCGCAGAAGAAAAGCATATTACCTTCTCTTTGATAAAGGAACCTGATTTGCCGGAAATACCCATAAATGTTGACAGTATCGAAAGAGCTTTGAATAATTTGCTTTCAAACGCAATAAAATATTCTCCTGAAAACGGAAGGATAAAAGTAAGAGCAGAATTAGCCAGAGATCCGAATTTTGTTGAAGTGTCCGTTGAGGATCAAGGATGTGGTATTCCTGAAGAACATCAAAAAAAGATATTTGAAAGATTTTACAGGGTAGAAAATGATACACACACCGTCAAAGGCACCGGTCTCGGGCTCCATCTTGTGAAAATAACTATTGAAAAACATCATCAAGGCGAAGTCTTTGTTAAAAGCAAACCCGGAGAAGGGTCTACTTTTGGCTTCAGGCTGCCTATAAATCCTGTTGAAAAAACAGAAGAAGATGATGAAATTCAATAGCTTTACTTATTAATAATTTCTACACTGCTCAAAAAAGTAATTTTTTTGGTGCTGACAGAACGGACATTTTTCTGGAGGCTCTTTCCCTTCTATTGTATATCCGCATTTTGAACATTCCCAGATTATAGTTTTGTCTTTACTGAAAATAGTATTATTATCCAGATTTTCGAGGAGTTTTTTATATCTGGTCATATGCATTTTTTCAATATTTCTTATTCTGTCAAATAAAAAAGCAATCTCTGTAAAACCTTCTTCTTTCGCTTCATTGGAAAAACGGGCATACATATCCTCCCACTCATAATTTTCTGTGTCGGCTGCTATTTTTAAGTTTTCTCTGGTTTTAGCTATATCACCTTTATTGAGCAGCTTTAGCCAGATTTTTGCGTGTTCTTTTTCATTGTCTGCTGTTTCTTCGAAAATTTTGGCTATTTGTTCGTAGCCTTCTTTTCTTGCCTGTTGTGCGAAAAATGTATAGTTGTTTCTTGCTTTTGATTCTCCGCAATAGGCTTCTTTGAGGTTTTTTTCAGTCTTTGTGCCACAAAGCTCCTGTGTGAGGAAAGAAGTGAAATCTTCATTGCTGTCTCCTGTGTAATTCATTTTTTCTCCTTGTGTTAATTCAACTGCATTATTGAAACACAATTTAGCAGAAATCCTTTTATACTCATGGTTTAGCCGTTATGTTTACAATTAATGTTAAGATTTGTAAAGTGTCATGACTGCGGCTATATCTCAATTCCGGCATGCATTTCCATGCTTTTTGCATAAAAAAGGCAATTTTGTAAATGAAATATTTTTTATATATATACAGGAACGAGGAATCAAAAAGACTATAAAAAGGTCTTAGCTTTAGAGGAATTTATAAGGAATATTAGGGGATAAAGATTATGATTTACAGCACAACGGGAGTTTTACCAAATTATACTTGGCAATATGATATGTTAGGTGCAGCAGGCTATGTAAGCCCGGCTATATTGGCTCCTAATGACTCTTTAGGCGCATTGAATGATACGTTGCTGTATAACAACAATGCAGGCGTTGATAGACTGGTTGCTGACTCAACATATCTTTATAACGCAGCTATTCCGTCTATGCACCAGTTTATGGCAAATCTTTCTAAACGCTGGCAGGAAATGATGCTGCAAATACAGTCGCAATGGCAAAACCCTGTAGGAAATATTAATTCAACTACAAATATAAATACTTCAAATAATGCATCTGCAGCTAATAACAATGGGACATTAAGTGAAGATAAGATTATATCTACACTGGAAAAAATGGGTTCAGGCGATGCTGTCAGTGACAGAGTAAATCAAAAAATTACTGTTGACGGAAAAGAAACCACTATCCTTCGCAGATTAATTGAATTGTGCAACGAATACAGAAAAGATCCTGACAATGCCAGATTAACTAAGGATAATTATGAAACAATCTGGGCTATTGCAGACAAATATGCTAAAAATGGTACAATTTCATCAGAAGAATTTGCTACATTGAAAAGAATAGCACTTGATCCAAAAGTCGGAAGCGAAAATGAACCTGAAGATAATACTCCGGTGTCAACTCCGATGACTGAAATTGCTGAACATAAAAAATCAGATGTTTCTTATAAAAACAACGTAACAAATATTGCAACTGAATACAAAGATGCTTTGTATTCCTGGGGTACAGATTATGCTCATCTCGAAGCAGCAACAAACGCCATCAATGCTGATAATGTAGTAGAAGTATTTGATGAATTCTACAACAAATATGGTATTGGCGAGGGTGAAACTCTTATAGATGCTATATACAATGACTTTGATGATTGGACAAACAGCTGGTACGGAATAACAGGTGCTGCTCCTACATTTAAAGCTCTGCACGATACACTTGTTCAAAGAGCACAAAATCATATTGAAAGCTTTGGTGATAAAGACGGAAAATTGCAAAAAGCTATAGATGATTTTAATACAGCATTCAATAGTATAAATGATGATAACTATGATGACAAACATCAAGCTTTGAAAACAATGTTCTCAAATATGATACAGGCTATTAAAACAGCAGAAGCTGAAACACTAAAAGCTGAAAAGAATTTGGTAGAACAAAGCAAACAAGATAAATAATAAATGATTTATTCCTCGGTTTATAATAGGTATGGTAGGTTTCAAGGGCACAGAATGTGCCCTTTTTATTTTTTTATAAATCTTTTTCTATTATAAAAACAGCTTCTTCGCAAATCAGATTGGCAACAAACTCAGTCAGCGGATTTTTGTGAAGCTTTCCTCGTTTTATATATACAGATTTTTTTATTTTTATGTTTCGTTCTTTGCAAAACTCAAAAAAATCTTTTATTGTTAAAAGGTGAATATTCGGTGTGTTATACCAGCTGAACGGCAGCATTTTTGATTTTGGCATTTTACCTTTGAAAAACAGATAAAATCTGACTCTCCAGTATCCGAAATTCGGAAAGCTCACTACTCCTTTTTTCCCTGCTCTCAGCATTTCTTCTATAACATAGTCAGGTTTTTCTGTAGACTGGAGGGTCTGATTTAGGATTACATAGTCATATTGTTTGTTGGAAAATTCTTTCAATCCGTCATCAATGTCCCCCTGAATGACAGAAAGGCCTTTTTGAATACTATGTATAACATTTTCTTGATTTATATCAATTCCTGAGCCCGTGCAATATTTTTTTTCAATTAACATTTTCAAAAGTTCACCGCTTCCGCAGCCAAGGTCAAGAATTTTTGAATTTTCTTCAATATTGTCTGTAATAATGGAATAGTTTAGGTGTAATGAATCGGTCTTTTTATTCATTTGTTTCTCCGTTATTTTTTGCAAGAAAACTTTTTACTATTTTAGTTTGTGTCTCAAATTCAAGTAGAAAAGCATCGTGTCCGCAAGGAGATTCTATTTCGCAGAAAGAAACATCTCTTCCTGCTTTTATTAGTGCCTGTACAATTTCTTTTGACTGTGAAGTCGGGAAAAGCCAGTCTGATGTAAAAGATATAACAAGAAATCTTGCATTTGTCTTTTTAAAAGCTGCATTCAATGAGCCGTGCTTATGTGCAAGATCAAAATAATCAACCGCTTTTGTTATATATAAATAGCTGTTTGCATCAAATCTGTCTACAAATGTTTGTCCCTGATGCGCAAGATAGCTTTCAACCTGGAAATCTATATTGAAATCAAAATTCGGGATGTCCACTCCGTTTATTTCATTTTTGAATTTTCGTCCGAATTTGTTGTGCATAGATTCTTCGCACAGGTAGGTTATGTGTCCTATCATTCTTGCAATAGAAAGACCTTTTGACGGCTGGTGTTCCTGATTGTAATAGTTGCCGTTATTGAAATACGGGTCTGATAAGATGGCATTTCTTCCGACGGCATTAAAAGCAATCCCCTGTGCGGAAAGACGGCTTGTTGATGCAATTATTATCACTGCTTCGACCATATCAGAATGAGTAATAGACCATTCAAGAGCCTGCATTCCGCCCATTGAACCGCCTGCAACAATGAGCTTTTTTACACCAAGAAAATCAATAAGTTTTTTTTGTACTTTTACTGCATCTTCTATCGTAATGACAGGAAAATTTAGTCCATATGGCGTACCGGTTTCGGGGTTTATTGAACAAGGCCCTGTTGTACCTGAACATCCGCCTAGCATATTGGAACAGATAACAAAATATTTGTCTGTGTCAAAAGCTTTTCCCGGGCCTACCATATCATCCCACCAGCCGGGTTTTTTATCAGTTTCACTATGAAAACCGGCTGCGTGTGCATCTCCTGTTAATGCATGCAAAAGCAAAATAGCATTGTCTTTGTTTTCATTTAAGGTCCCATAGGTTTCATATGCAACCTGTACAGGCCCGAAATCCTTTTTTGATTCGAGCTCTATATTTTCTTCTATATTAAAATATTTTGTCTGTACAATTCCTACAGAATTTTTATTATTTGTCATTGCTTCCTCTTTGGATATTTCAATCAATGATATCACAAAGTTTATGCTTAATTTCAGTTTTGTAAAAAAAGATTGTACTTTTTTACAACAAATAATTGTACATTGGTCTATTTTATATTTTCCAATTCCAACTTACACTAACAATGGATATCTTATTGAGAGGAGTCTTGTAATGCTTACGGAAAGATATACAGACAGTGTCAATCAAAGACATCAGATTGAATTTAATAATATTAGCAAAGAAATTCTTCCCTGGCTGGAAGATTTGGCTGCGGAAACAAATTGTAAAATTGACAGAAAAGAATGGAAAAGTAAATATAACAGTTATGTTATCTATGATTATGAACCTTTCTGCTCAGACGGGTTTGAAATAAATCTCGTTGTGTCTTCATACAGCAGAGCACATCTTGATTTTTTGAAATATCTTTATGATAACAAAATAAATACAATAGAGTATTTAAACAGCTGCGTTATAAGCTGATGATTTATTTAATAAGAACCGCATCTTCTCTAAGCTGAATTGTAAAGTTAGAGCCGGCAGGAATAGTGATTGACTTTCCTTTGTAAAAAATAGCAATAACAGGTGATGCGACAAAATTTATTGCAAATACTACAGTTCCTGTTAAAAATGAGAATGGTGTAAGAATAATTTCAACTCCGCTGTCATTTTTGGCAAGTTTGCGTGTAACCCGCCACATCTTTTTGAAAAAAGTTGTTCCGGGTTTCATTGCTTTTAGAATGTTTTTTAAATACATTCTTTTACCTTTTATATTATTGAGGAAAATGTGTTTTCCGTTTGCAATACTGATTTTGGCATCTATATTATATGTTCTTCCTTTGTATTGCATTTGATTTACCTCAATAACAATCAAGCCTCCGTTTCCTGTGATTTGCGGAGGATGAGAGTCTGCAATTTTTCCGTAAAAAATTGTACCGGATGGGATAGTTACATATCTGGAGGTTTCTGGGTATATACTTTTGAAACTCAATCTCGCACCTGTCGGTGTACTGCTGGAGATGTTTGTCAGCAGTTTAACCTTGAATTTTTTTCCTTTTGGAACAACTATTGAAGCGCTTTGATTGTTTTTGTAATAACTGTTATTTGTGTTAACAGATGGAGTAACCGTATTTTGTGCAGGTTTTGCTGTTTGCGTATTTGTCTGAGCAGCGGATTGCTGTTTTGGCTGTGTTTGAACTTTCGGCGGAGCAACTTGAGCAGGAGTAGATGAAGGGGCAAATGCATCAGCACCTGTGTCTGTGTATATTTCTAAGTCAGGCAGCACCGGCAGTTCAGGCAGGGTTTCCTGAGCTATAGCTGACAGCTGGCATAAAAATATGTTAGCAATTATTACCAGTGATAAAATCTTTTTCATATCATGATTTTAAATCACTCATTTCTGGTTTTAATCCACAAAAAATAGGAGATTGAAGTGTTTATAATTATTGAAATTAGTAATGACACTTGACAGTCTATTACAGTAACAGCAGGTATTTGAATACAAATGTAACAATTTTGTGTATAAATGTTACATTTTATTTCATTGAAAGTTGGAAAAATCGGTATTTTTCTTGACGGGCATGTTTTAGCGAATAAGATTATATAATGGTTAGATATGAGTATAAATCTATTGTAATTACATAAATATTTATAAACAGCAGGGGTGAATAGCCGCTCTGTGTCCGAAAAATTTAATAACAACAGTTTACACAATTAACAATGTAGTACGCCACATTTAGCGAGGTAAATAAATGTCGACAACAAATCAAGCAACCAGAGTAACACCAATGGGTATCCCGAATACCAGATTGGATGATTTACCTGACTTAATCGAAGTTCAAAAGAATTCTTTTGAATGGTTTTTGAAAGAAGGATTGAAGGAAGAATTGCTTTCTTTTTCTCCGATAAAAGACTATACAGGTCGATTGGAGCTGCATTTCCTCCCGAATTATACATTCGACAATCCGAAATACACAATTGAAGAAGCTCGTATCCACGATGCTACTTATGCAAAACAATTGCGTGTCATGGTTAGATTGGTAAACCGTGATACTGGTGAAATAAAAGAACAGGAAGTCTATATCGGTGATATTCCGACGATGACTGACAAAGGTACATTTATTGTTAACGGTGCAGAACGTGTAATCGTTTCTCAGATTGTACGTTCTCCAGGTGTATATTTCAAACGTGAAATATCTCCAACCGGTAAACGTCTGTACAATGCTACTCTTATTCCAAACAGAGGAGCATGGTTGAAAATTGAAACAGATGCAAATGATGTTATATATGTCAAAATTGATAAAAACAGAAAGATTTTGGCAACTACATTACTTAAAGCACTCGGTATTACAGTTTCTGAAATGGAAACTCTGTTTACACATGCAGAGTTCTTGAAAAAGACATTAGACAAAGATACAACAGAAACAACCGATGATGCTTTAATTGAAATTTATAAAAAACTTAGACCCGGTGATCCTGCTTCTGCTGCAGGCGGACGTTCAATTTTGGAAGCTCGTTTCTTTGATGAAAAGAAATACGATATAGGTCGTGTCGGTCGTTATAAATTGAACAAAAAACTCGGTCTTAACCTCCCTGAAACTCAAAGAACAATTACAGTTCAGGATTTGGTCGCATCAATCGAATATTTGATTAACCTTACATACGATGAAGGTTCTGTGGATGATATCGATCATCTCGGAAACAGAAGAATACGTTCTGTTGGCGAGCTGCTTCAGAACCAGTTCAGAGTCGGTCTTTCCAGAATTGAAAGAATTGTAAAGGAAAGAATGACTCTTCAGGATTCTGACACTTTGACACCTTTGAATCTTTTAAATACAAAGCCGTTAGTCGCTTCTTTGAAAGAGTTCTTTGGTTCATCACAGTTGTCTCAGTTCATGGATCAGATTAACCCGCTTGCTGAGTTGACTCACAAAAGACGTATTTCGGCTTTAGGCCCCGGCGGTTTGGTTAGAGAAAGAGCAGGGTTTGCTGTTCGTGATATTCACCCTTCACATTACGGACGTATTTGTCCGGTAGAAACACCTGAAGGACCGAATGCAGGTCTTATCGGTTCACTTGCTACTCACGCAAAAGTAAATGATTACGGATTTATTGAATCTCCGTTCTTTGCAGTCAAAGATGGTGTTGTTACAGACGAAGTTCACTATCTCACAGCTGATGAAGAAGATAACCTGCGTATTGCACCTGCAGACCTCGAGTTGAACGAAGACAGAAGCATTAAATATCCATATGTACCTGTTCGTTACAGATCAGAGTTCACAATGTCAGAAGCAAACAGAGTTGACTATATCGGGGTATCTCCTATTCAGATATTCTCTGTAGCTACTTCTTTGATACCATTTATCGAACACGACGATGCTAACCGTGCTTTGATGGGTTCTAACATGCAGCGTCAGTCTGTACCTCTTCTTATTACAGACCGTCCTGTTGTTGGTACAGGTCTTGAAAAAAGAGCTGCAAAAGACTCAGGCATGGTCGTTGTTTCAGATGTTGACGGTGTGGTTGAAAAGGTTGTTGGTGAAGAAATTTATATTAGAGATAAAGCTAACAAACTTCACAGATACCAATTGATGAAATATGTAAGAAGCAACCAGGACACATGTATTAACCAGAAACCGATTGTAAGAGACGGTGATGAAGTTAAAGCCGGTGATGTAATTGCTGACGGTGCTTCAACACATATGGGTGAACTTTCACTCGGCAAGAACGTACTTCTCGCTTATATGCCTTGGGAAGGCTATAACTACGAAGATGCTATTTTGCTTTCTGAAAGATGCGTTCATGATGACATATTTACATCAGTTCACATTGAAAAATTAGAAATAGATGCACGTCAGACAAAACTCGGCCCCGAAGAAATTACAAGAGAAGTTCCGAATGTTTCTGAAGAAGCACTCAGACACCTTGATGAAAGAGGTATTGTAAGAATCGGTGCAAGAGTTTATGCAGACGATATTCTGGTAGGTAAAGTTACACCGAAAGGTGAATCAGAACATCCACCGGAAGAAAAATTGTTGAGAGCAATTTTTGCTGAAAAAGCAAGAGATGTAAAAGATAATTCATTGAGAGTTCCTCATGGTGAAGGCGGTCGTGTAGTCGATGTTAAGGTATTCGATCGTGAGAAAGGTGATGAACTTCCTCCTGGAGCTAACACCGTTATCAGAGTTTACATTGCTCAAAAACGTAAAGTTTCAGTTGGTGATAAACTTTCAGGTCGTCACGGAAACAAAGGTATTGTTTCAAGAATTCTTCCTAAAGAAGATATGCCTTTCTTGCCGGACGGAACACCAGTTGATATCGTTTTGAACCCACTCGGTGTACCTTCTCGTATGAACGTTGGTCAAACATATGAGAACTTGCTCGGTATGGCTGCATATTTGAACAAGGAATATTATGAAGCACCTTCATTCGACGAAATGTACGGCAGCGGTATGTCCGAAAAAGTTACAAAAGAAGAACTTTTGAAAGGTATTAAAAAAGCCGGTGTTGACTGGGTAGGTGAAGACGGTAAAGTCAGACTTATTGACGGCAGAACAGGTCAGCCTTTTGACAGACCGGTTGCTGTTGGTTTGACTTATATACTTAAACTTGTCCACCTTGTTGACGACAAAATCCACGCAAGAAGCACAGGTCCTTACTCACTTGTTACTCAGCAGCCATTGGGTGGTAAAGCTCAATTCGGCGGTCAGAGATTTGGTGAGATGGAGGTATGGGCGCTTGAGGCATATGGTGCTGCATATACTCTTCAAGAAATGTTAACTATCAAATCAGATGATGTTAACGGACGTTCAAGAGCTTATGAAGCTATTGTCAAAGGTGACAATATTCCAAGACCGGGTATTCCTGAATCATTCAAGGTACTTGTCAGAGAACTTCAATCTATCGGTTTGGATATTACCGTAGCTAAAAAAGGCGGAGAAGAAGTTGATTTGATGTCTGATACAGATGATTTGAGAAAATCTTCTGCAAAAAGAACACTTTCAGATATTGATTCAGAGTTATTGAACATCAATTTCTTTGAAACTCCAACCACATTTAAAGAATAAATTTGGATTGTCATGCCGGATTTATTCCGGCATCTGTCCAACTTTTGAATATATCTTCTAATTTGGAAAGATCCCGTAATTATATCGGGATGACAAAATAAAAAAACTTAATTAAGCAATAATAAAAATAAGGAGATAAAAATTGTCTACAAGTATAGATTATTTTGACTATATACGAATCAGTATCGCATCTCCGGAGCGTATATTGAAATGGTCATACGGTGAGGTTACCAAACCTGAAACAATAAATTATCGAACATTGAAACCGGAAAGAGACGGTTTGTTCTGTGAAAGAATTTTCGGGCCTACAAAGGACTGGGAATGTTTTTGCGGAAAATATAAAAGAGTTAGACACAAAGGTATCATCTGTGAAAGATGTGGTGTTGAAGTTACAGATTCAAAAGTAAGAAGACACAGAATGGGGCATATTAAACTTGCTGCTCCTGTTTCTCACATCTGGTTTTTGAAGGGTATTCCTTCATATCTCGGTTTGCTTTTGGATATGTCATTGAAAGATTTGGAACAGGTTATTTATTTCAACAATTACGTTGTAATTGACCCTGCCGATTCTGGATTTAAAAAATATCAGTTATTGAGCGAAGAAGAATATGAAGATTTCATCATGGAAAACGAAGAGTCTGCATTGAAAGTTGGAATTGGTGCAGAAGCTATCAAAGAACTTCTCGGTGAAATCAACATGACTGAGCTTGTTGAAGAAATCAGAAACGAGCTTGCTCAAGCAGGCGGTTCTGTTCAAAAGAGAGCTAAATTAATCAAAAGATTGAGACTTATAGAATCTTTAATTGCTTCTAATACAGAACCTACATGGATGATAATGGATGTACTGCCTGTTACACCGCCTGACTTAAGACCTATGGTTCAGTTAGACGGCGGACGTTTTGCTACATCTGACTTAAACGATTTGTACAGACGTGTAATCAACAGAAACAATCGTTTGTTGAGATTGCTTGAAATGGGTGCTCCTGAGATTATCGTAAGAAACGAAAAACGTATGCTTCAGGAGGCTGTGGATGCTCTTATTGATAACGGTAGAAGAGGCAGAACTGTTGTTGGCCCTAACAACAGACCGTTGAAATCTTTATCAAATATTATCGAAGGTAAACAAGGCCGTTTCAGACAGAACCTGTTGGGTAAACGTGTTGACTATTCAGGCCGTTCAGTTATTGTTGTAGGACCGAGTCTGCACCTTAACCAGTGCGGATTGCCTAAAGAAATGGCAATTGAACTGTTTAAACCTTTCGTTGTAAACAAATTAATAGAACGTGGTCTGGTACAGAATATCAAGTCTGCGAAGAAAAAAATAGAACGTTCCGAACCTGTTGTTTGGGATATTTTGGAAGAAGTTATTGATGGACATCCGGTACTGTTGAACCGTGCTCCTACACTTCACAGATTGGGTATTCAGGCTTTTGAACCAAAATTGGTTGAAGGTAGAGCTATCCAGCTCCATCCGCTCGTATGTACAGCATTCAACGCTGACTTCGATGGTGACCAGATGGCTGTTCACGTACCTCTTTCAATTGAGGCACAAACTGAAGCAAGAATGTTAATGCTCGCAACAAATAACATACTTGCTCCTGCTACTGGTAAACCTATTATTACACCTACTCAGGATATGGTTTTGGGTATGTACTACCTGACTATTCTGAAAAACCATGACGGCTCTGACGAGGAAGTCAAAGGTTATTTCTACAGCTTTGCTGATGCTATTTCCGCTCTCGAAGCAAAGATAATAGATCTTCATGACAAAATCGTTGTTAGAGATGAAAAAGGTGAAAGAATTGAGACTACTGTCGGAAGAATTATATTTAACGAAACAGTAAGAAACTCATTGTCTTCATAGTGGAAAAACAGAATCCTCAGATGTACAAAACAAACTAAGGGAAGAAAAGAAAACATGGATACATTACTTCAAAAACATAATAAGAAAACAATGGAGTTCATTAATCAGGTAATGAACAAAAAAGCATTGAATAACCTTTTGGCTCAGGTATATCTTGAGTACGGCGGATCTAAAGCTGCAACTCTTGCAAACAACCTGAAAAACCTGGGGTACAAATATGCTACACTTTCCGGTACAACTATTTCAATCAGTGACTTGAGTGTACCGCCTGTTAAAAAACAACTTCTTGCTGAAGCAGAAGCTGAAATTGATAAATCTACAAACAGATATTTAAAAGGTGAAATTACAGAAGTTGAAAGATATACAAAAGTAATTGACACCTGGTCTGAAACAACAGCAAAATTGACAGAGCAGGTAGTTGAAAACTTTGACAGATTGAATCCGGTTTATATGATGGCATTCTCCGGTGCGAGAGGTAACTTATCACAGGTATCACAGCTGGTTGGTATGCGTGGTTTGATGGCAGACGCACAGGGACAGATTATTGACTTGCCTATCAAATCAAACTTTAAAGAGGGTCTGTCAGTTACTGAATACATCATTTCTTCATACGGCGCACGTAAGGGGCTTGTTGATACAGCGTTGAAAACAGCTGACTCTGGTTATTTGACAAGACGTCTTGTTGACGTTGCTCAGGATGTAATTATTAGAGATGATGATTGCCATACAACTAAATTCATTACAATGACAGATATCAAAGACGGTGATAAAATTGTTGCTCCTTTGAAAGAAAGACTTCTTGGCAGAACTATTGCAGAAGACATTAAAGATGCAGACGGCAATGTACTTGTTGCTGCCGGAACAACAATGAATAGAGATGATATCAAGAAAATCGATGCAATTGAGCTGCACGCTTTAAAAGTTCGTTCAGCTTTGACTTGTGCATTGGAATACGGTGTTTGTCGTAAATGTTACGGCTGGGCAATGACTACTCAAAAAATGGTTGATATTGGTGAAGCAATAGGTATTATTGCCGCTCAATCAATCGGCGAACCAGGTACACAGCTTACAATGAGAACTTTCCACACCGGCGGTGTATTTAAAGGTTCTGGTGCAATGAAACACATCGATGCTGATATTGACGGTGAGATTGTTTCTAAACTCAGAACTAAAGAAATGAGAACACGTCACGGTGATATAGTTCAGGTAAATATCCAAGAAGGCGATTTAGAGCTTAAAGGAGCTAAACTCAGCAGAAAATATCACATACCTACCGGTGCAAAAATGTTTGTGGCAAATGGTATGAAGATTAAAAAAGGTGATCCAATTGCTGAATTTGAACCTGCTTCAACAGGTGACGGAAGCCGTCTTACAGAAAAAGCAACAAAAGATATTAACTCTGATTTGTCTGGTGAAGTTATATTTGAAGATTTTGTTGCAGATGAAAAGAAAGACAGACAGGGCAACATCTCAAGAACTGCAAACAAAAACGGTATAGTTTGGGTTCTCGGCGGTGATGTATACAATCTGCCTGGCGGTTCTAAGATCCTTGTAAAAGACGGTCAAAAAATTAAAACAGGTGAAAAACTTGCTGAAACTCATATTTCATCTGAACACGGCGGTGAAGTTAGAGTCGGCGACAATCTTGTTGTTGAAGAAGTTAAGTATGAAGGCAAAAAGATTAAGAAGATTGTTCAAGGTAAAGAATTAACAATTGTTATTGCTTCTATTGCGCCTTCAAATGCTACTTTTGAAACTACTAAGAAAGAACAATTCTGGACAGTTGAATCAACTGGCGAAAAATATATTGTAAAATCTCCTGCTGATACTACTGTTGAAAACGGAATGATTATTGCTGAGCTTATTGACGATGAATATGCAGTAACTTCTTCCGGTGAAATTAGATATCAGGGTATTGAAGTTGATGACAACCAAATCATCACAAAACCAGGATCTGTAATCTTTATACCTGAAGAAGTTCATCAAATCAGCAAAGATGTTACTTTAAAAATGGTTGAAAACAATACATACGTTACAGCAGGTACAGAGGTTGTTAAAGACCTTTATACTCATATTGACGGTATTGTTGAAATTAAAGAGTTTAATGATATTATTCACGAAGTTGTTGTAAGACCAGGTGAAATATATACATTGGATTCTCTTGGTGATTTAAAAGTTGAAGAGGGTGAAGTTGTTGAAGCCGGTACTCAAATTGCACCGAAAATTAAAGCAAAAACAACTTCAATAGTTACAATTCTTGAAGCTGAAAATGACAATATTGAAATTGATGATCTCGATGAAGATATTGATGTTTCTTCTCTTGATGAAGATGCAATGGCAAACAAACCAATACAGATTCTTGTAAGACCTGTTCAACAGTTTGATATCAAGCCGAAATCTGTAAGCATAGAATTTGAAAGTACAGATGAAGCAATAAGTATTGTTCCTGTTACTCAATTGCAGTACAAAGACGGTGCAAGAGTAAGAAATCTCGATGGTGCTACTTTGACAAGAACAAGTCTTGTTCTGCAAATGCAGGGTTATTTGAGCCATTTAAAAGGTATGGTTGAAATGACTAAAGATGATGCTTTGAAAGTAGTTGTACTTGAAACATTAATTGTTAGACGTGAAGTTGAAGGTACAAACAAAGCTTCGTTGCAGACTGAATTGCTTGTAGAAGACGGTCAGGTTATTGCTCCGAAAGAGCCGGTTGCAAAAACACAGGTGCTTGCAGTAAACGATGGTGTTGCAAGTATTAAATCAGATAAAGAAGATTTGAGAAGAATACTTCTTATCTCTGATGCTGTAGAGCAAACTGTGAAATTGAAAACAAAACCTGTTGTTAAAGAAGGCGATTTTGTAAGACGTGACGGTGTTATTTCAGAAAGCGGAGAAACTACTCCTACATCCGGACGTGTTGTTTCTGTCAATAAAGACTCTATTGTTATAAGAGTCGGAAGACCATACTTAATCAGCCCGGGTACAATGCTTCAGGTTGATTCAGGTTCGCTTGTACTTCGTGGTGATATGCTTGCAAACCTTGTATTTGAAAGACAAAAAACAGGTGACATCGTTCAAGGTCTTCCGAGAGTAGAAGAACTTCTTGAAGGTAGAAAACCGAAAGATTCTGCTATTCTTGCTGAATTTGACGCTGTTGCTGAAATAGAGATAGAAGATGATGTGCCGAGATTGTATCTCAATAGCGAGAACGGCAGAACAGAAATCAAATATCCTATTGATTCAAATATTATCGTACAGGATAAACAGCAAATCCATGTCGGCCAGCCGTTAACAAGCGGTCCATTGAACCCTCATGATGTTATCAGATTGAACGGTATTGAAGCTGCTCAACAGTACCTTGTAGATGAAGTACAAAGAGTTTACCGTTCTCAAGGTGTTGAAATTGCTGATAAACACGTTGAAATTATTGTTCGTCAGATGACTAAGAAGGTTAAAGTCGTCGAGTCAGGCGATACAAAATTGCTGCCTGGTGAATTGATTGAAATTCAATCATTAGAAATAGAAAATCAGGCTGTTGAAGAAGCAGGCGGTCAGCCGGCTACTTATGAACCTGTATTGCTCGGTATTACAAAAGCTTCTTTGAATACAGAAAGCTTTATCTCTGCAGCTTCCTTCCAGGAAACAACAAGAATTCTTACAGAAGCAGCTGTAGAAGGTAAAAAAGATCTTTTGAGAGGCTTGAAAGAAAACGTAATTATCGGTAGATTGATACCTGCCGGTACAGGTTTCTATCATTTGACTCACGCATCTGAAGAAAAGGATAAAGAAGCTCAAAGAAGAGCAGCACAAAAGAACAATGCACGTAAACCTTCCGCAATACTGGAAGAGATTGAAGGTATGTTCGGTGCTCCTGATTTCACAGTTGGTGAATAAGCAGCGCAAACTCAATAAAAAAGCCCTTGCTCAATTGCAAGGGCTTTTTTTATTAAGAATTGCAACAAATGAATATAAAAAAGGAAATTTTTATTCTTGAGCTTCATTGATAAAAACGTGAAGTGTTCTTATTTATCCATCAAGACAATCAATATTGATTGTACAGTTAATACTAACCTTTAATAACCTAATAACTCCATAAACTCTATAACCTAACTACCAAAATTACTAACCGAATCAATGCCTTTGTTGTAAAGCAAAGGCTTTTTTTTATGTGATTTTTGTAAAGAAATGTTAACTTATTTTTTTGATAAAAAGCAATTATCAGAGAGAAAAATACTTTATATAGGTAAGGGATAAAAGGGATTAAATTTTATAGGGAGAAAAAATTATGGCAGTTGGACCAAGAGATTACATTGATCAGTTGTTAGTAAAAAAATACGCAGATGAAAAAGTGGATAATCCAAGCATTGCACATATGGTTGACGCTGACAAAATGCTAAATGCAATGGGTGATTTCTCTGATATGAGAAAGAATATGATGCTTTTGAATAATAAACTGCAAAATTTCTGTGCAGCATTGAATGCAAAATCAGCACAATATCGTTGTTCAAGATTTGCCACAGCTTAGAGATAATTAGCTTAGAGCTGTTAAACACATTGTGATAAATTTCGTGTTAGAATTGCTCTATGAACAAAGATTTTCAAAATAAAAAAATCATTCTGGCTTCTCAGTCTCCGAGAAGACACTCTCTCATCAAAAAACTTAATATTGATTTTGACGTAGTCAAACCGGAATTCGATGAAAAAATGGATTCTGACGACTATTCGGATGACAAAATCAAATCCCTCTCTCTTCAAAAGGCTTTGTCCGTTCTGGATGAAAACGGGGCGGACAAAAAATCCCTTTGTGCAGGGTGTGATGATTATTTGGTTGTTAGTGCAGATACAGTAGTTGTTCTTGATAATAAAATATTGGGAAAACCTAAAGATGAGCAGCAGGCTGTAAAAATGCTGCATGATTTGAGCGGCAAGACCCATTTTGTTGTGACTGCCGTTTCTGTTGTTGATGGTGAAACAAAGAAAACATTTTCCGAGTTAACAAAAACATTTGTAAGCTTCCAAAATTTGTCAGATAACCAAATAGAGAATTATGTTAAAGATAAAAAGCCTCTTGATAAAGCAGGTGCGTATGGTATTCAGGAAATGGGTCCCGAGTTTATAAAGTCAGTTGACGGTGATTTGGAAAACGTAATCGGACTTCCTACAAAATCCGTCAAAAAACTGTTGCTGCTGGCAGGTTACAGGTTTGATTATTAAGATACAATGCTCTGTCTCATTCTGTCCGAGCGAGATGAACTTAATATGTTTTTAAGTTTCATGATAGCCTGTGCGTGCAGTTGGCATACCCGTGATTCTGAAACGTTTATGGTTTCGCCGATTTCTTTGAGAGTCATGTTTTCGTGGTAATAAAGAACCATAATCATTCTTTCTCTTTCGGGAAGCCTTCTCAATGCGAGCTGGAGTTCTTTTTTTACGTCTTTGTCTACAAGTTGTTCAAGAGGATTTTTGGAGTGTTCATCTTGAATAGTATCAATTATTTCTACACTTTCTTCGGAAGAGCCTTTCTTCTCATATATTGAACCGATTTGCATTTCATCGGCAAGAAGACTTTCGATTTTTTCTTTTTCCATACCCATTGCATTTGCAATTTCTGTTGTAGTTGCAGCTCTGCCAAGAGTTTGTTTTAATTTTTCGGCTACGGATTTTATTTCTTTTATTTTCTTTCTTGTAGAACGGGGAACCCAGTCTTGCGAACGTATTTTGTCTATGATTGTTCCTCTTATTCTCATAAGGGCATAGGTTTCGAATCTTGCACCTTTGTCAGGAGTGTATTTTTCAATTGCGTCAATCAGTCCTTCAACACCGTAGCTTGTAATATCTTCAATAGAAAAAGTTTGCGGCAGATTCATTTTTATGCGGCCGATAACGTATCTTGTCAGGTATATGTATTGAACAATGAGTTTATCCCGGAGTGATTTATTAGACTTGTCAGCCAGATAAGCAAGCCATAGTTCTTCCAGTTCAGCATCTGAAAGTCTTTTTATTTTGTTATAAGAACTGTATTCTAATTCGTCACTCATCTCTGTTCGTTATCCAACGATTTCTCCCCTAAAACCTTCATACAGGCTGCTTAACAAAATATTTGCAAAACCGGTACGAAACACAAATGTGTGATGGTAATATTATATATTTAATTCTACCTTTTACGGATAAATACAAATCATGCATATGTATGATTTTTGGCTTTTTAAACATTGTTGCAATTTTTATGAAAAATATTGCATAAAAATTTTTTGCATGTATGATTAATATGTCAGAAAAGTTACCCGACAATTTAATACATATTCAGCTAATATAATTTAGCTTTGTTTTTGTTGTATAAGTTGTCTATATATTTAAACAATTACAAGATTACAATTACGCTAAGGAAAGGTAATACAGTGGAAGAAAAAGAAATTCAAGAAGTAGAAACAGTTGAAACTACTGAAGTAACTGAAACTGCTGAAGCAGTTGAATCTGCAGAGGTATCAGAAGCTGCTGAAACAGCTGCTGCAGAAGAAAAACCTGCCAAAAAGAGAGCTGCTAAAGGCAAAGGCAGAAGAAAAATTGAAACAGTTGAAAATGCTCCTCAATCAGAATGGAAAGAAAGAGTAGTTCAAATAAGACGTGTTACAAAAGTTGTAAAAGGCGGTAAAAAACTCAGCTTTAGAGCTATCGTTATTGTCGGTAACTCAAAAGGTCAGGTTGGTGTAGGATGTGCTAAAGCTTCTGAAGTTATTATTGCTATACAAAAAGCAATTGCAGAAGGAAGAAAAAATCTTATTACTGTACCGATTTTCAAAACAACTATTCCTCATCCGATTGTTGGACGTTCAGGAGCAGGTGCAGTTATGTTGAAACCGGCTTCTCAAGGTACCGGTGTTATCGCAGGCGGTGCAGTTCGTGCAGTGCTCGAACTTGCAGGTGTTGAAAATATTTTGAGTAAATCATTAGGCTCAAAATCTCCGCTCAATGCTGCTAATGCAACTATGGATGCTTTGAAAAATCTCAAAACATTTGGTGATGTTGCTAAAAAACGCGGCTTGACTCTTAACCAGATGTTGAATGCATAAGTTAAATACACTCAATAAGTAATAAAGGAATAATTAACAATGGCTAAAGATAAATTAGAAAAAGTATCAATCAAGCTTGTAAGAAGTTTGATAGGTTCTACAAAAGATCAAATCAAGGTTGTTCGTGCTCTTGGTTTGAAAAAAACAAATGATATTGTGGAACATTATAACTCAGCTACTATTATGGGTATGGTTAATAAAGTTCCCCACCTCGTAGAAGTAATAAAGTAATTTAAGAAAAGGATTAATAAAATGGCAGAAAGAATAGCATTAGAAGATTTGAGACCTGCTGAAGGTGCTACTCACAGAACAAAAAGAGTAGGCAGAGGCAGATCATCAGGTCGTGGTAAAACATCTTGTCGTGGTCACAATGGTGAAGGTCAACGTTCAGGATCAAGTTCAAAAAGAGGTTTTGAAGGCGGACAGATGCCGTCTTACAGACAGATGCCAAAATTAAAAGGCTTTACAAATTTTGCAGCTTTGAATTATGCTCAAATTAACGTAAAAGATCTTGAAAAATTGGATGCAGCTGAAATCGATTTGAACTATTTAATCGAAAACGGAAAAGCTCATCCGTCTACAGTAGCTTTGAGAGTTCTCGGAAACGGCGAAATTTCAAAAGCTGTTACTGTAAAGGCCAGATATTTTACACCTTCCGCTAAAGAAAAAATTGAAAAAGCCGGCGGAAAGGCTGAATTAGTTTAACAATTATTGAAACTACATGCATTGGACAACAGTGCATGTAGTTTTGTTATAAGAATATCGCTTTTTATTTTCTATTTTAAGCGGTGTTCACTAAATGGAGAGGATATATAATGCAAAATGCAAGAATGAAACCGCCATCAATGGATGATGTGGTATCAATGTTTCAGGCATCAGGTCTGAAAGCAAAATTAATATTTACTTTTGCTATGATTGCTGTTTTTAGACTAGGGGTTGCTTTACCGTTGTTCGGTATTGATAATGAGGCTTTTTCAAGAATTGCCCAGGGAAACAATATCATCGGCTTTATTGATTTGTTTTCAGGCGGTGCGTTAGCCAATGTGTCTATTCTGGCTCTCGGTATCGGGCCTTATATCACGGCTTCAATCATTATGCAATTGTTGACTGTAATCATTCCCCATCTTGAGCAGCTGCAAAAAGAAGAGGGTGAAGCAGGCAGAAGAAAGATTTCTCAATATACAAGATATTTTACCGTATTTATTTCTTTCTTTCAGGCAAGTATATTTTTACTTTATTTGCTTCATCAAGCACCGGCTGCTATTTTGCATGGTGTAAATCATACAATGTTTTTTATAGGCTCCGCAATCATTTTGACGGCAGGTTCCGTATTTGTTATGTGGCTTGCTGAGCTTATGACAGAAAGAGGTATCGGTAACGGCGGTTCTTTGTTGATTTTTGTGGGTATTATTTCAAGAATACCTTATTACTGTGAAAAAACAGGTCAGCTTGTTGCAAATGACTCTTCACTGCAGCTCGGATTGCTTGCATTGCTCGCAATATTCTTTGCAACAATGGTATTGATTGTTGTTATGCAGGAAGCTATCAGAAAAGTTTTGATTGTTAACCCTAAAAGACAGGTTGGAAACAAAATTTACGGTGGTGTAAACACTTATATTCCGTTTAAAATGAATCCCGGCGGTGTTATGCCTATCATTTTTGCTATTGCAATTTTGTTATTCCCGACTACTGTTATAAGTTTAATCGGTCAGACTAATTTGCCTGCAGGGCCGGTCAAAGATGCGATTACATGGCTGTCAACCACATTGAGTCCTTCCGGATGGGTTCATTATGTATTGTATTTCTTGTTAATTGTTTTCTTAACTTTCTTTTACGCTTCAATTATGCCTAATATGCAGCCAAAAGAAATTGCTAACAATTTGAAGAAGTACGGTTCTTCTATTCCGGGGATTAAGCCTGGTAAACCGACTGCAGAGGCGTTGGATAAAATTCTTTCAAGAATTACACTTCTTGGCGCTTTGTGTTTAGGTGTGATTGCTCTTATTCCTTCAGGTGCTTCTTATATTACTAATATAACGACACTGCAGGGTATCGGCGCAACCTCCTTAATCATCATGGTCGGTGTTGCTCTTGATTTTATCAATCAGATAAAAACTCAACTCCTTGCAAAAAACTATGAAAGCTTTTTGAAGGAATAGAAATATTTTACAATTAAATAGAGGCAGTATGTAAAAAACATACTGCCTTTTATTTTTCTAGAAGTATAGGACTTTCTTTTATTAATTTTATATATTTTTCAATGATATTTTGAGGCATATACATATACAAACTGCCAAGGGCATCGCAGTTAATGTGTTCACTGTTTTTTGTATTTGAAATCATTTTAGCAATAATTTCATTCGGGTCATCAGTTCCGTAGTTATTGATTAATTTTTTTATTTCATTATTTTCTTTTTCAAATCCCAAAAATCTTCTTCCTCGTTTATAATGAGCAATTAGAGAACCTTCTTCCGCTAACGAAACAATTTGCGGATTGATATTATTTTGAATACAGTATTCTATGGCAATTTGGTCGGCTGCTTTTCCTATTCCCGAATATTCATTCTCAAAATTGTTTTGGAGATATTCAATAGAAATTCTCGGGCCGAATATATCTGCTTCGGGATAATCTTTGCTTAGCTTGCTGTCCATAAATAAGGATGAGAATTTATAGTTTTTGGCCTTTTCAAAATCACAAATAGTTACATAGCCGAGCTCTCTGTTTGATTGAGGTTCTAATAAGTGATAGGTTGTATACCATTTGTCTTTGGAAACAGCAATGTTAACTTTTTGTTTTATTTTCTGAATAGTTTTTGTCTCAGGATTGAAAACTTTTTTGTATATAACAGCTTTTTGTGCCGGATTTTGTTCTGCTTCTATGCAGGCTAATAATTTATTTTGAAAAGTATTATGCGATACAATAATCTTTTTTATTTTTTGAGTTGGCTCAAAAACATCATTTAAAACCTTCTTTTTAGGTGGTGCGATATGTGTTGTAACTGTTTTGCCCAGTTTTGATACACAGTTATTAATGTTGAAAATTTTTAAATTCATTTTTACCATCCAGATTACAAAAATAAAAACATGAGAAAAATATTTATTGCTATTGTTTTTTTTCAATAAATTTTGCTGCAAGCACTCCTGCTTCAAACAGGAGCCAGGTTGGAATGCCAAGCATCAATTGGCTGACAACATCAGGAGGTGTGAAAATAGCCGCAAGTATTAATATAATAACGATAATATATGGACGGGTATTTTGTAGTGTTTGTACACTTACTAGACCGTATTTTATTCCTGCCAGGACAACAAGAGGTATCTGAAACATTAAACCGAAGGCCAGAATTAAACCGGCGGAAAGAGTTATAAAGTTTTCAAGGCCGAGAGTTGCTTCCAGATGTGAAGTAGAAAATCCTGCTGAAAAATTCATTATTAAAGGAAGGATTAAAAATATACAGAATCCTGCTCCCAGAATAAAAAGAAAGGTCGAAATAAACACCAGCCAGCCGAGAAATTTTCTTTCGTGTTCATATAAAGCAGGCAAAATAAATTTGCGCACCTGTATAACAATATATGGAAATGCAAGAATAAAACCTATAACAAGTCCTGCTTTAAGCTGAATTACAAAAACCTCCATCGGTGAAAAGTAATGAAGTTTTGCAACTCCTTGAGGCAGTGAGTTTTTTATTAAAAAATCTATAAATTTTGGTGAAAGATAAAATCCGGCAGGTGACATTATAACAATAGCAGCAATGCATCTTATCAGCATAAATCTCAATGCTTCAAGATGCTCTAAAAATGACTGTTCTTCTGAATTGTCATTTTGTTTTTCTGTCATTTTGTTGAGACTTCTTCTGTTTTAGCTTCATTTTCAGCAGCTTTTTGAGCGTTGTCGGTTAGTTCCTGCGCTTCTTTTTTCAGTGTTTCTTTTGCATTTTTAAATTCATAAGCTGCTCTTCCCATTGCTTTGGCCAGTTCAGGTATTCTTTTTGAACCGAACAAAAGTAATATTACTACTATAATTAAAAATATTTCTGTAAAACCTATAGACATGATATCTCCTAACTTTCTCCTAACTTTTTTCTTAATATTTATTATATCTGAGTTTGTTTATTTATGGAAACAATTTCTATCGAATGTGTCGGGCAGATTTGCATGCAGGCTCCGCATCCGATACATTTTTGAGGCAAATAAACCGGAATTTGCCCTGGCTTGGCTTCAATTGCTCCTTTAGGACAGATGTGAGCACACAGACCGCATTTTGAACAGGTATCTTTATCCATTTTTACGAGACCTATCCTGCAGTTTTGTTTTTCTTTTAAAGATAGTTTTTTGATTGCCCCGGTGGGACATACATCTGAACAGTTTTTGCAGTCAAATTCACATTTACCTTTTGAAAAATCTATATGTACGGTTTCGTATTCTGCATCCGGCTTTTTTAGAATTTTACCTTTGCAGTGTTCAACACATAATCCGCAGTTTGTGCATTTTTGAGTGAATTCATCCACTGAGCCTGCACCGGGAGGACAAATAGGCCGTTTTTTAAAGTTTTCAACAATATTTTTTGCAATATCTTTGCCTTTTGCAAGTACTGCAATTGCTGCTGCGGCTGCGATACCTGCAGTAATAAATGACCTTCTCGAAGGTTCAAATTTTACTTCTTCTTTAATATGACCGAACAGAATGCCTTTACCCGGACATTTTGCAACACATCTCAAGCATCGAGTACATCTTTCGTTATCAAGAGTCTTTTGTTTTGAGTCGATTGCTCCTGCAGGGCATTCTTTTTCACACTGGCCGCAGCCTTTACAAATATCTTTTGAAATGTATAGTTTGTTGTATCCGTATTTTGAAAAAATTCCAAGTAGTGTTCCTACAGGACAAATAGTTGTGCAAAATATTCTGTTTTTCCATAATACCAGTGATGTAATAATTAACAAAGGCAGCCAGACATAAACTGTAAGGTGTTTTATATCTACAAATCCTGTTAATATGTTTCCAAAATTAGAGTATGGATCGAAAACTCTTAAAACAGCAGTTGTCCCTGTAATCATTGCCGCAAGGCAAAATGCAAAAATTGTGTATCTGATATAATGGAAATTTTTTGTTTTACCGGATTTTCGTCTGAAAATCCAACCGATAAAATCCTGTAATATCCCGAAAGGACAGAAAACGGAACAATAAAATCTTCCAAATAAAAAAGCCGCTGCCAGATTAAATACAACAATGATTAAAGTAATTATTGAAAAATCAACAAACAGTTTTGACAATGCCGGCCCGAGATTAAAAGACATAATAATTGCGGCAGGTTTAATATTTGTTAAAAAGGCAATAATAGCAATACTGAAACATATCACAGCCAAAACCAGCCTTATTATATAAGGTTTCTTATTTCCATGAAATGTTTTGAACATTGTTATACACCTTTTAGCTTTTTATATTCTCTGTCAACCATTGCAAGCAATTCAGGAATATCAAGCTGCTGCGGACATTTTGTTTTACAAAGGCCGCATTTTATGCATTTGTCAGCTCTTGCAGATTCTTTCAGTGCTTCATAATGATTGATAAAACTTCCTGTTTTGTTTGAACGATCGTCAATTTTATATTGATTGTAGAGTGAAAAAATGCTGGCTATATCTACACCAACAGGACATTCACAGTATCTGCAAGATGTGCAACCGATTGAAAGTGTTTTCAGGTGTGCTTCAATAGCTTTTGTGTAGACCTCCTGTTCTTCAGGGGAAAGAGGTTTCAAGTTTGTGAAAGTCTTTATGTTATCTTCAAGATGCTCCGGTTTTGTCATACCGCTTAGCATTGTCAAAATACCATCAAGACCGGCAATCCATCTGAAAGCCCATGATGCAGTGCTTGCATTCGGATTGTAATCTTTCAGGATTTTTGTTGCTTCTTCATTCAAATTTGCCAGTGCACTGCCTCTGAGCGGTTCCATTATGATAATAGGTAAATTAGCTTTTCTTGCAATGTTATATTGTTCTTCTCCTCTGCAGGCTTTCCAGTCGAGTCTGTTTATCTGCAGCTGTACAAATTCCCATTTGTCGTAATAATCAATGATTTCTTGTAGTAGTTCAGGAGTGTCGTGATGAGAAAAACCAAGATATTTTATTTTTCCTTCTTTTTTCATTTTTTCTAAAAACGGAATAACATTGTATTTTTTTGTGTTTTCCCAGTTATGTTTGTTTAAGCAGTGAACAAGATAAAAGTCAAAATAATCTGTCTGACATCTTTCAAGCTGCTCATTGAAAATTCTTTCAACGTCTTCTTCTTTTTCAAGCATCATAACAGGCATTTTGGTTGTGAGATTGAAAGAGCTTCTGTCATATTTTTTCAAAGCATCGCCCATTGCTTTTTCACTTTTTCCGTTCATATACATATATGCTGTATCAAAATAGTTAATGCCGCTTTCAATAGCTCTTTGAACCATTTTTTTGTTCAAAGCATCGTCAATGACTCCATTTGCATTAGTTGGCAATCGCATAGCACCAAAACCCAGCATTGATACATTAATATTCCTGAATTTTGTAGTGGTAACACCTCCTGTTACCTGCGGTGTTTTGGCTTTGAATGTGCATCCGCTTAGAAAAATTGCACCGCTTGCGGCAAGTAATGAATTTTTTATAAATTCACGTCTATCCATATTTACCTCATTTTATTTTTCCAATACCATTATTTTATATGTTATCACCTGGTAGCTGCTCTAAGTCAAGTTTTTTCAAGTCTGTTGACTGATAGTTGCTATCAAGTATTATACTTTAATCATAGCCTTTAGGTATTAACTATGTCATTAAATCCTATCTTTTTTAATTTTAAAGGAACAACAAATATATACACAATAACAGATACCCATCAGGATACAAGAAAAACCCGTACCGTTTTGTCAGAAGTGGTTAATAAGGCAAAGAAACAAAATAATGTTTTGCTTTTAAACTGTGGGGATATGTTTAAAGGAATTTATCCAAGAGAACTCGAGGCTGATAGCTTTGTAAAAGCAAAGGAATTGGCGCCTGAGCTTGAAATTGTTACAACACTCGGAAATAACGATTTGGGATTTAATGAACAGCATTTAAAATATCTTATTTCTACAATAAAAAAATTTTCAGAAAACGGAATAAAAACGGTTTGTGCAAATCTCTTTGAAAAAAATACAGGTAAACGTCCAGAGTGGCTTAGTCCTTATGTTGTTGTGGAAAGAGATGGAGACAAAAATTTTATTACAGGTTTTTGTATTAATAATATAAATTCAAATGAACTTTCTGTTCAACCGGTTAATCAGGAGCTTGTTCTTGATGAAATCAAAGAATATATAGAAAAAGAAAAACCTGATAATGTAATATTTTTAAACCACGATTATTTTAAATCAAGTGCAAAATTACTTGATAAAGCATTGTCTAAAAATATAAAAGTGGACACTATTATAGGTGGGCACGACCATAAACCTGACGGACATATTCATAAGGAAGAAAAAATATATTATCCGCCGCCGTTTGGTGAAGCAGTATTGAATTTTCAGATATATAAAAAGGATGACTTAAAAAAGAATAAGAATATAAAATTTTTACCTTATCAAAAAATCAAAATTGATAAAAATATGCTTGAAGGCCTTATTGAATATGAACAAAAAACAGGACTACAAGAACCTTTTGCTGAATGCAGAATAAATTTTACAAAAAAATATGCTGAACCTTGCTCTCTCGGTTCTTTTCTTGCTGATGAAATAAAAAATTCGACAAATGCTGATATCTGTATTTTTTCAACCGGACTTCTTATGAAACCTCTTCCATACGGGAAAAGGCCTATTACAAATTACGATTTTCAAAAGACAATGGTTGCTCATCTTCCAATAAAAAAAATTGAGTTATCTCCGGATGAGTTGAAAAAAGTATTTGAACACAGTTTAGAAAGCAGAGCCTTGGAAGCTTCAGGAAATTCAAAATTTTTACAGGCATCTTCTAACATAAAAATTTTTGGAATATGTGATAAATCAAAACAAAAATATACGGTTAAACAAATATTTATAAATAGCAAGCCGATATTGGGGGCAAATTCTCAGCAAAAGATAATTTGTGCAATGGATGAATACATTGCAAACGGCGGTCAGGGGTATGAATTAATAAGAAATAAACCTAAACAGGATACCGAACTAACTATAGACAATGCGTTAAAAAATGCACTGACTGTTACAGCTTTAAAGTATCCGAAAAATTCTTTATACCCTCAGTATGAAATATATGAAAGGGTTGTAGAATGAATGTTTCTCCTGTAAGTATACACATTCATATATGCCAAATCAGGGCGGCAACAGGATAATGCCGCCGGAATCTGTTGTTTCTGAAATGGTGAAAAATCTTGACAGGCATACGCTTGCTATTTATAAAAACGGAAAAATTAAATATTATAATCAAAGAAATCTGAAACCTGTATTTCTGGCACTGGAAGATTTTCATAATGATTTTAGTGATTGTTTTATTGTAGATAGGAGAGTAAGCAAGGCTTCTGCAATGCTTTTTGCATACGGGAATGCAAAAAACATAAAAACTCCGCTTATATCAAAATCCGCTGCAGAATTTTTTGATAGGACTAAAATTAATTATCAGACGGATGAAATTGCAGACAGTGTTGTTGATATAAACTCAAAAATAAAATGCCCTCTGGAAAAAACAGTGCTTTATACGGACAATCCCTCCTATGCATATAATTTGCTAAAGCCAAAAGTTTTTCCTAAAGGTATTGAATTTGAAAAACAGTTTTATAAAGATTTTCTGACTCCAGAACAATACAAAGAGCTGGATAAGAAGCTAAATCTTTTATATATGAATAAAAAGAATTTAAATTCCTCCCTTTCTTTCAAAGGCGGTTTGTATGATGCAACCGCTTTTATACAGGCACATACCCTTTTGAACAGAGGTCTGACAAATATAGGAGGATGTGCAATCCCTAATGCGATAATGTCTAATACAAAAGAAGAAGCTCTCGAAAGAATAGGTATGTCAACTTTGAGTGTGACTTTTGCTTTTATTATGCCGCTTTTGCTTTTACCCCGTTACAATAAATTTTTTCTTATGAAAAACGGAATAGTTAAAAATTTTTCTAATAATGAAAAGAAAATAATACAGGTTTCAAAAGAATATTTGACGAAAGATGTTGAATGTATGATTAGAGGTATTCGTCAATCGGCAAAGGAATTAAAGGCAGAAACTGATTTTGAAAATGTACTTAAAAGATTTGAAGGACGGGAGGAAGATTTAAAAAACAAACTTTTAAAAGCTCATGAGCAGATTTTGCGCTCTGACTTTATTTCGACGGGACTTTTGATGGGAAGTATTCCATGGATTGCAACGGGAATTACGGAATACAAAACCGGACGTAAAGGCTTTTCTGCAACATTTAATATGCTTGATGAAAAAAAACATATCTAAAAAAGAACATAAGAAAAAGAAATTGAAACGCCTTGCCGGTACTCTCGCTTTTGCCTTTATACCGGGGATTATATTATCCAAACTTGTGACAAAAGGACTTGCTGCAAAGAGTTCTAATATCATTAAAAACAATGCTCAAAGTTTTAATTATACTTCCGGGGTAAGTATGTCAAAAACTATTAATGCGATGAAATGGGCTTTTACCGGATTTCTTGCAAAACTACCTTCCTCCAGAGACAAATATGAACTCAGAGACAGGGCTGCCAGAGAAGGTGCTACTTTTGTTATGTTTTTTGGCGGTGATTTCTTGATAAACAATATTCTAGGCAGGCTGTCAGATTATTTTCTCGGTACAAAAATTATGAAAACGGATAAATATGCAGGAGAAAAAATAGGATTTTTTAAAGGTTTTACCCTTCCAATCAGAAGATTTAAATATCTGGACAGGCTGAAAAATGTCTCTCCTCTTGAATTAAAAAGGACAAAAAATGTCGGAGCACTTCTTTACTGGATTTCGTTGGTTACGAATATGGCTGTTTTAGGATTTAGCGTTCCTCATTTTTTGAATAAATTTTTGAGATATTCAGTACAAAAAGACAAACAAAAACAGAATGAAACGCTTAAAATCTATTCAACACATTTTTATAAGGATATAGACAACTGGCTTGAGACAGAGAACTTTTAACTATTCTCCCATAACTTTTACTATTACTCTTTTTCGTCTTTGACCGTCAAATTCAGCATAGTATATTTGCTGCCAGGGGCCAAAATCGAGCCGGCCTTTTGTTATAGGAACAATAACTTCATGTCCTATTAAAAGACTTTTCAAATGGCTGTCACCGTTAGTTTCGCCTGTTCTGTGGTGATTGTAATTAATATCAAACGGAGCCAGTTCTTCAAGCCATTTGTCAATATCAGCAATAAGTCCGTTTTCTGCATCATTGACGTATACACCTGCAGTGATATGCATTGCGGAAACAAGAACCATTCCTTCTTGTATACCGCTTTTTTGTACTATTTCTTCGACTTCATCTGTTATATTTATATATTCTCTGTGGTTAGATGTATTGAACCATAAATATTCAGTTGCAAATTTCATAAAATATAAACTCCTTTTTGTGTTCGTCTTTTTTAGTTATTATAGCAGTTTATTTATTAATTTTTGTAATATTTATATCAAAAAATTTGAAATAAACACTACAGATGTCATAGAATTGGATATGTATTTATATTCATCAGTACCAAATGGTTTCAATCAAAATAAAATTCTTTGTAAAAACTTGATAAATCAGTTTTTTTACAAGGAGTTTGAAAATCTAAACAAAAATAAAAATACATAATTACGGAGCTATCTCATTTAAATAAGGAAACGAGGTAGCTTCAATTATTTATTAGAGAAAATAATTAAATTAATAATATTCAAGGAGCAAAAAATGAAAATTTCAAAAATTTCAAAAACAGATATTCAAACAAAGACGCAAAGACAAAAAATTGATATGACAGGATTTGATGCCGAACCGGCTCCGTCTCAAGAAACATCAATAACCAGTAAAAAAGCAAGCGATGCAATAAAAAACAGTTTTTTGAGTAATGTCTCTTTTGGCGGACATAAAGAAGAATTTTCAACAATAAGCTCCGGTTATCAAAAAAATTATATATGGGGAACATCAGGTGCAGTTCATACAAGATTGTCCGATCCGTTGAAAGATTTGTCTACTCATTCTATATCTATGAACGGATGCAATGGTTATCATCAAGATAATGTCGAGGAGTACCTTATTAGAAATTCTTCATCTTTTTATCCGAATTCTTCTATTGAAAACATAAAAAACAACCATAGAGATTATGAAACACACAGGGCTTACTTTGCAGACCCTGAAGAAGTTATTGATGATGCAAAAAGACGTGATTTTGATTTTATCGTATATGACAACAGGCCAAAGTATCCCAGATTGGAAGAGTTGAAGAAAAATTATTTCTTTGACAATGCTTTTTTTGATAAAAAAATACATGGATACTGGTGGACTTCTGAATATGAATATGCAACAAACTACGGTGAATATTTTGATACAATCAGAGAATATTACGAACGTCTTGAAGCTGCTGATGTAAAAGAATATTTTAACCAAAAACATATTGCAAAAGTTAAAAACATTAACAATGATGAAAAAATAGGCTATTACGGCGCTAGGCTGGAACAATCAAGACATCAGCAAAAACTTGCGGAAGAGGCCAGAAATATTTTCAATGAATCCGCACACCTGTTCATGGAAAAAGATGATGCTAAAAAGAAAGTAAAATTCTACAAAGATGAAATCAGATATATCCCTCAAGACATTGAAAACACACAGAAAAGTATAGAACTTCGTATGGTTAAAATTGACAAACTTGATAAATATATTGAAACTGAAGAAGCCTATATTAAAATGAGAAAAGAATATTATATAGACAATCCTATTGTTGAAAGAGATTACTACTCTACGGAAGAGGAGCTTGCAAAGAAAAATCTGAAAGCTATAGATGAAATTCTGAAGCCAAATGTGGAACAAATAGAGACACTAAAAAAACAAAAAGAAGAAATTGAAAAAGAAATTGCGTCTATGAAAGAACATATTGCAACTCAAGAAAGCAGATTGTATTCGATAAGAGAAGATTTACCAAAAGCCGAGCAGACTCTTAACGGAATTCTCTCTACACTGGCAAATAATTACAAGAAAATGGAAGATTTTTACAATAAAAACATACAGGAATGGCAGTACAATTAGATAATTTTGTAAAAATGAAACCTGAAGACTGCTTGAATTTGAATTTTGAGCAGTCTTTAGAACTGGTAAAAAAAATAATAGGCAATGACCTATGGGAATGTGCACTTAATTTTGAAATTGAGTCACCTTATTCAACAGAAAAAAATACAAACTGGAGTAAAAAAGCCAAGTTTGTTGGTATAAATCCGAGAATAACAAAAACTTTTTGGGGAATAGTTAAATATGCAATAACTTTCCCCGAAAATGCTGTGCACATTATGCCTCTTTTTGAAACCGGAGACGGCAGTCTTTATGTACAAAATTCCTGGGAACTTAACAATGATTTTATAGATAAAGATTTGTGCAAGCTGGGATTTAATACTGCAGAATTACAGCTAAAATTTGTTATTAATATTTTGCATGCAATGGGCAAAGCTGTTGGGTTTGATGTACTTGCTCATGTTGATAATTTTTCTGAGATTGTTTTGTTAAATCCAAAGTATTTTGAATGGATAAAACTCAATTCTTCTAAAACAAGTCAGGATTTTTCAAAAACTCCGAAACAAAATGCATCCGAAATAGAAAAATTCATTATTTCTTATTTTAAACTGCCTGTCAATTTCTATCAACTTGATGAAAACATCCGAGAAAGCCTGTTGTTTCCATCAAATATTGATAAATTTAAAAGAAGAATGGAGATAAGAAAACTCATAAGAAATAACGGTTATGAGCCTGTGCCGGTAGTTGAACATTGTCCTATGCGTCCTATTGTCTTTGAAAAAATGGAATATTCAAAAAATGACAGCTGGGCTGTTTTTACTGTAAAAGACAAATCTGAATATTCTAAAATTTTTGGTGCCGTAACTCCCTACAAGTTTTATGATATAAAAGACGGATATCCCGTCAAAAACTCTTTTGATGAGGAAGTCCTTCAATACTTTATTGGTAAAATCTTTGAATTTCAAAAAGAATATGATTTTGATTTCCTAAGAGCTGATATGGCTCACAATCAAATTTCGCAGAGCCATAATAGCAGCAAAGATTTAGAAACTCCTGAAATGTGGGCAATTTTGAAAAAGAAAATTAATGAAAGCAAACCATATTTTGCAACTATAGCCGAAGCTTTTTTGAATGATTATTACATTTCAGGTGTACAGGATATGGTTAATAAAGATTTTGATGTTGTTCTTGGGGAACTGAATTTTCATTATCTAAATGAAAATTATATAGACATTGTTAAATGTTATAATGCGTACTCACAAAAATATAATTTTGCTCCTAGTATTACAGTATTTACAAATGACGGTGATTTACCGGAACACAAAAATTTGTATAAAACTCAGGAAGCAAACGAATGCCGTTTTTTCTCCGGTCTGTTTTTAAATATGCCTTCATATACCGCTATAGGTTTTGAAACAAGAGATCTTTCGCCGAAAGATAAATCAATGTATTCAAATTATTATGTGGTCAAACAAAATGAAGATTATACATTCGGCTCAAATGAAAGAACTTTTGAAATTTTTCATTCAATGAGAAATCTATATGTAAAATATAAAGATATAATTGAAAATGCACCTTTGACTTTTATTAATCCTCGGGGCTGTAAGATGCTAGGCTGGTTTTATTCTTTAAGTAACGGTAAGAAACTTCTTTTTGCTGTTAACCTTGACAGTTCTTCAACGGTGCTTGAAACTGATTTAAATGCCTGGTCAAAAGCCCGTCTTATTTATACAAATTCTTTGTATAATGAAATAATACCCGAACTCGAAAATGATAACGGCAGTTTCTTTGTTATTCCTGATTTTTATATAGGAGAATGTGTTATTTATGAGCTTGAATGAACATATAACAAAACATATTGTCTGGTCAAAAGATGATGATATGGAAGAAATTTTTGAAAAAATATACAAAAGAAATCTCTGGCAAAGCAGTGAATCTGCTTCAGGTAAGGGTTCTGAAATAGAAGCTGCACAAAACTTATTAGAAAAACTTCCGTTGCTATTAGAAAAGTATAATATCAGAAGTATAACAGATGCTCCCTGCGGTGATTATAACTGGATGAAAAAGCTGAATTATAAATTCGAAATTTATCAGGGTATAGATATTGTTAAAGAAATTATTCAGAACAATAAAATTTATGAAAACACAAATATTCGTTTTGATTGCGCTAATATACTGGATTGTAAACTTAAAAAAACAGACCTTATACTTTGCAGAGACTGCTTTATCCATTTTGATTTTTCAGAAATATTCCATTGTATAAATAATTTTAAACAAAGTGAAAGCGAATATTTGCTGCTCACTAATTATGATATTTCTCAAAATGGAGACGTTTTGACGGGACAATTCAGGAAAATAAATTTGCAGTTGCCTCCTTTTAATTTTCCTGTACCTCTGGAAAAGCTGGAAGACGATATCGCAGACGGAAAATATTTGTGTTTATGGAGATTGAGTGAATTATGATAAATCTTCCTTTTCAGATGAATATAGATTTTATTGTCGAAAAATCGGGTTTGGATGAGTTTGTATTTAACAAACTGTTTGATGAACTTCAAAATATAATGCCTGAACCTGTAGTCTCTTTTTATATAAATAGCTTGGAAGACTATACTGAAATAAAAAAATTGCTGCAGTCTAAGAAAAATCCTTTTCAAATAATTTTGAAATATAATCCTGAAATTTCAAAAATTCCTTTTAATGACATTTCTGTTCAGATAACTTCAAATATTCCTTCTCTTGCAAAAATAGTTGAAAATATCGCAAACAAAACATCAAATAGCGTTATTATCGAAATAGTTTCTGATGAACAAGGATATGAGAACTATAAAAAAGAAATTTTGAGGGTAAGAAATATTAATTTGAATAATATTTTTATTCATCCATATCTTACAGAAAATGAAGTGAAAAACTATTTTTGTAATGTTTTAAACCGACCTTTTTTGACCTGCGCTGCACCGTGGCTAAATCCGGTTATACATTCCAACGGGGATGTGTATTGCTGCAAATATAACTGTATAGGTAATATAAAAGAAAACGGACTTTTGGATTTGTGGAATAATCAAAAAGCTGATGATACAAGAAAATCTTTGTGTTCTCAAAAAAATCTCTCTGCCTGTGTAAAATGTTCAAAAAAATATGATGATACATTTCTGATAGTTGAAAAGGCAAGGTTGGTTTATAAAAACAAAATTTATAATTTTGCATCTGAAATCAATTATACAAAATCCGCACCAAAACTTGCTGTTACCGGAAATGAAAAAGATAAAAACAGCTATGATTGTTCTATTGTTCCTGTATTTAGAGACGAAGATTTGATTAATCTGACAAAGTCGCAAAAGGTTATTATGCTGTTAGAGTAGTATTTGGGGATGGAAATTATTTATGAAAAAATGCAAAAGTTTTCAACCGGTTATAAATTTCAACAGCAAGATTTTAATTCTGGGTTCTATGCCGGGAATACAATCTCTTGAAAAGCAGGAGTATTATGCGTATCCACAGAATAGATTCTGGAGAGTTATGGCTTTTTTGTGCCATTGCTCTGACTTACAAGATTTTGATTATAACAAAAAGCTAGAAATTATACTGAATAACAATTATGCTCTCTGGGACGTTATTGCTTCATGCGAAAGACAAGGCAGCCTTGATACGAATATTGTAAAAGAAGTACCTAACAAAATACCGAAACTTCTCAAAAATTATCCGAATATTGACACAATATATTTAAATGGAACAAAGGCATTCTCTGCTTTGAAAAAATATTTCCCTGAACTTTTGTTACAATATCATTGCAGAAAACTGCCCTCCACAAGCCCTGCTAATGCAAAGTTTAAATTAAAAGATTTGTATGAACTATGGAAAATGTGATGAAAGGTAACTATTAATACGAAGAATGTTTTATTAGCAAATTGACACATTTTTTCACTATATTTTGTTTTATTGGTATAACAAATACATTTATTTTAATTCTTTAATGTATTCTTTGCCGTACAACTCAAAAACAGTGCATATCTCGCTGAAATTCTGCAATTCTCAATCTATTCGTACAGTCCAGAAAAAGTCCGGTTTTCCAGTTTGATTTTTTTGTAAACTTAATTTTACCGACTGCAAAATGCCTATACAAAACTAACTTCACCAAAATAATCTATCTATCCGTACAAATCAAATTGGACAAAAAACTACAATTTAATTCAAATCCAAAAATGGGTACACTAAAAACAAAAAAGCCCGAAACTTTAATTGTTTCAAGGCTTTTATAGTGGTGGAGGATAGGAGATTCGAACTCCTGACCCCCTGCGTGCAAAGCAGGTGCTCTACCAGCTGAGCTAATCCCCCATGGATTTTTGTATATCCGCACCTGCATCAGGTGCTTAATTTCAAGTTTGTAAAGCTTGCGCTTTACGGGGTTAAGCTAATCATTTACAATTCTCTCACTAACCCTCGCCATTTCCGGCGACAATTATTATCATACATGCTAATTTTTTTTTGTAAAGAGCAAACTAAAAAAATTATATGTCCAATCCGATGACATCTATATCATGATAATGTGCTTTTATCTTTGAATGATATTCTTTTGTCAATCCAGCCATAATTATACCCAGATATGCCCCGAGTATTGCTTCCAATTGAGATACAGGCAGCATGTTTGAGGGTAAATCCTTAAAGCCGAAGCGGTGTTTTAATGCACTTTGCAGAGCTTTACAGTCCACAGGAGATCTGTCTTTATAAATCCCTGAAAGTCCAAATGACGATTTTAATTCATGTATATCATACCTGAATATATCCACACCGGCTTTCTTTAATTCAAGGAAAACATCACATCCTCTATGAGAATATCTTTGAATCCAATCTCTATCTTTATCAATCAATTCACTGCTTTGTACAAGCTGATATTCTCTTGATATCAGTTTCCATTTTGCATTCAGCATCAATGGGTTTTCAGGCATTGCTATATTTATTATCGAATTTTGTTTTCCGACCAGTCTTTTAAAGAAAAATCTAACGTCTTCCATCGAAAAAAGTTTGTCCAGTGTTATAATTTTTAAATTTCTGTCAATTATTGCAACACCGGTCTCATTTGTAGAATTTGAACCCAATGATATTCCAACAAAGTATAATTTGTTTTCAAATTTTTTTTCGTTTGTTTTACACACTTAAACTATCAAACCTTTTGCATTAATATACTGTTCTTCTTACAGCATTAAATCTACCCTGGTTTCTGCTTTCATACAACTTTTCAAAATTATTTTGAACATCTTTGTAATTTTTCACTGTAAGTTCTATAGATTTGTTTACCACAATAAACATTATAGGTAAAGATATTAATACAGTCATAATTCCAACGAACATATGTTTTGAAAATTTTATCAAATGAGCTTTTTCTTTTGCTGCATTAATATTGCTTCTGTACTGAGATAGCAATTTGTTGAATAGTTTTGTTCTCTCTTCCATAGGGATTTTGTCAAAATATTCAACATTTTCGGCATTAACCATTACAACAAACTTTTTTGCTCTTGGAGCATTGTTTCTTACGACGGGTTTTTCAATTTCTGCATAGGGATCAAATTCTTCTCCTTTTTGCAGATTTTCTTCAAAATTCCCGCCAAGCAGAGCTGCCGGACTTTGTGACAAAAAACCCTCAGAATCATCAGTAAAATTACTCATGCTTCTAATTGTTTCTTGCAGCTTTTCAATTTCTGCTTTTTCATCAAAATTTAAATTCTGGAAATCATCATCGCTTCCGCTCAAATTACCTGACATTTTCCCTCTAAACTTCGTTTGTCTGTTGTATTTGTAGAATGTTTTTGTGCTAAACTAATTATATTATACTACATTATAAAAAAAATTTACCAGACTTTAATGTATTTTATACGGAGAGAGACATGTTTGATTTTGATAGAAATAAACTTGAAGAATATATAGATAAATTATCCAATCCCAGAGTTTTGATAATCGGCGATATGGGGATAGATGAAATGGTTTATGGCGATACTGAAAGAATTTCGAGAGAAGCGCCTGTTTTGATTTTGAGACATTCGCATACGAAAATTATTCTCGGTCAGGCTGCCAATGCTGCGCATAACCTGGCAACAATAAACGGAGGTAAAGTCTCTGCGATAGGTTTATATGGTGATGATTACTATGGCCCGATGCTTTTGGAAGCCTTTCAAAAAGCCGGTATTAATACAGATTACATGGTACAGGATAAATCCCGTACCACTACTGTTAAATCAAGAATTTCAGGTGCAAGTTTTCACTCTGTAACACAGCAGGTTGTCAGAATAGACAGGGTTGATGAAAGTTCACTTTCTCAAGAAATTGAAGATAAAATTATTGAAAATATTAAAAAAGCAATACCTGAACATGATGCAATTATTCTTTCTGACTATAATATAGGACTATTGACAGATCGTATAATCCAGGAAACAGTTAAAACAGCAAAAGAGTACGGGAAAATAGTTGTGGCAGATGTTCAAAAAAATATGACAAGATACAAAGGTGTTTATGCCTTAACTCCAAACCAGCCGGATAGTGAAAAAGCTGTCGGATATTTTATAAAAGACGAAAATTCTTTGTCTAAAGCCGGCGAAGATATTTTAAAAATGACAGATGCTAAAGTTCTTCTGCTCACCAGAGGCGGTGACGGGATGGCTGTTTTTGAACATGAAAAGCCTACTCATACAGATGTACCGGTGTTTAACAAAACCGATGTTTTTGATGTAACCGGTGCCGGTGATACTGTTGTTGCTTCGTTTACACTTGCGCTTGCAGCAGGTGCAGAACCAAAGTATGCCGCAATAATCGGTAACATTGCAGCAAGTATTGTAATTCGCTCGTTCGGATGTGCAACAACAACTATTCAAGAATTGAAAAACAGTCTTCATAAAATGAATATGAATAACTATATAATTAAAGCCTAAAATATATCACTAAGGAGAAAATAGATGAATATTAAAGATTTAAAACCCCTTGATTACATTATTATTGTTGCACTTATTGTAGTTGTTGCAATAGGAGCATTGGTGCTGTTAGGTAAAAATAAATTTTCAAAATCTCCTGTAGAAGCAACAAAGAAAATTGCGTTTCAGGTAATGGTTAGAGGGGTTACAATAACTGACAGCAAACTTCCTTTTAAAATCGGAGATGAATCTTTTATAACTATAAGAAATGTACCGTATACCAAACTTCAGGTTGTTGATGTTGTTGCTCAGCCAAGAAAAACAATTATTCCAATAAATAATCCGCAGCAGCCTTTTGCTGTTATAGATGATTATTCTCAGCCTTATCAATATGATCTACTTGTCACATTAATTGATGATGCAAAAATCACTAAAGATGGAGCTGTTGCAGGCGGTAATAAAGTGAAAATCGGTCTGCCTATTGTGTTAGAAGGATTTAATTACCGTATCGGCGGTACTATTTCTAATGTACAGGTTCTTGAAAATAAAGATGTCGATGCTATTAATAAATTTGTTCAGGAGCAAAAACTTATTCAAAATGTTCAGGAAGCAAATGCAGTAGCTGTAAAAAAACAAGATTTGCAGCCAAAAACTGAAACATCTGAAAAATCTATTGATTTGAAAAACAAAGCACCTAAAGAAGAAGTTAAATAAAAGTTGTTGGAAATATGGAATCAAAAATATTAGAGCTCAAAAACACATTTTACGCTTTTTTTCAAAATAAATTAGAAAAACTTACCCAAAATAGTTTTATTTTGCAAAAAATTGACGAAATAATTTTTGTTTTCATTGGGTTGACTCTTCTGGTTTCAACCTTTATGGAAAGCGAAAAAATAGGTGCATTCGCTATAGCGGTTGTGATTTTGACTGTAATCAAACTGTTTACTAAAAAGGGTGCAAAAGTAGTGTTTACACACTGGGATGCTGCTATATTAGTTTATTTTGTTATTTGCTTTATAAGCACAATTAACTCAACGCTTGTTTCTCAGAGTATTCATGGATTTTTGAAAACAGTAATATATATATTCTATTATTTTTGCGCAGTGAATTATTTTCAATCAAATCAAAATAAAATCAGATATGTATTTTACTTTGTTGCTGCTTTATGCTGTATAGAAGGACTTATAGCTATTTTTCAAAACTTTTCAGGTGTAGAGCAGATTTCTACTTGGCAGGATGCAAATTATATAAACCCTGAGGATGCAATAGCCAGAGCTTATGGGACTTTGAAACCTTATAATCCAAATTTATTAGGCGGATATCTGATAGCCGGTCTTCCGTTTGTTTCCGGAGCAGCTTCTTTATGCTTGATAAAAAAACAGTGGAAGATGTTTGTTCTGTTTACTGCTGCTTTTTTAGTTTGTTCACTGGCTGTATTTTTGACCGGTTCAAGAGGTGCTTATCTCGGACTTGGAGCTATTCTTGCCGGTGCAATTATTATTGTAGGATTGCTTCTAAAAACGGATTTTTCTCATGAAAGGACTCTTAAATCAATTTATAACAAAGCTGTTGCAGCTTTAATAGGCTTGTTTGCGCTTGTTTTAATAGCGGTTCCTAAAGTTACAAAACGATTGCTTTCAATATTTATATTGAGAGGTGATTCATCAACTTCTTTCAGGATGAATGTTTATCATTCATCCTGGCAAATGTTTTGTGACAATTGGATTTTAGGAATAGGTGCAGGAAATCGTACCTTCAGAGAAATATATGGTTTGTACATGCTTACAGGTTATGATGCATTGAGCACGTATTCGGTACCTTTAGAAATCGCAGTTGAGGCCGGGATTTTTGGATTGATTGCGTTTGTTTCTTTTGTCGTACTTTTTCTAATAAAATCGTTTAAATATATTCTGGAAAATGCTCCTGAAAGACTAGCTGAAAAGTTGATTGTTGCATCTGCAATATTGACCGTTATGGGTGTGTTCACACATGGAATGTTTGATACAATATATTTTAGACCTCAGGTTCAGTTTTTGTTTTGGACAATGATAGCTATGTCATCGTCTTTGCTTGTTTTAAAAGAGGACAGGTGACTGATGATTTGTGCCGGCGGCAATTGACACGGGGTGGATTAAGTTAATGAATAAAGAATAGATACTTTATTTGTGAGGTATAAAAGATGAAATTGTCAAAAAGAATAACATTAACAGTTCTTGCTTTAATAGGATTTATTACATCAATTAAGCTTTCTATAATATATATTGATGCAAATTTTAATCCGTATGCATTGTCGAGTTTTTGTTCTATAAATGATCTGATTGACTGTGACGGGGTTGCAAAAACTACCCATTCACAGTTTTTGGGAATACCTTTGGCATTCTGGGGTTTGTTTTTGTATTTTGTATTTTTGTTTTTTATATATGTTGATAAACTTCAAAAAATTCAAATTAAGAATGTACGAATATTTGGTTTTACAGAAGTTTTCAAAAATCCGGAATCTTATATTTGCGCTCTCGGTATTATTGCTTTTGCAATTTCAATGAGTCTCGCTTTTATATCTATATTTGAAATACATAAAATATGTGTACTATGCTTTTTTACATATATTTTGAATTTGTTAACAGGACTTTTGGCAAAACCTTCTGATGAAAGTTATCTGCAGGTTTTTGTAACAAGTTTCAAAGATTTTATAGATGCTTTGAAAATAAGAAAATATGCAATAGCATTTACGGTACTTGTTATCATTGCTGCAGGATTTTTGGTGTATACTACTTTATCAAATATTTTAACTCCTCAAGTAAAGTTAAAAAAAGAACTTGAATATTATTCAAAACCGCATGATAACTATAAAGCCTCAGGAAACACACTCGGTGACCCTAAAGCGACTCTAGTAGTTCATGAGTATACTGATTTTCAGTGCCCGTTTTGTTTTGTGTTGAATACAATGATTATGAGAGCGGTTACGGAGCTCAGTAATGTAAAATTTGTTCACCATAATACACCTTTGGATGCGGCTTGCAATCCTGCGTTGACAACTTCAATGCATCCGGGATCTTGCAGGCTTGCTAAATACGTTATTGCTGCCGGTAAACAGGGTAAGTACTGGGATATGAACAATTTGCTTTTTGACAAAGAATTTGAAACAGAAGATGAAATTCTTACAGCAGCTGCCAGATTAGGGCTTGATACAAGAAAGCTAAAGGAGGATGCATATTCTGATGAAACTGCAGCTGAACTTCAAAAAGAAATTCAAGAAGCAATAGATTTTGGTATAGACGGCACACCTGCGATTAGAATAAATCAAGAAACCAAAATCGGTATTTTGCCGTATGAAGAATTGAAAGAAAAACTTATAAAAGCAGGTGCAAAAGAAAGATAAATGATGAAAGAAAAAATACTTCTTCATGCTTGCTGTGCGGTGTGTATGGCATACCCGGTAGATTTGTTAAAAGAAAACTACGAACCTGTGGTTTTCTTTTACAATCCTAATATTTATCCCGAAGAAGAATATCTGAGAAGACGGGATGAGTTAATAAGTTACTGCGAATGTAAAAATTATAAATATATAATTGGTGAATATGATACTGAAAAATGGAAGTCATATATATCAGGACTTGAAAAAGAACCGGAAAAAGGTTTGAGATGTAATAAATGTTTTGATTTTCGTCTTTTAGCAGCTGCGCAAAAAGCGGTTGGAGAAGGTATAAAGATTTTTACAACAACATTGAGTGTAAGTCCTCATAAAGTATCAAAAAATATATTTGAGGCAGGAAGAAAAGCTGCAGATGCATACGGTATAAAGTTTTTGGAACAGGATTTTAAAAAGCAGAACGGGTTTTTAAAAACTATGCAAATTGCTAAAGAAAATAATTTTTACCGACAGCAGTATTGCGGTTGTGAATACAGTATAAGAAAAAATACCGTACTCACTGAAAAAACGGATTAATAATATGGTATAATTTTGAATACAGCAGCATAATGGAGTGACAATATGCCAAACTACGCAATTGGAATTGATTTAGGCGGAACAAAAATTTTAACCGGAATAGTGAACAAAGGCAGCGGTGAAGTCTTGCATTCTATAAAACAAAAAACCGGAAAAGAAAAAGATGCTGAAAGTATTATAGAAAAGCTTAAATTTTCAATAAAAGAGCTGCTGAATATTTCTCACTTTGATACTGCACAAATAGATTCAATAGGTATTGGTGCACCGGGACAGGTTGACAGAGAAAAAGGGATACTTATTTCCGCACCGAATCTTAACTGTGCCAATTTGAATATTAAAGCAATTTTGGAAAGGGAATTCTATATACCAACATACCTCGGAAACGATGTCGGTATAGCAACTCTTGGCGAAATGAAATTTGGTGCAGGTGTCGGGTTTAATAATTTTGTCTGTATATTTGTCGGAACAGGTATAGGTTCCGGAATAGCAGAAGACGGCAAAATACGCTATGGTGCAACCGGTACAGCCGGGGAAATAGGTCATATAATTGTAGATGCCGGCGGACGTCCATGCGGCTGTGGGGGTAACGGGTGTCTTGAAGCTTATGCGTCAAGAACTGCCATTGAAGCAAGGATAATGGGAGCTTTGAAAAAAGGCAGACCGTCAATAATAACGGAATATATGAGAGACGGAAAAGCAATCAGCTCTAAAATGATAAGAAAAGCTCTTGAAAACAAAGATGAGTTAATTACACAAGTTCTTTTTGAAGCTTCTGATTATTTGTCAAACGGTATTGCAACTGTAATCAATTTTTATAATCCTGAGCTAATTGTACTTGGCGGAGGATTAATCGATGCTGTTGATGAGTTTTATGAAAGAACAATTACAAAAGCAAAAACAAAGGCATTGCCAATTCCGGCAGGTAAAATCAAATTTAAAAAAGCACAACTCGGAGACTTTTCAGGTGTCATAGGAGCGTGCTTTTTAGAAGAATTGAGTAAAAATTTGAAATTATCTCAAAAATCGCTTATTTAATCATTAAGCTTTTGGTTGATTTTTGATTAAATCCATTTGTGTTTTATAAGTTTGCATATTTGAAGAGAATGAATTCAATCCGCTGGTAGCTGTGTTCATAGCGTTCATTGTGTCACCTTGTGTTGCTTGAGCAACTGATGTAGTTGCTGCGCCTGTTGCTGTAGCAATTCCGCCGCCTGCAACAAGTTTTGCGCCAAGAGCTTTGTCGCCCCAGACCATCATTGCACTGCCGGCTGCTGTAGCAATACCGCCTGTAGTAGTTGTAGCAGTACCGATTGTTTGTGCAGTTTTTGATGCATCATGGTTGTCTGCGTTATTAGATTTTTTAGTAACTGTTTGAGACATTATTTTGTTTAACTGTTGTTGGAAAGTAGTTGCTGTTTTTGTACTTGAAGTAGTCAAAGAATTGATTTTTGAAGAATTTGATGTGATTTTAGAATTCTTTTCACCGACTTCGCTCAATAACTGGTTTATTTTGTCTGCATTTTTGCCTTTTGCTTGCGGCATTGAAGAACCGAATGCATTTAAAGAAGAACCTGATGCAGAAGATGCTGATTTTTTAGCACCACCTTGTTGAGCTTGCTGTTGAGCTTTTTGACCTTGATTAGCTTGAGATGCATTTTGTGAATTTTGAGCTGCTACAGCAGTAGCTGAAGTTGGGGCTGCTTGCTGGTTATCTGAAGGTAAAGAGTTCATAGCGAATGGATTACTCATACCGTTGCTGCTGCCGGCTTGAGAAGCACCGCCTGACTGAGTTGTTCCCATTGACATACCGCCGTCTTGAGCAGGTGACTGCATAGCTTGAGCTTCAGCTCCGTTGTTTGCTTGTGCCTGTACTTGAGGTGCTGCGGCTTCCGGAGCAACCTGAGGAGTGTAATCCTGTCCGTCTTCAGCCATCAATTGTTCAATTTCTGCATTCAAGTCGTCAACTTCACCTCTTAATTGAGTGCTTTCTTCTGCAACTTGATCTCTTTCATTAAGATTTTTATCTACAGTTTTCTTCATTTTGTTTTCAGCTTGTTTTTGTTTTTTAACCTGCTGATTTACAAATTTTTCATCATCTGCTGCTGTATCTGAATAATCTTCACAGTCTGATTTATTTGATTTTGCTTCAGATGTTGCGCTTTCAGTTATATTCAAAAGTGATTTGCTTTCTTTTTCTTCTTTAGTTTCAGGTTTAGATTTGACAAAACCGTCATAGTTCTGGAAGTTGGCATCATTTACTGTATTATAATTGCCAGCATATGAATATAAACCGTTAGATTTTAATTCTTTATTTTCTTTTACTTCTCTTGTTTCTTTTGTATTTTGTGTTTCTTTAACACCTTGTTGACCTTGAACTTTTTGATTTGATTCCGGTAAAGTGATTTTAAATGGATTACTCATAACTACTCTCTTTCTTGCCTTATTTACTTCTTGTATATATATAAAAACAAAATGTATATACTAATTGCTATTTTTTATATCATTAAGTATATACTTATGCCCAAAACCCAGTAATAACAAGAAAAATTTTGTTTACATAACTTAATATTTTGTACGGAGTTAAAGTTATTTTTTTTATTAAAGACGCAATTTCTCTTAAAAATTTGTTTTTATATAATTGTGAAAGTTTGATTATTTGTATCAGTATGTAAATTAATTATAAAGTTTACCCAATATGATATAGATAATATAACTTTTTGATGTATAATATCATAGTGAAGTTGCTCTGACAGCATTGCTGTCAGCAAAAATCATCAAAGGAGAAAAAATGGCAAGAATATTAGTATCAATGCCCGACGAATTTTTAAGCAAAATCGATGCGGTTGCTGATAATGAACAAAGAACGAGAAGTGAACTTGTTAGAGAAGCTTTGAGAAGCTATATCAAACGTACAAAATTGCCAAGCCCCCAAAAAGCTTTAAGCAACGCAAAAATCCTTGAAGAAATTCTTGATTAGTTTCGTATATTGCGTATTTTTTACTTTATTATTTGTTTAGAGAAAGACAATGGAAATATTGGCTATCATACCCGTACGCGGTGGTTCAAAAGGTATACCGGGTAAAAATATAAAGCTGCTTGCCGGCAGGCCTTTGCTTGCTTACACTGTTGATGCTGCTTTAAATTCAAAATATGTTTCAAGAACTGTTGTTTCAACAGAAAATGAAAAGATAAAAAATATTGCCAAATCATTGAATGTTGAAGTTTTGGACAGACCCGCGAAACTTGCTCAGGATGAGACAAAAACTGCTCCTGTTTTGCTTCATGTTCTTGAACAACTTGAACAAAAAGAAGGTTATATTCCAGATGTTGTTGTCTTGCTTCAGGCAACTTGCCCGTTAAGAGATGCAAAAGAACTGGATGAAACGATTGAACTATTTTTGAATAATCAAAATAAAGGAATCGACTCGGTTTTTGCGGCAAAACAAATTGGAACAACACACTCAAAATGGAGAAAATCTCCATCCTGTGTTTCAGAACCATATTACGAATGTCTTTTTGATTACAGAAACCGTCCGAGAAGACAAGACACTGACAAGCATTATCCGCTTTTTGCTGAAACCGGAGCAACATATATTATCAGGACTGATATTTTAAAAAAAGTCAAAGATTTTATCGGAGAAAAGCCTGAATTATATCTAAACGGTTCATTTGGCGACATAGATAATCCTGAAGATTTTGAGAATGCTGAAAAAATTATTCTTCAAAGAAATACAGGAGAATTATAAAGTGAAAAAGCTTATTTATTCAGAAATGAATCCTCTTGGAAATATTGTAGATAGTGTAATAAATAATTCTTCATTGAAAAATGGGCTGAAAAAAACAACATTGCTTAAGTTTTGGTCGAAGACCGCCGGTAAAAAGTTTGAAAAAGTTTCAGAAATATCAAATTTGATGCAAAAGCCTGACGGAAAGTATATTTTGTCTGTTGCTTGTGCAAATTCTTCTGTGACTGCCGAGTTGACAATGTTCAAGTCTCAATTAATAAAAAAAATGAATACTTTTGCTGTTCCTTTGGGGATAGAGATTGAAGATATAAACTTTTCTCATAAAATATGGCAGTCTAAAGAAGAAAAAATAAATGAGGATAAATTTAAACTGCTTGATGAAAATCCATACAAAGAAAATTTGACCGGATTTTCACCTGAGGAAATTTCTCTTGATGAAGATGAACTTAATGAAATAAAAAATAATATTGAAAAAAACAGTGTACTTTCACCTGAGCAAAAGAAAAGATTTTTTAATTCAATTGTTAATGATTTGAAAGTTCAAAAGTTTTTGAACAAAAATTAATTGTTAAATTTTATTAAACCGTATAAACATATAAGCAACTGAAAAAATTTACTGACTTATTTTAGACATAGTTTAAGAAAGGTTTATGTTTTAAATGAGTCTGAAAATTTATTCGTCCGGAATTAATTTTAAGCTGGTATCAAACAGTGTTGCTGCTGATAAAGAGTCGAAAGTCAACAGTTCAAAATCTGAAAATAATTATAAGAGTGTAGGTTTGACATCTCGCTATAATGATCATTTGCTTGCATTTAAGGCACGTGTGGATAAAGGGCTTGAGCGTTTTTATAATGCAAACAAAGACAGAATGCCGGTTACTGTAAGAAGGTATGTTGAAAATCTTGAGGACAAAACACGTTTAACACCATTGGAAGCTCAGAGAAGAGCGTTTGAAAAACTGCAAGCTGCACAAACTGTTGAAGATATAAAAAAAGCTTATCAAGATGACAAAATTTTTGAAAATCTTATAAATCCTGAAAAATCAAAAGCTACAAGAGGGATTATTATGTCTATAAAAGAGAACAAGGAGCTTCTTGATTTGTCAGGTGAAAGTGCTTTAAAAAACAATGAAAACTTTACCGTATATCTGGTTAAAAAAGTTTTTCTTGAAGCAAAAACTGTTGATGAAATAAATAAAGATTTGGAAAATGATTTGAATGATGATTTTAAGGCTGATTTCAAATTTAAAAATCCGAACTCCCCATATATTCACTACTCTACCCTCAAAGCTCTAGGAATAGAAACTCCTGAACCGGAATATCAGCAGTCGTTGAGATACACCCGTGACGGCTATGCTGATACAGTTGGCCAAAAAATTTCACAGGGGCAGAAGGCTTTCTGGGAATCTCTTGATATGAATGAAAGAACTGAAAGAGCTAAAAAATCTGTAGAAAATTTTGAAAACTGGTGGAATTCACTTTCTCAAAACGAAAAACTTGATATGATTGCAGATCAGCTGAATGAGCTTGAAATGCTTAAGTTGTTTAAAAAATATAAAAGAACGGTTGAAAAAGAACAAAAAATAAGCGATACAGAAAATCCTGATGATGTTAAAACTCAAAAAACGTCACAAAAAAATAAAGTCGGATCTAAAAAACTGAATCAAGATGAGCTGTTTAAAAAATGGGCAGCAAATAACTTAAAAATATTTGAAGAATCTCTTTCGGAAGCGCAGAAAGACAGCCTTCATATAAAAAGAATGCAAAGACTTTCCGCAAGATGGAAAGAAATGACACCGGCCGAAAAAACGAATTATATCTCTAAAATGAAAGCCGGTTCAGATCCGCTGAGATTTACAATGATTGATGCATGGAATCATAGTCAAAATCTGATAAAAGCACTTTCATTACATTTAAAGCAAAATCAGATATACAAACCTGCGGATTTGTTATATTCAACTCAAGAATTCAGCCAGTTTCAATCACAGGTTATGACAGAGTTCTGGGAAAAAAATCCTGATTTTTCAGTAGAACTCGGACAAAATATAATAAAGTCTCAGGAAAAAATTAAAGCAGCAATACAAAGAGGCACATTTGAAGAGTTAAAAAAACAGATTATGAGAGATAAAAATCAGAGGGTAAAAGAAATTGAAAAATATAAAGCTGCTAATACACAATCTGCATCTTCAAATTCGCAAGAAACTCAAGGTCTTGAACCTGATTACAAAAAAGAATTTAAAAAAGCGTACGACTCTCATATATACGGAAAGCTAAAATCAATACCGAAAAATTATTACAATGATCTTTATGAGGATCTTTTAAATTCTTTACCGGAAAATGTGATTAGGCTTTGGACTGAAAATCTTAATGGGAAAGAGCTGAGTGATGATGAACTGGCTTTTCTTAAGCAGTATATAGGAAAAGAAACTCCTAAATCCGCAAGATGCAATAGAGCGATAGAAGCAGCAATGGCTGATACACTTTTTGAATTTACAAAAGACCCTGAAGTTTACACAATGTCAAATTCTGATGTAAAAACAGCAATGTACCACCTGGAAAGAGGCGAGCAGCCAATTGTCCTTGACTCTCACAAAGTCGGTAAGAGGTATGTTTTAAATATACTCAAGAAAGGCAAAGTTGATGTAAACAGAGTAAATACTCTGTATGAAACTTACAAAAAAGATCTTACAGAAGATGAAGTAAATGATATCTTTTCAAACTACTTTACTATTGATAAAAACGGTATAATGGGGCATATAGATGAGTTTAAGAATAATAATCTAGATGATTTATTACAAACTAAACAAGCGATAAAAGATTACATCAAGACATACGGCCGATCCGCTTTAATTTTGTTTTCTGATAAAAGCGCTTATACTGTTAAAGTAAAAGATGCTTTTAACAGAAAATTTCTTGCCAATATGCCTGATGAGCTTAGAAATCACTGCTTTTTGAAACCTTCTTTGACTTCATATGATGATATACAAAATGAACAAAAAATTATTCGGGCAAAGTATCTTTGGGGAAAAAGATTTAGCTTTTTACCTCAAGATGTTATAAATACTTATTTCAAAAATGTTGCAATACATTTGAGAAATTTAAAATCATCTGATACTCTTGAGGCATATATTGAAGAAATGTGTACAAAAAGAAGAAATATAAAAGCAAATGCCAAAGTTGCTATTATTGAAAAATCTGATTTGTCTGACAATGACAAGCTGAATTTTCTTGCAATGGAAGAAGCTATGGCTGATGTACTTTATGATGCAACAGGCAACTTGGAAGTTTATTCACTTGAATTTGAAAACTTGTGTGATAACCTCGAACTTTTTTCAATGGCAACAAAATTTCCGACTGAGACAAGAACTTACACACCTGCACAGCATAACAGTGAAATGACAATTGCCGCAAAGAAAAAACCAAACTTGGGACAATTGAAGCAGCTTTATAAAGAATATCTTGAAGAGCTTCAGGATTGGGAAAAAGAAAACGAACAAATCAGTAAAGATGAGGTCAATACAGAACTTCTTTACAGATTAAATCCCGAAGAAGATAATCCATTGAAGGACTATTATGTTGCTCAAAGAATGGCAAAATACAATTTTCAGGTAGAAAAAATAACAATACCTGCAGGAACACCTGTTAATAAGCTGCCTGATTTTATGAAATAGCAGGCTATGAACCTGAAACTATTATTGTAAAATCACTGTGTACACAGTACATTCTGACCGGATCATAAACAAACTGTGATGATTTTATTTCAGGAATTTGTTTTTTGAGCCATCCTACAAAGTCACTTGTTACTGCCGCATTGTGACCTATAATTTGAGAATGCGGTAAGTGAGCTCTTCCGACACAGTTGACTTCATATCCGGAATTTGTGAGTTCATCTTTTATTCTCATAGCTTCTTCTTCTTTGTCATAAGCATACATAATACCGGCAACAAGCTTTTTATCAGTTGTTGAAGGTTTATCTCTGTATACCATTCTGTCTATAACTTCCTGTGTTTTTTCAGGGTCAAGTATCCAGTAGCTTATATAACCTTTTTTTGAAGGAGCGCCAGGCAATGTTGCAAATTCAACATCACTCATATCAATATTTCTCAAAGCAGCAGCCAGATGAGACATTTCATATAACGACAGATTTGTTTTGACGTAAGTGGAAGCTATATTTAGTACTTCAGGAATTTGAGTGATAACAGAAGGAGATTGCAGTTTTTCAAGTACAGCTTTTACAAACCACTGTTGTCGGGATGTTCTTCCTATATCTCCAAGTCCGTCTTTTCTGAACCGGAGGTAGCCTTCAACCTGATTTCCGTTCAGAACATGAAGTCCTTTGGTAAGATTTATGTGTAATCCAGCTGAATTGTCGTTGTAATACATATCTTTTTCAATGTAAACAGGTACACCGCCGAGAGCATCAACCAGCTTTTTTACACCGTCATTATTGATTAATACGTACTTGTCAATTTTCACTCCAAGAGTATCTTCAACGGTTTTTATCGTCAAATCAATACCTCCTAAAGCGTGTGCAGCATTGATTTTTTGGACTCCGTAGTCTCCAGCAAGATAAACTTTGCTGTCTCTGGGTATTGAAATGGCATTTATTGAATGTCTTGAAGGGTCAAAATTTACAAGAATCATTGTATCTGATCTTGTTCCTTTAAATTTGTCTGCATTTTCTCCGTTTGAATCAACACCTACGATAAGTATATTTTGTCTGTGTTGAAGCAAAGACGGAAGGTTAAATCCTTTTTGAGCTTTGGGGTCCAGTTCTTTAAACATCCCCATAACTATTTTAGCGTATTTGCTGTCAGAACCAATTGTTGCGATATATGCAATTCCTGCAACTATTACAACAATTGCGGTTAAAAGCAAGCTCATTATTGCTTTTCCAAAGCCGCCTTTGGATTTTGACTGTTTGTGTTTATATAAATATGCATTATATTGTTCGTCTTTATTTTTTAGTTCATTCATATTTCTATCCTGATTAAAATTTTTAAATAAAAAACGTTTAAAACTTCCAGAATGAAGAAAGTGCTTATTTTTACAATAAATATATTACTTCAAAAAAATTATTTTTAATACATTGTTTGTTTTAAATTTATAATTTTTTGCTTATAATCTCAATATGACTATGACTGATATCAGAGAAAAGATAATAAACGCAAGAAGAATTGTTTTTAAGTTTGGTACTAATATTTTGAGAAATGATGATAAAGAAATTTCTCTATCCCGTATATATACGTTTATTGAAGATATTGCCAAATTAAAAAAACAGGGTAAAGAGCCTATAATTGTTACTTCCGGTGCTGTGGGTCTCGGTGCCAAACGACTGAATGTTGATCCTACTGAAAGTATGTCTGTAAAGCAGGCATGTGCTGCAGTCGGACAGTCTCGATTGATGTCTATATACGAGGACGGTTTTGACAAGTATGGATTTATAACATCTCAAATTCTCCTAACGGAAGAGGATTTTACTCACAGAAAGAAATACCTGAGTCTTCATGATGCGTTGAATACTCTTATTGAACTTGGAACAATTCCTGTGATAAATCAAAATGATACAGTTTCTACAGCCGAATTAGATTTTTATCAGGATGCTTTTCAAGTTTCATTTTCTGATAATGACAAGTTGTCGGCACTGGTTGCAAGTGAATTGGATGCGGATTTGCTGGTTGTTCTTTCAGACATTGACGGATTGTATGATGACAATCCCAAAATAAATCCGAATGCTAAAAAAATCGATGTTGTAGAAAAAGTTACTGACGATTTTAATAATTATATTCAAAATGCTCTAAGCCCGACGACAGGCGGACGTGGAGGTATGAAAACAAAGCTTGAGGCAATGAAAGTTGTTACACGTTCCGGTGCAACAGCCGTTATTGCAAATGGTAAAACTCCTCATATAATAAAAATGCTTTTTGATGAGAATATGAAAGAAAATATCGGTACGGTTTTTCTTCCGATAGAAAATCTTGCAAACAAAAAACGCTGGATTGCTTATGCTACAAATATAGAAGCACGATTAAAAGTTAATGACGGAGCAAAAAAAGCGCTTGTAAGTGAAAACAAAAGTCTTTTACCAATAGGAGTACTGGAGATAGAAGGCGATTGCCAAAAAGGGGATATAGTCAGCATTATTGATACCGAAGGCAATGAATTTGCAAGAGGAATGATTAATTATAACTGCTCTGATTGTCAGAAAATTATCGGTCATCATTCAGATGAGATATTAAACATACTCGGTTATAGGAATTATGATGCATTAATTACAAGAGATAATATAGCTTTGTTGTAATTTAAAACAAAATTGAAATTTATAAGGAAAAATAAAATGGTCATATCTGTAGAAACAATGGCTCAAAATGCCAAACTTGCATCTTATACTTTATCTTCAATAAAGACAGCTGTAAAAAATAGAGCGCTTCTTAATATTGCAAAAAAAATTGAAGAAAATAAACAGCTGATTTTGAAAGAAAATGAAAAAGATCTTGAGCAGGCAAAACAATTGCTTGAAAATGGCGAAATAAATCAAAGTACATATAACCGTTTGAAACTTGATGAAAATAAAATGAGAGATATGGTCAACGGAATAAAAGATGTTAAAAAACTAGAAGATCCTGTAAATAAAAAATTATGGGCTATGGGATTGGATACAGGTCTTGATTTGTATAGAGTCAGCTGTCCGATTGGTGTTATCGGAGTTATTTTTGAAGCCAGGCCTGATGTAATTCCACAGATTTCCGCACTTGCAATAAAATCAGGAAACGCAGTAATTCTGAAGGGCGGAAAAGAAGCTTATAATACAAATCTTATACTTGCTAATCTCATAAAAGAGGCTCTCTCTGAAATTCCTGAATTTCCTGAAAATGTAATCAATCTCTTGTTTACAAGAGATGATGTTGCTCAAATGCTTGCTCTTGATAAGTATATTGATCTTATTATTCCACGTGGAGGAAAATCTCTTGTTAACTATGTAAAAGACAACACAAAAATCCCTGTGATGGGGCATTCTGACGGCATATGCCATATATATATCGATGAATTTGCCGATTTAAAAAATGCTGCAGAAATTTGTGTTGATGCAAAAGTTCAGTATCCAAGTGCCTGCAATGCTGTGGAAACAATTTTAATACATGAAAGTCTTGTTGAAAATTACCTGCCGCAGCTTGTTGAAGAACTTGAAAAAGCCGGTGTTACCGTAAAAGGCTGTGAAAAATGTAAAGAGTCAGTTCCTCATATTGTTCAAGCAACAAAGGAGGATTGGGCAACTGAATACGGAGATAAAATTGTTTCAATTAAATCAGTAAAAGATATTTTTGATGCAATTGCTCATATAAATGTGTATGGTTCTGGGCATACAGATTGTATCTTGTCTGAAAACAAGCAGTGTGTAGAAACATTCATGAATCTAGTTGATTCTGCAGGTGTTTTTGCAAATGCGTCAACAAGATTTGCTGATGGTTATAGATATGGACTCGGAGCCGAGGTTGGTATTTCTACCTCAAAAACTCATGCAAGAGGCCCAGTCGGTTTGGAGGGGCTTGTTATATATAAATACAAATTGTTTGGCTCAGGACAAACAGTTGCTCCTTATGCTGACGGTAAAAAGACATTTATACATCAAAGAATTATTTAAAATATAAAATGACTCAAAGCGCATATATTCATATACCTTTTTGTAAAAGAAAGTGTTATTACTGTTCTTTTGTTTCGTATGAAAATAAAAGAGATTTGGATTTTGACGATTATCTTAAAATACTCTTAAAGGAGATTGAATATTTTTACAAAGGTGAAAATCTCAAAACTCTTTATATAGGCGGAGGTACACCGTCTATTGTTGATGCAAAATATTATAAAAAGATTTTGAAACTTTTTTCTTTTGAAAAAGATGCGGAAATAACTATCGAAATCAATCCTGAAACTGTCGATATAGAATATTTGTCAGCATTGAAAGAAATTGGCTTCAATCGTATTTCAATCGGGGTACAATCTTTTGATGACAAAATACTAAATTCAATAGGGAGAGTTCACAATTCAGCGAGAGCAATTGAAACTGTAAAAGCTGCTCAAAATGTCGGATTTTACAATATTAGTGTTGATTTTATCTATGGTTTACCGGGGCAGACTCTTGATGGATTTGTTAATGATTTGAAAAAAGCTGTTGGTCTTTGTGTATCTCATATTTCGCTATACGGATTGAAGATTGAGAAAGGATGCAAGTTCTTTATTCAAAAACCTGATGCGCTGCCGGATGATGATATGCAGGCGGATATGTATCTTGCAGCAATAAAATACCTTGGTGAAAATGGCTTTTTACATTATGAAATAAGTAATTTCTGTAAGGCTGAGAAATATTCGAGACATAATTTGAACTACTGGAATGATGGAGAGTATTATGGTTTTGGTGCTGCAGCACATGGCTATGTAAATAACGTTAGATATTCAAATTTTTACGGTCTTGAACAATACCAGAATAATTTTACGCAGAAGCCGTATTCAAAAGTTCTTTCAAAAAAAGAACAACTGGAAGAAACTATATTCCTTGGATTTCGAAAAGGCGAAGGAATAAACATACAAGAGATTAACAGTAAATTTGATATTGATTTTGAAAATCTTTTTTCAAAGATTATAGATAAATATGTACAAAGCGGACATTTAATAAAAACGCAGACAGGATACAGACTTTCTGATGAGGGCTTTTTGCTGTCTAATATTGTGCTTTCAGAGTTTATTTGAATTGTAAAAATTCATTAACAATTATGGAAAAAACAGGAAAAATCATTAAAGTTTAAATGAAAATTTTCCGACATACATAATGAAAGTGTAAAGTAATCGTCAAAAGGGACAAGCAATGAATTCCAATTTTTTCTCAAACAAAGATCCTGAACTTCCTAATTTGAATTTGAAAACTCTTCCAAAAATCAAAAAAGGTTTACCCAAAATACAAATGAAAGGTGATTCTGATTTGTTATTTGAAATAGACGGAAAAAATGTACTGCTTGACGATGTTGCAGAAAAATTCAGCAATTTATATTTTAATTCATAAGTTTTTTATATGATGAAATCAACATAATTTCAAAAGACTCCGGTTTTTAAGCCAGAGTCTTTTCTTTAGATTTCAACGCAAAATACTCACTTTCATCAATATCGTCGTCTTTCTTTTTTGTTTCTGTTTCGGCTAGTTTTTTATTTTTTTCTGCAATATTATTAAGTTCTTTCCAGTCAAGCTTTTTGTTGCTTACTTTTTCTTTGTCAGGGAAAAGAGATTTGCCTATTTTATATCCGGCTGTGCTGCCTGCAATTGAACCAATTACAAAGAAAATACCTTCGGCAGCTGATAGTAAAGCAGATAGTTTTTTGTTTTTGATGTTGTTTCTGATGTTTTTCATTTTTTGAGATTGAAGACCTACTTTCATTAAACCTTCAACTCCAAACATTGCAGACATTCCTAAAATTTCTCTTTTCAATGCTGTTTCTTTGTCATCGGAAACAAGGACTCTGTATCCTGCAGCACCTACAAGCAGAGGGTTGACATGTCTGCTGGCCCAGTCAGCTCCTTTTGCGGCCATTTGCAAAGCTTTATTCTCTTTTGCAATTGCGCCCATTGCGTCAATTGCTGCTTGTGCTCCTTTTCCAAGAGCATTGTCAAGCTGAGCAGCACTCCTTGCTGCATTTGTAAATTGGCCGACATCAGCAAATATTTTACCTTTGTCTTCGGTATTTATTACTTTGTCAGCATTTCTTACACCGAATAATGTCGATTTTACAAGTACGTCGTACATGCATCCACCTTTACACTAATCACTTCCTGTATATATATAAAAACATTCTGTGAAAAAAAATTGCCTGAGTATTTTTATTATTTACAATCGTAATAATGTGCTAAAATGTAAGCAGGAGTTGACTTTTAATGCTAAAAAAAATCGCAGTGTTTTTAATAAATTTATATCAGAAATTTTCAGCGCTAAAACCGCCTGTATGCAGGTTTTACCCGACTTGCTCTCAATATGCAAAAGAGGCAATTTTGAAATACGGAATAATAAAAGGCGGATGGCTTAGTGTGAAGCGGATTTGCAGGTGTCATCCTCTCAATCCGGGCGGTTACGATCCTGTACCTTAATACAAAAAAGGCATGCCGTCAAAATTCTTAATGGCATGGCTTAAAACCATTGTGTTATCTATGATTACAGCTTATTTTGATAAATTCTTGGCATGCTTAAATTTTTCGAGCATGTTTTTTATCCGGCATGCTCTAATTTTGAGGATTTATTGTTGAATTGATTTAATTTCCCGGCAAGGATTGCCTACAGCTACAACATTAGCCGGTATATCTTTTGTAACAACACTTCCTGCTCCGATTACTGTATTATCGCCGATTGTGACACCAGGTAATATAACGACATTGCCTCCAATCCAAACATTGTTTCCGATTGTTATCGGCTCCGCTGTTTCAATCCATTTAATACGTTCTTTGGCTTCTATTGGGTGAATAGCACAATAAATTCCTGTATTAGGGCCAATGGCGACGTTATCTCCTATTTTTACTTTAGCACAGTCTAAGATGACAAGATTGTGATTTGCGTAAAAATTTTCGCCAAGTTCTATGTTATATCCGTAATCGCAAAAGAAGTTGCTTTCAATTGTATAATTCTTTCCTGTTTTTCCGAGAATTTTTTTTAGTATTGCTTTTCTTTTTTCCGGTTCGCTATTTGGCGTATTGTTGTAATCAAAACAGAGTGTTTTTACTTTTGTTCTATCATTTTTTAATTCAGCACATTCAGGATTGTAACTTTCCTGTGAAAGCATTTTTTCTTTTTCTGTTTTCATTATATAGACTCCACATGCTTTTTTTTATTTATAAGAAATTATATTATATGCAAGAAATTTTCAAAATATGTTATTCTTTGTATATTGTTTCGATTAAATTTTTAATTTTTAAGAAAGGATTAATGATGTTTAAGAAATTTTCAATCAAATCTTTTGCTTTAGGAATATGCTTTGTTTTGATTGTCTGTATGTCCGTGCAGGCAGCTTTTGCAAAAGTTTCTCAAAAAACTTTAAGAAAATATCTTACCGAGCATTCTCTTGTTGTTGTAAAAGACAATAAAACAACATTTTATGAAGGAAGAGGGATTAAACCTTTGATAAATTATTTGAAAGAAAATGATTTTGAAAATGCCTATGTCGCTGACAAAAGAATAGGTAAAGCATCAGCATTGCTTCTTGTTTACGGTAAAGCAAGACAGGTGTACACTCCGGTAATATCAAAGCCGGCAGTAAAAGTTTTTGAAGACAACAATGTAAAATATACCGCAGATGAGGTTGTAGAAAATATCAAAAATCAGTCAGGAACAGATCTTTGTCCGATGGAAAAAAAGGTAATGAATATAAATAGTCCGCAAGAGGCTTATGAGCTTTTTTCGGAACTATTTAAAGATAAATAAAAAGGGTCAGGTTTAACCTGACCTTTTTTATTTTTTGATAACTTAAATCATCTTGAGTTCTTTTTCTACAGTTTCAAGAATTTTGTCTAAATTTTGAGCATTGGAGCCTGCTCCCTGGGCAAAATTCGGGCGGCCTCCGCCTTTACCTTCTGTAGCGGCAGCTATCTCACCAACTATTTTGCCTGCATTAACTCCTTTTTGGACAAAATTATCTGAAACTTTGACCATAATAAAGACACCGCCGTCTTTTTTTACGGAGCCTACAACAATAATGCTGTTGCCGAGTTTGTCAGAGAGCTTTTCAACAAACTCTTTTACCATAGGCGGTTCAAAATCTTCTATTTTAGAAATAAATAATTTTCCGTCTTTGATTTCCTGCGTTTTGCTGAGGAATGTAGAAAATTTTGCATTGGCTATTTCTTTTTGAAGTTCAACAGTTCTTTTTGTAAGTGTTTTGTTTGTTTCGATGAGCTTGTCAACACGCTCACCTATCTCATTCACCTGTGATTTAAACAGATGAGCAAGTTTTTCTGCTTCTTTTGCTCTTGTATTCAGAAAATTATAAGCTGCATCGGAAACCACAATTTCTATACGTCTTGAACCGGCTGAAATAGCGGATTCTTGTACAACTTTGGCAAGTCTTATTTGTTCTGTGTTGTTTACGTGAGTACCGCCGCAAAGTTCACGTGAGATAAAATTGCCTTTTTCGTCTTTTATTCCAACAACACGAACTTTATCTCCGTATTTTTCGCCAAACAATGCCATTGCTCCGCATTTTTTTGCTTCTTCAGCATCCATTATATCTGTGTGCTGTTTGTATCCTGCTGATATCCAGCTATTCAAGATTTCTTCCACCTGCTCAATTTCAGAAGCTGTCATTGCTCTGTCAAAAGAAAAGTCAAAACGTGCTTTGTCGGGTTCAACCTGGGAACCGGCCTGTTTTACACCGCTGCCGAGTACTTTTATCAAGGCAGCCTGTAAAAGGTGGGTGCTTGTGTGATGTGCGGTGATTTGTTTTCTTCTTTCAACATCAATTGCAGCACAGACATTATCATCAGGTTTTACGGAACCCTCTGTAATTTCTGCTCTGTGAGCATAGAGATTGTCAACTTTAAAGGTGTTGAGTACTTTTGCTTTAAAGTTTTGTCCCTGTATAATACCTGTGTCGCCTACCTGACCGCCGCATTCTGCATAAAATGGCGTTGTATCAAGGATGATATCTACAATTTCACCTTCATCAGCGCTGTTTATAATCTTTGCGTCTTTAACAAGGGCGGCTATTTTTGATTCGCTGCAGGTTTCTTCATATCCTGTAAATTTAGTTTCACCGTGTTTTTTTTCAATATCAATATATATCAAATCATCAGTGAGAATAATTTTTTGTGCAGCTGCTTTAGCCCTTTCTTTTTGCTCTTTCATGCAGGTTTTAAAGCCATCTTCATCAACTTTCACCCCTTTTTCTGCTGCTATTTCAACAGTCAATTCAAGAGGAAATCCGTATGTATCATACAGTTTAAATGCATTTTCCCCATTGATTTCTTTAGAACCGTCAGACAGTAATTCATCAAGAAGCTTTTGTCCTCTATCCAGAGTCTGTTTGAATTTTTCTTCTTCTTTTTTTATTACGTCTTTGATTTTGCTTCTGTTTTCTTCAAGTTCCGGATAAGCTTTTTTGTAGTTGTCCACAACTGTATCAACAATGTTATACAAAAACGGCAGTTCTAAACCGAGTATTTTTCCGTGTCTCAGGGCCCTTCTCATAATCATACGAAGAACGTAGTTTCTTCCTTCATTTCCGGGAACTATTCCGTCAGAAATCATAAATGATACACATCTTGCGTGGTCTGTTATTATTCTCAATGAAACATCGGTTTTGTCATCTTTTTTGTATTCTTTGCCTGTCATTTCGCATACTTTGTTCAAAATAGGCATTAACAAATCAGTTTCAAATGTTGAAGTTTTTCCTTGAACTACCATTGCTATTCTTTCCAGCCCCATGCCTGTATCGACATTTTTCTTTTCAAGAGGAGTGAAATTGCCTTCTTTGTCTTTGAACAGTTCTGTGAATACAAGGTTCCAAATTTCAACCCATCTGTCGCATTCACATGTTGCAACAGAACAGTTGTCCGAACATTTCAGTTCTTCACCCAAATCGTAGTGGATTTCAGAACAAGGGCCGCAAGAACCAACATCTGAAACAGGGCCCCAGAAGTTGTCTTTTTTCCCTTTTCTGAATATTTTTTCAGCCGGTATACCGACTTTGTTGTGCCATATGTCAAAGGCTTCGTCATCATCTTTATAGATTGTTATGTAGAGTCTTGCAGGGTCAAGATGAAGGTAGTTTGTAACAAAATCCCATGCCCAGGGAATGACTTCTTCTTTGTAATAGTCACCGAAGGAGAAATTTCCAAGCATTTCAAAAAATGTATGATGTCGTGGAGTTCTTCCTACATTTTCTATGTCAGAATCTTTACCGCCGGCACGTGCGCACTTCTGGCAGGAGGTAATCCTTGCAGGTGTGTAAGGACATTCTTCATAGCCGAGAAAATATGGTACAAACTGCAGCATACCTGCTGTTGTTAAAAGTACTGTCGGATTGTCCGGTACGAGAGATGAACTTTTTACAATTGTGGACTGGTGTTTTTCTGCAAAAAACTTTAAGAAAGCCTCTCTTATTTCTGCTCCGGTTAAAATTTTATGTTGAGTTTCTGACATATCATTTTCCTTTTTATTTCTGTTTCATAGTTAAATTTTACTATAAAAATAAGAAAGATAAGCAGTTTCTGTCGATTATGAAATGTTAGTTTATTAAAATTTGTTAAAGGTTTCTCAGTCCTGTAACAACTATTTTTGTTTTTAAACTTAAAACAAAAAAGGAGCGAGTATATGTCTATTCAAAAAATAAATTTTATTTATCCTGATATTTCATACAAAAAAGATAATTCCAAAGTTAATATAAAAACTTTTGTTTCTTCAAAAAACATATCCGATTTAAAAAATATGCCGTATTTTTACCCTGTTTCTTTCGGGGGATTAAAAGGAAAAGAAAAGGCATCTGATTTGAGTTTTGATGATTCTATCAAAAAATATTACAGACTTTCTCCTGATAAATATCAAATAGAGGCTGCTCAATGTATTTATGACAATGATGATCCTCTTGTGCTTGCTCCGACAGGAACCGGCAAAACTTTGATAGCAGAATATGCTATAAACAAAAATCTTGCAGAAGGAAAAAGAACATTTTATACAACACCGCTAAAAGCTCTTTCTAATGAAAAATATACAGATTTTTCCAGACTGTACGGAAAAGAAAATGTCGGTCTTTTGACAGGAGATATCAAAATTAATCCAGATGCTCCCGTAGTTGTAATGACAACGGAAATATACCGCAATATGTTGCTGGGTGAAGATAAAGAAGATTTGGAAGATAGATTAAAAGATGTTGAGACTGTTGTATATGATGAATTTCATTACATGAACGACCCTGACAGGGGTGAAGTTTGGGAAACCTCTATAATGTACACTCCTCCTTTTGTTCAGCAGATTTTGTTGTCTGCAACTGCTGACAACGGTGAAGTTATAAATAAATGGATGAACAGGCTTTTAACGGAAAAAAATTCTCAAAAAGCTGCAAAAGTTATTAATGTCCCTTCCGATGAAAGACATGTTCCTTTAAAATATTATATTTATGATCCCAAAAGATCTAATAATTCAATTACTCCTTTGGCAAATGAAAAGTATAATATCAAAAAGCTGGAAAAATCTTTAAATCCTGAAAAGAAAGCAAAACTTACAGATAAACAAAAAGATGTGCTCAAAGAAATCAGCAAAGCGGCAAAACTTTCTGAAAGTGTTGAAAACGGAATTCTTGCCCTAAAGCAAATTGCTCCACAATCAGACAATTTGTCAGTTCTTGAAGATGCACTTGTTAAAAAATTAAATTTTGAGCGTATTGAAGCTCAAAGAGCTGCTGCCATACTTTCTGATAAGGCTTTAATGACTTTTAATGAGAAACTTAAAACACCATCCCAGTTTTCCAAAAAGGATAAACAAGATTTTTATTCAAGAATAAGTCAGCAAAAAGTGATAGGTTCAAAAAAAATAAAAGAGCTGCAAACAACAAAACAGTATAACCATCGCTTAAAAAGAGCATTAGTTCAATACAGTCGTCTTACAAATGGAAATTCAACACCTGAAGATGCTTTATTGAAGCTTAATAAAGTAATCAAAAATAAAAATATGTCTGTACAAGAGTTTGAAACCCTGTTAAATAAAATGGGGCTGAATGCCGAATACTCTTCAGATATAGCAAAGGCTTTGACTGTAATAAAAAAAGAAGGTTATACACCGTTTGAATTTGATTTAATAAATGTGTTGCAAAAAGAAGATAAACTTCCTGCAATATTCTTTGTTTTTTCAAAAAATCAATGCAATAAACTGCGCAATGAATTTTTGAAAACGGGAGTTAGTTTGTTAACACCCGAAGAAAAACTAAAAGCAGCGGAAATTATCAAAAAACATATGGACAAAGATGTGTTTTTAGGTACGGGAGAAACTCCTGAGGCTTTGCTTTCAGGTGTAGCTGTTCATCATGCCGGAAAAATGCCTTCTTATAAGGCGCTTGTGGAAGAACTCGCACAAAATAAACTTGTGAAAGTGGTCTTTGCTACATCAACACTCGGTGCTGGCATTAATGTTCCTGCAAAAACAGTTGTCTTTACGCAATTGACAAGGTATGGCGGACAAAACGGTGCCAAAGGTGATGAAAAATTTGTTTCTCTTACCTCAAATGAATTCCATCAAATGGCCGGAAGAGCAGGAAGAAGAGGAAAAGACTCTATAGGAAATGTCATAATTATGCCGGATAGAAGCCATGGAGCTTCAAGTATTTATAATCTTGTAATATCAAAACCCGATGCTATAAACAGTAATTTCAAGCCTACATATAGCTTTATAAGCCATTTTATTACAAGAGAAGGTTCAACAGAAAAGCTACCTGATGCTGTAGACAAATCATTTTTAAAAGAAAATCTTGAATCTGTCGGTATAAAACCGTATAAAGTAATGAGTAAAATAAAAAAAGAATTTATTGCGATGTCAAAAGTTTTAACAGACAAAGAAACAGGCTGCTTTGTTGAACAAAACGGGAAACTCGTACCGACATTAAAAGGTGAAATGGTTTCCAAAACACGGGGTGTTGACGGGCTGCTTTTTGCTTCTGTAATTTTAAACGGAGGTCTGGAATACCTTTCCCCTCAAGAGCTTGCTGCAGTTGCTTGTTCTTTGACAGAAAGCAGTGATCGGGATGAAACTGAACCTGTTTATTTAGATGAAATATTGTCGTATGCGCTTTCAGGAATAGAACAAATTTATTCTAAAATAATAAAAATACAGGATAGAGAACATGTTCAGCTTGATGATATAAAATTAAACAGGGTAAATGCGCAATATATTTATCAATGGGTAAATGCAGACGGTGAAGATTCAAGATTAGACTGGGAAAAAATTATCAGATACAACACCAAAAACTCAAAATCATTTAATGAAGGAGATTTCCTAAAATCTGTTAACCGTACAATTGATATAACAGAGCAGATAAAAGAACTGACTTCTTTTGCTATACAAAAAGCAAAAGAACAAAATGCAGATGCAGCTTTTATAGAGAAAATGAAAAAAATCAATATAACAGCTTCAAAAGCTCTCGTTCTTTTGAAAAGAGATCCTGTTAAATATGAATTGTAAATCCTTAATAGTATTTTGAACGGTATTTGCTTAGTTTCCGGTATTAATGTTAGAATAAAAAAGTATTTAATACCGGAAAGAGAATATGCTGACAAGAAATATAATTGATAAATTTAAAAATATTACAGTTCTATGTGTCGGAGATATAATGCTTGATAAGTTTTTCTATGGTGAAGTTGAAAGAATTTCACCTGAAGCACCTGTTCCGATTTTTAGAATTACAAAAGAAAAATCTATGCTCGGTGGCACAGGAAACGTGATAGCAAACCTTGCCTCGCTCGGGATAAAGACAAAATATGTAGGGGTGTCAGGAGATGATGAGTCCGGTATTTTGCTTGAAAGTTTTCTTCAAAAAACAAATTGTGACTATGAACTTTTGAAACCTGAAAATTATCCTACAACAACAAAAATAAGAATGATTGCCGGCAATAATCATCTTCTTCGTGCTGACAAAGAAAATATGCTCAAACTTGACTCAAAACAGGTTCAGCAGTTGAAACAGATGATTGAAAAAGAAATTCAAAATTCTGATATAGTACTTGTTTCAGACTACAAAAAAGGGCTGCTTACACTTGAAACAACACAGATGATTATTTCTCTTTGCAAAAAATACAGCAAAAAAGTTCTTGTTGACCCTAAGGAAAGAGATTTTTCAAAATATTCAGGCGCTGATATTGTAAAGCCTAATTTAAAAGAATTTGAACTTGTCAGCGGCGAAAAATTTGATACACAGGATGAAAATTTCAAACTTGATATCAAAAAAACAGCTCTTGATGTTATGGAAAAATATAATATAAAAAATCTTCTGATAACATTGAGCAAAGACGGAATGATGTTTGTTCCGTCGGAAAGAACAAAAGATGCAGTACATATTAGTGCAGAAGCAAAAGAAGTTTTCGATGTATCAGGTGCCGGTGATACTTCACTTGCTGTTCTTGGGGCTTCTCTTGCGGCAGGTATAAACGTTACCGATGCAATGAAACTGGCAAACCTTGCATCAGGAATTGTTGTAGGAAAACTCGGTACAGCGTGTGTTACACCTGACGAACTTGCTGCTGCAATAGATAGAGCAAACGGTATACACAAGCTTTCTCAGGCTTCAAAAATTATTAGTGTTGAGGAGGCTCAAAAAATAATAAAAGATTTGAAGACAAAAGGTAAAACAATCGGATTTACCAACGGATGTTTTGATGTTATGCATCTCGGTCATATACATTCTTTTGCGTCTGCAAAAAATGAGTGTGATGTTTTGTTTGTCGGAGTAAATTCCGATAAATCCGTAAAACACATAAAAGGCGAAAATTTTCCGCTTCAGAACGAAAAAACAAGATCTTATGTTGTTGCATCTCTCGAATTTGTTGATTATGTAGTTTTGTTTGATGAAGATACAGCTTTAGGACTAGTTGAAAAACTTAAACCCGATGTTATAGCAAAAGAAGGATATAAAATAGAAAACTGGCCCGAAGCTCAAAAAGTCATTTCTTATGGCGGCAGAGCAGTGGAATTGGAGAGGATAGAAGATTATTCAACAACTGCGGTATTGAAAAAACTGGATAATATGGAGCAGGCTGAAAAAGGAGAAAATGCAATTCATGCTTAATGAAATAAATAAAGATTTTGATACAATATCAAGCAACTTTTTAAAATTGAAAAACCTTACACCGGAAATAGTTAAAGCTTGTGAAGTGTGTATAGATTCATTAAAAACGGGCGGAAAAATCATGTTCTGCGGAAACGGCGGCTCTGCCGCTGACTCCCAGCATCTGGCGGCAGAACTTGTCGGCAGATACAAAATGAATCGTCCTGCCTTAAATTCTGTTGCTTTGACTACGGATACTTCTATTCTTACCGCAGTAGGCAATGATTTCGGCTACGACACAATATTTGAACGTCAGGTTGAAGGTCTCGGGAAAAAAGGTGATGTCTTAATTGGTCTTTCAACAAGCGGTAACAGTAAAAATGTACTGCTTGCTATGGCAAAAGCTAAAGAACTCGGTATTACAACAATTGCTCTGACCGGTGAAAAAGGCGGAAAAATGAAAGAGCAGGCTGATATTGCATTGAATGTTCCTTCTGATATTACTAACAATATTCAGGAAATGCATATAGCAATAGGGCATATTATCTGCGGATATATAGAAAAAGCTCTTGCGCCTAAAATAAAAGCTCTGTTTTTAGACAGAGACGGTACGATAAATGTTGATTACGGATATACTTACGAGCCGGAAAAACTTCATTTTATAGACGGTATTTTGGAACTGTGTAAAAATGCACAGAATAACGGCTATAAAATATTTGTTATTACTAATCAATCAGGTGTGGACAGAGGATATTACACTATTGAGCAGATGAATAATTTTAACTCTTATATGAAAAGTGAGTTTGAAAAACACGGTATTGAAATTACTGATATATACTGCTGTCCTTACCTTGAACATCCTGACAGAAAACCGGGCCCCGGCATGTTTATAAAAGCGCAGCAAAGGTATAATATTGATATGAGTGAATCTGTTGCTGTAGGTGATAAAGAAAGAGATGTTGAGGCGGCTTTTCGTGCAGGAGTAAAAAAAGCATATCTCTTTGATGAAAAAATGCAGATAAAAGACTCAAAAGGCATAATTGTTTCAAAACTTACAGATATTAAATTTTAAAATTGCTGAATGTATTTGAAACAGGGACGCTGTATGGCATAGTTATTTGTGGTCTTTTTAATGTTTCATTGTTGATTGATTTATGTTTGTTTATTGAATTTTTTTGAAAAGCATTGGCTGTGATGTTTCTTGTTATCGGTGTAATAAGGTTGCAGGCGAGAACAGAGGCACCGACAGCTGCAACAACTCCGACACCGTTTTTAAAACGGGTATATTCTTTTAAAGCCCTGTTTAAAAGACTCATTGTCTGTTTTTCCTGCCCTGTTTTCCATATTCGTTCAAATGTTTCAGCAAGCACAGGATTTGTTTTGAACAATTTTTCTATATAAGGTGTATCTTTTTTTGTGAGTATAGAAAGAAATTTTAGCGAACCTGCATAAAAATCGGAAAGCCTTCCAACTGCATTCTTTTTTTTCACAAATTTTTTGCTGTAAAAAATTTCGCTCATACCTTTTATGTAATCAGCACAAGAAGTTGGGACAGGTTTTAAAGCAAGAATTGTGTCCATTGATCTTTGTGTAAAAACATGTCCTCTTTCAAGTAATTGTTCACAGCCGTATTTTATTCCCTGACAGATTGTATAATACAGAGCTACATTTATAACTCCGTCTGCTGTTTCTTGCGGAAGAAGAAATTGTTTTTCTTTTTTATCAATATCCTTGTTTCTGTAAATCATTGTCAGCTGGGCTGCAGCGCTTAAAAACCAGCCCAGAGCACCGAGGTGGATTAATGATTTTCCTACATCTTGAGCATAATAATTGAAAATTTTTGACAATAAAGTGTTGTATGGATTAACTATTGGCATTTTCTACCTCCACTTTTGCTTTATCGTCGCTAATTTTTTGTCTTACAGCCGGGGTAAGAAGTTTTGTAATTATTTTTGTCAGCGGTGCATCAATCAAGAAGTTTGTAAACAGCATTGCAAATGTTGCAAGGAGTGTACCCATTGTTTTTACATAGTTTTCATGCATGTTTTTGAATTCTTTCGGGGTTTTATTTGGTGTTTTGAATTCGTAATCAGGCATAAAAATGTCACGTTTCCGTTTGGGACCGACTTTTTTAATATAGCCGCTGACCATTTCTTTATATGCATAAGCGGAAAATTGTTTTGCGGCATAAATTGCACCATAGCGTACTAAAACTCCGACAAAAGTACCTGCTATTATTTTTCCTATGGTTCTTGCAACAGACACAGCCCTCGTTTCATCATCAGCTTTGTGATTGTAATAATCAATTACAGGCTGCATACCAAGTGCCGTAACACCTTGTATCAACCTTTGTTCCGGGGAATTTATATACTGTCCGATTTTGTCGGCGACAAATCTTCGAACACCATTATTAACAACTATAGTCATATTTATATTCCGCTGTGCCTGTTTGTACAATACGCAAAGTATATTTTTTTTGCTATTTTAAAGGCACAAATTTAAGCATTTGTAACATAAAAATTAATATTCTATAACAAACCCCTTAAACAAATTTTTGAAACCATTTTTCTCATTTTCCTGTTCAGGAAGAGTATTTTTTTGTTCAATTTTTTCTTTGTCCTGATTTTGTTGTTTTTGTTTCATTTCAATTTGTCTTATTGCTTGATTGTTAAAATAGGTGCGTTCGAGATTTGGCAAAGGTCTTGAACCGTCAGTTGAAAACATTCTTGAATTAACGGCATCAGGCAGGGGCATATAGCTGTCAGCCATAACCGGCATACAAAAACATAATACAAGTATTATAACGGTTAGAATTTGTTTCATAAAAACTCCATTACAAATTTTCTTTGTTATCTTTTTTACGAGGTTTTCTTGATGCAACAACTCTTCCGATGTCAGGCGCACAGGTCACTTCGAAATGGAATCTTCCCATTTTTTGATCCATTTCGTATTTGTTGTTTAGTCCAAATCCCCAGTAAAAACGTGCAGCCAGATCCTGACTGATATTTACTCTCAGTCCGAGACCCCAGCTCATCAGAAGTTCGCCGCTGTCTATACCGGCACCGTTTGCTTTGTACGGGAATATCATACCATTGTCCATAAATACGGCACCTTTTATCATTTCTCTGGGATAAATATAACCGAGTCTGTCTGAGCCTATTCTTTTAGGAAGGAAAGGAAGAGGAGTTATGACTTCTGCACTTGCAAAATATCCGCTTTTTCCGAGTAAAAGACCCTCTGAATATCCCCTGACTGTAGAAAGACCGCCTATCTGGAACTGTTCCATCCAAGGTAAATCGTCATTTGGTGAATATTGTCCGGAGAGCCGGAATTGACCTATTATACCTTTTCCAAAATCGTGTAATCTTGTGATATTTCCTTCGTATTTAAAGAAATCAGTATCTCCTCCGAGTCCTTTAAATCCGACAGAACCGTAATGACCGGTAAACCATATACCTTTTTCTGTATCTTTTCTTGCAGTGAAGCCTTGAGTCAGAGAAAATGTGCTTTTGTCATAAAATTCAAATCCGGCAATATCAGAGGTTGAACGTCTGATATTTGCTGCGGTGTAGGAACTTATGTTGGCATCTTGCCTGTCAAACCAGGGATGAGTAGCATAAACAGAATATACCTGAGATGTACCGCCGACACCAAAAGCTCTCATCGGGCCGTTTACGACTGAAATATTGCCTGCTGAAACAGATGCACCGAGTCTTGTCCCGTATTTGCCTATAGGAATGTTGTAATCGGCAAATCCTACCCTGTTGCCTCTACCTAGATATCCGCCGAGTGATAGTCTGTCTCTGAAACCAAACAAGCTGTCAGCAGACAACAAAGCTCCGTATCTTGCCACACCTACAGCCTGTCTTCCCTGATTATCAGACATAAATGCTATTCTGAACGGGAACGGTTCTTCTGTATTTAATGTAATATCAGTTTCGCCCTGTTCTTCACCTGCATTAAGCCCGACTTTTATTTTAGCTGTATTGTTGTTGTTGAACTTGATTACGTCTTTTTCAATATCGCTCAGGCGCAAAACTTCGCCTTCTTTCGGGTCAATTCTGTTTTTGATATATGAAGTCCTTGTCCAGCGGTTCCCTTCAACTTTGACGTTTCCGACAGTACCTTCCATCAATCCGATTTTTAAAACACCGTCACTCAAATCCTGCGGCGGAAGATATGCTTTTGATGTTACATAATCTCCGAGAATGTAGCATCTTGTTATACCGTTTACAACTTTTTTAATATCGTTAATAGTAACAGGCTGGCTCAACAATGGAGCAGCAAGCTGCTGGAGTTCATCCTGTGTGAAAATTTTTGATTCAGGAAATTCAACTTTTATGATTTTTGCTCTTAGTTCATTTGAGTCAGCAGGATTTGAGAGATTTTTTTCAACAATAATCGGAGGTTTTCCTGATTGCTTTTGTCTGTACTGTGCCCACATATTCAGCTTTTTTACACCTGTCGGAACCGGCACAGGATTAATTGCTTCCTGGAGTTTTTCATCCTCGTAAAATTTGTATTTTTGTTCGTCGGCAATAGTCTGTGTATACTCATGTCTCACCTGCTCAAGTGATTTTGGAACGGGAACATGAGAGGCATTGTTGGTTTTTGAATGCTTTTGTTCATTTTTGTCCCTGTTGGAGGATGCATTTAACAAAGGAACAGCAGGCTTTTGAATCTCTGTTTTTTTCTCTGCTTTTTCAGGCATGTTTTCAGAGTTATCCTGTTGTATGACAGGAGGCTGCTTTAAACCCGGTAAATCTATTTTGGGCTTTTCTATGTTTGATGAAATGTAGGAATTTATTGCGGAGTCTATATAAGAATTTACATTTATGCCTTCCTGAGAAACAGTTTGTTCCTGTGAAACAGGGATAGGAATTTTTGCGGAAGATATAGATTTTTCAAAAACCGGTGGGTTTGAAGATACTGAAGGAACAGGTGCACTCTGAACTACTGCGGCCGTTACCGCCGTATTCGGGTTTGTTGTTTCCGGAACCGGTGCTGCCCCTCTATAACCACTCCCAACTGCTTGTGCAGATATTGTTATATTTTGACTTAATAAACAAAGGCTTATTAAGAATAATAATCTCTTCATCCTAATCTAACTTCCTACAAGTAATATAAATATATCTTATTTTTGATTTCAAAGTCAATAAACTTGAAAAAAGTATTAATACGTATAAATTATTTACTGAGAAAAATTCTTAAGTTATGATAGAATAGATTAGGTAGTTACGGGATATTTTATGAAAAAGATTGGCAAGAAAAAATTTAACACAAGCTACTTAAAATTATTTAAACAATCTTTAGCATTGTCATTTTCTCTGGCCGTTTTTGGTGTGGGTGCTTCATCTTCTTATGCAACAACAATTACTCCTGATGCAAATTTTTCTACAAATGTGAGTACATCAGGAAATACAACCAGTATTTCAGGAGGTATAGAAGCCGGCAGCAGTACAAATATATTGCATTTTTATGATTTTAACCTTTCACAGGGAGATATTGCCAATTTTATTATGGGGTTTGGAGTCAACAAATATGTAGGACTTGTTGATAAACAGATTGTAATAAACGGTATATTAAATTCTTTTAAAAACGGAACAATCGGCGGAGATGTAATGTTTGTTTCTCCTGAGGGCATGCTTGTCGGGCAATCGGGTATACTGAATGTCGGCAGTCTTCAGCTTGTGACTCCGAATCAAACCTCTTATGACAGTGTAATTGCTCAGGGTCGTAGAGTTAGCCTGTCATCGATAAACAGATTGAAGTCAGACAGTGATACTTCTTCAACAGAAATATACGGAAAAATATTTTCTTCCGGTGCTATAAATCTTGAAGATGCCAACAAAATTACCCTCGGTATGGAATCTGATATAGTTTCAGGGTTTAATGCAAACGGTTTTGCTAAAACAAGAACAGGTGATTTATCCGGTATTGTAAATGATGAAGGTATAGTTGATGCTCAATATATGAGCGGAAATTCAGGAAATATCAAAATTGTATCAAAAAGTATAGCTGCGGAAGATACTTTTTCAAGAGAAAGTCTTATTCAGTCAACAGGCGATGTTACGATAAATACCCCTAGTACCAGCGCAACACAAATTTCGCTTACTTCAAAAGTCGAAGCAGGCGGCGATGTTACAATAGGGAACTTTAACGAAACAAGCCCTACAGAGTCTACAACAACAGTAAATCTTTATAATACCGTTAATTCCAAAGGGAATATATCTGTCAACGGCGATACCGCATACATAGGAAGTGATGCGGACTTAAATGCATCTTCTCCTGGCGGAACAATAGAAACAAATACGAGATTAAGATTAACTCTTAATTCTGATATGACAGCTGATTCAGGTATAAAGATTAATTCAATTGCCAATTTTGAGCAGGGCGCAAATTCTTCAATTAAAAATTTGTCTACAGGTAATATCAATATAAACTCCGTAAACCTGAATCAAAATGAAGGTGCGGTTATTACTAACGAAGGGCAGGGTGATATAATAATTGACTCTCCCGGTATAGTCAGTTTGCAAAAAATAGATGCACAAAACGGAAGCATCGATATTTCTACTGACAATTTAAGCCTTAACAATGAAATATCTTCTACCGGTGATATAGATTTGACAGCAAGTTCGATAGAACAAACATCGGATGATTTTACCGCACTCAATTCCGGTAATAATATTACAATCAATACAACATCCGGGAATATAGGCTCTGCTTCCCAGTCTATCAATCTTTCAGCGGCAGGCACCGTGTCACTGGATGCAACTACAGCACCTGAAGGCAGTGCTGCTTATATAAAAGGACAGGGCGAAAATGATTTAAATCTTGCCCAGGGAACAAACCTTGTGTCTTTGGATGCAACAAGTGAAAACGGAATAAAAATCTCAGGAAATATATCCGCTAACAGAGATGTTAACCTTACTGCATCAACGGGAATTACGCAGGATTCTGGCACTACTGTTTCCAGCAGAGTCGGTGATGTAAATCTTACAAATACAACCTCCGGTGACATAACTACCGGTAATCTGACGAGCAGAAATGAAAGTGTGAATGTAACCAATGAAGCAGCAGACGGCTCTGTAACAATAGGTGGAGTCATAAATGCTTCAAACGGCGGAGTGAATATTTCTGCAGACAACAGTATTACTCAATCCGTTCCTACTCCTTCAATTAATGCAGGACAGGATGTTAATTTGACTGCGACAAAAGGCGATGTCGGTTCGGATGAACAAAGAATTGTGGTTACAACAGACGGTGCTGTCAATGTCAACGCAGGCCAGGCTGCTAATATAGAAGGTCAGGATACGGATATTGATTTGTCTAAAATCCATGCCGGTACTGATTACAATCTTGCTGCTAAAGGTGAAGGTTCAATTATTCTTGGAGAAGGCCCTTTCCATAATGAACATGGCGGTATAGAGCTTGAAACTGACAAAGTTTTAAATATAACAGATGATATCACAGCGGTTGGTGATATTACTCTTATTTCCGGAAACGGAATAACTCAAAGCGATGGGACAAGAATAGAAAGCGGTCTGGGTGATGCTCAAAGCGGTAATATAGAAATTACGAATACAGGAGAGGGCGGAATTACAATCACGTCGGCAACATCAAATAAAGGCGGCATTACTATTTCTAACAGTGATACTGCAACAGGTGATGTTTCTGTCGGGGGAATTATTGCCAACGGTGGAGATATAAGTGTAACTAACAGCGCAGAATCAGGCAGTGTTCTTATAAATAATACAATTTCATCTGATTCAAATATAGAAATTACGTCAAATAAAGATATTACACAAAGTGCGGATATTCAGGGAGTTGCTATAGATGCACAGAACAATGTCAGCCTCACTGCAGCAGGAACAGTCGGAACACAGGATAATGCAATAATACTGAATGCAGGAAATGTTGTGAACGGCGCTGGAGTTGACATTTATCTGGAAAGTCCTGATGAAGACTTGACTCTAGGGGCTATTGCCGCTCAGAATAATTTAAACTTAAAAACAACAGGTTCAAGTCCTAAAGATATTACACTTACAGATGCGATTTCAGGTGTTAATATTAACATTGATGCAACAGGAAGCATTTATCAAGAAACAGAAGATGCTGCAGAAAAAACCATAACAGCCGGAAACAGCTTGAATTTGACTGCTCAACAGGGTAGTATTGGTGATTCATCAGGAGATACTCTGAAAACAATCGGGTTTTCACTCGGTGAAAACGGAACTTTGAGTGCAAATGCTCAAAACGGTTCTGTTGCAATAAACGGTATTGAAACAGACATAGATACTGCATCTGTAAACGCAGGTAATAATATCGATATTATTACAACTACCTCAGGGAATATCACTGTTTCAAATGAACAAAATGTAACCGGTCATATAAATCTTGATTCTGCTGAAAATATTGCACTGAATAAAGCAATATCAGCTTCGGAAGATATTACCGTCAATGCAAAAGGCGATTTGACCCAGAGTGCCGATTTGACAGGAACAGCTCTTACTTCTCAAAAAGATATAACAATAACGGCAGCTAATGCAGGTTCTGAAGAAAAAGCTGTAATTGTTGATGCACAGGGTGTTGTTAATGTCGGAAATGAAGAAAATCATGCCGGAAACCTCTATCTTGAAGACAATACCGGTGATTTTACAATCGGTCAGATGTTTGCTGACGAAAATCTGTCATTGAAAGCTCAAGGAAATATAATACAGGCGGATGACAGTGTTGTCGGAATTACATCATCCGGAACGGTTACTGTTGAAAGTGATACAGGCAGTATCGGAAGTGAAAATTCTTCATTAAAACTCAATATTGCAGGAGATGAGTCTTCCTTTAATGTTGTAAAATCTGAAAATGTCTATGTTGAAAGTTTGGATAGCGACTTAAATACAGGAAATATAAATGCCCAAAATACTGTGGATATAAAAACAACAGGCTCAGGCGGCGTAAACCTCAACGGTGTTATTACAGCCAATGATGTCACAATTGCAGCGGTTGACAGTATAATACAAAACCCTGAGCTTGAATCTATTGTAATAGACGCTCAAGGCAATCTTGTTTTGTCTTCTCAACAGGGAAATATCGGTGCAACAGGAGAAAATGGTTCTTCAATCAATTTTTCCAGCTCTGCACTCAGTGCAAATGCTCAGGAAGGTTCTGTGTACCTGAATGGTATTGAAACAACTATAAACACTAATGATATTATTGCAAGACAGGACATAGACCTTACAACAACAGGCTCAGGTGATATAAATGTTGAGGATGCAATCACAGCAGAGGGGCATATAACTCTTAATGCGGCTGATGAATTGAATCTTAACGGTGCTTTGACAGCGAATGAGTATATCGATATAGCTGCAAACGGCGGAAATATAGTGCTTAATTCAGCCCTTAGCGCAGGAACTGACATCGGTGTTACAGCAAGCGGCAGTATTACTCAGGCGGATACTTTTAATGATACGGTTTTGAATGCAGGAAAAGATATAAATCTTTCTGCCGGCGCTGATATCGGCTCTGAAGGTAAATCTATTCTTGTCAGTGCACAGGGTGTTGTGAATGCGGAAGCCGGAGCAGCTGACGTGCCTGTACCCGGAAGTGTTTATATCCAGAGTCCGCAGCAGTCACTTACACTCGGTAAAATTACTGCTTCCAATAACGTAAATCTTGCTGCTGCAGGTTCAAACAGTGATGTTATACTGACAGACAAAGTCACAGGCGGAAATGTTTCGATAAAAGCCGATAATAATATTTTGCAGAATTTGGCATCAGAAGAAACCGATCGTTCAATAGAAACATCAGGAAATCTCAATCTTGAAGCTGTTAACGGAAACATCGGCGAAACTGATAATGCAATTGATTTTTCATCACAGGGCAGCTTATCCGCTTCTGCGGCAAATGGCTCTGTAGTTTTGAACGGTATAGATACGGATATTAATACAAGTTCTATAACTGCTCAAAAAGATATCGACCTTTCGACACAAAACACAGGAAAAATTACTGTTTCAGATAATATTACAACAGCAGACGGCTATATAAGATTGAATTCTGCGGAATCTCTTGAACTGAACAAAAATCTTTCCGCCGGCAGATATGTTGAACTTAGCGCCAATGGCGGTGTTATACAGGATAGTACAACCTCTATTACAAGCGGTACAAATTCCTCTTCATCTGCAGATGATTCTTATGTCTCTGTTTCCAATGCTCAGGGCGGAAATATTACACTTGAAAATATTGTGTCCAAAGGAGATGTAACTGTTAATAATGCTGCTTTAGAGGAAGGTTCTGCATCCGGAAATATTACGCTTGGCAGTATTACAGCTTCTGACGGAGCAATAACCGTAAATAATGAGATTGGTAATATTTCTCATAGCGGAAATGGAATGCTTTCTTCGTCCGGAAATATCAAATTTGATGCTGCAGGTGATGTAGGCTCTTTACAAAACAGTATGCTTCTTGCTTCTCAGGGAACTGTTGAAGCAAACGGAAACAATGTCTTTTTGGAAAGCAGCGGACAGGATTTGAAAATTGCAGGTATAAACAGTTCAAAAGAGGCTGCAAACGGTACTGTGAACCTTAAGACCACCGGCTCCGGGGATATCCATTTTGAAGGACTTGTCAAAGGCGGCAATATTTCTGTTGATTCAGCTCAAAGTATTACACAGAGTGTACCTTTGCCAAAAGCAATTGAAGCATCTTCTGATTTAACATTGAAAGCTAACGGCGGAAGCATTGGTTCTGCTGATAATGCGTTGAGATTTTCTTCCGCAGGAAATCTTGAGGCTCAGGCATCAGAGGCTGTTGTGCTAAACGGCATTGATACGGATATTATAACAAGTGCTATCTCTGCCGGTACGGATATTGACCTTACAACCACAATAGATCAGGATGATACAAAGGGTAATATTATTGTCAACAATACTTTGAATGCTGAAAGAGGCTATGTAACACTGGATTCTGCGAAAGGTCTGAATATTAATAACGACATATCCGCATTGTATGATGTGACGCTGAATGCTCAAAACGGTGATATAAACCTGAATTCTCAAATTACCCCTGCTGGCGCATTGATAATGGAGGCGAACGGGAATATCACTCAAACCGGAGGAAAACTTCTTTCAACAGGCGATATGTATATAACATCAAACGGTGGAAATATCACACTGACAGATATTTCTTCGGATGGGGCCGGTATTGATATTACGGCTAACGAAGTTACTGACCCGGAAGGAGGCACTGTTGTCTCAGGAGATATTACATTAGGAACCTTATCTGCGCGAGAGGATATTAATATAACCAATAACGCTACAGGAAAAGATGTTACCCTTAATGGTAATATAGATGGTACAGATGGCAATTCAGCAGGAAAACTTACTATTGCATCCAAAGGCGATACAACTGTTAACGGTTCAGTCTATGCCGACGGTGTAGATATAGATTCAGAAAATAATATTGAAATTAACAATAATATTAATGCAAATAGTGGCAGTGTAGATTTTGTTACCCACGACGGTGATATTATAGTTAATGGTGAAATAGAAGGGGCTGGAATTACTTTAAACTCGGCTTTAAATATAGAAGTTAATAAATCTATCGCTGATTCTAGCGGTACTGTTTTATTAACAACACAAAACGGTGATATTGATATTGCTGCTGATGTATATGGCTCTAATACTGCAAAAATTATAGCAAACGGAAATATCACTCAAACCGGCGGAACAATAGAGGCAGACGGCTCTGGTGATTCTGTTAATGTTATTTCAAACGGCGGAAATATTACACTCAATGGTGTTGATGCCTATGGTTATCTAACAATTACGGCAAACGAAATATCTTTAGACGACGGAACTGTAAAATCCGGTGACATTACTCTTGGCGGAACTATATCCAGCGGAGAAGAAACAACTATAACAAACAAAGGTGCAGGTAGAGATGTTATTATTAACGGTTCTATAGTCGCCAACGGTCTGGATTATTCACCATACGGACTTCAGATTACTTCAAAAGGGGATATTGTTCAAAATTCTTCTGATGCATCAATAAAAAGTGATTACAATATTATACTTGACGCTCAGGGAAATATCGGTTCTGACGGCCAGTATGTAAAAATAGATACTCCTGCTGATAAAGCGAGTGTTGTTGAAGCAAACGGCCAAAATGTCTACCTTCAAGGAAACAAGCTGGATATTGCAGGTATAAACAAAGACTCGGCTGAAGTATCCGGAGTTGTTGACATATATGCTCCTGAAGAAGTAAATATTTCAGGACTTATTAAAGGCGGAGATGTTTCTATTTACGGATATCATGGCATCAGTCAATCAGAAACTCTTGATCTTGCTGTTGATGCCGGAAATCTTTCACTTTCTTCCGGCGGAAATATTGGCTCAGCCTCAAATGCTCTTGATATAAAAGTTGCAGAAGACGGAAATGTTGAAGCGCAATCTGTTAATGATATTTATTTAAACAGTCCCCAAGGTAATCTTTCAACAGGTACAATCACAAGTACCAACGGCACTGTTGATATAAATTCATCTTCCTCATTGAACATGAACGGGTTAATATCGGGCAGCAACGTAAATTTAACGGCTGTTAACGATATTACTCAAAACAAGGATATAGATAAATCAATCCAAGTCCAAAATGCACTGAACATCACAAGTACGAATGGAAGTATCGGCCAGGCTGCAACAGATACAGAACCGGCTAACGCAATTGATTTTTCGGCAGGGTCATTGTCTGCATCCGCACAAAACGGGTCTGTTGTACTTAACGGTGTAGATACAAGCATTGAAACTAATGATGTTGTTGCCGGCGGCAGTATTGATATATCTACAACAGGTGCCGGAAGCAGTATCACTGTCACAGAAGCTTTAAACTCCGGCGGATATGTAAACCTTGATTCTGCGGCAGGACTTGTTTTAAACGGAGATATTACGGCTGTTGATTCTGTTTCTCTCGGGGCGCAGACTGATATATTGCTGAACCACATAATAACTGCCGGTACTGATATTAATGTTGATGCAGCAGGGAATATTACTCAAGATACTGCAAGCAGCAATGTAGTGCTGAATGCAGGAAACAATATCGCTTTAAATGCAGGGCTGGATATAGGCCAGCAGAATAAAGCAATAGCGCTTAATGCTGACGGAAATGTATCGGCAGCAGGGCAGAATATTTATCTTACAAGTCCGAATAAAAACTTTACAATAGCCTCCGTAACATCAACAAATAACGGAAATGTTAATCTTTCAACAACAGGTTCAGGAAATATTCATTTTGACGGATTAGTTAAGGGTGGAAACATTAATATTAATTCTGCAGGAGGCATAACCCAGAATACTTCTCTTGATAAATCTATAGAAGCATCAGAAGATTTGATTTTAACGGCAAATGACGGCGATATCGGAGAAGCTCAAAACGGCAATTTACCTGCTAATGCTATAGACTTTTCAGCCGGCAGTGTTGAAGCTCACGCTGACAGAGGTTCTGTTGTATTAAACGGTGTTGACAGTGATATCAACACAGGTGATATTACTGCTTTGAATAATATAGATTTGACAACAACAAACTCCGGTCAGATTACTGTTGCATCTGAGCTTTCTACGGAAACAGGATATATAAATCTTGATTCGGCAGAGGGGCTTGTTTTAAATGAAAATGTTACATCAAAAAACAGTTATGTATCGCTAGGGTCGCAAAACGGTGATGTGATTTTGAATGCAATAGTTACTGCTGCTCAGGATATTAATATAGACACAAACGGAGATATTATCCAGCAAACAACTGATACTGCTTTGAATGCCGGTCAGGATATTAATATTATTTCTGCACAAAATGCAGGCTCTTCTTCAAATTCACTGCTGGTTAATGCCGGAAATGAAGTTAATGCAAACGGTCAAAATCTGTATCTTGAAGATAATACAGGTGATTTTGTTCTGGGTGAAATAAATGCTCAAAACTATGCGCAATTGACAGCCGAAGGAAATATTAAGCAGTCTGATACTTCTCAAACTTCCGTGACTTCTGGCGGAAATGTTTCATTGATAAGCAAAAACGGAAATATCGGGTTGTCTGCCGATGAGGCCGTAAAAACAAATGTTGCAGGTAATGTAAATGCTCAGGCTGAAAAAGGCAGTGTTTATTTTAACTCTGACGGAAACTTTAATGCAGGAAATATTACAGCATTAAATACCGCACAGATAAACTCTGCAGATAATATAAATCTTAACGGCTTAATCAAAGCTAATGAGACTAATATTACAGCACAAAATAATATTATACAGTCAACTGAAAACCGTTCAATCGAGTCAACAGGCGGTAATATTAATCTTGTCAGCAAACAGGGTAATATCGGAACTCCAAACGGAAATGCAATAGGGTTTTCTCTTGCTGGCAGCGGAGTTGTCAATGCGGATGCAAGCGCTAACGGTTCTGTTGTATTAAAAGGTATTGACAGTGATATCAACACAAGCACTATTAAAGCTAAAAATGATATTGACCTTACGACAACAGGTTTAGGAAATATTACTGTATCAGATGCTTTGAATGCAGGCGGATATATAAAACTGAATTCTTCAAACGCTCTTACACTGGACAAAAACCTTACCGCTGCTGAAAATATTGATTTGATAGCAGGAAATGGCGATATCACAATCAGTTCGATTTTAGATGCAGGTACTGACATAAATCTTGATGCCTCAGGCAGTGTATCACAGACGCTGAATGATACAGTATTGAACGCTCAAGATAACATCAATATATCTGCAGGTCAAAATATCGGCTCCGAAACAAATTCTATACTTCTTAATGCAGGTGGAACTGTTTTAGCAGACGGCAATAATATTTATCTGACAAGTCCTGATGCTGATTTGACAACAGGTACGATTACTGCTCAAGGTATTGCTGATATTAACACAACCGGTTCAGGTTCAATTACTGCAGATGGCTCTATCTCTGCTGACAGCGCAAATATTCAATCAGCAGAGGATATTAATGTTAATCAAAATATTACTGTTCAAAACGGTTTAAATCTTAACGCTCAAAGTGGAATTTCTCAAAGCGGTGAATCAACCATTTCTTCTCAAAACGGAGATTTGAATATAACAGCAAACAACGGAAATCTTAATCTTTCGGGTACTGTTTCAAACCAGAACGGAGCTGTATCTGTTGTTAACGAAAGTACTGGCAATGCCGAATTAAATATAAACAGACTTTCCGCAGGTTCCAATTTTAATATCAGGCATGAAGGCAACGGAATGCTGAACGTAAACGGAACTTTGACTAATAATGGAAATTCCTCTGTAGCGTCAAATAATACAGGCGCAAATGCCGGTCTTTCTTTGAAAGGAGCAATAAACAATAATAGAGGCACTCTCAATATCACCTCTCAAGGTCAGAAGGGTATGCAAATCAGCGGTGCTGTAAACAACGATATTCTGTCAGGAACCGGTTCAAGTCATTCTGATATAACAATACATAACCAAAATGGTGCGCTGAGTATTACATCATCAAAAATTGATAACGGACAGGCAAACGGTTCTCAAAATTCTATATCTATCACAAATGACGGATCAGGCGGTTTGAGTATTAATTCTGATATTACAAACTACGGAAATTTCTCGGTTACAAACAATTCCGGTGAGATGAATATCGATGGTTCTTATGATGCTCAATTCGGTTCGGAAAATACCTTCACAAACGCTTCAGATAGCGATTTTGTTGTGAATTCCGAGATTACCAACAGAGGTAATGAACTTGTGTTAAACAATACCGGTGCCGGCAGTCTTGTTATCGGAGAGAATGCTCTGCTTACTGTATATAGCGTTCTTGATAACGGAAATACATACACCGGTACTTTGAGCTTAAAAAATTCAGGTACCGGCGGCAATATTCAAATTAACGGGAAAATCGCAGGATTGGAGTCATCTCCGATAGGACATATTATAATTGAAAATACTGCAACAGGTAATGACAGCGGAATTGCTTTCGGTGAAGGTGCATCTATTGATGCTCAAAACAATTCGGTTTCTGTTACAAACAATGGTTTGGCAGGAATCACTGCTGCTGATAATGTGGCTATATCTTCGTCTGATGAAGTTTTGATACAAAATACGTCTTCGTCTGATATAGTTTTTGGCAATAATTCTAATATTTCAGGCAATAATGTCATAATATCATCTGCAGGTAATAATTCCGGAGTTTCTTTTGGTAATAATGCCGTAATTTCTTCTGATAATGATTTGAATATTTCTTCACATGGGGGAAATGGAATTGAATTTGGTTCTGGTGCTGAGATTGGTTCAAATAGCTTATCTTTAGTCAATTCAGGAAACACAGGCGGAATTTCTTTCAATGATAATGCAGTTTTGACTGTTCAAAACGGTATAGCAATTGAAAATACAGGAGCTGAAGGCATTTCTTTTGAAGATAATGCAAGTCTTTCAGCTTCAAATATTAATATTAACAATCTCAATACATCAAACAGCGGTGTAAGATTTGGAAATGATGTAAGCCTTGTATCTCAGGGCGGTTTGACTGTAACAAATTCAGGAGCAAATGGTATAAGTTTTGGAGAAAGAGCCGGCATTTCATCAGCTTTAGATGCTTTAATCTCAAATAGCGGGGCACAGGGAATTATATTTGGTAATTCGTCCGTTATTAAATCACAGGGCAAGCTTGATTTAATTAATACCGGCGGAAATTCGATTGTCTTTGGAAATAATTCTAATTTCTCTTCCGGATCTGATATGACTGTTCATAATGATGGTGAAAACGGATTAATAGTCGATGATGGCACTGTTTTAGCTTCTGACACAAGTCTTAATATTCAAAATACAGGTGCTGCAGATGTTACTGTAAACGGAACTTTAAAAGGACAAAACATTTCTGTAGAGAATGAAAATTCTAATCTCAATATTGCACATAACAATGCTGACGGAAATATAATTGCGAATAACGAAGTTACAATAACTCTTGATAAGGGGAATGTTATAAACACATCTTCCAATCCTGAAAATACAGGAAATAAAGGTATTTCTGCCGGAGGTAATGTAAAAATTATAGCGAGTGAAGGAAGTATCGGCTTACTCGATTCTACATTGAACAATATAATTCAAGATGGTTTTGTACTTGATAGAAACAATTCGGTCCATATAAATTCTGGCGGTGATGTTACGGCTGTAGCCGGCGGCGATGTCAATATTACTTCTGATTTCTCCATAAATTTTGAAGAATTATCCGCTCAGGATGCTTTAGTCTCGACTGTTAACGGTGCAATCAATGCTGATGAAGTTAATACTGAAAATCTTTATCTGCTGGCGCAAGGCGCAAACGGCTCAATTAATATTCAAAATCTAAACAATACTCAAAATCTGACTTCTGAGTCTACGCTGGATACGGTAATAAACAGCAATGCGGCTTTAAACATTGATTCAATGCTCAGTCATAAAGGATCAGTGAATATTAATTCGGAAGGTAATACATATATCAATGAAATAGCTGCTGCTAATGATATTACTGTTAGTGTGGAGGATGAAAAACTTACAATAAATAATCTCGGACGTGTACAAAGAGACACTTCTGTTGTACCAAAAACAGTTAACCTAACCGTAAAAGATGCCAAAAGACCTGTTTCCGGAGACAATTACAGACCGGGTATGTCTTATGAAGAAATTAACCAAGTTGCTCCAAATAGCAAACTGGATATCTATAATGCCTATGTTCAAGACAAGGTTACTTTAAAAGCTGATACTATCACCGCTCAGGTTTATGATATCTCTGACGGTGCTCAAAAAGGAGATATTCGTGTAGATCAAAACGGTAATCAGGCTACAGGCTTCCATAATGCCAACAAAAATGGAGAACTCCTCGAGTTTGATATTCAGGGGGCAAATTATAGACAGGAAAATGCCGGCTCTGATCCGCATAATCCGTATTACACTCCTGATGCAGGCGACAAACATGCATTAAATGTTCATCTGACAATAGGTGATTCTGTTGATGATGCTCTGCTTGGTGCAAATTTCAAAAAATTGTATTCTGACTATGCGTTTATTGATACAGTAGTTTCTGATGAGTCTTTGTTTTCAAATATTACCCTTGAAAGCGGAATAATTGGTGAAAAAGCTATTTTCAGAAATAACAAGTTCAGAGTAGATGTGGATAATACCTCTATCTCTCAAGATTATCCGATTAATATTCATTATGATGACGAACCGGATAAAATTATGAATAATAAAACATCTTTCAATCTGAAAATGTTTGATACAATTGAAATAGATGTTAAACCTGAACCACCTTCACCTACTCCTGTAATACCTGTGGATCCTGACTATTTTGAAAAGAATGATCCGAATAAAATTATCAAAGTACCGAATTTGAATATTTTAACTCAGGAACCGGATACCAAAGCTGATGAAAATAATAAAATAACAGACGATACAAAAGCTGTCCAGGTAAACAATATCAGCTGGGTTGTAAGAAATGATAAAAAAGATATAATAGGTGCTTCTGAACAAATACATGATCCTATAGTTAAGCAGCTTATAGGAATTTCTCAAAAAGGAATTCTTGTTGTTGCTGATACAAACCCTGATACAGGTCTTAAATTAAATGATATTGTTCATATTCATATGAAAAAAGGTGATGCTTCATTTAATATTGACGGAAAAGTATCTGATATAAATAAAAATATGGTAGAAATAGGCTTTGTCAATATAGACAAACTCACAAAGAACATACTGATGTTCTGGTGTATGGAAGCAAAAGAAGAAAGTCTGTAATAATGTGTATGCAGAAATTGAATTTTAAATAAAATTAATAATAACAGAAATATTTTATACCAATTGATAAAATATTTCTGTTATTTTCATATAGTGGAGAATTTATGACAGATTTGATAAGTATAACAACTCTTGATAAGTTGGAAAAAGGCAAAGATGCGATAGTTAAGTCGATTGAGTGTGAGGATATTGCTCTTCGAAAACATATCATTGATATGGGGCTTACCCCGGGAGTTGAAGTTACATTGATAAAAACAGCCCCGATGGGTGATCCTCTGGAAATCCGTTTAAGAGGATATGAGCTTACATTAAGAAAATCAGATGCCGCAAAAATTACAATAACTGATGTTCATGATGCTCACAATTGTCCGAGAAAAAATGCTGTATTTTCAGACATTGAGCATTCTCAGCTGGGAGAAGAGGCAAAATATAAGCTTAGAAAGTTTTCAAATATTGCACAAAAAAGCAAAATCAGGCTGGCCCTTGCCGGTAATCAAAATAGCGGAAAAACAACACTTTTCAACAAGTTAACAGGCTCAAACCAGCATGTAGGAAATTTCCCGGGAGTAACCGTAGACAGGACAGAAGGGCTTGTCAGAGGTAATAAAAATGTCACAATTACGGATTTACCGGGAATTTATTCGCTCTCTCCATACAGCAGTGAAGAGATTGTTACAAGAAACTATATTTTACAGGAAAAACCTGATGGGCTTATAAATATTGTAGATGCTACTAATATCGAACGAAATTTGTTGTTGACTATGCAGCTTATAGAACTTGATGTTCCTATGGTGATTGCATTAAATATGATGGATGAAATTGAAAAATCAGGCGGAGCTATTGATATTAACGGACTGGAAGCTACACTGGGGGTGCCTGTTGTTCCTATTTCAGCTTCAAAAAATCAAGGTCTGGATGAACTTGTTGAACATGCTATAAATGTTGCAAAATTCAATGAGCATCCCGGAAGGTTAGATTTTTGTGATGCTGAAATTGAAAATGAAAAGAGTATCCATAAATGTATCCATTCTATTATTCACCTTATCGAAGATGAAACTACGGCGAATAATATTCCTGTTAGATTTGCTGCGGCCAAGCTTACTGAAGACGATGATTTGATAAAAAAGGCTTTGAATTTGGATGAAGACAAACAAGCTATGATAAATCAAATTATTTCTGAAATGGAAAAAGAAAGAGGAATGGATAGGCAGTCTGCTCTTGCAGATGCAAGATTTTCATTTATAGAACGTTTATGTGCAAGATTTGTTCAAAAAGAAGAAGAGTCTTTATCCAGAAAAATGTCGAATAACATAGATAGAGTCTTAACAGGCAAATATACTGCTTTTCTTGCTTTTTTAGCAATAATGTCTATAATTTTTTATTTGACGTTCGGGCCTGTCGGAACTTTTCTGTCTGATTTAATGGAAGCAGGAATTGATTATGTTACAAAAATTTTTGATTTATTTTTAACAAATTACGGGCTAAATCCTGTTGTTCATTCATTGATTATTGATGGAATTTTTGCTGGTGTTGGAAGTGTTTTGAGCTTTTTGCCCGTAATTGTGGTTTTGTTTTTCTTTCTGTCTATACTTGAAGATACGGGTTATATGGCAAGAGTTGCTTTTGTTATGGATAAACTTTTAAGAAAAATAGGTCTTTCCGGTCGTAGTTTTGTTCCTATGCTGATTGGTTTCGGCTGTTCTGTTCCTGCGATAATGGCAACAAGAACACTGCCTTCTGAAAGAGATAGGAAAATGACTATTTTTCTGACACCTTTTATGAGCTGTTCTGCAAAGCTTCCTATTTATGCCCTTTTTACAGCTGCATTTTTTACGGAAAATCAAGTGGCAGTCGTTTTAAGTTTGTATTTGATTGGTATAATCGTTGGAATAATTTTTGCTTTTATTCTGAAATTATTTATCTTTAAAGGAGAGCCTGTTCCTTTTGTAATGGAACTTCCTAATTACAGGTTTCCAAGCCCTGTAAATGTTTACAGATTAATTATGGTTAAGGCAAAAGACTTTGCTACAAAGGCTTTTACAATAATATTCTGGGCTACGATTGCTGTGTGGTTTTTACAAAATTTTGATATCAGGCTAAATCTTGTACACAACTCTGCGGATAGTATGCTTTCTTTGCTTGGTAATATGCTTGTTCCGGTTTTTGAGCCTCTGGGTATTTCTGATTGGCGAGTTACAACAGCATTTATAACAGGGTTTATGGCTAAAGAAAGTGTTGTCAGCACTTTGAGTGTATTGTTAGGTGGCGAGATAGAAAAACTGCCAATGCTGTTTACAAAGCTCACGGCATTTGTATTTCTCGTATTTTCGCTTTTGTACACTCCATGTGTGGCCACGATTGCTATGGTAAAACGTGAGCTCGGAAGAGTATATGCGCTTCTTGTTATTCTTACACAGTGCTCAATTGCGTGGCTGGTCGCTTTTCTTGTTTACAATATAGCAAAAATCTTTGTCTGATATTTTTAAAATTTAGATTTAGCAAGTAAAATCAAATATTTTATTATTGAAGCAGGTATTCCAAAAAACATCTGCTCTAGTCTTGTATGTAACGGAAGTGATTTATCAAAAGACTTGTAAAAATGTTTGTATATTTTTAAATATTGATATGAAAGCTTTTCATTTTCAAAAAGTTGTTTGTCTGATGTAATTATATAGTCGTTATCACAATATTTTTTGTATTCGGATTCATATCTGTAAAAATTATACAAGTCCATATACTGATCACCTGTCATGATTTCATTTTTGCTGTAAGGGTATTTGTTTAAGTATATCCCCGAGTGTTTAAACTCCAGAATAACAAAGTTGTTTACAAGACATTGTCTTGCCTTTTCACATAGTTCATCATTAAAATCAGCAGAATCTTGCATATAAATGTCTTTGAAATTTCTGGAAAAACATGAATATCCAAAATACTGCTCAGGCGCAAATTTTATTTTTACTTTACCGTAAGGGTTTGGTTTGTTTTTGTTTTCTTCAAATGAAAAATATGTTGAAAAATCCGGCTCTTTAACCGGCTCTGTCTCAAGAAAATATTTGTCAATATCTTCTTTCAAACCAAAAAACCACCAGTCCGAGATGTGAAACGGTATAAGAATTTTTTTGTCAATAGCACTGCAATAAATATAAAATCTGGTAAATAGTGAGCAGGTAAGAATTTTGTGTTTGAAAAGTACATAATTTTCAGAATGTTTTTGAAACCTGTCAAAGCTATTCAAAAATCTGTCATCAGCCAGTATCATGTCGCTTCTTAGTTTCATAGCATACTTTCTGGAAGCTTTTTTTAGCCCTTCCTGTGTGCTTAAAAGTTGCCTATTTAGATTGTTGTATAATTTTTTGCCTGCATTCTCTCGCAATAGTGCATTTCCGGGATCTTTATTTTCAACTAAAATATCGTAAAGCCCATCAAACGATGAAATATCAGAACCTTCCCAGGTCGAGAGAATAATCTCAGCCTCCGGCAGATGTCGTCTGACGCTTTTTAGACACTTCAGAGTCTCTGTTTCGCTGACGGGCCCCTGAACAATAACTGATATTTCGTTTGAGTTTATTTTATTTCCCATAACAAATTTATACCTAATTTTTTTATAAATATCTTTCCTTTAAAATTTTAGTAACTGGTTTTTCAATAATGTAATAGACTATAATCCCAAATAAAACAGCAATGAGTATAGGCAATCCAAAATACATAATTTCTATTAATGGATGCTTAATAGGTAGAGTTTTTACCAAATTCCATATCTCTTTGGTAAAATAATATTTTTGAGATATATCAATCCAAAGACTATGAGTACAGAATATAGCAAAAGAGTATTTACCTAATGTAACGGCCCAGTTTTGTGAAAACAATTTTGATAAATAGCCGGCATTGAGAAGCAATAGCAAAAATAAGAAAATAAAAAGAAGTATTAAATCACCTTCAACAAGTCTATCCATGTCAGATAGAAAAAGTCCGAACATTAGGTAAGCAAATATGCCTATTTCAGCAAGACTAATAAAAATTTTTTTCCACAGCGAAGTTGATATTACTTCTTTCCATTTTATAAAATTCTCTTTGAAATTTATATAAAAACAAGCCAGTGCACAGCCTATTCCTATGCCGTATATTGCTCTTATTATTCCAATACTGCCAAAAATTTGAATATTAAAACTATGTATATGCATACATAGAGGAATTAGTATTATAAGAAGCAAATAAAAATTTTTAAGACCATAGTTTTTTATAATATAGCGATAAAAAACTGAGACATATATTAAACAGGAGACAAACCAGAGCGGATGCAAATTCCCTAAACCACTATGTTCTGTAATATGATTTGAAATATTTAATCCGTTTAAGAATAATAGTGTAAATATATCTTCCATAAAATATAAATGAACTATTTTGAATAGTGAACAAATTGCAAACAATAATATTGTAAAAATCATTACAGGCCATAATCTAATAATTTTGGCTTTAAAGAAATCTAACCAGCTTTGTTTAGGTTTATAAGTATATATAAAGAAAAATCCTGAAATAATAAAAAACAACTCAACACTCATCCATAGATGTAAAGAATTGTTATATATAAATTTAAAGTTATTATAAACTAAAAAATTTTTTGTTGATATGCCTAATATATGACATGCAACAATACTGCAGGCGAATATAAATCTAAAAACTTCAATGTTATTTATATATTCTTTTTTGTCGGTGGTATTAATATATTCTTCAATTTTATCCATTATAAATTTTCTCCGTATGTGTTTATATGAAGCAAGAGAAATATCTTCTAACTTTGATAATATTTTTTATATATTTTTTTATTTTTGTTTGAGAGTATAATCCATTTCAAAAAATATTTTATTACTGCGAATGGCTCTATGAATAAATAAAAAGAAAATTTATATGGATGTATCAACTGAGTAAAATGTTTAAGCAATTTGTAATAGTATTTATTTTTGTTACATAAAATATCAATTTTATTGCTTATACCAAAAGCATGTTCTTGTGATGCGGCAAGAATATTTGGCTGAACAATTTCAATAAATCTTTTTTGCAGATTAAAATTTTCAATATCAGATTTTTCACATCTGATTATATTCAAACCAGCGGCTTTAAACATATTGGCAAGAGCTTCGATATTATTTTCACTTAGAAGCATTAAGCAGTGTTCAGTTATTCCACTTGTACTTTTGAATTTTTTGTAAAAATTATATTTGTAATCCTCTAATAAATTTTCATCCAGATATTTTTTTAGTAATTCATCAATACTAATTTCTTTATAGCCATATTTTTCTTTATTCATATCCAAGTATGCATAATATAAAACTATTTCAAAAATTCCTGTTTTCCTGTCTATATTTTTCTGGTTAGTATTTTGTTTTTTTAGTTTTTCTATGAGACTGTTTAAATCTCCGAGTTCTAAAAACATATTTTTTAGAATTTGTTTGTCGTAATACCACATAAAATGTTCTATATACCATTTCTTTTCACACCCTGAAAGATATACGATGTTTTCAAGCATTTGATTGAAAAATTCGTCTTTTCTGTTTTCATTTTCTATTTCAGATGTTACAAAGAATGGATTTTTGAAATAATCATTGAAAAGCTGTGTCATATTAGTTGGCTTTATCCACATACTTTCGCAATCCAGGACAAGAAATTTTTCAGCATCCGCATGCAGCATTGAATAAAACTTTTTTGCTGTCTGGAATGTGAAACGTCCGAACTGTTTTAGATATTCATCAGGTGTAAGTGAAATATTGTTTTCTTTAAACAAGTCTTCAATAAATAAAACATGAATATTTAAATCTTCTTTATAGTTTTTTATGATTTTTTCAAATTCACTGTTTTCAGTTTGTGAAATTGTGAAAAAAATTGGAATTTCTTTTTTGTCTTCAACAAATTTATCAAAACTTTCCAAATACTTTGGAATGAATTGAAAATGGTTTTTGTATGTGGGTGTAATTATTGCATATTTCATTGATTTTTACCTTTCACTATCAAATATTTTATAAAGTTGAGTGAAATACTAAATAAAGATTTCATACCATTTTTTATATTTTGCAGGTCATTTATTATTTTATTTTTATATTTGATTTTTTTATTTATTTTTCTATTCGTATTTTCTACAGTAAATTCATTTTCTTTAGATATGAAATTGTTTCTGAGTATTTCATATCTGATATCATTTGTCTGTATATCTAAATTTTGTTTGTATCCAATGTGGTAATAAAGAACAGTTTCCGGATGACAAACAGGAAGACCTTGTTTTTCGTATTCTTTCAGATTTTCATATAAACAATCCAGACATTTAAGATTTTGGGCTTTTGATATGATTAATTGATCCGAAAATATAATCTTGTGAAATGGAATATATTCCATTTTTTCCACATTTTTGTAATAGCAGCAATAGTATGCTTCATTTTCTCCTTTCGGGTTAATATTTCCTCCATATGAAGCAATATTTAATTTATTCATATCAAAATTTGATAAATTAATTTGCGAATAAAATTGTAGATCAGGTCTTGCTATAATTATGTTGTCGTAAATTATTCCAGTTTCTTGTTCATATTCAATAAGTAATTTTATAGCACCTGATATGTTGAAATATAAAGAAAAGAAACGATCTATTGGAAAGATAGGACTATATACCCCACTACTATCGTTTTTGAATTTTTTAGTGTAGTCAGAATAAGATTGTAATGAGACTTTTTTTAATGCATCTCCATAAATTTTTTTTAAAGTGCATATATCAATAATGTCTCCTTCCAAATCTTGTTTGGCTGCGTTTATTGCTTTTTGCTTATTAATATTTACTCCTGACTCAATTCTTGAGACACCTGTATTATCATAAGCAAAGACGAAAATATCTGCATTATTAGGTTTAACTATATTTTTAAGCAGTGAAGCTGCTGTAATTTCAAATGTTCTTAAAAAACCATATAATAAAACTGCTGTTTTCATTTTAACTATTATCCATATTACTAAAATAATTTGTAGGTCTGTTAATATTTATATTTAATGCTAATTATTTATTCATAAATTTTTTCAGTTGTTTGAAAAACTTCTTGAAGCCCACTTTTTTTCGCAATTCTGTAATTGGGGTAACAAATAGCTCTGATAAATTTACTTCTGTATTGGCGTCTTTGTTTTTTGAATGGAGGAGGAAATATAATATTGGCAGCCATTTTGCAAAGGAATTTTGAGCATTTTAGATATAAGCTGTTATTGTATATTTTCCAGCTATTTCCTGAGTACATATTACATTCAAAAGAGCCAAAAACATTGTTATAATATTTACACCATGCTAATTTCTTTTGTAGACAAAATTTTTCGGAAAAATAGTCATAATATTGATCTAATTTTTCCTGCATGTCTGTATACATTATTAAATAGCAGATGTTTTTATATAAAATAAATTCTTTTTCAATCCCGGCAGGTATTTCGAATTCAAAATCAAAGAAATGATATTTCCCATCAGGCAACCTTAAAGCATTTATCGGACAAATATCATAACTTTCAGGTTTTAATAGTCCGGTTTTATAATTAAATTGCCTAAATATTTCAGATATAAATATTTCGAATTCATCAAGAAGCTTTTTCTCATCATTTTTTATTGAATTAAAGAAATCTATAGCCAGTGTTGCATCTTTTATGTATTCTCTTTTTTTGTCTTTTAGTGTCAGTTTGTAACTGCAGCCCTTGCAATTATCCTTAGTCCCTATAATCTTCTTTATAATATAAATTTTACTGTTTTCTTCTTTATAAATAGCACGAACAATCCTACCTGCTTTAAAGCTGTATATTATACCAAGGATGTGTTTTTTTAGATATTTTTTGTTGTTTTTATAAATATAGCTATTGGGTAATAAATTATATTTTTCAAAAGGATAATCGAGAGTTGATTTTGCTTCTATATCAAAATTGGCAGCAAAGTTAAAATTTTTCAAATGCCCTGTTACAAGATCAGGATATTTTGTCAGTAATTCTTTTTTTAGTATCATTGATTTACCGGGAGTATCAAAGTACAAAAAATCACTCATTAATGATTTATCAACTTCTGCAATAAGTTCATTGTTTTTTATCGAAAAGTTATTGCTTGCAAAAATTACAGGTCTATATATTTTTTGATTTACATTGTTAATATATTGATATCTTATTTCATCAAAAAAACTGTAGTCTTTTAACCAATCTCTATAATTCGAAGGCAAGTACATATTCCAGGCAATATTTTCTCCAGACGTAGCAAGTGAACCAATCAAGATTTTTGTTTTTTGTGATAAAGCTTTCATTACCTTTTGTGCATATTTCAATCCGTTTGTGTTATATCCGTAACTTACACCACAAGCTACATGATGTATAACATTAAAAAGAAATACAAAATCAAAACCTTCACTATCAATGTTTTCAACGAAATTTAAATCGAAAAATTCTTTTCTAAAATCAATATTAAAACCATTTTCAGAATTCAGATATTGACAAATCTGGACATTTTTTTCCTCAAGATCTATTCCAACAACATCGCATCCGAGTTCGGCAGCTTTTAAAGAATAATAACCTTGAGCACATCCTATATCCAGGACTTTTACTTTTGTTTTGCCTGTAATTTTTTTGTATTGATTAATAATATCAGCAATCAGTTCCCCGTTTTTAATTGTATCAATGCCTTCTGTTTTAGAATCAAATTCAGGATGATTGTATATATTTTGATACTGACAAGGCAGATTCTCTATGAGTTCTAATATATTTGTTTTATTTTCTGTATTCATGTTTCTCTATCCTTTATTTTTTGTATAGAATTCTTTTTCCCAGCAAATATCCCTTGCCCAACTCACACCCTGTTTAACAAGCCTGACAGGCATTCCGGCAAATACCCCCCCCGAAATCCGCTCAGCGATTGTGTTTTGGGCTCTAGTCCAGATTGAACAAGCTCCTATAATCGAATTATTAGGGATAATACTGCCTTTTAATATATTAACACTTGCCCCAATCCAGCAGTTGTCACCAACTATAATATCTTGAGGTTTGTTTAGAATTTTTTTTGTGATTGTATCATACATGGTATGTGCATCAGTTGGTCTAAAAAATATATCATAAGATAACATACAATTATTTCCGATTTTTAAAGTAATATTTGGTGAGTCTACGCAGCGAATCAATATACCTCCAAAAGAGCAGTCATTGCCGATTATTATTTTAGAATTGTCACCAGTAAGGAAAAGAGGGTATTTAAACACTAACTGAAATTTTGTTTTTCCACATTCAAAATAACAATTGTTAGCCATGTGTATTTCAATACCGTTAGGAAAAAATGTAGACTTGTACAATTTTACTGTCGAGTTGTTACCCTTGAAAAAAACTTTTAATCCGGGCATAAAAGTTGAGTCCAGTTCATTTCCGTCATCATCAAGGAGAATGAGTTTGTTATTTTCTCCTGAATTTTCCATGATACTTGTTTTTGGGATGTATTTGTCTCTAAATCTGTGTCTGAGCTTTTTGGAAGGTATAAAACAGCTCAGTAGTTTTATTATTTTCTCGTTCATTATCTTTCCTTTGCTTGTTTTATAACTTCGGATTTATCAATTTTGTTCCAGCCTGAAAATTTCATCACCCTGTCATCGATTGTGATGTCGGCATTTGGTTTGCCAAAGAAAATTTCATCGTACTGAATGCCGTTTTCTTCCAGCCAGTCCAGAGTTATTTTCCCGACATTCTTCAGGACTTTACCTACGTTATGCCCCTGTGTCTGCATGTTACGTGCCGTGTTTATAATAATCGTATGTCCGTCTGCTTTCAGGCTGTCTATAAACTCTTTTGCTCCAGGCATGACTTTTACATCGGCGTATGTTTCATTAGGCTTTTTTATTGTGCAGATTGTGCCGTCTAAGTCAATGCATATTCTGAGCTTTTTTTCTTCCATTCCTCTTTTCCCTTATTACTGTCTTTTCCTAATTTTACTGTTTCGTTTAGCAATTCAACCGCTTTTAGATAAAATACTTTCTGTCTGTCAAAGTTATCTTTGTGAAGCGGTATCATTGACAAAAATAACAATCCCTCTATAAACTTTATTTCATTAATATTAAATCCGTTTTTGCTTGCATAATTGTCAAAAATCTTTTCCAGTATTGAATAATCAGGGGAAACAATCTTATATTCAAAACCTGTTTGTGTCTCTTTGAGTTTGAACAATCCGTGTACCACAAAATCATACAACCCGACGACGCTGTGACGTAGTTTTGCGATATCATATCTCGGGTCTCCATAGATGGTTGCATCACTGTTCAGCCTTCCTCTCGGATCAATCAGTTTGAAAATATAGTTGCTTGAATCAAACAGGATGTTTGAAAAACAATAATCGCCGTGTATTATTGTCTCACATCCGTTTTGACTCAGTTTCTGTGCAAATTTTTCAATACCCTCTTTTAGAGCGGCAATACCGCAAAACTTTTTGCCGTTTATGTACTCATTTTGTTTGCTTAAAATTTCATTCCAGTATAAATTTGAGTTTTTTAACTCCTGCAAGCGTTCTTTTGTTTTATCAAAATATAGCCATTTCAAAGCATTTTTATTTGTTTCGGTTTTGTAGTTTTCAAACTTTTTGTGCAGATTGAAAAGTTTTTCTATAATATACTGCCAGTCTTCGATATTGACTTCTCCGGAAAGATAAAGCTCTTGCAATGATGCGTAGCCGTAGAGCTCTTGAGTCAGCTGAGCAAAGTTTTCATTCTTGCTAAAACTTACAAATCTCGGTGTATGGATTTTTAGTTCCTCAGGCAGATTTTGATACCACAGTGCTTCGTCTTCAAGCTTCTGGATTTTTGTGCTCTGTTTTGTGAGCAGTCCTGAGTCTGTGTCGACAGAAATTGAATTGAAGCATCGTGCATTGAACAAAAGATTCTTCGCTTTAATAAGTCCTGATGTGTGTCCGAGGTCATACCAGTCATTAATCAGTTTTGTTTTTAATTTGTATTTTTCCTGATACATAACAAGCGCTGTAGAAATCTCTTTTTTCAGCATTAATCTTGCTTTTATGCAGCAGTTGAGCAAATATCTTGTGTCAGAAAATGCATAATATCCGACAAGAGCCTCTTTGTCTGTCATATTAACATTTTTTTGTTTATCATAAAAAATATTTTTTTTATCTATCAAACACCAGTTTTCTGAAATTGTGACATCTTTTGATGTATAAACAATGTCTGTCTCATCATTTATACTTTCCGGCAGAAGTGTATCGCCCAGAATAACCCTTGTCGGAATATTTACATCAGCTTTTTGAAGAGCATATTTTAAAGAACTCAATATATTCTTTTTACTGTTTACAAGAACAAGTTTTACTTTGAATGTCTCATTTAAAACATTTTTTGTGTAATCAATGAGCTTTGTGTTATCACTGCATACGACAATAATGAATTCATCAATTCCGTATGAATTTTTAAGTATTTCTAACTGGCGGAATATAACAGGTTTGCCTCTCAGCGGTAAAAGTGCAAGCGAGGAATAGAAACCTACAGGCATGTTTTCATTTTTTGTTTCTCCGCCAAAAAGCAGAATGTTGTTAAATTTTTGCACAGTCTGCTCCTTTTATATAGCGTTCAAGCTGTTCAGGTGTACCTACACAATCAAAGTGCTCTATATCAAATATTCCGATTTTGTCAGTGAATTTTTTCAAATGATTGTAAACATTCGACATATAAAACTCACCTTTTGACAGGTCATTACACACAATAAGATCTATAACCGCATCTTTGAAATCTTTTAGAGTTTTAAAATAATACATTCCGCATATTGCGTGGTCAGAAATTACTTCTTTTTCTTTTGTTTCCACCAATTTGCCGCTGTCGTCAATTTTTGCATACGAAAAACAAGGGTTGTCTGAGTTAAAAGTTAACAAAGCGGCTGAAAGGTTTCTTATTCTTACATCGGATATAAAATTTTTAACATCTTTTTTATTAAAAATGTTATCCGAATCAGCAAAAATGATATCAAAATCAGGATTTATTGCTCTGTGAGCAGCCAGAGCAGTGACAGCCGCTCCCATTGTCAGTTTGGGAACCGTGACTATTTCTACCGGAAAATGCTTTTTTAATATTTCTATTTGAGAAGATTGTTCAGACAAAAATTTTTCTTGTAAAACAAGAATAAAATTTGCATTAAGTTCATTGAATGAGGAAAGTACGTGTTCAATCATCATTTTTCCGTCAAATTCAATAAATGGCTTTGGAACATCATAACCTGCAACAGCAAATCTGCTGCCGGCACCGGCCATTGGAATAACAATATTGATTGGGTTTTGTAAATATTCTTTTTCCATTCTATCCTTGATAACCTCTTATAAACACACTCCCTGCTGATATCTCAAATTCATGTTTTCTTTCACATCAATAAATTTTAAAGTCATGTTTACTGATGTTTGGTTAAAGAGCCATTGAAGATAAGATAAATCTTTGTATTTTTGATAATGATGATATGCAAATGTCTTTCGCCATGATGCTACAGTAATATCTTTTGAGAGCCCGAGTTCTTCGCAAATGCTTTTGAAGGAATAAAAGACAAATACTCTGTCCAGTCTGTTGCCTTTAGCGGTTTTGAATAAAGGCTCAGATGCAGAACGGTTTTCAGTCATTTTTGCAATAAGCTTTTTTGTATCTTCTGTCAAAGGAAAACTTTTTTGGCTGTTAACAACGAGATAATGTTTGTTGACAACATTTTTTACATCAAGCTGGAGCAGGTCTTTTAAATTTGCACCGGTGTTAATTGCAAGTTCAAACAATAGCAAATCACGTGTCATATTTTTCTTTTTGTATAATTCTTTTATTTTTTCAATTGTTTGAATGTCTTTTATTGGAGAGCTTACTGTCACAGTCGTTTCCCTATTATGCCTATGTGCAAATTACATTACATTTATACAAAAATGTGATGTTGCACTGAAAAACCGCATTATTAGCGGCTTTTCAAATTCAAATTATTATAAAAATTTTAAACATAACAAAAGTTAATAATATAAACAATCCGTTTTGTTTATGATAATATTGAGTTTAGGTTATACTAAAAAATCTCATCACATTTTTGTATAAAGTTGATGAGATTTTTTTTGTAAAAATTGCAGATAAAAAAAATAATTGTGAAAAAAATCACATTTGATTTTTTCTCTCTTGATGTCTTGCTAATATAATAAATATATATCTATAAATCTTATAGCAGTGTAATTTAAGATGTTTATTATTATTAATAATTGTAAAAATAACACTTGCTTTTTTTTATTTGTTGAGTTATATTAATAGTGAATAATTTCACGATAAAGGAGACATTACACATGGCAACTAAAAAACAAGCCGAAACTGAAAAGCTCGAAAAAGCTTTCAACAAATCAAATGAAGTAAAAACTCATGACGATTTGAAATTAATCATTGAAAGAGCTAAAAAAGCTCAAAAAATCTATGCTACTTTTTCTCAAGAACAGGTAGACAAGATATTCAAAGCAGCAGCGACTGCAGCTGACAAAATGAGAATTCCTCTTGCTAAAATGGCTGTTGAAGAAACAGGCATGGGTGTTATGGAAGATAAAATTATCAAAAACCATTTTGCTGCTGAATATATTTATAACAAATACAAAAATATGAAAACAGCCGGTGTTATTTCAGAAGACAAAGCAAACGGTATCAAAAAAGTGGCAGAACCTATCGGTGTTATTGCAGGTGTTATTCCTACAACAAACCCGACATCAACTGCTATTTTTAAATCATTAATAGCTTTGAAAACTCGTAACGCTCTTGTATTCTCACCACACCCGAGAGCTAAAAAATGTACAATTGCAGCTGCAAAAGTAGTTTTGGATGCTGCCGTAAAAGCAGGTGCTCCGGACGGACTTATTGCCTGGATTGATGAGCCTTCAGTTGAATTGTCAGGCGCATTGATGCACCACGAAGATATCGATATGATTCTTGCTACAGGCGGCCCTGGAATGGTTAAAGCAGCTTATTCATCTGGTAAACCTGCATTGGGTGTAGGCCCCGGCAACACTCCTGCTGTTATTGATGAAACTGCTGATATCAAAATGGCTGTTTCTTCTATTCTTTTATCAAAAACATTTGATAACGGTATGATTTGTGCATCCGAACAATCAGTTATTATTGTTAAAGATGTATATGAAGAAGTTAAAAAAGAATTCCTCTTGAGAGGTGCTTATATTCTTAACAACAAAGAAAGAGAAAAAGTAGGAGCTCTTGTTATTCAAAACGGCAGAGTAAATCCTGCAATTGTTGGTCAGCCTGCAGCAAAGATTGCTGAAATGGCTGGTATCACTGTTGAACCTGATACAAAAGTTCTTATCGGTGAAGTTACTGACATTTGTGAAGAAGAACCGTTCGCTCACGAAAAACTTTCTCCGGTACTTGCTATGTATAAGGCAAAAGATTTTGATGACGCTGTACAAAAAGCCTATGATCTGGTAGACTTTGGTGGTGCAGGTCACACATCTGTTCTTTATACAGACGAAAGATTTCCTGAAAGAATTGAAGCATTCGGCTTGAAACTTCACACAAGCAGAATTTTAATCAATTCACCTTCTTCACAGGGTGGTATCGGTGATTTGTACAACTTCAGACTCAATCCTTCATTGACATTGGGCTGTGGTTCTTGGGGCGGAAACGCTGTAAGCGAAAACGTAGGCCCTCAACATTTGTTAAACATCAAAACAGTTGCTGAAAGGAGAGAAAATATGCTCTGGTACAAAGTTCCTGCAAAAATATATTTCAAAAGAGGAGCTTTGGATTTGGCTCTCAGAGAATTGCAGGGTAAAAAACGTGCATTTATCGTTACAGACAGATTCCTGTTCAATTCCGGTATGACAAATGCTATTACAACTACTCTTGATGATATCGGTGTTGATTATCAAATCTTCTTTGATGTTAAACCTGATCCGACATTGTCTACAATCAACGATGCTATGATGATGGTTAAAGCTTATGAACCGGATGTGTTCATTGCTCTTGGCGGCGGTTCTTCAATGGATGCTGCTAAGATATTGTGGTTGATGTATGAACAGCCTGATACAGTATTCGAAGATATCGCAATGAGATTTATGGATATCAGAAAGAGAATCTGTATGATACCTGAACTCGGTAAAAAAGCAGAAATGGTTTGTGTTCCTACTACTTCAGGTACAGGTTCAGAAGTTACTCCGTTCGCTATCATCACTGATGATCAAACAGGTGTTAAATACGCAATTGCTGATTACGCATTGACTCCGAATGTTGCAATTGTTGACCCGAACCTTGTTGATACAATGCCTAAGGGCTTGACAGCAGTTTCCGGTTACGATGCAATTACTCACGCAATCGAAGCGTATGTTTCAGCTATGGCTACAAACTTCACAAATTCAAATTCTCTTGAAGCTTTGAAACTGTTGTTTAGATATTTGAAACGTTCTTATGACAACGGTGCAAAAGATCCTCAGGCTAGAGAAAAAGTTCACTACGCTTCAACAATTGCCGGTATGGCTTTTGCTAATGCATTCCTCGGTGTTTGCCACTCTATGGCTCACAAGCTGGGTGCTATGTTCCATGTACCTCACGGTATGGCTAATGCATTGTTAATCAATCAGGTTGTTAAGTTCAATGCTACTGACAAACCGGTTAAACAAACTGCATTCCCTCAGTACAAATTCCCGAATGCAAAAGCAAAATACGGTCAAATTGCCGATGAACTCGGACTTGGCGGTAAAAATGACGATGAAAAAGTTGAATTGTTGCAGCAGGCATTGATTCAAATGAAGAAAGATCTTGGATTGCCGATGTCTATTAAAGAATTCGGTATCGATGAGCAAGAATTCCTTTCAAAACTTGATGAAATGGTTGAACTCGCATTCGACGATCAATGTACAGGTGCAAACCCGAGATATCCGTTGTTTGAGGAAATCAAACAAATGTATCTGGATGCATACTACGGAAGAATATAATCTTGTAATCAGATTGGTTATAGAATCCTCAAAAAGCCCTGCAGACATTATGTTTGCAGGGCTTTTAATTTTGAACTTATTAAATTTAGCTGCATTTAGAAAATAGTTTTATTACCAGTACACCTGCAAGAATTAGTAAAATGCCTGCAATTGCCGGCCAGTCAAGAACCTGCTTGTGTATAATCCATCCAAGAACCGCAATTCCTATAATGCCGAAACCTGACCAGAGTGCGTAAATTATTCCTGTTGGTATTGATTGAACACAAATGCTGAGCATATAAAAGGCAATTATATACCCCAAAATTGTAAAAACGGTCGGCAAAATAATCGTAAAGCCGTTTGTGTCTTTGAGCATTGTTGTTGCAAATATTTCTGCGATTATTGCTATTGCAAGATAAAGATAAGCCATTATAAGTTCTCCCGTCAGTTTATCTGATGGATTTTATCGTCTTAAATTTTGAAAGTCAATATTAGTTTTTAAGACATGCTGACAGGCAGGAATTCTTCTTTTAACCTTCTTTGCAGGCGGTAATTGTGGTGTGCTTTTTTTACAATATTCATAAGATTCAGGTAATAACCTGCGGCCATAATTGTTGATGCAGCAATCCATGCTATAGGGCCTGCATAAAATACACCGTAGTATCCAAATTTTACTGCAAGATAGACTGCTGCAAACGATCTCATCAGTAATTCTCCAATGCTTGCCATGAGCGGAAGAGTGGCTTCGCCCATACCTTGCAAAGCATTTCTGAATATAAAGATTTGACCTAAGAAAAAGTAGAACATTGTGCTGATTAGAAGATAGCTTCTTGCTATTTCTATGATGTGGTGCTGGTTTCTGCCGATAAACAATCCGACAATATCACTTCCTAAATAATGCATAAGAAATGTCATAACAACGCTTAACCCGAGATTAATGAGAGAGCTTCTGTTGACTCCGTATCTTATTCTAGAAAAGTTATTAGCGCCGAAATTTTGTGCTGTATAAGCTGCTATTGCGACACCGAAAGACACCATCGGTAAAGTTGCAATTTGTTCTATTCGAAGAGCGGCTGTCAATGCCGCAATTACATCAGGCCCGAATGAGTTTGCAACGCTCTGAATTATCAGTATGCTTATACCGAGTATTGAAAACTGCAGAGCCATCGGGACTCCTACTTTCAAATGTTCAATTGCAAACGGGATGCTTTCTCTTTTTAGTGCAAAAGTCCAGTCTGAAAGTTTTAAATGCAAAATAGGAAAACGCTTTTTTACATATATAACGCATAGAATAGCAGATACTGCCTGTGAAAGAACTACGGCAACAGCTGAACCCGGAACTCCCCAGTGGAATTTTAAAATGAAAAGTAGTGCGAGAAAAATATTCAATATTGAAGAGAATATTAAAAAGTATAGAGGAGTTTTGCTGTCTCCGAGCGCTCTTACAACGCTTGCGAGAATATTGTATGCGTTTACAATAATGAGTCCGCCGATTACTATTTGAATGTACCAGAAGGCATCGTTATATATTACTTTCGGAACATTCATTATTCCAAGAATAAAGTCCATGAAAACAGCAAGTATAACGGAAAACAAAATAGTAAAACCGCTGCTCCATACTGTGGACACTGTTACTGACTTTCTGACTCCTTCAGGGTCTTTTGCTCCGAATCTTTGTCCTGTAATAACTGCAAAACCGTTCGTCAGTCCTACCACAACAAACATCAGCAGAAAAAATATTGGTGATATTGCCCCAACTGCTGCAAGAGCATTCATCCCGAGAGTCCTTCCGACAATCACTATGTCTGCTATGTTGTATAACTGTTGAAATATGTTTCCTATAAGCAAAGGAACCGAAAATAGTACAATCAGTTTTAGCGGTTCACCTTTTGTCATATCGTTTATCATATTTTTAACCCGGAGTAAAAAACCTTATTGTTATTAACGTAATTTTACTATAAAAATATTATATAGCATATTATTATATAATTACAAAATCGGGTATAAAAAATGATAAAATTAATAGTTTCTGATATAGACGGTACATTGTTAAATGATGCAAAGGAATTTGCACCGGATTTCTTTGAAAATTTAGAAAAGCTGCAAAAAGAGAATGTAAAATTTGTGGCTGCTAGCGGCAGAAGCCAGTATACCCTTGAAAAAGTTTTTCATCCGTTTGAAAGAGATATCATTTATATTTCTGACAACGGCGGTTATATCAAAGGCAATAATTTTGAAAAAGTTATTATGCCTATGACTGAGGCCCAGGTACATTCTACAGTAGAAACTTGTTTGAATGTGAACGGGTTACAGGTTATTATGTGTGCAAAAGACAGAGCTTATTTTGTGTGTCCTGATATGGAATATATTCCTGTAATAAGTCATTATTATATAAATTATGAAATTATTGATGATTATAGAAAAGTAAACGAGGAAATATTAAAAGTTGCAGTACACGATCCTTTTGGTTCGGCAAAAAATGGTTATCCTTCAATTAAAGATAAACTGGACGAACATTTGAGCGCAGTCGTTTCAGCTTATGACTGGCTTGATGTAATGAACAAAGATTTGAATAAAGGAGTTGCTGTTAAATTTTTGCAGGATTATTTTAATATTACTAAAGAAGAAACAATGGCATTTGGTGATTTTAATAATGATATAGAAATGTTAAAATGTGCAAAATATTCTTTTGCTATGGACAATGCCTCTGATACAGTAAAAGAAGCTGCAAATTATATTGCACCGTCGAACAATGATTTTGGAGTTTCTAAAGTCATTAAGGAATATGTTTTGGAAAAATATTTGAAAATATAAACTATAGGAGTTTTGTTATGACGCAAAATGCATTTGTAAAACAAAGAAATAAAAAATTAGCTGATAAAGTTGTTAATGCTTTAAAAAAGAGACATTTTGATGCTTGGTTTTGTGAAGATAAATCTGAAGTATTGAAAAAGCTATCTGAACTTATTTCTAAAGATGCATTTATTTCAACCGGAGGTTCAACAACCCTTAATGAACTCGGTGTAATAGATTATTTTGTTGAAAACGGATACAATATTACCTCCAGAGACAGGGCAAAAACTCTTGAAGAAAAAGATAATATTTCAAGAAAAGCTATGTTATGCGATGTGTTCTTAATGAGTACAAATGCGTTAAGCGAAGATGGTGAGCTCGTAAATATCGATGGTCTTGGAAACAGAGTTGCTGCACTGGCATATGGTCCCAAAAATGTAATTGTAATTGCAGGAATGAATAAAGTGGCAAAAAATCTTCAAGAAGCTTATGTGCGTGCAAGAAATACAGCTGCACCTATTAACCTGCAGAGAATTGCATCTGTAAATCCAGCTACGGAAACACCATGTTTGTATACCGGATGCTGCGCAGATTGTAAAAGCGAGACTTCTATTTGCGCCCAAATTGTAACTACAAGACTTTGTCGTCCGGCAGGCAGAATAAAAGTTATTCTTGTTAATGAGGAGCTTGGGTATTGATTACAAGAGTGTATTTTCGACAAAAATTAGGATATAATATATTCTGTTAATTGGCAGGAATTAATTGGAGATTCAAATTGAATAATTTTGAGTGGGATAAGAAATATGATGTTGGCATAAAGCAGTTTGATGAGCAACATAAGCAGCTTCTCACTGCTTTAAAAGATATTTATAAAGCTATGCAGGATAAGCGTGACCGGCTGGCTCTTGCTCAAATAATTAATAATCTTAAACAATATGCCGATGAACATTTGTCAATAGAAGAAGCTTGTCTTCTTGAAAATTCTTATCCCGAATACGAGGAACATGTTAGGCAACACGAAATTTTTAAAGAAAAACTTGAAAAATTTTGCGAAGACTTTAATTCTGACAAATTTCTTCTCCATTTTGAACTTGCTGTTTTTTTGAAAAATTGGATAGTAAACCATATAATGCTGGTTGACAGAAAATATACAGACTTTTTGAATTCTAAAGGCTTATATTAGTTGAAGAAAGGTATATAAAACTCTTATGCCGGACAAAATAAGCAATATCCCAAATTACAAAAATTCTTTTAAAGGAAGAGTATATTTTGTCAACAAGGAAGCAAGAAAACAATCAGAAAAATACAGAAATTTAATTCATGAACTAAAGTATCATACGGTTAACAAAAATCTGTCTCATCATATATATCTTGATTATATAGGCAATGATAAAAAGATAGGAACTCATTTTAGAGTTTATACTCAATATAATCGATACCCCGAAAATCTTGACGTATATGATATTCATAATTTTTCTTTAGAAGTTGTGGCTGAACATCTTCAAGATGCGGTTGAATATGTTATGAAAAATATAAAGAAAATAAACAGCTGGTATAATCAAATTAATCTTACCTCCGGATATGGAGCTTTTAATATGGCTTATGAAAATAATAAACCGGCAAAATCTACTACGTTTAAACAAAAAATAAAAAGTTTTCTTCAAAAATTAGGTAAAAAAATAAAAGATTTTAATAGCTTAAAATTTGAATAATATCCTTAAATATTTGTTTTCTCAGGAATTTCACAAAGGTTTTTTAGAACTTCTTCATCTGAGATATTTTGGGATTTTTGGTTGACTATTAATCTGTTTATATCAAAATTCCTCGGCCCCCATTTTTCATATATATCAGAAAAAAATAAGCAGACACAAGGGGTTTTCATTGCAAAGGCAAGATGCATTTGCGATGTGTCTATGGATATAAATTTTGAGCATTTGTCAATGATGCAAGCTGATTCACAGAAAGAAGTTTTTCCTACCAGATTTACAAAACCTTTATCTGTTTTTTCTTCTAGTTTTTTCACATAGCTTTCTGTATCTTTTCCTCCAAGAATCAAAATTTGATAGTCTGTTTTTTGGTTCAAAAAATTAATCAGAGAGACGGCATCGTCTATATTAATAGATTTTTCTTCATCATAAGTTACCGGACAAAAGCCGAGAATTTTTTTATCTGATAAATTATTTTCTTTAAGAATTTTTTCGGCATTTCGTTTGTCCTCATCAGAATATACGAAATAGGGCTCAAGATCTTTTTCATATAATCCAAGCGGTTTTAAACATCTTAAATAGTGCTCTTTTACAGGAATATGAGCCTGCTTTTCTTCTTCTGTGTATTTTACAGTGTCGGTTAGTAATATTTTTTTCAAATCACCTTCTCTTCCGACTCTTTTAGGAGTTCTGGAGAGAAAAGATATCAATCCTGCATGAAGAGTGTTATCCAGCACTACCATTAAATCAAATTTATTTCTCAATGACAGACCGAACTTAAATATACCTGCTGCTCTTTGAAAAATATTGTTATCAACAGGTTCATATTTGTATATATTGTCGACTTCAGGTATTCCTTTTAATGATGGAATACCTGCCGGTACGGCAATTGCTGAAATTTTAGCATCAGGATAAGCTTTTTTTAGCTGTGAAAAAACGCATGAAGAATTTATAATGTCACCCAGCGGTCCAAGCAGCATAACAGCTATTCTCTTGTATTGTTCATTCTTCATGTATTACTCCCGAGTACTACATTACATTTTATAGAAAATATATTTTTTTGTATAGTATTAAAAAAGAACCTGTTTAAGACAGGTTCTTTAAGTTTTAAAATTAATACTAATATTTTTCCAGATATTCACTAATTTCCCAAGGAGAAACGTCAGTCCTGTATCTATCCCATTCAATTTCTTTTGCCGTAACAAATTCATTGAATATATGTTCCCCAAGAGCCTTTTTAACAAGCTTGCTTTTTTTCATTAATGCCAGTGCTTCATTCAAACTTCCGGGTAATGAATCAATATGATTTCTTTTTCTTTCTTTTGCACTCATATCATATATGTTTTCTTCAGTTTGAAGAGGTGGTTTTATTTGATTTTTTATACCTTCCATAGCTACAGTCAAAAGTACCGCCATTACAAGATATGGATTACATGAGGCATCAGGAGAACGAAGTTCAACTCTTGTTGCATTACCTCTTTTTGCCGGTACACGTATGAGCGCACTTCTGTTAGCAAGAGACCAGGCAATGTATACAGGTGCTTCGTATCCGGGAACAAGCCTTTTGTAGCTGTTTACTGTTGGATTTGTTATTGCTGTAAAATCTTTTACATTTTCAAGAATAGCTCCTATTGTATATAAAGCTTCTTTTGATAACTGATATGCTGAGTCTTCATTATAGAAAGCATTTTTTTGTTTTTTAATATCAAACAAAGAAATATTACAATGCATGCCGGAACCGTTTATTCCAAAAATCGGTTTAGGCATAAACGTTGCATGAAGACCAAATCTGTCTGCGGAAGATTTGACTGCATATTTAAAAGTGACGATATTGTCAGCAGCAGTCAGTGCATCTGCATATTTGAAATCAACTTCATGTTGTCCTCTTGCAACTTCGTGGTGGCTTGCTTCAATTTCAAACCCGAGCTGTTCCAGTGAATCAACGATTTGTGCACGAATGTCTTCCCCTTTGTCATCCGGGCCAACGTCATAATAGCCTGCAGCGTCATGAGTAAGGGTTGTCGGATATCCGTTTTCATCTTTTTTAAATAAAAAGAATTCAGCTTCCGGCCCGACATTCATGACAAAGCCCATTTCTTCAGCTTCTTTGATTACTCTTTTTAGATTACATCTTGGGCAGCCTTCAAATGGTGTACCATCAGCATTATGTATGTCACAGATAATTCTTGCTACATTCCATTTTCCCTCTTTTTCTCTCCAAGGAAGAATTGCAAATGTGGATCTGTCTGGATAAAAGTACATGTCTGAGGTTTCTATACTTCTAAAACCTTTAATGGAAGATCCGTCAAGCATAAGTTCATTATTTAAAATCTTATCAATTTGTTTTGCCGGTACTGCCATATTTTTAACCATTCCGTTTATATCGACAAATTGGAGTCGTATAAATTTTACGTGGTTCTCTTCAATAAGTTTTTTTATTTGCTCTTTTGACAGCTCTTTCCCCTGCTGAGGTACATAGTTAATCATGACTTTCTCCTTTTTATTAATCTATTTATTATAGCTTATTGTCGTTCTTTTATACAATTTATATTTTGGGATTTGTTGCTTTTATAAAGCTTTTTTATATTCATTTTTATAATTAAAATAAATACCTTCTAAATACTTATCCTGTGATATTTGTAATATGTATTTTCATCAGATAACTAATTTGGCAATAATTAAAAATTAAAGTATCAGCTCTTTTTCATAAAACCTTTTTGTAAATAACCTGTGTAACAGATTTTATTATGATAAATTTGATATGTAAGTGCAATGTTTTTTTGAAAATTAAGTGTATTAAGAATTATAAACAGTTGTATTTATATATGTATCTTTATTTAAGTATAAAAAATAGTTTATATTATTTGTATAAATTTACGGTAAATTTTTTTTATGTGTGTATTTTTTTTATAAAAATAGAAATGTTTTGTGTATGTAAAAATAGTTAAAATAATTTAATATTGATAACGATAATTTTTTTTACTTTACAATCGTATCAATATAAATTGCAACGAAAAAGAATATTAATTATAATAACCCTATGAATTTTAAAATTGAGTACATAAATAGATTAAAAATATTTATAACAATACTTCTGCTTATTTTAATTTCTGCATTTGCGTATTTTTTTCAGGATGTTTTTAAATATTTTGAAAATATTTCAATAGATGCAAGAAGTTACCTCAGCGTAGACGGAGGTTTGTTTTCTTCAAAATTTGAACCGGCTGATTCTGATATTGTGATTGTATCAATCAATGATTTGACCCAGTATGAAGCAGCAAGATCGTCAGAATTGAATTTGATAAAATGGCCCTGGTCGAGAGAAGTTTGGGCAAAGGTAATAAATTTTCTTGAAAAGCAAAACCCCAGAGTTTTAATTGTTGATTTGAATTTTTCGAACTATGAAGATTTATCCAGAAATTATACTTCTCCTGATATGATGCTGGCTGATGCTATAGGCTATTATAATAATACAGTTCTATCAACAGCACTCAGAACCCCGTATAATGAAACAGAAAATTACGATTCTTCTAAAATCCTGGAAAATTTTGAAAATCCTTATGTTCCATCAAGCGACCCTTTGAATTTAACTATTGATAACCCTGTTATAGCACAGAATATTTCATATTATTCTCATACACCGATACCGAATATTTTTACCAATAGTACTACAATGGCTGTAACTAATCTTATTACGGGAAAGAATAAAGATGAAAATATAAGATATTCCCAGCCTGTTTTCAAACTTATTAAAGGTAATAGTGAGTATTATATTCCGTCAATTGGTCTTGCTGCATTAATTAAAAATGAAAAAATAGGCCGGCTTGCCGAGAATATTCCTGTAGAAAATAATATCCTTAAAATCGGCAAACACAGGATAAGAATAAATGATAACGGACAAACACTTATTAACTGGCACGCACATGGAAATGTTTATACAGATATACCGATAAATTCAATTCTGTTGAGTATGGTCAGAGGTACAAAGTATTTTGAATATGAAAACCAAAAATATCCTCTTGACTTCTTTAATGACAAAATTGTTCTTATCACTCAGACCTATATTAATACTGAAACTCATAATACACCTGTTGCAAAAGAATTAACAGATGCTCAGATTAAGGCAACAATTATAGACAACTATATCAATGATTCCGATATAACCAATAAATATAAAAGATCATTTTTAAAACATATTACTCCTTATAAAGGTATTATTCTTACAGTATGTTTTTGTCTTTCTGTAATATTTGTAATAGTTATTGCAACCAATTTGCCACTGGCATTTTTTAATGGTGTGTTAATAACATTAATTTATATTATTTTGAGCATTTTATTATTTTGCCATCCCAAATTCAGGATAATCATCGATGTAGCAATGCCTTTGTATTTTATGATTTCTGTTTTTCTAATTTCTTTTATTTTGAAAGCTCATCATGAAATAAAGAAGAAGAGAAAAATTGAGAAAATATTCGGTAATCTTGTTTCTGAAAATGTATTGAAACAGCTTGTCACAAAACCTCACCGTCTGAACTTAAAGTCGTCAGTTCAAAAAGTTGCTGTTATGTCGTGCAATATTTCCAACAATTTGCAAATCTCCAAAGATATGCCTCCTGAAAAATATGTGCAGCTTATAAATAATATGTTTAATGAAATAGAAAAAATTATTTTTAAGTATAACGGAACAATAAACAGGTTTGTCGGAAATTCTGTTTTGGTATACTGGGGATATCCCATACATTCCAGAAAAGACAGTGAAAATGCTGTAAAAGCTGCTGTTGAAATTGAACAAAAAATTGAAGAATACAATTTAAGTTTGAACGAAATTAATTTTGAAGAATATGATGAACAAAATTTTGAAGAAAAACATCCCGGAAAATATTCTTTTAGTGTAAAGATAGCAATAAATTCAGGTGAAGCGTTAATCGGGCAAATCGGTTCATCTAATGTCTCTGACTTCACTGTACTTGGCGAAACAGTGGATGCGGTGGAAAGAATAAAAGATATATGTGAAGAGTTTCAGAAAACTATTATACTTACGCAAAATACAATAGATTTGATTGATGAAAATCTCCCTGTTGAGTATCTGGGGCAGGTTCGTTTGAAAAACAGTACGGACAAAATCAAGATTTTTGAGTTAAAATTAGCACAAGACGAATGACTATTATTTAGAACAGGAATTTATTAAATGCTGAATATCGATTCTTTGCTTCTTGATGCTTTTTATAAAGAGAACAAAGATTTTTTTGAAAATGCAAGGGTACAAAAAATTCAACAGCCAACCAGACGGGAAATAATCCTTCATTTGAGAAATAAATCTGAATCCAGAAAACTTTATATAAACATAAATCCCAATTTTTATCATTTATGTTTTATGTCAAAGGAAAATGAGCAGCGAAGGAATATATCTATACCCAAACAGCCTCCGATGTTTTGCATGCTTTTAAGAAAGCATATGGAAGGGGCAAAAATTCTGAAAGTCCAAAAACCTGATTTTGAAAGAATACTTGAACTGACTTTTGAAAATTATAATGAGTTAGGAGACAGAATCGAAGAGTGTTTGAGCATAGAGCTTATGGGCAAACACAGTAATATTGTTCTTTACAATACCGACAATAACATAATTCTCGGTTGCGCGCATAATATTGGTGAAGAAAAAAGCAGAGAACGTGAACTGGCTGGCGGTCTTCCATATATATACCCACCAAAACAAAATAAAAGAAACCTTTTAAAAACCAGATTTGAGCTTTTTGAAAAATGTCTTCTAAAATCATCTGATAACATAAAAAAGACTATTTCATCAAATTATTTTTCACTTTCTCAAGCTGTTATTGAAGAAATTTGTTCGCTAAAAGAAATTTCTCCAGAGAAGAGCGCAAATCAAACGACTGAAAAAGAAAGACAAATATTGTTTATAGAGCTGCATGAGCTTCTTTCAAACACACATTATTCCTATACCGTGTCTTCAGATTACAAAAAGTTTTCCTGTATTTCTAAACTTGATATAAAATACAGCAATATTAATGAAATGATAGATGATTATTTTTCTTTTCATATTGAACAAAGTTCGGTAAAAAGCTTAAAAAATCTTTTGAAAGCAAAAATAGACAAAGAACTTAAAAAACTAAAAAATACTTATTCAAATCAAAAAAAACAGCTTGAAAAATCTGATAAACTTGAAATTTATAAATTGAAAGGAAATCTCTTGACTGCAAATGCTTATATGTTGAAATCAGGTGAGAAAACGGTTTCTTTGAAAGATTTTGAAACAGGCAGTCTTGTTGATATTGAGCTAGATGAAAATAAAACACCTATAGAAAATGCTCAGAGATATTTTACTCTATATAACAAATATAAAAAGGCAATTCAAATTGCGCTTGAAATGTCTGAAAAGACAAAAGTGGAAATAGATTACTATAACCAGCTGTTGTACGACGTAGAAATAAGCACTTCTGTTGATGAATTAGAACAGATAAAGTTTGAAATTGTTCAGGAAGACGAAGTTGCCTCTAAAAAGAAAAAAGATGAAACTATGAAAATAACAAAGCTGGAAGTTGACGGTTCTTTAGTTTATATAGGAAAAAACAACAAGCAAAATGATTATCTTTATTCTAAAATATCATCACCCGAGGATATCTGGTTTCATACGTTAAATACCCCCGGTTCTCATATTATAGTAAAGCCGCAAAATTATTCTCAAAAGTTTCATGATGAAACAATACTCAAGATAGCCAGACTTGCAAAACAGTATTCTACAGCAAAAAATGCGCTAAAAGCTGCTGTTGTTTATACCAAAAGAAAATATGTAAAAAGGCCTAATAATACAAAATCAGGATTTGTGGTTTATAAAAATGAAACAGAAATTATGGTTGATTAATTGTTAAATCTCTTTGTTAACAAATATCCCCGGAACTCTTGTAAAACTGTGAAAAACTTTGGAAGCATCATCAACAGTGATTTTTTTTAAGATAACATTTTTTTGAGTATCCCATACTTCAATCATTCCTTCATCATCGATTTTGAAATGATAATCACCGGCTGTATCATCACTGTCATCATCGTTATAATCTTCGACAGATTGATTATTTTGATCCTCTTGTTGTTCTTGCTGTGAAGTTTCTTTGTTTTCATTTTTGTCATCGGGAATGAACGGAATAGTTCCGTTAAAAGCGGCATCTTCATCTTTTTTACCGACTTTTTCTCTTTTTCCTACTCCGTCTACATCAGCAATCTGGTTTTCAAGACTTTGTCGGGCAGTTGCATCAACTTCATTTGCAAGCTGTGCAGATGTAAGATTTTTGTTTAACCCTAAATTCGAAAGCGAAAATCCGTCTAAACCCACTAAAACCTCTTTTAATCATTTGATTAATTACCAATATATGATATTATAATACACATCTGGCAGATAAGAAATAGTAGAAACAACGGAGATTTTGGCGTTTCATGATAAAAAATTATTTGAGTAATATTACAGGAGTGATTTTTAATGCACCGGTGTGGGTTCAGGAAGTTATTTTTCTTGATATAAAAGCTAATCTTGAAGATAAACTTCCCGGTTCGACTTCTATTACAAATGAAATTGATATATATCCTGTTTTTGTTCCGGAACTGACATTCAAGGGTAAAAAAGAGATGGAATCCAGAGATCATAATCTTGACTTTAACGTATACAGACTCCTTGATTGTATAAATAACGGAATGAGAATTGCGGATATTACTTTGAATAACTTTTGGACTCTAGGGCAAACGTCAACATATCTTGCCGCCTGTATAAAATTGGAACTTGTTAAAAATCCTGTGAATCCAATAATTAGTGCCAGTATTTTTTATCTTGGGAATGAAATACGACTCGGTGAATATGTTAAAAGAATTGATAAAATCGATGTAAAAGGTCTCGATGATGCATTACGTCAGCAAAAAGTGCATAATGATGAAAATCCTGATGCAAAAATGAAAATTGGTGAACTCCTTATTCGTATGGGATATGTTGCCAATAAGGATATTGATAAAATATTAAATATGAAAGAAGAAGCACAGAAAAGATTTATTGTGTCTAATGATATAAAAACACCTGCTCAAGCTGAAAATATTGATTACACCGAACTTCAGCAGAAAATACAGAAGTTAACGGCAGAAAATAATTTGTTGAAAGATAAGTTGAGAGCTATATTCAATATACAGAATAAAAATAAAAACGGATAACGTTTATGCAAAAATTAAATTCAAAACTTCTGGTTCAAGAATTCAGAAGTAATCTTCTGGAGCTTGAATTTTACGGATACGTTATTTTTTGTGATAAAAACAAAAATATAAAAACATATGGAAATACGGAAAATCATTTGTTTTTCCATCGTTCGTGCTCAAAACCTCTGCAAGCAAGCTTGATGTGTTTGTTCAACACGGACAAATATTTTGATTTTACGGATGAAGAGATAGCTGTCTGCTGCGCATCTCATACCGGCACACCTGTTCATACAGAACTTGTGAATAATATTCTCAGAAAAATTAATTTAAGCGTTGATGACTTGCAGTGTCCTGCTATAGAGCCTTTGAGCAGTGAAGAACAAAAAAAATTTGATACCTATTCCAAATTGCACAATAACTGTTCCGGAAAACACGCTTTGATGCTTGCAATATGCAGGCAAAACAGCTGGGATATAAAAAATTACCTTGATAAAAACCATCCTCTTCAGATAGCAGTTTATGAACAAATTAAGAGTTTATGTGAAACAAAATATGATATGCCGTATACTCCGGATGGCTGTGGAGCACCGAATTGGGCAACAACGCTTGAAGATTTTTCAAAAGGCTTTTACAATTTATTTTTTGATGAAAAATATAGCAGACTTAAACATGCATATATGAAAAATCCTTTTGTTTCAGGAGGAGATAACCGTCTGGACAGCCAGATTATGCAGCTTAATACAAAGCTTGCAGTAAAAGTAGGCGCCGGTGGATTATGTTATGTTTCAAATACAGAAACGAATGAGGTTTTGGGTTTTAAAATAGTTGATGCTAATATGCAGGCAAGAAGTATTGCTGTTATTGAAACACTTATGCTTGCCGGTTGGATAGATAAAAACTCCATTGATAAAAAACTCCTTAATAACTCAATAAACAATTTTGTAAAGACTGAAACAGGGGAAATAGTCGGAAAATACGAACTTTGTGAAGAAGCAAAAAAACAAATTAGCCAAATGTTTTGAATGTTTCTTCGATGTTTTTGTCGATAACTTTTTTCACTGAATCCATTTCGTTTTCAATAGCTTTTTGTTCGGTAGATAGCTGCTGAATTCGCATATCATACTGCTTGTCGATTCTTTGTAATTTTTCTACCTTTGCATCGTATTCTGCGTTGGCAATAGCATAGTCGCCAGAATCAACACCCGTGTATATAAAACTTGCACCATCAACAGTCTGGTCTGTCCAGCCTGCCGGTGTCATTTTTTGAATAGTCCAGTTGCCTGTTTTCAGATTGTTTTCAAAGTAATCAGCCTGTCCGCAATAAGGCTCAACAGCATAATCTTTTACAGTCTTTCCTTCCGGCATAGGATCAGGAAGCTCTGATACAACAAGTCTGCCGTAAGAATCTCTTACCTGCATGCCCAGACCTCCGTCATCAGTAGATGCAGTGACGATTTGATAAGTTAGCCTTTGCATATCTTGAGTGCTGGAACCGTTTCCGTCAGGCGAATAATATAAATGCTGAATATTCATGCCATTGCTCCACAGCAGTGCCTCTGTATCTATTTCTTGTGCCAGAAGCATTTTGGCCTGAGTTGTCTGTTGTATTTCGAACTCAAGGTTGTTTTTTCTTGCTGTAAGACATAAATATCTTGCCTGAGAGGCGGACATTCCCATAATCTGATACTCCTTTTTACGTTTTAGTTATCGACTTTTTTATATAGGTACTTTAGTATTTGAAGAAAAGTTTTAACAAATATTTACATTTGTATATTTTTATGACAGATTATTTAATTCTTCAAGCATCCTCCTGCTAGATGCAGCCTGCGTCAGCTTAGCTTTTTAAACTTTTATGCAGAAAAAATTGTTTTTGTTAGTTTGTTTTTATCAAAAAATTTTTTTGAACATATTAAACACTAACTCATTTTTAGATTATAATGATTTACAGACAGAAGTAATTAGTATGGGAGAAGTATGAACGAATTATTGAAAATGACAGCTTCAAAACAAAGAGAAGCTCTTTTAAATAAAGAAATTTCCGCAGTTGAACTTGTAAATGCCGAATATTCAAGGATTGCAGCTGTTGATGAAAAACTTGGTGCTTTCAATTCTCTTTGCAAAGAACAGGCTTTAGAAACAGCAAAAGAAGTTGATAAAAAAATTGCTGCTGGTGAAGTATTGCCTCCTCTGGCAGGTATACCGCTGGCATTGAAAGATAATATAAATTTAAAAGGAACAAAGACTACGGCTTCCAGTAAAATTCTTGAAAATTTTGTCTCGCCTTACGATGCTACTGTTTCTGTTAAATTAAAAGAAAATTTGATACCGGTACTTGGAAAAGTTAATCTTGATGAATTTGCAATGGGTTCTTCAACAGAAAACTCAGCATTTAAAATTACGAGAAACCCATGGGATACAAACAAAGTTCCCGGAGGCAGCTCAGGCGGCTCAGCAGCAGCTGTTGCCGGTTTTGAGGCTACCCTGGCTCTCGGATCTGACACCGGCGGCAGTATTCGTCTCCCTGCAAGTTTTTGCGGTATTGTAGGAATGAAACCTACATACGGAAGAGTTTCTCGTTACGGTTTAATAGCATTTGCATCATCTCTTGATCAAATAGGGCCTTTTGCAAGAAATGTTGAAGATACTGCATTGTTGTTGGAAGCAATAAGCGGACATGACCCTCATGATTCAACTTCTCTTAACCTTCCAGTCCCTGCTTTTTCAAAAGCTTTGAATAAAGATATAAAAGGTTCTAAAGTTGGTGTAATCAAAGAACTGCTTGCCGAAGGTGTTTCCGAGGATGTGAAAAAGGCCGTAGAAAAAGCTGTTGAAACATACAAGAGCCTTGGTGCAGAGATTGTGGAGATATCTTTGCCGCTTTTGGAACATTCAATAGGTGTTTATTATATTCTGGCTACAGCAGAAGCAAGTTCCAATCTGGCAAGGTTTGACGGTGTTAAATACGGTCACAGAACTAAAGATGCAAAAAATCTTCTTGAAATGTATACAAAAACAAGGGCTGAAGGCTTTGGTGATGAAGTCAAAAGAAGAATTATGCTCGGTACATATGCTTTGAGTGCAGGTTATTATGATGCATATTACAAAAAAGCACAACAAATCAGACGTTTGATTAAGGAAGATTTCGATAAAGCTTTTGAAAAGGCAGATATATTGATTTCTCCGACATGTCCTAATACAGCATTTGAAATCGGTTCAAAAATTTCTGATCCTTTGAGCATGTATTTGACAGATATTGGTACAATCAGCGCAAACCTCGCAGGTATTCCGGGAATGAGCCTTCCTTGCGGTCTTGACAGGAACGGTATGCCTATTGGGCTTCAGATACTTGCACCGGTTTTAGGTGAGGAAAAATTATTTAACATGGCTTATAATTTTGAACAGGCTACTGATTTTCACAATTTGAAGCCTGCTATCTAGATTGATATAGATTACAAAAAAGATAATTGGAGTGAACATGAAAAAGTTATTTATTGTTTTAGGGTTAGCTTTATTGTTAGGTTCAAGTTTTGCATCTACTGCAAATGCGTATTCTACGGAAGGTGCAATGTATTACAATGAGGGACTTGATTACTATTCCAAGGGCGAATATTCAAAAGCTATTCAGTCTTTTAAAACAGCAACTCAAAAAGATCCTGATTTTATAGATGCATATTATAACCTCGGGTCTTTATTTGAATATTTGAAAAGCTATCAGTCAGCAATAGCTTGTTTTTCTAAGATAAATCAGCTTGATCCTTCTGATACTGAAACAGTAATTAAGTTAGCTGAACTTTATTATAGAATAGGAAATTATGAAAGAGCATTGTTCTATGTAACTAAAGTTCAGGATAATGATGATATGTACGGCAAAGCAAAAAGCTTGAAAAACCAGATAATAGTAGCTGAACAGAAAAAAGCTGCAAAAAGCTCACTTGCTAACGTAAACCAGGCTATAGAATCAAACAAAAAAGTTATAGACAAATTTTCAGGCCCGACAGGTCTTGCTATAAATTCGCAGGGTGTATTATTTGTTGCAAGCTATACTGACAACAGCATTTATAAAATTATGCCAAACGGTCAGACTCAGTTGTTCTCAAAAAGCAGTATGCTCGGCGGTCCTATCGGTCTTGCTTTTGACTCTATGGATAATTTGTATGTTGCAAACTATGCAAAAAATAACATTCTTAAAATAAATAAAGCCGGTCAAATTTTTACATTTATGTCTAACATAACAAATCCTTATTATCTGATAATAAAAGGAAATGATATGTATATTACAGAACAGGGCAACAATACTGTTTTGAGATATAAATTGTATTAATACATTTAAGTTTTTTACAAAATAAAAAGAGGATAAATTAATTTATCCTCTTTTTAACATTATTATCAAATATTGATAAATTATAGTTATAAAAATTTGATTTTTAATTATTCTGGTTGATATAATAAAAACAAGAAAATGAATAGTTTTAACAGGGGAAGTTCAATGAATCAGGAAAAATCTGATGTGAAAGTAGCTGTTTTGGGCGCAGGTTTATGGGGAAAAAATCTGGTCAGAAATTTTTATAATCTGAATTATCTGCACACTGTTTGTGATATGGATCCTGATAACAGAAAAAAAGTTCAGGATGAGTATCCTGGTGTGAATTTGACTTCTGATTTTTCAGAGGTTCTTAATAATAAAGATATTAATGCAGTTGTTATTGCGACACCGAGCCATACACATTTTAAACTTGTAAAAATGGCTCTTGAAGCAGGAAAACATGTGTATGTAGAAAAACCAATTGCTACTGCAAGTCAGGAAGCACTGATTTTAAAAGAACTGGCTGAGTCCAAAAATCTGGTTTTGATGGTTGGGCATCTTCTTCTTTATCATCCTGCTGTTAATCGTTTGAAAATGATAGTTGAATCAGGTGAGTTGGGGGAAATAAAGTATGTTCAGTCTGACAGATTGAATATAAATTATTTTAAAAATGACAGAAGTGTAATGTGGGATCTTGCTCCGCATGATGTTTCAATGGTCAGCTATATTCTTGGTGAAGAGCCTCTCAGAGTTATTTCTGCGATGGGGGTAAGTTCTGAGAGCAATGAAATTATGGATATTACACATATTGAAATAGAATATGAATCAGGATGTGTTGCTCATATATCAGACAGTTGGATTCATCCTCAAAAAAGGGTTAACCTTATGTTGAGAGGTACAAAAGGTTCTGCAATGTTTGATGACACATTACCTGAACACAAGCTGCAAGTGTTTAAAAACGACAAACCAAATTCCGGCAGCAATATTGCTCTCGATTATATTGAAATAGAACCATTGAAACTTGAATGCGAACATTTTGTGAAATGTATTAAACAAGGTTTGAAAGCTAGAAGTGACGGCGAAAACGGTTATTTTGTCGTAAAAATTCTTGAGGACGCTGAAAAAATGATGCTTGGTGACAAGCTTCAAATTCTTAATCAACACAATTTTGTGTCTTCGAGGAGTAAACAGTAAATTTTTAGAGTATAAATTGAGGAGTAGAGAATAAAAATGGCTAATTTAATTACAATCGCAAGAATGATTATTGCGTTTATCGCTATATGTCTTTTGTTTTACCAGACACCGGCAAGCTATATTACGGCATTTGTATTGACTATAATCGCAATATGGTTTGATGGTTTGGATGGTTTTGTTGCAAGACTGCTGAAAGAAAGTTCAAAATTTGGTGCAGTACTTGATATTCTGGGAGACAGAGTTGTTGAAAATATTTACTGGATAGTTTTTGCTGTTCTCGGCTGGATTCCTGTATGGGTTCCATTAATTGTTGTAACAAGAGGTATTCTTACAGACGGTGTTAGAAGTATTGCTCTCGAACAGGGATATACAGCATTTGGCGCAACTACAATGATGAAAACCAAACTCGGACATTTTCTTGTAGCTTCAAATTTTTCAAGAGGTTCTTATGCAGTGACAAAGGCTTTTGCTTTTGCTTTCATGATACTTTGCAATTTCCCTTTTGCTGCAATGAATTTGTTTTTGCAAGGCGAAGACCCTGAACTTTCAGCTCAGGCAATTTCAGCATGGACTTCTTTCCACAATATTTGTACGGCAATATGTCCGTTTGCTCATTTTTGTGTGTATGCGGCAGTTGTGTTCTGTGTATTGAGAGGTCTGCCGGTGCTTATAGAAAGCAGACGTTTCTTCGTTGAAGAGCCTGCAAAAAAAGAAGAGCAGGAACAAAAAGATGAAGATAACAACGAAGCTTAATATAGTTTTATATGAGCCTGAAATACCTCAGAATACAGGTAATATTGTCAGACTGGCCGCTTGTACAAATTGTGATGTATATCTGGTCGGTAAACTCGGGTTTTCTATAGATAGCAGACATTTAAAGCGTGCCGGGCTTGATTATTGGGATGCTGTTAATATCAAAAGAGTTGAGCATATTGAAGATTTGTGGCAGGAATTTCCTTCGTCAAGTTTCTATTATTTAACAACTAAAACAAAAAATTTATACACAGGTGTGCAATTTAAAGATGGTGATTTTCTTGTTTTTGGCCCTGAAACAAGGGGACTGTCGGAAGATTTGATTTTTTCTAAAGGTAAAAACTCTATCACAATACCGATGAATGACGGACAAAGAAGTTTGAATTTATCAAATTCTGTTTCTATTGTTGTATATGAAGCATTGAGGCAAAATGGCTGGAGATAATTAATGACGGAACCTTTATTGCTGACACAAGAGTATGTAAAAAATCTGCTTCCTTCAAGACCTGTTAACTCGAATAAAGGGACTTTTGGCAAGGTGTTAAATATAGCCGGCTCATTTAATTATCAGGGTGCTGCATTTTTGTCTTCTGTTGCTGCATTGAAAGTCGGCGCCGGCCTTGTTACACTTGCGTCGATAGAAAATGTTATTAACAGTCTGGCATCAAGCGCTCCCTGGATAACTTTTTTGCCTCTCAAAGATTATTACAAAAAATGCATTGCTGCAGATGCGTTTTCAGATTTGAAAGATGTTTTAAAAAATTATACAGTGGTCTCTGTAGGACCCGGTTTAACAGATACAGCTGCTGTTGGTGATTTTGTTGATGATTTAATTACATTTTTAAATAACAGTGATAAAAAAATGGTTATTGATGCTGATGCATTGAATGTAATTGCGCAGAATACTTCTGACAGATTGCCTGAAAATTCCGTTATTACTCCACATCCGATGGAAATGTCCAGATTGTTGGGTATTCCTGTAGAACAAATACAAGATGATAGAATAGCAGCAGCGAAATTGGCTTCGGAAAAATTCGGGTGCACTGTTGTTTTAAAAGGTAATAAAACTGTAATTTGTTCTAATTCTTTTGATATTTTTGTAAACACTACAGGAAATTCTGCTCTTGCAAAAGCCGGAAGCGGTGATGTGCTGACAGGCATGATTGCCGGATTTATGGCACAGGGGGTATCTTCTGTTGAAGCGGCAATTTTAGGAGTATATTTGCATGGGCTGTGCGGTGAAATTGCTTCAAAAACTCTTACTGAATATAGTGTGCTTGCAGCTAATCAAATTGATACAATCCCTGTTGCTATAAAATCACTTATGGAGACATACGATGTCTAAAAATGGGGTGTTTCTTCCTTTCAGGCCGAATAATGGCAATACAAATATGGATTTGGATGAAAGACTATTGAATTTTGCTATAAAAAATGACTGGCAGGTTCCTGTGTTACGTTTTTACGGATGGGCTCCTGCATGCGTGTCACTCGGCAGAAATCAAGATGATGAAGATATTAATAAAGTGTATTGTGCTGAACATGGTATTGATATAGTCAGAAGACTTACAGGCGGCCGAGCTTTGTTTCATGATGATGAGTTGACGTATAGTTTTGTTTGTCCGTCTTCTTTTTTAAAGTCTGGTGAAACCGTATTGAAATCGTATAAAGAAATTTCGGGTGCTTTGGCTGCCGGTTTTAAACGTCTTGGAATTGAGGTTGGTTTTCCTGAAACCAAAAAAGCTTCAACAAATTATGCATATTGCATGTCATTGTCTACAGGAGCAGATTTGAGTTTTTGCGGTAAAAAGATAGTCGGCTCTGCTCAATACAGAAAGCACAATTACATTTTGCAGCACGGTTCTATACTTTTTAGTTATGATACGGACAAGATAAAAAATATTTTTGGCGAGGAACCGGAGCAAAACAAAATTACTACATTAAGAGATATTCTTCCGGGTATATCAGGATATGAACTCTGCAATGCTTTGAAAAAGGGTATGGAAGAATATTTTTCAATAGAGTTTGATACTATCCGTTTGCAAGATCAGAGCGAAGAATTTTTGCTCCGCCAAGATATATGTGTTTGATTTCGTTTTGTTTCTTTTCGGTATTTACTACCATAAGTATTCTCAAACATTTTCTGAGGCTGGGCTCTATATCCATTTCATTTACACATAGAAGAGGTACATATTGTATGCTGAAATTTCTTCTGACAAATTTTGCAGGAAAAGATGTTTTTAAATCTTTTGTCATTGTGAAAATAATATGAGAGATGTCTTCAGTTTTTATCTTATTTTCTTCTATAATTTTGTTGTACAGTTCTACTGTAGCTTTTTCAATCATTTCAGGAGTGTCTTCTTCTATAGTAATAGCTCCTCGTATTCCTCTTGAATACATAATAATACCTCCTTATTCAAACTTTTTGTTGTGAAAATCTGATTTAAGCTTTAGTCCGTTAGACCAGTCGTATGCTTTCATTAATGGCTTGCCTTCGGGTTTTAATTCTTTGATTAAAATTATATTGTCTATTGTATTTACAGCGATGCCGTCTTTTGTTATATCAGCAATTGAACCCGGTATATCATTAGACTGCGCATTCAAAACATCAGTTTTTAGTATTTTTATACTTTTGCCCTCAAATTTTGTACAGGCAACGGGCCATGTTGTCATTGAACGAACATGGTTGTGTATACTTTGAGCTGAGCTGTTCCAATTAATTATAGCGTCTTCTTTTTTGAATTTTTTTGCTATTGTCATTAAAGAGTCATCTTGTTTTTTGGGTGTCAAAATTTTATTGTAGAGCTGTTTTATCGTAGGGTACATCAAAAAAGGTGCTTTGTCGCTGATTATATCCATAAGCTCTTTGTCTGTCATATCGGGGGTGATTTTTATTTTTTCCTGTAAACAAATATCACCTGCATCCAGCTCCAATGCTGTAATCATTGTAGTAATTCCTGTTTCTTCATCCCCGTTATAAATTGCTCTTTGTATAGGGTTTGCGCCTCTGTATTTCGGTAAAAGCGAGGCATGAAGGTTTATTGTTGCTATTTTAGGTATATCAAGGACTTCTTGAGTAAGAATTTGTCCGAAAGCAAAAGTTATAAAAAAGTCAGGATTTAGATTTTTTAACTTATTTTTTAATTCAATATCGTTTTTTATTGAATCTGTTTGAAAAACCTCAATATTATGAGAAAGTGCAAACTCTTTTACTGGCGGTGGGGTCAACTTGTTTCCTCTGCCACAGGGCCTGTCAGGTTGTGTTACTACAGCCTGTATATTCAAGTCATTGAAGTTTAATAGTTTTTGCAGGCAGTTAACCGCTATTTCCGGTGTTGCCATGTATATTGCGTTAATCAAACAGACCTCCGTATTTTTTAGTTTTCTTCTGTCTTTTCCGGCAAAATCGTATCACCCGGATTTGTCGGTAAAGATTCAAGCGCTTGTTCTATTTCCGGTTCTGACAAGAGATGCTCTTCCTCGACAGGCTTTAAACCTTTTTCAGCCAGAATTCGGTTTGCTTCAAATTCGCTTCTGCAGTGGTCAATGAAAAGGATACCGTCAAGGTGGTCAAACTCATGTTGTATTGCACGTGCTAACAGACTTCCGTCTTTGCCTTCCATTACAAAAGGTTTTCCGTTAAGTCCTACTGCTTTAACTTTCACATTTGCATATCTTTTTACATCTGTATAGGCCTCAGGAAAACTTAAACAGCCTTCATAACTGCTGCAGGCACCGGATTTGTGTATTATTTTGGGGTTTATGAAGACCATTGGGTTTAACGGTTCATTACCTGTTGCAACATCAATAACAAACACTCTCAAATGCTCGCCGATTTGAGGCGCTGCAAGACCTACTCCATTGTTTGCATACATTGTATCCAGAAGGTCATGAACAAGTGTTTGTATTTTTTTTGAAATTTTTGAGACCTCTTTCGATTTTTGCCTTAAGGTTTCATCTCCGTACGGGACAATTTTTTTTATAGACATTTTATATTCCTCTTTTGGCTTTATTACGGACGTTGTGCGTCAAGCTCTTTTCTTATATCTTCTACTGTAACATATTGAACCGGTGATTTTTCATCTTTTTGAAGATAAACTTCTTTTATACCTGCCTGAACAATAAATCTCTTACATAGAATACAAATAAAATTGTGTCCGTAGATATACATTGTGGCATCTTTGCATCTGTCCTGACCTGCCTGAATAATTGCATTTTGTTCTGCGTGTATGCTTCTGCAGGTTTCATACATTGTTCCGGAAGGAATATTGTTTTCAATTCTGTAACACTTCCCAATCTCATAGCAGGATGTTACTTTTGATGGGGTGCCGTTGTAGCCTGTTGCTTTGATTTTTTTGTCTTCACCTACAATTACAGCCCCTACTTTAGCTCTAAAACAGTTAGAGCGAGTTGCGCATGTTTTTGCTATTTCAAGAAAATATTCGTTCCAGGGTTTTATCATATTATTATCCTTTTTCTTCCTATCTGTTTCTAAGTTTGTCTCTTCTTGCTCCAATGTCATTTCTTATATCTTCGTGAGATCTGTTTTTCAAACGGTCTCTTCTTGCATTAATTTTATTTCTTATTTCTTCATGCGTACCGCCGACTTTAGAAACATCTCCGTAATTTCCATTTTCTTCTAAGACCCCACCATACTGGTTAATACCAAGATTTTTTCTTAAAAAGTCTGCTGTAATTTCGTCACTTGCGTTTTGCAGCTCATTTTGAAGTTCTGCTTTAATTGTTTCTACACCGTTTTGCAGCTGCATTTCAAATTTTTCTTCAAAAGAACTTGAACCGTCTTCTTTTATCCAGCCTATTGTATTACCACCCCTGTCTTTGAATTCAAGAGTACCTGCAATTATTATGCCCTGAGATTTTTTAGGATTTATTTCTCCGAGCATTATGTCTCTGCTAGCGGCAGGATAGATTGCTGATTTCATTATTCTTTCTACATTCCATACGGTTTGTCTTTCACTTTGTACCGGACGTTTCTTTTTCGTAATAAGAGGTACTGTTGCTATTGCAACGATACATACAACAAGCAATGTTATAAGAGCTTCTGCAAGAGAAAAGGCCTTTTTATTCATTCTACTTCCTTATCTAAAATCCTCTATTATACTATTATTTTATTGTTATCAGGATATAAAGTAAAGAATTTATTATAAAAATAAAACTAAAAAACCAGCATTTGGATGAAAAAAAAACGAAAAAAGTGCTTGCCATAATTTAAAATTCAAATATAATAGGAAATGTAGATAAAAGAAGGGGTTTAAATACTATGAACAAAGAAGAATTAGTACAAGAAGTATCAAAAAAATCAAAAGTAACTCAAAAAGAAACTGCTGAAATCATCAATGCTTTGATGGAAACTATCGAAAAAACAGTTGCTAAAGGTAAAAAAGTTACTCTTGTTGGTTTTGGTACTTTTGAAGCAAGAAAAAGAGCAGCTAGAACTGGTCGCAACCCACAAACTGGTAAAGAAATTAAAATTGCTGCAAAAACAGTTCCTGCATTTTCTGCTGGTAAAAAATTCAAAGAAGCTGTTGATTGCAAAGCTTGCAAAAAATAGTTTTCTAAAATGTTTTGAAAGCCGCCTTAGTTTTTAAGGCGGCTTTCTTTTTGGTTTAAATTATAAATTATAGACTGTCTATTTGGTATAAATCCTGTCCGCCTGCAGCTTTGTATAAACTTATTGTTGCTATTATACAATTTATTTTATTTGCGGTTTCTTCGTTTTTAACCATCAATTCACGTTCTTTGCTGTATAACACATCAAGGTTAGATGCTGCACCAATTTGATTTTTGTGTTCAACAAGCATGTGTTTTTGTTTTTCCAGTTTTAGCCTTTCTTCAGTCTGGTCGTATATTTTGAGACTTGTTTTTACCAGTACGGAACTGTCGTTTACTTCTTGTATACCAGTCAGAATTGCTTTTTGGTAGTTATGCATAGCTTCTTCATATTGATTTTTACGAAGTTTTAAAACAGCCATTTTTCTGCCGCCTGAGAAAAGGTCAAATGATGGCATAATTCCTGCATTTGCCAGTTGTGAAGGCCTGTTAAATATGTTGTTCCAGTGATATGCATTCAAACCGAGCTGTCCGTAGATTACAAATTTGGGTAAGAAATCTCTTCTTGCAACTTTTACGTCATAGCCTATACGTTTTATATTATCTTCTGCTTCAATATAATCAGGTCTTTTTTCAACAACTGTTGCTTTTATTTCTGTCGGAAGATTTTTCATAACCGAGAGATTTTCGCAGTTTGTTCTTTTTATGTCTTTATCATTGTCTGAAAGAAATACTCTTAGCTGGTTTATCAGAACTTCTTGCGCATGTGAAAGTGTGTTTAGTAATTCTTTTTGCGATGTGAGGGATTTTTGTTCTTCTAAAAGTTCATTTATGGAACAGAGCCCTGTTTCATATTTTTTTTGTGTTTTATTTACTATTTCTTCTTGTATTTTTACTATTTCTTTTTGATTTTCAAGTAATTTATCTGTTTTTATTAGATTAAAATAATTTGTAGCAAATGATGAAGTAAGGGCAATATAACTTGCTCTTTCCTGCTGTTCAAGCATTTCGAGCTGTTTTTCAATACTTTTTGTTGTAAGCCTGTTTTGACCCCAGATGTCGATTTCATAGCTTGCAGTAAGCGGAAGAAGGTATCCCCATTGTGCATAGTCAGGAATAACCATTGAGCCGTAATATTGATTACTTGATTTCATAGTCCTTCCAAGTCTTCCGTCAAAGGATACCTGCGGTAATTCATTGGCAAGAGACATTCTGACTATATTTTCACCTTCTTTTACTTTTAGTGCTGCAATTTTGAGGTCATGGTTTTTTTCATATAATTCTTGAATATATGCTGTCAAATTCGGGTCATTGTATTTTTCCCACCATTGCAGATTTAGATATTCTGTGCGTGATTGTTCTCGTTGTTTTTCTTTTTTGCTTTGTTTAGCTTCAGCTGTCATAATTTGCAGCATAAAAATACTTAGTATTACTAATGTTGTAAAAATTTTTTTCATAATCTTAACTTTTTTTACTTTTTTCGGCTTCCATTTTTTATTCTTGTGTTATTATAATAACACAAGAAAATTTTATAATAAAAAAATTAAAAAGTAAAAACATTTCTACTATGCCGGAAAAACAAAGAAATAACTTGTTAAACAAAAGAGTTGGAGCCATGCTTTTTGCTACAGGCATGTTGTCAAGAATGATGTCTTTACAAATGTTTGCCGAAAAAGGCTTTGAAATAACTCCTGAGCAGTACCTTGTTCTTTCTATAATAATGGATTCCGGAGTTGAATTGTATCAAAGGCAGATTTCAGAAATTACTCACAAAGACAGACCGAATGTCAGCAGGATTATTAATATTCTTGAAGAAATGGGGCTTGTTAAAAGGATTGAAGATGTTAATAAAAGAAAAGTCTATAAAATATCTATTACTCAAAAGGGAATAGATATGAGAAAAAAAATTCAGCCGACTTTGTTTGAACTGAGAGCGATTACAACTAAAGGTATAAGTGAAAAAGATCTTGTTTTTACACTTGGTATACTTGAACAAATGCAAGATAACCTGAAAGATAAAGTAAAACTACACATATAAAAATATATTACTAGAGGATAAAATTTATGAGCACTGAAGAAACAAATAACCAAAATGAACAGTTAGAAGAAAATCTTAATGCTGATGATTTAGACACAGAACTTGAGGATTCAAGACCGAGTTATAAGAAAAAAAGGGTAATAGTGCCAGCTATCACTGCACTATTGTTTTTTATAGCCGGTATTTATTTTATGGTGCATTCAATGCATTTTCAATCTACGGATGATGCTTTTGTTGAAGGACATATAGTTTCAATTGCACCAAGGGTATCAGGCCCGGTTGAGAAAATGCTGATTACTGATAACCAGCCTGTTAAAAAAGGTGATTTGCTTATAGAAATTGATCCCAAAGACTATGAGGCAAAACTTGCACAAACAAAAGCAAAACTGGCTCAGGCAAAAGCAAATTTGAAAGTATCCCAAGATGACATTACAAGATCAAAATCAGGTTTAGAAGAATCAGGACATGATGTAGTTTCAAGAAAATCAAAACTTGATTTTGCTCAAAAAGATTTTAAGAGATATTCTGCTATGTATAAGGAAGGGATTTCTTCCAAACAGGAATATGACAACAGCAAAACTGCTTTGACAGTTGCGCAGGCTGGCTATAAAGCAGCTCTGGAACAAGAAAAAGCAGCAAAAGCTATGTTTGAAAGTTCCCAGGCTAAAAAAGAAGCAACACTTGCTGAGATTGAAAAACTAGAAGCAGAAGTAAAAACAGATGAACTGAATCTTTCTTATACAAAAATCTATGCACCTCAGGATGGTTTGATTACAAACAGAAATGTTGAACAGGGAAACTTTGTTCAGGTTGCTCAACCGATGTTTGCTATTGTTCCTGAAACTGTTTGGGTTGTTGCAAATTACAAAGAAACACAGCTTACTTACATGAAACCCGGACAGCCTGTGGTTGTAAAAATAGATACTTATCCAGGTAAAAAATTTAAAGCTAAAGTTGACAGTATTCAAAGAGCTACAGGTGCTAAAGCCAGTTTGTTTCCTCCGGAAAATGCTGTAGGAAGCTATGTAAAAATCGTACAGAGAGTACCTGTAAAAATTGTATTTACCGAAGATATTTCAAAATATAATATAGTTCCCGGGATGTCTGTTGTTCCTGAGGTAAAGGTTAGATAGTTATGAGTGCAGATGTTTCAGCAAATAATATGACTATAACAGGAAATCCTTTGCCTAAAATTCAAAAAAAGGAAATCCCTCTTTGGCTCGTAGCATTCACAATCTTGCTGCCTACATCTTTTGCGATGCTTGCGACATCTGCTACGAACGTTGCTATACCATATATTGCTGGTTTTTTTGGTTCTACTGTTGATGAGGCAAACTGGGTAATCACGACATACATGATTGCAAATGCCATACTTATCCCTATGACCGGATGGCTTGAAAATTATATGGGTCGAGTTCTATTTTTAAAAGTCTTCATTTCTATATTTACCGTGGGGTCTCTTGTCTGTGCTATGGCACACAGCTTGAATATGCTTGTTTTAGGCAGATTAATTCAAGGTATTGGCGGTGGCCCTATGATGCCTATTTCTCAGGCTATATTAATTGCTGCTTTCCCTTACAACAAAAGAGGTCAGGCTATGGCCTTATTCGGGTTTGCCGTAATGGTATTTTCTATTCTCGGTCCAACTTTTGGAGGTTTTATTGTTGACAATTCCGCTTGGCAGTGGATTTATCTGGTAAATATCCCGATAGGAATTTTTTCTGTTGTACTTGTTCATTGCAATATTGAAGAACTCAAAAACAGAGTTAAGCCGGATAAGGTTGATTTTGTCGGTTTTTCTTTTCTCGTATTGTGGCTGTTGTCGATGCAGATAGTACTTGATAAAGGTCAGCAGTATAACTGGTTTGATTGCACATGGGTATGCTGGTTGGCCGGAATATCTTTATTCTCTTTTATATTTTTTATTGTCTGGGAGCTGGAATATCACAGCCCCATTGTTAATTTAAGAATTTGTAAGGATAAAAACTTTTTTATAGGTACTATTTTGGGGTCATCAGTCAATATGATTATCTATGTTACGATAGTGCTTCTCCCTAGCTTTTTGCAAAGTTTGATGGGGTATAACGCAATGCTGTCAGGCATGTCGCTTGCTCCACGTGTTTTTTCGTGTATTATAATGCTGCTTATTATCGGACCTATGGTAGAGTTTCTTGATAACAGAATTTTGATTGCAACTGGATTTTTCTTCCTCGGGCTCTCTACTATAATGTATGCAAATTTGAATCTTGGAATATCTTTTAGTTATGTAGTGTTGCCAAATATTTTGATGGGGATAGGTGTTATTCTTGTTTTCATTCCTGTATCCGGACTTGTTCTTGGAACGCTTCCAAAATCTGAATTGTCAAACGGTGCAGGTCTGCATAGTCTTTGTAAATGTGTTATGACTGCATTTGTTGTTTCAATGTCTTCAACATTAGTTGCAAGGCTTTCACAGGTTCATCAGACTTACCTTGTTGAAAATATGTCGAATTTCAATTTGATTTTCCAACAAAGACTGCATGCAATGAGCGGACATTTTATGCAGTTTGCCAGCAACTATGCTGTGCATAAAGGCGGAGGTCTATTATATAAACAGCTGCTTGCACAGTCAAAACTAATGGCATATGTTGATGTCTTTGAGATATTTGCTTTGATTGCTTTTATTTTAATACCTTTTGGATTTTTATTGAAAGTTCCCAAAAAGAAAGATTAGTTTTTTATAGATATAAAAATACAGAAGAGCTATTCAATAGTTCTTCTGTATTTTTTTTTATTTTATTTTTATTAATATTTATTTTCTACTTTGAAAAAATATGCTTTCGGGTGTTTGCAGACAGGACACATTTCAACAGCTTTTGTTCCTTTGTGTCTGAAACCGCAGTTAGCACATTCCCATTCAACTTCTTCATCTTTTTCAAAAACTTTTGCGTTTTTGATATTTTCAAGTAGTCGTTTGTATCTTTCTTCATGGTGTTTTTCAATTTCCGCTACTTTTTTGAATAAGAAAGCAATATCGCTGAAACCTTCTTCTTCAGCTTCTTTAGCGAATTGTGCATACATTTGTGTCCATTCGTAATTTTCACCATTTGCTGCATCTTCAAGGTTTTTCATTGTATCGGAAATGTTGCCGCCATGGAGAAGTTTAAACCAGATTTTTGCATGTTCTTTTTCGTTATTCGCTGTAGCTTCAAAAATCTGTGCAATTTGCACATAACCCTCTTTTTTTGCTTGTGAAGCATAATAAGTGTATTTATTTCTCGCTTGAGATTCGCCTGAAAATGCTTCCAGAAGGTTTTTTTCTGTTTTAGATCCTTTTAATTCCATAAATTCTCCTTTTTTTGATTATGTTTCGGATAGTTACAGAATTTTATTATTCTTCTTCAAATTCGTCTTTTCCTACACCGCAAAGAGGGCAAGCGTAATCTTCAGGTAAATCTTCAAAAGCTATACCGCCGTTTTCTTCAGGGTCATACACATAACCGCATACTTTACATACAAATTTTTTCATTTTTCTCTCCTTAGTTTTGTTTGTTTTTTTGTTCTTGGAGGCATTTATTGCAAATGCCTCTTATTTGTATATTTATATCTTTTATTTCTCCGTATTTTTCTGCATTTTTAGGGAGTTGTAATTTTTCACCGTCATCAAGAAATATATCATATACTTCATTGCATTTTACACAAATAAAATGGCTGTGAGGTGTTTTATCCGCATCAAAACGTGCTCTGGGAAGCTGATTGTCAACTCTGAAAATCATATCCATTTCTTCTAATGAAGCAAGTGTTCTGTAAACAGTGTCAACAGATACATTTGGCATGCTTCCTTTTACTGCCTCATAAACAGTTTCTGCATCAGGGTGTTCACAAGAGTTTGCAACCTGTTTGTAGATTTCAATACGCTGCGGCGTAACTCTCATTCCTTTGAGTTTGCACATTGTTTTGAGATAATCTATTTTTTCTTCAAGTGATTTATTATTTTTATTTTGCATAATTCACCTTAATAAGAATTGTTATTATTTAAGTATAACAAATTTTGAATTTAGCGCAATAAAAAATGTTTGTTAAGTTATAAAAATTTACCAATGAATTTTAGAAAACATTTGTTTTGGCAATATTTTTGAATTTTGTAATAGCTCCCTGGAATAATAAATCAATTGAACCGACAGAACCGTTTCTGTGTTTTGCAATTATTACTTCTGCTTTTCCGCGATTTTCGGTATCTTCTTTGTTGTAATATTCGTCACGATAAATGAACATTACAATGTCAGCATCCTGTTCTATAGCACCGGATTCTCTTAAATCAGAAAGCATAGGTCTTTTGTCTGTTCTTTGTTCCACGGCACGTGACAGCTGCGACAGGGCAATAACAGGAACTCCGAGTTCTCTTGCGAGAAGTTTTAGGCCTCTGGAAATTCCCGAAATTTGTTGGTTTCTGTCATCTTTATTTCCTGAACCTTCCATAAGCTGCAGATAGTCAATCACAACGAGCCCGAGATTTTTTTCTTCCATTGCAAGTCTTCTGCATTTTGCTCTAATATCCATAACAGTTGCACCTGCAGCATCATCGATATATATAGGAGCATCTGCGAACAGGTTCATTGCATTTGTGAGTTTTTCCCAGTCTTTTGCCTGCATGTTTCCGGTTTTTAACTTTTGGCTGTCAACTTCAGCTTCAGAACAGAGCATACGCTGTACCAGTTGCTCTTTAGGCATTTCAAGAGAAAATATTGCAACAGCTTTGTTGGCTCTTAATCCCACATTCTGGGCAATATTTAGTGCGAAAGCCGTTTTACCCATTGAAGGACGTGCTGCCAGGACAATTAAATCAGATTTTTGCAGCCCGGATGTCATTGCATCTAGGTCATAAAACCCTGTCGGTACTCCAATTAACTCATCACGATGCTCATAGCGGTATGAAATTTGTTCATAACTTGTTATTACAAGATCTTTTACAGAGATTAAATCTGTTGAGGCTTTTTTTTGTGCAATATTAAAAATAAGTTTTTCTGCATTATCGAGTGTAATTTCTGTTGTCTGGTTGTCATAAGCCATTTCAACAATTTCTGAACCGGCATTAATCAGTTCTCTTTTGATTGCTTTTTCTTGGACTATTTTGGCATAATATTCAACATTGGCCGTAGTAATTACATTGAGCACCAAATCATTTATATATGCACGGCCTCCTGCGAGTTCAAGTTTTTCTTCTTCATTCAATTTTTCTGAGACAGTAACTATGTCAATTGCTTGATTTTTTGAAAAGAGTTCTACAATTGCCGAGTAAATAAGTTTGTTGGCCGGTTTATAAAAACTTTCAGGTCTAATCAGGTCAGCAATTTTGTTTAAGCATACAGGATTGCTTAGCACTGCACCCAAAATTGCTTCTTCTGCATCAATATTTTGAGGCGGTATTTTTTGTATTTTTCCTTCTGTTGTTTTAACCAAACTGTTTGGCAATTTTTCATTCCTTCCTGAAAAATATTATATGTTAATTAGAGATATTAATCACTTATTTTTTTCAATATTACCACACAAGTTTACAAAGATTAAACACACAGGCATTGAAAATTTTATAAAAATAACAAAACATAATAGTAAATCACAATCACGTAGGAGAATTATGTTTAAAAAGATAATAACACCTGTTGATGAACTAAATTATCGAGTTGACGGAATTGATAACAAATATCTCATAAATGAAGGAAACAGAGCACTGGGACTCTTTGCTGCAACTACAGGCACAATTGTTCCGACACAAATATCTCAGCAGGATGTTTTCTTTTATGTCATGGAGGGTGTTTTCAATTTAAAAATTGATGACAGAATGTTTGAACTAAAAACAGGCGAGCTGATTCTTGTTCCAAAGACAAGCTCTTTTACTGTTTCATTTCCTGAAAATGCAAAAATATTGACAGCAAGACTTTAGCAATTTATTGCTTTTTTCATAGAAACTAGCAAAATATCATAAATTTTGCCCAGTAATCCATCAATTTTAATGAAAAAGGAAAATATATTTTTAATTTTCTTTTTATTTTTCTACGCAGTGCATTCTTTTTCATCATTTTCAACACTCTTTTCTCTATTCATAATAAACTGTGCAAACAAATCAGCATAAACCAGAAATACATAGAATGATACGAATGGAATAATCAAAGCCAGTATTTGACCATTCATAAGCAATGAAACTGCAATTATATATACTAAACCTATAAGAAGACAGTATAATACGAGTATAATATAGTTAAAAATGTTGCCTTTTATCATTTCATATGCTTTTTCAATATTCCAGAAGGAGCTGATTTTAAAGTCAAAAGTGAAATTCAATGCTGCCATTGTATAAAGAAATACATATCCGACATACATTATTGCTGCAATAGTTAAAAACGGTATGATTTCTTTTGACAAAGTTAACGGAGTGAAAGTTAAAATCAAAAGTGTCAGAAGCAAAAATGGAATGCTAAATACAATTCCGCCGATAAATGCTTTTGAGCCTATGTACGTATAGTATGAAAAGTATTTTATATCAGGCAGGCCTTCTTTGTCGTGGACAACTCTGTTGTGTACAGCTTTGAAGAAATATCCCGAAACTGCAAAAAATATTACCGCTGAAAAAATTAAAAATAATGTCAGCATAAAATAATTTACGGGATCGAAAATCATCCGCCTAATTCCCGGAAAAATATACGCAAATGTTGGTAAAAATAATACAAGACCGCCTACGATAATGTCTCGAACCCAGTTTTCATTTTTCGGCACAAAAAGCAATGCCTGCTTCAGACTAATACTCATTTAGCATGCTCCTAAATAAAATTTTAAATAATAAACACACTATCATTTTAACACTTTTTTGAGAAAAATGATAGTGTGTTTGCCATATTTTTCAAGATTTTTTTGTTAATTATAATTTTCTTATTTCATTTTTTAGCGGTGCTTCTGATGCGAACTGTCCTACTACGTTATATGCTGTAAGAAGCATCGGGTAGCATAAAAAAGGAACCAGAACTATTGTTATTATAGGTATGCAAACAAGGAACATAATAATCCCGTATACCACATAAACAAGCAGAAGAAATATTATTAATGATATAAACCCTGAGGAGTTGTTTTTAAACAGTTTCATTCCTCTTGAGAAATCAATCATTGACAGTATTTTCTCATCAGTGCAAAATACAACAGCCATAACCATTCCAAGTATTGTAACGATAGTCTCTATTAAACCGACGATTATTGATGTTGCATGGTTATCGCCTGATGCCATATAAATGATAATTGTTAATATTACAAACGGTATTGAAAAAATAACATATCCGATTACTATTTTTGCTCCTGTGATAAATAATGCCCCGAGGTCGCTGTATTCAGGAAGTGTATCATTTTTTTCTATATAGTTTTGCAAAGCTTTTACTATATATCCGAAGGTAATAAAATTTGCAATCGGGATAAGAAACAATATACTTCCAATAATGAGTTTTAAAAACCATGTTTCAGACTGAAATGGTGATTTTAAAGCTCTTACAATATCAATACTCATAAAAACTCCTACTTTTAATACAATTTAAATTTTTAATTATATTATAGATTTAGATGAGTTTTGTCAAGTTTGCCATTTCTATGGCAGTTTTTGCAGCTTCAGAACCTTTATTTCCGGCTTTTGTTCCTGCTCTTTCAATAGCTTGTTCAAGATTATCAGTAGTCAAAACACCAAAGATAACAGGTATGCCTGTTTCAAGCGATACATGTGCAACACCTTTTGAAACTTCTGCTGCAACAAAGTCATAATGCCCAGTTTCGCCTTTTATCACTGCGCCGAGTGTAATAATTGCATTGTATTTCCCTGTTTGAGCGGCTTTTTTTGCTATTACCGGTATTTCGAATGCTCCCGGTGTCCATATTACATCTATTGTTTCTTCTTTTATTCCGTGTCTTACGAGTTCGTCTATGGCACCTGAAAGCAATTTTGAACCTATGAATTCATTAAATCTTGATATTATAATACAAAATTTTTCACCGTTAGTTGTAAAATTTCCCTGTATAATATTAGCCATAATATTTTTCTCCAATCAATTTACTTTTCCTAAATTTTACAATATAAATATCCCCTTTTAAAGTATTTTTATCTGATTTTTACAAAACTATCCATCATACTAAACCCGGTAGGCTAATATCTTGATTTTAACTTTTATCGCAGAATATCTATGCTAGATTATGGAGAGTTTTTTATATGTATAACATCAAAAAAAATTCAAGAATGCTTTTGAGTGCTGTTTACATTTCTTTTATTTACTGCGTTTTGATTTTGTGTGTTACAAAGCTTTTGTAAACTAAACGTAAAAAATTGACACAATTTTAAAAATTATATTTTAATAAAATATATGTGTTATTTGGGGGGTAATTTATAGAGAAAGAGGTCTGACATGCCCGTAAATAGTGTTATTGCATCTAATTCATTTCAACAAATGGTCGCAAAACATCCGGCCTATCCGCAAGTTGTTACACAGCAACAAAATGCTCAATTTCAAGGAAATACATCTGATTCACTGTCTAAAAAACGAAAAACAGCTTATGTTACGGCAAGTGTTGCGCTTGCTGCTCTTGCCGGTGTGTATCTTGTAAAAACAAAACCTGGAACGTTAAAAAATCTATTTTCCGGTTCAAATTCAAAAAAACAGTTGATTTTTAAAAAAATTACTGAAATTAAAAATCGCAGCGAAAATGAATTCAATAGAATTTTGAATGAAAACAATATATTCGGGGAAATAAAACTCGATAATATCGACAAAGCTGCTGAACTCAGAGCTGTTGATAAAAATAGACAGGACTACCTGCATGAGGCTGCAAATATGGCGGAAGAAGCCTATAAGATTGCATATCAAAAAGCCAAACCTGAAAGTGGCAAAAATATTCTTGATAAAATATTCTTCCGTATAGACAAAGAAAGCAAAACTTTAACGGATATTTATAAAAAAATGCCCAGAGATGAAGCTGTTGCAAGGATTGAATATTTTGCAAAATCCGCATTTATGCTTGATAGAAAAAAAGGTATGACTGTTAATGAATTTTCTAAAAAGTTAACAAAATTAATTTATAATAAATAAATTAATTTTATTTATTACGAAAAGCCTGAATTTATTATAAATTCAGGCTTTTTCTATTTATATTTTGTTTTGTAAAAAATATTCCTTTGCTGATTGTTCATCTTTCACCAGCTGTGATTTTAAATCCGGCAATGATGAAAATTTTTGTTCATTTCTTAGTTTTTTTACAAAAGAAACTTTTATATCTTTGTCATAAATATTGTCATTGAAGTCAAGCAGATGAGCTTCCAGAAGCAATGAATGGTCGCCTTCAATTGTCGGCCTTTTGCCAAGATTTGCAATGGCTTTATGAGTTTTTCCGTCGACTTCGACAAGTGCTGCATAAACACCTTTGGACACTTTGATTATATCAGCAGGATACTTCAAATTAGCTGTAGGATATGAAAGTGTTCTTCCTATCCTGTTTCCTGTTATTACACGACCTTTTACATAAAAATATTCACCCAGAAGATTAGGAATATTTTCAGTCTGTCCTTCTGATATCATTTGTCTTATTTTTGAGCTGCTTATTAGTGTATTGTTGAATGTAATAGGAGGAATTTCAAAGTATTTGTAATCAAAATCATTTTGATAGGCTCTTAAAAATGATGCATCTCCAAGTTTATTCGCACCAAAATAATGGTTGAAGCCGGTTGTGATAAATTTGGGTTGAAAATTTGCAACAAGTATATTTTTCAAATAATCGTATGCAATCGCATCAGCTATTGTTTCATCAAAATCAAGTACATAGGCATAATCTATACATTGTTTTTCAATGAGCCTTAATCTGTCTTCAAGTGAGACGATGTATTGAGGTGTTCTGTTTTGCAAATAGCACAATGGATGGTCTTTGAACGTTATTACTGCTGATTTGATATTATTTTGTTGTGCAAGATTAACGGTATTTTTTAATACAACTTTGTGTCCTTGATGGACACCGTCAAAGAAGCCTAAACATATTGATAAATTAGGATTTTTATTTAATTTATAAAAAACTTGCATAATTTTATATTATTCAAACGTAAGTATATTTTCAATATATTAATATTTTAGTTAATCGTGATAAATTGTATGATTTCGTGAATTATATATTAATTATAACTAAAATTGTAACAATTAAACAAAAAAATTGTTTGAAAAAGAGTAATAGCAATGGTTTTGCTTTGTTAAGAATGGTTAACAATTATTAATAAATCATACGTTGTATTTGCATGTTGTTAGAATAAGTGTTATAATTATAATGTTATTAATGTTTCGGCTAGTGTAAAAACCTTACGAGGGTTGGGCTGTAAAATCGAATACATCGCAAGATGAAGGAGAATTTACAAAACCCCTCGTTTTTTTTTGCCTTAATATTTTATATCCATAACTTTCAGTAGGGGGATATCTTCCTGATTTTTTAGTCTTTCAATTTTTATTTGCTTTTCAAGTTCTTGTGATTTCTGCGTATACGAACTTTGAAAGATTTCTAAATCAGGAGAAAGCGGATTTCTTGCCGATATTTTTTTGAAACCAAGATTTGTATAATATTCTAACAGATTAGAATGGCTTGTTGTCGACATAGTTAGAGTAATTTTTTTAGTATTTTTTCTTTCAGCATATTCGAAAAGGTTTTTCATCAATGTTGTTCCTGCCAATTTTACATTTTCGTTTATTGCAATTGGCCATGACACAAGATAATCAAGATATGTGTCCATTGGTAAATCTTTAAAGGTAATTATAGAGCATGGCTTTTTATTCTTTGCAAGAAGAAAAGATTGTTGAGGTTCATTAAAACCTGTTAGCAGTATTGCATTGTTAATGGCTGTTTTCCATTGTCTGTATTGTGTTCTTGTATATTTTCTTTCAGTAAGTTTTCTTAAATTTATATTGTATGACATAAGCTCCAGAAATTTAACATCTTTGTCATTTATTTTGTAAATTTCCAAAACATCATTAGCGCAATTTTCAACCAGAGTTTTGACTGTTGCGTATTTCTTTGCTTTAAAGTTTATGTTCTTCTGCTTTTTATAATTATAAAAAAAATTTTTACTATTTGTTTGTTCTATTTTCATTTTTGGTTCGGCTTGACTGTATAAATAATTTAGCAGATAAAAGAATATTTTCAAATTAATTTTAAATTTTACAAAAATTATACTTATCTTGCTAAAAATTCTGAAAATTTTTATAATATATATTGAAAGGTTATTAATTTAAGTATCTCAATGGCGATGCCTGAGGTACTTTTTTTCTTTTTAAAATTCGTATTTTAATTTACAAATATACGTTTTTTATAAATAATATAAAACATGAAAATTATAGTTGGTTTATTTCTTGTTCTTTTATTGTTATTGTCCCCATTGTCGGCTATTGCTCAGCAGACAATAGTTACTGTGCCGTCATCTGATGTGCTTCCGGGCGGAGAGATTATTCTCAAACAATCAAACAGAATTGCCCCGTTTGGCAGTGATTCTTATTCGTTAACTCCTCAGGCCATTATCGGTACAGGAAAAGATACAGAAATATCTGTTGGTGTTGGCACATCTATTGCTGATAGTACGAGTGTCAAACTTAATCTTGCTGCAAAAAAAGTATTCAGAATAAAAAGCTCTGCCAGATTTACAGTAGGCGGAACACTTTCTCCGTCTTTGACAGAAGGTGAAAATCCTGATAGTATGATTTTTGCGCATGGCTCTTATCTTTTTAGAAAGACCAGAACAACACTTACTGCAGGCGGTTTTGTCGGCGGTCAGGGGCAGATGCCATCATTGACAGGTGTAATGCTGGGTATAGATCAATCTATAATTCCTAACAAATTGCGTATTGTTGCTGATTGGGTTTCTAGAGATGAGTCCTGGGGCGCTTTTGCTGCAGGTTTCAAAATTAGACCTGAACCTACAACATCAATAACTACTGCTGTAGTTGTACCTAACAATGGCGAAGACCGGATAGCTTTTTCCGTATCTATTTCAAAGTATGTGGGAAAAATTATTCCAGAAAGAGCCAAAGAAGAACAGGAAGAAAATTTATAACAATTTATAAGCTGGAGTATTTGTATGAAAAAATTAATTGCACTATTCGTTCTTGTTTCTGTAATATCTTTTACACAGCTAGCTTTTGCTGATGACGACGATGATAAACCTGTAAAATTTAATCCATCAATAAAAAACTACACAGGGAAAAATTTGGAAGGCTGTGATTTCTCAGGAAAAAATCTTGCCGGATATATTTTTGAAAAAGCTGAACTTGATGAGGCAAATTTTAAAGGGGCTAATTTGAAAGGTGCTAATTTCAAAGGAGCTGATATTGAAAAAGCAACATTTGAGAATGCAAACCTTGAAGGTGCAAATTTTGAGAATGCAGATTTAGAAGAAACCTCGCTTCGTAATGCTAATATAAAAAATGCTATTTTTAAAAATACTGAACTTGAATATGCAATATGGACTAACGGAAAAGTTTGTGGAGCCGGATCTGTAGGTTCTTGCTGGTAAGAGCTGGTAAGAGTTTGTACATAACAAAAAAGACCTCGTAAGAGGTCTTTTTTTGTGTTTATGAAACGTATTAACGTTTTTCAATTTTTTCTTTGATTCTTGTAGCTTTACCTGAACGTTCTCTCAAGTAATAGAGTTTTGCTCTTCTTACATCACCGCGTCTTACAACCTGAATTTTTTCAAGTCTTGGTGAGTAGACAGGGAATACACGTTCAACACCAACACCCTGGAATGTTTTTCTTACGGTAATGGTTTTACCTACACCGGAACCACGTTTTTTGATAATAATACCTTCGAAAGCCTGTGTTCTTTCTTTGTTGCCTTCGATAATTCTAACGAAAACTTTAACAGTATCTCCCGGATTTAATTCAGGAAGATTGTTATTTTCGATGTGTTTTTTTCCTAATGCTTCAACTATCGGATTCATCTTCTTATTCCTTATTTTCAATAATTTTAATGACAATAAATAAATCTTAATAAAAACATACTCATATATCAAGAGTTTGCACAATTTTTCTCTTAACGATTAGCAACATTTGAGCTGTTTTATAATTTTAATTGATTTGTTTATATTTTCAATATCTATGTTACCAAGTAATATCTCTTTTTCAAGTGCATCTAATAATTTGATTATTTTTGTATCGGAATTTCTGAATATAAACATGTTTATTCCTGCGTTTATACCTTTTACGCAGGCTTCCAGAGATGAAAATCCTTGTATGCCCCCCATTACCATGTCATCGGAAATAACAAGTCCTTTATAATTCAATTTGTTTCTTAAATAACCATTTATAACACTTTTAGAAATCGAAGCAGGGATTTTTTCTTTATCAAAAGCGTAGTAATGTATATGAGCAATCATCAATGCCGGCAAAACAGGCAGAAGCTTTTTGAAAGGCCTGATATGAATATTCTCCAGTTCATCTAGTGACAGGCTAAGTTCAGGCATTTCTTTATGTGAGTCGACAGAAGTTTCTCCGTGCCCCGGAAAATGCTTTCCAACCGGTATTATTCCGTATTCTAAATATGCTTTTGCTGCTATTTCACCGAATTTAGTTACAATATCCGGGTCTGAAGAAAAAGATCTTTCTGCTATAACAGGATTGTTTGGATTGGTATCAACATCAAGAACAGGAGCAAAATTCATATTTAAGCCAAACTCCTGTAATTCTTTTGCAATTGCTGTTGTCTGGTGATATATAAAATCTTCACCTTTTAGTGCTGCATCTCGAGCAGAAAGATAATGCGACCCTTTGTATATATTTAGCGTCCTTTCAACTCTCCCCCCTTCTTGATCAATACTCAAAAACGGAGGAATTAAGGCTTTGGATTTTATAGTTTTTACTGCGTTTTTAAAGCTATTTTTATCTTTAATATTATCTGTAAAAAATATTACACCGCCAAGACCGTTTTTTAATAAATTTATAAAACCACTATTATTTTCTGAGTCTGGATTTTCTCCTTGATACCCGAGAATAAACATTTGATTAAGTTTTTGTCTTAATGTTAAGTCTTGCACAGTATTACCTTTTTTATAATTATACTGCTCATTTGAGATTGTGTAAAAATATATTTGGGTAATTTCCACATAAGTTGTAAATTTGCATACTTTGCCTAATATTAAAACATCGTCCTCCCTGTCATCCTGAAGCATAATCCCCAAAATCACGCTTCAGGATGACAGGGAGAATGTTTTTTTTTAGGCAATTTTTTTTATTTTTATATTTTACAAAATTGTAATTCTATAAAGGTGTTTCAAGTACGTGAATATTAATTTGGGCAAATCTATTTTAAATAAAGTTAATTCAAAAGGTTATTCATTACTGAGAAAAGAATTTGGCATAAAAGTTGAAAAAGCTGTTCAAGAGTCTCTAAAATGTCCGGAAGGTTCAGTAACATATGATGCTGTTCGTGTCGGTAAAAAAAATGACGCTGCTGAATTTTATACAGATATTTTTACATTCAGAGATAAAGAGGGAAATGTTATAAATCGCTATATAAAAAAAGTTGATGGTGAAGACATAACTGTAACAAAAAAGAAATATGAAAAAATGCCAGATGAAGAAGTAAGGATTGAAGATACAGGTGAAGTAAAAAATATTTTTGCAAGAAAAGTCCGCTCTTTCACAAGAATTAATGACAAAATATCTAATATAAGTGAAGATGTTTTTGCTGTTACATATGATGCCAAGCCAATTTTGACACATTTTAAAAGGAAAATTGAACCTTATTTACACAAAAAGACAATATGGTATACACCGCTTCAAGAAACTATATTGCTGGAACAAAGACAGAATTCTCAACCTGCAAAATACATAAAAAATAAATTTATTGTAAAAACTGCTTATGGTATTTTTGATATGATTGAGATGGCTGCATCAGATAAAATATTGGAAAAAATTGCCCAAAATACATATTTTTTACCTTATGTGAGCCCATCAAATAAGTTTGCTTACAGAATGTCATGGGCTTGTATTAAAGATGCCAAATTTGTATGTCCGCCAGATGTTACTCTTTATAAGAAAACAAGTTCAAAACGGGGTGAATATTTAGATGGCGGACATGTTTATTTGAATTTAAGAAGCGGAAATGGATGGGTTACCCCGAGAGATGTTTTAACAACAACAATCGGTCATGAAGTCGGGCATGCCAAATGGGCTGAAAAAGTTGGAGATCTTGATCTTTATGAAGCAGGAGTTTACTCTAAAAAAGATTTTCTGGCAATGTATTCTCCAGAAGAAATCTCTTTAATAGAAAAATACCGTGATGCAATTTTAAATTATGTTAGGCCCGAGGTAAACAGAAAAGCCTATCTTAATAATTTTGCTGAAGTTGTTGCAAGGCAGGCAGGGAAATCCGCTGCAAAAAAATATTATGATTTTAAACGAAATCTTGGCAGAGAATTTCCTTATCAATATATAGATCAGTTTTATGTAGCTCCTGATTTTGAAGATGATTTGTCTTCATTATTCAATATCGGAAGGACTTTTTCATAAAAGGTTGAATTTGTCTATCTGCAATACATTTTTCTGATGGTTGCATAATCTCTATTTGAGGTGTAAAAACCTATAATACTTGTATCAGGGTACATTATATCATTTCTGTTTGAAGAATGTCCGTTTATTCCAAGCGCATGTCCTATTTCATGTGTTGCTATTTTTCTTATAGTATTAGTATTAAAAGGTTTTTTAGTTAAAGAATTTATAAGAGAAATGTATATAGTTGCACCTTGGGTATATTTATTTGGAATACTTTGACTGTGTGTTACTCCTGCTGCTTTTGTGCCTTGAATAGAGTCTAGAAAATAAACTTTGATATTTGCAATTTTTTCATTTGAAGTGCTTCTAAATCGTAAACAGCCGCCTCCGGCTCTTGCCCATTCTTCAAATGATTGATAAACAATATTGCTATACTGATGCGGTTGAACCCATATTTTTATCGGATTTGCAATTATAGGGGCTGCGCTGTATAGCTCATTTAAATAATCTTGTGCAAAGCATTTGCTGCCGGCAAAAATGCATGCTGCTATTAGAAATACAAAAATTTTATTATACATATTGTTATCCTGTTTTTTAGTGCCTTTAATTAATATAATGCCCATTTTTATTTATTAATAACATTTGTAAAAAAAAATCTGTTTGTACTAAAATATAGTAGTACGTTATTAGTTAGGTAGTAAAAAACAAGGAGAATTTTTATTATGCCTGGAAAAACAATTACCGTTGACGGTAACTATGCTGCCGCTCATGTGGCTTATGCATTGAGCGAAGTTTCAGCAATTTACCCAATTACTCCTTCATCTACTATGGGTGAATGGGTTGATGAATGGGCATCACAACACAAAAAAAATATCTGGGGAAAAGAAGTAAAAGTAGCAGAAATGCAATCTGAAGCAGGAGCTGCAGGCGCAGTTCACGGTTCTTTGGCTGCAGGTGCTTTGACTTCTACATATACAGCATCTCAAGGTCTGTTATTGATGATACCTGTTATGCATAAAGTTGCAGGTGAAATGCTTCCTCATGTTATTCACGTTTCAGCACGTGCTTTGGCTGCACAGTCACTTGCTATTTTTGGCGATCATACAGATGTTATGGGTTGCAGAAATACAGGTTATGCAATGCTTGCTGCTAACTCTGTTCAAGAAGAAATGGATATGGCTCTTGTAGCTCATCTTTCCACTTACAAAGCAAAAGTTCCTTTCTTGCAGTTCTTTGATGGTTTCAGAACTTCTCACGAGGTACACAAAATCGAAGAGATTTCTTACGAAGATATTGCCAAATTAGTTGAGCCTAAATATATTGAAGAATTCAAAAAAAGAGCTATGCGTCCTGAGGCTCCTATTTGTAAAGTCGGTGCTCAAAACACAGATGTTTACTTCCAGGGACGTGAAACAGTTAACAAATACTATGAAGCAGTTCCTGATATTGTTCAGGAATATATGGACAAAGTTGCTGCTGTCACCGGCAGACAATATCATCCGTTTGATTACGTCGGTGCTCCTGATGCAACAGACGTTATTGTTGCTATAGGTTCCGGCTGTGAAACTATTGAAGAAACAATAGAATACCTTAACGCTAACAGAGGTACTAAATACGGTCTTGTTAAAGTAAGATTGTACAGACCGTTTGATACAAAACGTTTCAATGCTGTATTGCCTGCTTCTGTTAAACGTATTGCTGTATTAGACAGAACAAAAGAACCAGGTTCAATCGGTGAACCTTTGTATATGGATGTTGTTGCAGCTCTTGAAAACAAGGATATAAGAGTTATTGGCGGACGTTACGGCTTGTCTTCAAAAGAATTCACTCCGTCTATGGTTCTTGCTATTTATAAACATTCTGAAAACAACGGCTTCCACGGCTTTACAGTTGGTATCGAAGACGATGTTACTCACAAGTCATTAAAAGTTGAAGAACATATTGTTACAGAACCGGCTGGAACAACAAATTGTATGTTCTGGGGTCTTGGTTCTGACGGTACAGTTGGTGCAAACAAAAACTCAATCAAGATTATCGGTCAATATACAAACAAAGATGCTCAAGCATACTTTGCTTATGACTCTAAAAAATCTTTTGGTGTAACTGTTTCTCA
>CALUQG010000004.1 GCA_944322855.1 Candidatus Gastranaerophilales bacterium
TTTATTTTTCGTATTTTCAGCATCCTTTAATGTTTCATCAAATTTTTTAATAATATCAATACAATCACAAACTTCTTATTTCTTTAGAAATTTCTCTTCCTATTTCGTTATTCCATAAATCCATATTTTTTTCACCGGCTGGTTGATGGTTGTTTTTATCACCTTGCCATTCATGTATGTCACCTGCGAGTTTACTCAACCCAACAGTTGATTTTAATGCCAAATCTGCCTGCATAAATGTATGCTTAAATGCATCGGCTTCATTATTCCAAGCATCATGTGAACCTGTGCCAATTTCAAATCCGTATATCTTCTGGTATTTTTTAGTTTTCGCATAAATTTCGTTGTTGTATTCTTTAAAATTATATTTTGAACTTTTCATTTTATTAAATCCTTTCTGTTTTGTGCTAAAATTCCCTTATGGAGAAAATTAAGCAATATTTTTCACTAAATTTATTGTCATTATCAGGTTATGCATTTATTGTCTTTGCTTTGCTAATATTTTTTTATTTCTATCCGCAAGCTATAGAAGAAAGTTTAAAAAATGGTCCGACTGATAATTTTGAAGTTACAGTTGGTCATTTTCTGTGGTTTATGTATGTGAATACCTGTTTTTTAGTAATTGAAGCTGTTTTATTTGTTTTAGCATTTATTGAATCAAAAATTTATAAGTATAACCAAAATTTATATGCAAAAATTTTCAATAAAATACCTGATGTGATTAAAAGAATTCATACAATAATGTTTTATACAGGTATGGTATTTGTTTTAATTCCTATATTTTTATTAATACTGTTTATTTTAAACATTATTGTTGAATATATTTTTCTTTATTAAACTATCGGTGGACTGTGACAGCATAAAAGCATATTGTTCTGTTTCTGCGGATAAGCTTTATTAATCAAAATAGTGAAGTATATATCATTACAAAACACTAATTTATATTGACACACTGCTTGACATATGTCAAGTAATGTAAACTTTAAAACTCTAATAACCGATTAAGACAAGTGTTCTTATATTACTGTATCCCTTATCCCACCTTGCATAAAGACTAAAAAGCAGGTATTTTTCATACCTGCTCTTTTAGTAGAAACTAATCTTCTATGAATAAATGATTGCCGTTAATAGTTACCCACCTGCCTTTACCTGATGAACCGCTTGATTTACCAAACACTCTTTGAAGTCTTTGGTTTTTCATTCGTTTGTATTTCTCTCTGATTTCATCGTCAAGCTTTTGACTTGGGCTTCGTGTGTCTATATTAGAGTCAATATTGGCTGCATAGCCCGTTGGAGTTCCATTTTTGTTTAACAAATACTGGTATTTATTTTTTAATCTTTGTTTCTCTTTTGGGTCAGAGATGTTATTGAGTTTTTTTAAACCTCCTGTATAGTCATCATCAAAAGGTGTTTTGGTATCTGCATAAGAAGGTCTAAAATCCGGGTCTTTTATAAGTTCATCTGCTCGTTTTTCTATTCTTTTAACTCTATTTATCCAACCCTGTTTAAATACCTCTTGTCTTGGGTCATCTTTGACTTCTTTAAGATGTTGTTTAAGTCTAATATCGAGCATATTGTAAAAATTACCGTTTGCTTGTTTAAACATATTTTTAGATGTTATAGGGTGAAAATTTACTGCTGTATCAAATAAAATATACGCATCACGAATATCTTCCTGTTTATCAGCTCCTGATTTTAAATAATAGTCTTCATAGTAAATTTTAGCAGCTTCTTCTTTTGTAATATTTTTAACATCTTTATGCGGTAAGTTTCTTTTTCTTGTGTATTCATTCATTGCAGTTTGTGTTACGCCGAAATTTGTCCTTCCGCCTCGATCATTTTTGTGATTGCTAAAACCACCTTCATCTGCGAATACATAATCAAGTAAAGTATAGAATTTTTTATCGTACATTTTCATTTTTCCTTTCTGTGAATACGATTTTTACTAAACAGAAAGGTTAAAATAAATTATGAAAAATTATGGTTCATTTGCATATTGTATATAGCTTTTTAACAACAAGGCTCGTTCTTTTACAATATATGCTTTTTGACCTGCACTGATAGTATAGTATATTGTTCCTGTCTTATAGAAAATAACATTTTCGTTGACATCAAATTCGGATTTTATATAACTTTCCCATTTTTTCTGTGAATCAGCTATTTTTTCATACTTTTCAGCAGGCAACATTTGTTTTAGAGTCATTAAATTCTTATCAATTTCTTTAAACCAATCCTCTGTTGCTTTAAGTGCACAATTACCCATTTCTATATTGGAAGTATCTGCAATTTTTATACATTTTTCTTCTTCAATATCAATAGGGTGTTTGTCTGTTTCATTTAATTTAGGTTCTTTAACAACAGGATGTTCTTTACAATATTCTTCACATGAAGGGTACTGCTGTTGTTCTGTGACAAGCTGATTTTCCTGTACTTTAGTACAGCCTGAAGAAACCAATATTAATGATAATAAAACAAGAATTTTTTTCATAAACTTATTTTAACCTACTTTTTATTTATTGCATTGTTTTTTATGCAAATAAATTAATAACCCAATAGTTTCAATTTTTAAATTATCCATTTTCCTCCTGGTCTAATAGTGAAGTATATATCATTACAAAATACTAATTTATATTGACACATTACTTGACAAACGTCAAGTAATGTAAACTTTAAAACTCTAATAACCGATTAAGACACCTGCCTTTACCTGATGAACCGCTTGATTTACCAAACACTCTTTGAAGTCTTTGGTTTTTCATTCGTTTGTATTTCTCTCTGATTTCATCGTCAAGCTTTTGACTTGGGCTTCGTGTGTCTTTTTTAAGAGTTTCCGTATATCTTCGTTTGTCGTTTGGGTGAGTTATCAGGTCTCCCTTTCTCATTTTTTTCATTACTTCTTCTGCAATTCTGTCTTCAAGACGACCACTTAAGGCGTATGCTTTCAAGACAAATGGATTTTTTATTTCTTTTGCAATTTTTTGAGCAATTTTTCTCCCTTCTGCGTTATTCCATCTGTCCATATTTTCTTCACCGGCAGATTGTCCCATTTTAGTTCTGCCTTCAATTTCATGTTCATCGCCTTTGTATTTACTAATTCCCACATTAGTTTTTAATGCCATATCTGCACTCATAAACGTATGTTTGAAAGCATCAGCTTCATTATTCCAAGCATCGTGAGAACCTTTACCAATCTCAAAGCCATATTTTTTCTGATATTTTTTAGTTTGTTCATAAATATAATTGTTGTAAGATTGTCTCACTATATTATTTTTGTTTTTTGCCATTTTTGTTCCTTTCTAATTTGTGATAAAATCCATTTCATGAAAAATTTTGAAAAGTATATTACATTGAATTTTTTAGCTGTTTTAGGATTAATTTTTCTTGTTTTATTCTTAACTATTATTTTTTATTTATATCCTGATATAACCGCCTACGACCATATGTCAGGCGAAGACGCTCCTTATGGAATATTCGGGTTGATGTCTTTTTGTGCAGTATATCTTTTTATCAATACATTTATAGAACTTGCTGTTTTACCTTGTATATTTGTAGAATTTTTAATTTATAAATTAAAAAAAACAGAACCCAAATTTATAAAAATAACAGATAAACTAAAAAAAATTCATTCAATAGTTTTTATTTTAGGACTAATTGTTTCTATAATTTCTTTAATTCTTGGACTTCTTTATATTTTTAGCCCGATTTAATGTATAAAATTTTCATAATTTTCTCCTTGATTTAAGTTGTAACTAAACCAAGGCAAAATATGTTATTAATCGTTTACTGTATTTAAATATTCTTTTAGTTTCAAAGCTCGCTGTTTAACTATATCAACTTTCAAACCTTTATCTACATTCAGATACATTGTACCCTGCTTATTTTTAAGCATTTTGTCGATAGAACGAAATTCATCAATTTTGTATTTTTCCCAAGAATTTTGAGAATTAATCAAACTTTTATAGCTTTCTTTATCCAAAACAGATTTTAATTCTGACAAAGTCTTTTTTATCTCCTTTTCCCATTCTTTTTGAGCAATTATACTACATTGATTCATCACCTGTGTATCAGCAGTTTTTGATATACAGTCTTGTTCTGCTTTATCAATAGGGTGCATGGTTGTCTGTGCAGTTGAGTAACAGCAGGATAAAAATATTAAAAATATGAATATTAAAAACAGTTTTTTCATAAACATATTTTACCTTAAATATTTTTTAGACATAACAAACCAAAACAGCACTATTACCTGAATAGTGGCTTTAGATTTATTGTCTTTGTTTTGCTAATATTTTTTTATTTCTATCCGCAAGCTATAGAAGAAAGTTATCGGTGGACTGTGACAGCAGAAAAGCATATTATTTTGTTTCTACGGATAAACTTTATTAATCAAAATAGTGAAGTATATATCATTACAAAACACTAATTTATATTGACACATTACTTGACATATGTCAAGTAATGTAAGCTTTAAAACTCTAATAACCGATTAAGACACCTGCCTTTACTGTATGAACAGTTTGATTTATCAAATATACAATTTATAAAACTTCACAAAAACAGGCACATATAACAAAAAGATGCCCGCTTTTGTTTTGTCTTTAAAGTAAATGAAGAAAGATTCAGCTTTATGATAGAAAAAATTTCAACATCTCAAATTAACAATATTTCTGCCAATAAAAAACCTGAAGAAATAAAAAATACTTTCGAAAATAATAACATGCCCGATAAACAGGTTTATGGTGATTTTTTTCAAAATAAAGCTTTTTACGGTAAAGATATTGTTCAAACAAAACCAAAAACCACAATGGATAACGATTTAAAAGTTATATTTAAAAAACTGGAAGGACTTGAGGGTGACGATTTTGCTCAAACTGCTTACAAAGAGCTTATTAAATATATGGGACTGGAAGATTGTGCACCTGCAGAACTGACTTTTGAAGAAAAAGAAGGAAGACCTATAGCCAGCGATTATAAATGGTATGAAAACAAAGTAATTGTTTATAGAAATTATTTTGACAAAGCCTCAAAAGCAGAAAAGCTGGGTTTTATTGCTCATGAATTGACTCATTGCAAGCAAACTACAAACATTTTAAGAACAGATGCTCCAAATATTTTACAACAATATGCATTTGCAATTGCCGCATCAGATTTTAGAGCTGCTATGATAACAAACCCTCAGGCCAGACTCGGCTTTATTAAAGCACAGCAAGCCGGTAAAGCTGATGAATATGCTAAAATAATGATTTATAGACAGGCAGCCGGAACCTATAAAGAACTTATAACTGTCTTTAAAGATGTTTTAAAACTGCCCAAACATTCTGTTAACTCGCCGGATGGACAAAAAGCAATATCAGATATCAAAGCTCAATCAGTATACAACGGTGCCGATGCAAACGGCTGGGCAAATTGTCCATTAGAAAAAGAAGCAATGGACTTTGAACGAAAAATTGTTAAAGCTTTTTTAAATAAATAAATTTCATGCTCAACCGGTAATTTAAGCTTAAGCTTTGAAATATCTGCATTAATATATTCAAAGTTACAGGCCTGAATGCAAATTTTTCTTTGCACATATATGCAAAAGCAGCAAAGAAACTAATATATTCAATATCTAAAAAATCTTATACGTTAGACGTTTCTTGAACTTCTTCGTCTTTTTTAGGCATCATGTGTTCTTGAATAAAACCTGTATTGAAGTTGCCTGAAATGAACACATCATTTGTAAGAATTTTCTTGTGATATGGTATTGTTGTTTTGATACCGGTGATAACGTATTCATCAAGAGCACGAAGCATTCTTTTTCTTGCGTCTTCTCTATCTACTCCCCAGCAGATAAGTTTTCCTATCATTGAATCGTAGTAAGGAGGAATTTTGTAACCTGTATAAGAATGCGAGTCAACTCTCACTCCAAAACCGCCGGGTGCAATATAACCTTTTATTTCACCGGGGCATGGCATAAAATCTTTGTCGGCATCTTCTGCATTGATACGGCATTCGATTGCATGACCTCTTAAAACAATATCATCCTGCGTGAAAGAAAGTTTTTCGCCAGATGCTACTCTGATTTGTTCTTTTAACAAATCAACACTCGAAATCATTTCCGAAACACAATGTTCAACCTGAATACGGGTATTCATTTCCATGAAATACCAGCTGCCATCGTGGTCAAGCAAAAATTCTATAGTACCTGCACCTTCATATCCGATTACTTTTGCAGCTGTAACTGCAGCAGCACCCATAGCTTTTCTTGTCTCTTCATCTATTGCCGGAGAAGGTGCTTCTTCCAGCAGTTTCTGGTGTCTTCTTTGAACAGAGCAGTCTCTTTCTCCAAGATGAACTACATTGCCATAGCTGTCTGCAATAATTTGTACTTCGATATGTCTTGGATTAACAATATATTTTTCTATATATACACCGGCATTGCCAAAAGCATTCTGGGCTTCAGTCTGACAAAGTGTTATTGCTTCTTCAAGCTCTTCAGCAGAATTTGCAATTCTCATACCTTTTCCGCCGCCGCCGGCTGTAGCCTTAACAATAACAGGGTATTTTGCTTTTTGTGCAAAAGCTTTTGCGGCTTCCATGTCATCAACTATATCCGTACCCGGAGTAACAGGAACACCGTTGGCTGTCATTGTTTTTCTTGCTGTGGCTTTGTCACCCATTTTTCTCATTGCTTCCGCAGAAGGCCCGATAAATTTGATACCGTGGTCTGTACAAATCTCTACAAAATCAGCTCTTTCAGACATAAATCCGTAACCCGGATGAATTGCGTCAGCTCCGCTGGTCAATGCTACTGAGATAATTGCAGGAATATTCAAATAACTCTTTGCACTCTGTGCAGGGCCGATACAGTATGCTTCATCAGCAAGACTCACATGCAAAGAATCAGCATCTGCCTGTGAATATACGGCAACTGTTTTTATTCCGAGTTCCTTGCACGCTCTTATTATTCTGACGGCAATTTCGCCTCTGTTGGCAATTAAAACTTTCTTTATCATAAACAAATTATTCCCTAAGTCTTATAAGATAGTATAATTCTATCTCAAAAATAAAAAGATGGGCAAATTTATCTTTTGGTAAATTTATACGTTAATTAAACGGTTTACTTTTGTAAAAAAAACATTAAACTGAAAACATATAACTATAATTATGTAAAGGAGATTATTATGTCATCTTTAAAAAACGGAAACGCTTTATTTGCAACGGCATTAAGCGGTTTGACAAATACATATTCAATACTTGCAAGGAATAGCAGCAATTCAGGCGGATTAACAATTGAAGACATAACAAATCCATCCAGTACAGTATTGCAGCAGCTCGGAGGCAATACTACATTTGCACAATTTCTCTCATCAAATTTTGCAGCTATTGACAAAGACGGTGACGGAAAAATCAGTTCTTCTGATATGAGCAATTTGACAAACAAACTTTCTCAAAACGGTTTAACATATCAGGAATTGTGCCAGCTTTGCTCAAGCGGAATGGGCAGTTCCGATGTTTTGAGCAATGTTTTGACATACTTTAATCAAATTGATACAAACAATGACGGCAGAGTTACAAACGCAGAAATTCAAGCATTTAGCTTAAAAGCTGATGAAGAAAAACTCAAAACAGAATATCAATCTTTTAAACCAAGCTCTATGAGTGTATTTTACGGAAGTGACAGTTCTGATGAAGAAGCATCAAGCCTTGTAGACAATCTTTATCCGCAAGATGAAAATTCATAAATTTAACAAATAGAATTTTCAAACTACCGTTTAAAAAGACCCTTCAAAACAGGGTCTTTTTTTGTTTATCAGATTAGTTGGCATGTTTTTGTTCCAATTTTTTTGAAAATTTCTTCGGAATTGAAAAACCAAACTTGCAGGTTTCATTTTTCCAGCTGTTAGCATAAATACTGCCATGATGCATTTTTACTATTTTTCTGGATAAATAGAGCCCGAGTCCTGTGCTTGCTTTGTTTGATTTTGAGTATTTTGCCGATGAATATTTTTCAAAGATTTCATTTATTCTTTCAGGAGGTATATATCTGCTATTGTTTTTAACTGAAAAAATGATATTTTTTCTTTTTTCATTCAACTCTACTTCTACCGGCGTTTTTTCGTATCCGTGTAATATTGCATTTGATATTAAATTTGTTACAACCCTTTTTATCTGAAGTTCATCACCTGTGATAAATTTATCTTTTATGTTTGACTTAAAAATAATATTCTGACATCTTGTATCTGCCAGACTTGCAAGCTCTTTACAGGTTTCATTTACTGCTTCCACAAAATCAAAATTTGTTATATCCAGTTTAAGTTCTGAAGATTCAGATTTATAAGTGGTAAGTATGGTAGAAATCATATTCGCCATATAAACATTAGAGTTTTTTGCCTGCAAAATCATATCTTTTTGCTCTTCATTCAACGGCCCGAGAGAACCGTTTAACAGTATATCCATAACCATCAATTGGGCTCTGGTCGGTGTTTTTAAATCATGTGTTAACGTGGCAACAAATGTGTCTCTCTGCTGCTCCAGTTCTTTTTCTTTGCTTATATCATTAACTATTACTATTATTCCCAAAACTTTTTTATTTGGTCCGATAATAGGAGTTTTTATAATTCTTGACCATGTTGCTTCATTTTTATTAAACAACTTGCTTTTTATTTCTACAGCGATTGTTTCCTTATTATTTATTACCCTTGAATCCTCTTGAGACATTACGCTTGAATAATCATGAAAATATATATCAACAGTCTTTTTTCCGACAAGTTTTTCATTTTTAATATTAAGTATTTCTTCCAGTTTTTTATTTCCTGCAACAAAACATCCGTTCAAATCTTTCAAATATAATATAAAAGGCATATTGTTCAAAATAGCACTCAGCTGAGCATTCTGAATTAATATTTTATCTTTCAGAGCATTTTGATTTAAGGACTCTGAAGATTTTATTTTATCTTCTTCAAAATCTACAATATTTTTGAATTCATACTTTTGATAAAATTTCTTATTTTTAACTGTATCTTGTATATATTTTTGTAAATTTGTGTTGTTAATATAATGCTCAAATATATTTTTGAGAATTAAACTTTGAAAATTATATTCTTTTCTCAACCTTTTTAATGTAACAGCTTTTTCTAAAAATGCTGTTATAGTAACTATTGATGTTGATATTAATATTTTTTCATAAACTGAAAATATATTAGCAACACAGTTAACAAAAAACAAAATAAATAAGACGAAAGGTAAATAGTAAAGAACTTTTCGATAATTTTTGTTTTTAAGAAACATATTACTGACCTCTAATCAATAATTTTTGTTCTTATTGCTTTTACTGCCGCCTGAACCCTGTCTTTTACGGACAATTTTGCAAGAATATTACCGACATGAGCTTTTGCCGTGTGAGAACTAATATGTAAAACTTGCGCAATTTCTGTATTGCTCTTTCCTTCTACAACAAGAGACAATGTTTCCTTTTCTCTGTCCGTTAAAAATATATCGGATCTTTTTGTATATAAATTGTTAAAATCCGTAGAATTAGGTTTTGGCATGGCTTTATTTGCAACATAAGAAACCGAAGGATGCAGCCATATAGCACCTTTATATACATCGGTCAAAATAGTATTCCATTTTGTAGGGTCAATACCTTTTAAGCAATAAGCACTAGCTCCTGAAGCCAGCGCTGCTTGAACTTCATCTTCATTTTCATGAGATGTTAAAATAAGAACTTTTGTATTAGGAAAATTGTCTTTTATTTTTTTAGTCGCTTCAATCCCGTTCATTCCCGGCAGTCCAAGATCCATGATAACTATATCTGACGGATATTTTTCAAAAACCTCAAAAAAATCTTCTGCACAGCCAAAATCATTCAAAAATTCAAAAGTGTTATCTTTACTGAGGAGATGTCTTAAAGACTTTCTTATTAATACATAATCCTCAACAACATAAACAGATATTTTATTTTTTAGCGTCACTTATAACTCCTGTGCTTTTATAACTAATAATTTTATTTAATAAATTATCAAAGAATATTACCTGACCGGGCATAATTTTATTTAATTGTGTATTTAATACACTTATTATTCTTGTTTTACTATTTCCTTCGTTACATATAAGTAAAAAGTAATATTTTTGATTTATTGACATTACCTGAAAGACAATTATACTTGGTATAAGATTAATAAAAATAACATATTTACTTTTACGTAAAAAATTAAAAAATCTTAATAAAATTAAGCCAATTATCAAAAATAGTTTTGGCTAAAAACACAAAAAAAGGAGAACAATAATGAAAAAGACTCTTTTGGCATCAATGATGGTTGGAGCAATGGCTCTCACTCTCGGTGCATTGTTCAGCACACCGGCTATGGCAGAATGTCCTTTAAAACCGAATGAAAACGCTAAATGTCAAAAACCTGCAGGCCCTGATTTCCACAAACCTATGTCGCCTGAAGAACGAGAAAAATTCAGAGAACAAAAAAAAGCAGAATTTGAAGAACGTCTTCAATTAACAGACAAACAAAAACAACAGCTTGAAAAAATAAAAGCGGATGAAAAGAAAGCTCTAGCACCTTATAAAGAAAAAATGGAAAAAGAACATGCAAAAATCGCTGAATTGTTCGAAAAAGAAAGAGCAATCAGAAAAGAAAGCATGAAAAAGTTTGAAGCAATTTTGACTGAAGATCAAAAAGCAGAGCTTTTAAAAATTCAGGAAGAAGTTAAAGAAGAAATGCAAAGAATGGCTCCGCCAAGACATCCTCACGGTGCTTTGATGGGACCAAAAGGGTCAAAACACTTTGGTCCGCAGTGTCCTCCGGAATGCGGATGCAACTGTCATAATCCAAATGCACAGGAACCTGCTGACTGCAAATGCCCTTGCCACAATGAAAAAGCAAACGTTCAGCCGGCAGAAAAATCTGTTGAACAGCCTGCAGAACAACCATCTGAAAAACCGGCAGCAACAGCTGAACCTGTAAAAAAATAATTAACAAAAATTATTTTGAAAATGGTAGCCCGACATGGACTACCATTTTTTAAATACGAAAAATACAGCAAGAATTATAAACAAAAATCCGACTATATAATTCCACTTCAAATCTTCTTTCAAATAAAAAACCGAAAAGAAGCAAAATACAATAAGAGTTATAACTTCCTGCATTGTTTTCAAATGCGCTGCATCATAAAATTCATGCCCTATTCTGTTGGCAGGAACCTGAAAACAGTATTCAAATAATGCAATTCCCCAGCTTGCAAGTATCACTATCCACAAAGCCGTACCTTTAAACTTCAAATGCCCGTACCATGCAAACGTCATAAATATATTAGATATTGTTAAAAGTATAACCGGTGCAAATTGTCTTAGCATAATCCCTTATTCATATAGAAAAATATTCAAAAATCTATTATAATTTTATAATACTTCAGAAATAATAAAAAGGAAAAAATTATGAAAGATATCAAAGAAATAAAAGACTATCAGATAGTTCTGCTGGGATTGATTATAGCACTCGGAGCAATGATTTCCACATTCATTCTTTCACATGGTATTGTTACGTATCAAAAGCTCAGCAATCAAACACTGACTGTTACAGGTTCCGCAAGCAAAGATATTTCGTCTGACAAAGCCGTATGGAAAGCTTTTTATGAAACAAGAAGCAAGGATTTGAAAAGCGGTTACTCAAAAATTACAACTGACAAAAACAATATAAAAGCATTTTTGCAAGAAAATGGTATCAAAGAAGAGAATATAAAATTCTCCGCAGTCTCTTCTTATGCTGTATACAAAAAACTTTCAAACGGTTACGACTCAAATGAGATAGATGGTTACAGGCTTTCTCAAAATGTTGAAGTTACTTCGGATGATGTCGAAGGCTTAACAAAAATTTCTCAAAACGTAATCAAACTAATAGAAAAAAATATAGAACTAACTTCTAATAATATGGAATATTACGTCTCCAATCTTGATGAACTAAAAATTCAGATGCTTTCTGAAGCAACAAAAGACGCAAAACAAAGAGCAAAAAGTATGGCAGAAAGCACAGGCGCACACATCGGCGCATTGAATTCCGCCAAAATGGGTGTATTTCAAATTGTTGCAAAAAATTCTACTGACGTGTCTGACTACGGCATATACAATACAACTGCAAAAGACAAAAAAATTAATGCTGTTGTCAATGCCACTTTTACAATAAAATAGATTTATGAAAGAAATAAAAAATGTTTTGATATGCGGTTTAGGAGCAATAGGCTCTATATATGCCGTAAAAATCAGCGAACAAAAGAGCATAAACCTGAAAATTGCGGTTGATGAACAACGATTGCTAAAATATCTGCAAAACCCTCTTATCTTTAACGGGAAAGAATATTGCTTTGACTATATTTCAGGCAAAAATGAGGATTTTTCAGCAGATTTAATTATTATAGCCACAAAAAGCAGCGGATTATCAAAAGCCCTTGAAGAAATCTCACATTTTATTAATGGAAATACAATAATCATATCTTTATTAAACGGGCTAGAAAGCGAAGAAATAATAGCTGAAAAATTCGGCCAAGAAAAAGTTCTTTATTCTTATTATATCGGACATACCAGCACAAGAAAAGACAGGTCAATTACGCATGACGGGGTGTACAAAACAGTTTTTGGAGAAAAAAACAACAAATCATACTCTTTTAATGTTTTATGTTTAAAAGACTTTTTTGAAAAATGCTCTATTCCTTTTGAAATCCCTGAGGATATGGATTATTCAAGATGGTGGAAATTCCTTGTCAATGTTGGATACAATCAGGCTTCTGCTGTTTTAAATGCTTCTTACGGAGATTTTCAAAAATCCAAAAAAGTAAATGATTTTGCAGTCAAACTTATGATGGAAGCTGTTCAAATTGCAGCAGCAGCAGGTATAAAAAATACAGAAAAATTGATACCGGAAGTACTAAAAACAATTGAAACAATGCTGCCTGAAACAAGAACATCAATGCTTCAGGATATTGACGCAAAAAGACAGACAGAAGTTGACATTTTTGCCGGATATGTCAGCCGTCTCGGAAAAAAATACGGAATAAACACTCCATACAACGATATTGTTTTTGAAATTATAAAAGCAATGGATGAAAAAAATTTTTTGAAAAACAATTAACCGTTTGTTCCTGTTTTCAAACATTCATTTTTTCTTATAAACACTCTGCCGTTACAAGGCATAATAGCGTCTTCTTCAATAATTTCACCAACACTGTCAGCAGTTATTACTCCTGATTTTGGATTTTTTACAGAAACAATATGTCCTGAAATATCAGCTTCGACATCAGAATATTCAAAAGCAAGATCGGTGTCTTCCATTGTACAATTTATCATTTTCAGGTTTTCGCAATAACACAGCGGCTGAGTGCCGATAATGTGACAATTTATAAATGTGAGATTTTTAGAAAACCATCCAAGATATTCACCTTTTACAACAGAATTTTCAACAAGAATGTTTTCACTGTGCCAGAAAGCATCTTTTGTATCAAGCTTTGAATTTGTTATATGCAGATTATTCATATACTGAAACGAATATTTTCCGCTCATTTCCAGTTTGTCAATTTCTACATCGCTTGATTCGAATAAAAAATATACAGAATTTATAACTGTATCAGAAATACTTATATTTCTACATTTCCAACCAAATTCATCAGACAAAATCCGGCACCCGGAAACAGAAACATTATCGCATTCTCTCAAACATTTTATACCATTAATTTCACAATCATCAATTTTTCCGTTTTGACAATACCATAGAGGTGCACGTGTTTTTTCATCCATTGAAGAATTATTTAGCTCAAAACCGTTCGCATGCCACATAGGATATCTCAGTGAAAAAGTACAATTTTTTACTTGATAATTTCTGCCCTCTTTCAAAACAGACTCGCCGTCAGAAGGGCCGGCAAAAGTGCAATCTACTATTTCAGCATTTTTTATATTGTACAAAGCTCTTTCTTCATCAAATTGTTCATTTTGTATTTTTTCAAACATAATGCCACCATCCACATAAATAAAAACACACTAATAAGAAGTATATAATTATATTATTAATCCTTTTTTAAAAATAGCAAATACTTATATTGTATAAACAAATATGCTCCATAAGTATATTTAGATTTAATTATTATTTACACTCCTTATTGAGAAACAAAACAAATCAATAAGAAACGAATTACATGAACTTATTTCGAAATGGAAAGTAAGATATAGCAAGTAATTAAAATTGCTTTCTACTTTAAAAAAATGATTTAAATATACTTACAATGACATTGCATTATACTTGTTATAAAATATTTTTAGAGTTGACCAGAACAAACGGAGAGGTTTTTGCAAAACAATATTGTTTTAATAACAAATAATGACAAAGCAGCTTTATCTATTCAAAAAAAGATACTGCTTTTGAGAAATACCGATGCTTTAACAGTTATCGGATATGAAAACTGTTTTGAAAATATAAAAAAATATCGGCCGGTTCTAGTTTTGTACCATTTAAAAGATGATGAAAAAGAAGCTGAAAACTTTTTAAATTTCCTTCAAAAGCTTAAACAAACAAAAGAATTTGAAACAACTTCCGTAATGATGCTATACGAATATCTGGATGAAGATGTACTGAGCAGTGCTTTTGAAAAAGGACTGACAGATTTTATGCCTGTTGACTCCTCTGATTCCGAATTTACAATAAGAACAATCTGGTGTCTTCAAAAAAGAGAGTTTCTTTCAGAAACAGAAGAAAAAAAAGATATACTTTCACAACTAAAAATTATAGACAAAAAAAATCATGCTTATACGGAAAACTATACCTACACCATATTAAAAGAGGAAAGCAAAAAGAACTGGGGATGCTTTGTTGTTGTTGCGCCTGATATAAATGTAAGAAGCAAGATATCTCCGCAGTCTCTTATGAATGCAATCAAAAAAATAGTCAGAACATGTGACATTCTTGGATATGCAACAGATTTTAAAATTTACCTGTGGTTCAGAGAAACAGAAAAAGAAAATGTTTTGAAAATTTTGGAAAAAATAAAAAGATATCTCACCTCTGACTATACAATCAGTGCAGGTTATATAGAAACAAAAAATATTGCGTTTGATTCAGCAGAAGAACTCGCAAACAGAGCTTTATCAAAAGCTTTGTTAAAAGGCAACACTTTTTTATATGCAAAAGAACCGAAAACAAAAGAAATAAACCTTGAAGCAAATGTAAAAAATTTCAAACTCCATAAAGAAAATTTTGTAAAAAAATTGGAATCTATTCTTTCTCCTCTTTTTTATCAAACACAGAAAAGATATGAAGAAAAATTGTTTGAAACAAAGATTACACAAACAGTCACAGAAGAAAAAAGCCTGTTTAAACTTGAAAACGATAAAGGAACAAGTACTTTTACCGTAAGTTATCCTGGTTTTACAAAGATAAATATAGAAATTATTCACAATATAAAAGACAGTGAACTTAAAGCAGAAAAGTTATACATAGAAACAGAAGAATTAACGGAACAAAAAATAGATTACATATTGAATTCTTTCATAAAAGATTTTCAAAATTACACAAAAGACTAAAAAGGAGAAAAAATGGCAATTGATATAAAAGTAGAAAATTCTGCATTTTTATTCATTGATATACAAGAAAAACTTGTGGCAATGCTTACAAAAAACAAATGCGCTAAAAAAGCCGAAATTCTGGCAAAAACAGCAAAAATCCTCGGAATAAAATCCATAATAACAGAACAATATCCTCAAGGACTCGGCTCAACAATTCCTGATGTAAAATATTCTTTGCCTGACAGTGCTGTTTTCTTTGAAAAAACATCTTTCAATGCATTGATTACTGAAGGTTTAGAACAAGCTGTAGGCAATGTAAAAAATGTGTTTATCTTCGGGATAGAAACCCATATTTGTGTATATCAAACAGCAATTGCTCTTTTAGAAAAAGGTTACAATGTTTTTGTAGTAAAAGACGCCTGCGCTTCCAGAGAAACTGATGAATTCAAAGCAGGGATAAACCTTATGGAAAAAGAAGGTGCAAAAATATTAACAACAGAAATGGTTCTTTTTGAAATGCTTAAGTCATCAAAAAATCCGTTCTTTAAAGAAGTTCAAGCATTAATAAAATGATTATAAAAGAATTTTCAGATTTTTTAAAACAAAATGAAGAGAAACCTGCTGTTTCTCTTTTGTTTGTATGGCTGAAACTTAAGATAGAATCACCTGCAAAAAGTAATGTAGACAGAATTATTCAGAAAGAAATATACATTGCCAAAAACAAACAGGGCAGTTCTCTTTTTATCGGAAAATCCCCGAGCGGAAGGAATTTGATACAAAGTTTGTATAACTTTGCATTGAGTTTTGAACAACAAAAAATGGCTCGATGGATACACAAACAAAAAGCAAACGATTTTAAAAATTGTAAAGATATTGATAAATAAGAGTTTTGGCATGGTTTCATGCCAAATTTTTGTTATATCATGATTTGTTTTTTGTTCATAACCTGTTCAAAACTATTAATTTTCTGTTCAAAACTTTGCATAATCTGAATAGTTTTCTACAGAAAATACAAAAATAATAAAAATCAAAAAAGTTTTGAACTTTTTTGAACAGGTTTTCTACAAATTATTAACAATGTTTTGAACAGGTTGAATGCTTTCGTGTATTTGGTTTATAATAGTTTTGAACAGATTTTTCTTTCTTTATTACTATTATTATTTATATTATATATTTATATATATTAATAGATAATATAAAAGAAGAGAAAAAATTTTTTCATTCAAAACAAAATCGGGAGAATAAATAAAAAATGGCGAATATGGAATTTACTATAGAAAAGGAATCACTTCTTACAAATTTGAAAATTGTTGAAAAAACTACAGTAGCCCGTGGTATTCAACCGGTTCTTTCTAATATTTTAATAAATGCAGCTCCTGATAACTTTATCACCTTCAGCGCTACTGATCTTGATATTAATATTGTTTCAAAAACTATTGCCTCTGTTCAAACTCCCGGGAAAATTACACTTCCTGCAAAGAAACTATCAGAAATAGTTTCTCGTTTGAGCAACAAACCTGTTGTATTTTCTTTGAATGAAGAAACAAATATTGTTAACATTTCCTGCGGTAACTCAAAATTTGAATTGATTGGTATTTCTGCGGATGAGTTTCCTCAAACATTGAATGAAGAAGAACTAAAAGATAAAGAAAGTGTCGAAATTGAACTTAATCCTTTTATAAAATCTATTAAGTATACTGCTTTTTCTGCAGCTAATTATGAGAACAGAAATATAATAAGCGGTGTTTTTTGTTCTATATCGAAAGAAAATATCGAAATGGCTGCAACAGACGGAAATCGTCTTACAAGAATTGTTGAGAAAATCACAAATGAAAAAGGTACAGAGATAAGCTGTGTTATACCGTCAAAAACATTGCAAGAGTTTTTGAGAATAGCTTCTTTGCTGAATGATGACAAAATTGCTTTGATAATAGAAAAAACAAGAATTATATTTAAAACAGCTTCTATGATTATGTCTTCAAGACTTCTTGAAGGTGAATATCCTCCATACAAACAGCTAATTCCTCAAAATTGTGAGAAAAACGCAGAGGTTAACAGAGAAGAAATGATTTCAGCGCTTGAAAGAGTTTCTGTAATGGTTAACGAAAGAACAAATATCGTAAGATTTATATTTGGCGAAAATACTCTGTTTTTAAAAGCTGATACACCGGATGCCGGACTCGGTGAAGATTCAATTTCTATTGAATATACTGATGAAGAACTTACTATTGCTTTCAATTACAGATATGTTCTCGATTCTTTAAAAATTATGGAATCTGAAAAGGTTAAAATAGGCTTGGGAGGAAGTCTTTCCGCTACATTGTTTAAACCTGTAAGCGATGACGATTATCTCTGCTTGATTATGCCTATACAGATAAGATAATCAGATTAAATGTTTCGTTTAATTTTTATTAATCAGGAAATTTTAGCTCTTTTTTTCTCAAGTTTCTTTTCAAGCTTTTCCTGCTTCTTTTTGAGTGAGGCTTCTAATTTTTCCTGTTTGGCTTTTAACTTAGCTTCAAGAATTTCCTGATCTACTTTTTGTATTGCTTCTTGAGCTTGCAGTTCTGCATTGAGTTTTGTTTCTTTTGCTTTTAGTTTTGCTTGTTTTTTCATCTCTTTAAGAGGGTTGGGTTTTCGTTTTGCTTTCAGTCTTGCAAAAAATCCGGGTTTTGAAGCTTTTGCAGGAGCAAATATACACAGCAAAATAGCTGCTGCAGATGCAAGAGTTCCGATTGTTATAGCTGCAGCATCACTTTTTATAAAACTATCTTTTTCGGGCTGTTGTTGTATTTGTACGGGTTGTTGTACCTGTTGATGTTGAACCGGAGGCTGAGCAACAGCCGGATGTTGTACTGTTGTATTATACGTTCTGTTTGTTATATTCATTTGTGCAGGCGGCATTGCCGGAGGCATCATTCCTCCTAGGGGTACTGTGCCATACTGCATATATCCGGTACTGATATTTGTATTGTAGCCATTAGTCATAAAAACACACTCCAAAAATTTTTTTCTAACCTTACTTATATATAAAAACAATTGAGGTTAAATAATTGCCATGGTGAAAATTTGCATAAAAAAAGAGATACAATTTTGTATCTCTTTTTTTATTTTGACTTTTCTACAACTAGCAGCCTGCTGTTGCTTTGCATTTTTCAATTGCGTCTTTAACTTTTTCAACAATTTCTTTTTGTTCTTCAAAAGTTAATTCAGCAAACATAGGCAGACTCATAACGTGTTGAGTATCGTATTCTGTTTTAGGCAGGTCACCCATTTTGTATCCGAGGTGTGCATGAACTTTTTGCATATGAAGAGGAATAGGATAGTAAAGCATAGCTCCGACTCCGTTTTCCTGAAGCATTTTTTGAACTTCATCACGATTTGGAACTTTGATTGTGTACTGGTGGTATACGCAGTAAGTATCAGGGAGTTCTTTCGGAGTTTGAACATCAGCATAACCTTTGAACAATTCTGTATATCTGTGAGCAACTTCTCTTCTCATTTTGTTCCATTCATCGATATAATTCATTTTTACTCTTAAAATTGCGGATTGAATTTCATCAAGACGGCTGTTTACACCGATTTCGTCGTGATGGTATCTGACAGCACCGCCGTGGTTGCGAAGAGCAGTCATTCTGTCTTTTAAGTAATCGCTGTTTGTAACAGCCATACCGCCGTCGCCCATACCTCCTAGGTTTTTGGTCGGGAAGAAGCTGTAGCATCCGATATCACCGAATGAACCGACTTTTTTACCTTTGTATTCAGCACCTATTGCCTGGCAGCAGTCTTCTATTACATACAGGTTGTGACGTTTTGCAATGTCCATTATTACATCCATGTCAGCAGGTTGTCCGTAAAGGTGTACAGGCATTATTGCTTTTGTACGAGGTGTAATTTTTGATTCAATCTGAGTTACGTCCATATTGAAAGTATCAGGATCAATATCAACAAAAACAGGAGTGGCTCCTACGATTTCTATTGATTCTGTTGTGGCAACGAATGTAAATGCGACTGTTATAACTTCATCGCCTTTTCCTATATCAAGAGCTCTCAATGCCAGATGAAGAGCATCTGTACCAGAGTTTAAACCGATTGCATGTTTTGTGCCAAGATATTTTGCAAATTCCTGTTCGAGAGCTTTTGTGTTAGGCCCGAGAATGTAGGAACCTGAACGAAGAACATCAATAACAGCTTTTTCAATTTCAGCACCGGTTTGTTTGTACTGTCTTTTTAAATCTACTATAGGAATCATATAAATCTCCTTCTTACTTATTCCATAAGTCTATTTCTCTATTCTACCACCGCAAAATGCTTTCTTTATAAAATCTTTACAAGATTTTGCTTTACGGGTTTGTATTTAATTACTTTATTTGATAATATTACTCTAGATTAGATTAGGATAAAAAAATGTCAGAGTTTGAAATGCCAAAGAAATTTAAAAACCCTAAAAAAAACAGTCCGATAAAACAATTTTTTGTAATGGTTTTTTCGTTTATTCTTGCAGGTTTCATAGGAGTAAATCTCTATCTTGCGTCACTGCCTCCTATACAGCATCTGGAAGATTTTAAACCTAATGTTGTTACAAAGTTTTATTCTTCTGATGATGAAGTAATAAAAACTTTTACTGCGTATAAATTTGAAAAAGTTGAAATAAAAGATGTTCCGGACAATATAAAGAATGCAATTATTGCAACGGAAGACAAAAACTTCTATCATCACAGAGGTTATGACCCTATTGGTCTTGTTCGTTCAATGATTGTCAATCTTTCGACAGGAAGTCTTTCTCAAGGTGCGAGTACTATCACACAACAGCTTGCAAGAATACTGTTCTTGAGTAATGAAAAAACTTTTGACAGAAAGATAAAAGAGTTTATTGTTGCAGCCAGAATAGAAAAAACAATATCAAAAGACCAAATATTGGAAATGTATTTGAATAATGTTTATCTTGGTTCAGGTGCTTACGGTATAGCAGGTGCGGCTCAGATATATTTTAACAAGCCGTTGAAAGATTTAACATTGTCAGAGGCTGCTTTGATAGCCGGTTTGCCTCAGGCACCGTCTGTATACTCTCCTTATAACAATAAAAAACTTGCAATAGAAAGACGAAATCAAGTTCTCGGCAGAATGTACAAAATGCGATACATTACCCGTCAACAATATGAAGCAGCTAAAAAAGAAGGATTAAATCTAAATCCAAATCCTGATATTTATTCATTAAACAGAGCTCCATATTTTGTTGATTATGCAATGAAAGAACTTGAAGACCTCGGTTTTGATGAAACAGAAATTTCTCAAGGCGGTTATAAAGTTGTTACAACACTGAATTATGCAGCTCAAAAAGCTGCAGAAGATGCAGTCATAAAAAATCTCGGCTCAGGCGGTTCACGTCAGGCCGCAGTGTTTTCTTTCTCACCGATAACAGGAGAGATTTATGTATATATCGGCGGAAAAAATTATAACAAAAGCCAGTATGACAGAATAACCCAGTCAATCAGACCTCCGGGATCTGCTTTCAAACCTTTTGTTTATGCAGCCGCTATAGAAAAAGGCTGGGGTCCAAATGATGTACTTGATGACACCCCTGTTGATTTGAACGGTTGGAAACCTCATAACTACGGCAACAGATACAGAGGAAAATTGCCTTTATTTATGGGTTTAACCGTTTCATCAAACGTTATGGCTGCAAGGCTTATAAAAGACGTTGGTGTCCGTTCAGTAATAGGAATAGCAAGATCTCTGGGTATAACTACTCCGCTTGAGTATGATATGACAATTGCTCTCGGTTCAAACGGTGTAAAACTTTACGAAATGACTATTGCCTACGGTGCTTTTGCAAACGGCGGTTTTAAAGTTAAACCTTATGCAATTGAAAGGGTTGAAACTTCCCGGGGTAAAGTTATTTATCAAGCACCTAAAACCCGTGTCATGAAGGTTTTGAACCTTAACACAGCATCAGTTATAACAGCAATGCTGAAAACAGTTGTTGAAAACGGAACAGCACGTTCTGCAAATATAGGAAAACCTGCTGCAGCAAAAACCGGTACAACAGATGACAACAAAGATGCCTCCTTCTATGGATATACTCCGGATGTAGTTACGGGTATATGGGTAGGAAATGATGACAACTCTAAAATGAACGGGGTATACGGCGGTACAATACCTGCTGCAATATGGAAAGAAACAATGAAAGTTGCTACAAAAAAATTCGGTGCAACGGATTTTGACTATCCCCCGGTTGAATTGAAGAAATCAGCAAAAGCTGCTGCAAGAAGTATAAAAGAAGAGGATGTTTCAGAAGAACCGCCGAGACCGGAAATTCCTATGGAAAGCGCAAATATCAACGGAGATATGAATATAAATCAACAAACTCCAAATCCTGTTTCTTTCAATAATACTTTTCTTGAACCTCAAAAACCGGCTCAGGTTCCGTCTTCTCCGGCTTTAAATCCGCCGGTTCCTCCAATTCCTGAAAGATAATTGTTTTTTACATGAAAAAAGCAGTTAAATCAGAGTGTTTAACTGCTTTTTTGCAGATATAATTGTTTTTGTAAACTAATGTTACAAATTTAGTAAAAAGCATTAAGTTTTCTTCCTGCAAGCCGATAAAACCATGTGTAGATTTGAAATTTGCGGATATCGTCATCTATATTGTTAGAAATTTCCAGAAATGGGTATTTTATAAATAGTATAGCTAAGAAGAAAGTCAAGGAAGAAAATGATTCTCGAGTATTCTGTAAACGAAGCACAGGTTCAGCCGGCATGGCTCAAAACACTTTATGATTTAGTAGAAGAGCTCAACTGTAAATGTAAGACATATATAGATGAGTCTTACAATCGTTCTTACAAACAATTTACAAGAACAAGAACTATTGAAGTGTACGGCTCTGAAACAATGTTGTCGTGGCTGAAACTTCGAATGGAAAGATATGCTCATTTTATAAATGAATTTAACGATAAAGCTGAAATTCAGGCAAATTTGAAAGAAGACGGCAGAAATAACGACTAAAAATTAATCAGAAAAATATGATAAACAGGGTTCATAAGATATACTTGATGAACCCTGTTTGTTATTTTTAGTCCATTTGGTGATATAATTTGCGTAAGACAAGTGAGTTAGTAGAGGGTTTTTTATGAAAATAATGTTTGTAGCGGCAGAGGTTGCACCTTTTTCGAAAGTTGGCGGACTGGCTGATGTGGTTGGAAGTTTGCCCAAAGTTTTAGAAAAAATGGGACATGAAGTTGCTATTTTTACTCCGCTTCACGGTTGTATTGATCAACAAAAATTTGGTATTGAAAGCATTCCTAACTCAAAACTCACTATTGATTACAGTTATGGGCAGTACTATTTTAATCTCAAAATGGCAAAATTACCCGGTACAAAAAATGTGAATGTTTTCTTTTTAGATAACAGCAAATATTTTGCACCTTTTCACGAAGTATATCCGAGATATATTGATACAAGATATGAACATGAAAGATTTATTGCTTTTTCTCATGCTTCAATTGAGTATGCGAAATTATTGAATTTTAAACCTGATATTATTCATTCCAATGACTGGCATACTGCAATGATACCGGTTTATATGAAAGTTAACTATAAGAATGATGCATTCTTTAAAGATACAAAAAACTTTTTCTCCATTCACAATATTGCCTATCAGGGCCAGTGGTTTGATGATTTGCTGTATTTTGCACAGATTGACCACAAAGAGGTATGGAATTGCTGGGGATTGGAGCATTTTGGCATGCTTAACTGGATGAAAGGTGCAATCAATTATAGCGATAAGATTATAGTTGTTTCTCCAAATTATGCTAATGAAATAAAGACCTTTGAAGGCGGACACGGCCTGGATTGGACACTCAATCACAATGCTCACAAACTTCTTGGTATATTAAATGGTGTTGATTACACTGTCTATAACCCTAAGACAGATAAGCTTATTGCCAAAAATTATGATGTAAATTCTATTGAAAATAAGAAAGAAAACAAAAAAGCTGTTTTAAAAGAGTTTGGTTTGCCTTATGAAGAGAATAAGCCTTTAATTGCGGTAGTCTCAAGACTTGTTGAACAAAAAGGCTTTGATTTGTTCGGGCCGGTTTGCGAAGAACTAAAAAACTTGACTGCTCAGTTTATAATTCTCGGTACTGGTGCACAGCATTATGAAGATATGTTTAGATATCTCAGTGCGTCAAGCTCTAACATCAGAGCAAAACTGGAATTTTCCGCTGAACTCAGCAACCTTATGTATGCAGGAGCTGATATGTTTCTTATGCCTTCGGCATTTGAGCCATGCGGCTTGAGCCAGCTGATAGCTCTAAAATACGGTACAATTCCGATAGTTCGTGCCACGGGCGGACTAGAAGATACAATTACCGGATATCCTATGGATGGCGGAGACGGCTTTAAATTCTGGAATTACAGTCCATATTCAATGATGGATTGCATTCGTTATGCACTCGATATTTTTAAAGACAAAAATGACTGGGCACAGATAATGAAAAATGCAATGAGTGCTGATTTTAGCTGGGATAAAAGTGCTCAAAAATATGTTGATGCCTATAAGGAAGTTATTGGACAGAAAGTAAATCACTAAGAAATGTCTGATTTTTAAATCTGAAAATAATTCTAAAATAAGAATAAAATAACAAAAGCACCAAAAATTAATGCCGGCCCGTAAGGAATAACTACCGGTTTGTTTTCATCTTTTATGGATTTTAAAAGCAGTTTGCAGCAGTATAAACCGGTACAAGCCACCAGCAGATATGAAAACCAGTGAAACAAATTTGATGTAAATATATCAAAATATTCACCGGCTCCGAAAAGAGCTGCAGCTGTGATAAAAAGTATTATTGCACTAAACATCTTGTAGTTTTTTTCCTTAAACCATTTGTATAAAAATACCGGAACTGAAAGCCCTCCCCATATAACAATACTCAATATAAAAATGACAATTGCGTTTACAATACCGAAAAATGCACCCAAAGCTCCCAGAATATAAGCGTCGCCTTCACCAAAGCAGTCTTTTTTTGTAATGAGTTTTGACAGAAAAGCTATCCCCATCATAACTCCATATCCTCCGATTAAGCCAAGCAAAGAGTAAACAAAAGATTGGTAAATAGAAATATTCAAACCGAATATCCAGAAATTTATTTTTGTAAAATTTTCATTCGCTATATTGAAAAAATTGTACACAAGCCCGAGTATAATAAGTAGATAAGCGTGACCGTCCAGAATAACTTTTTCTTTTATATCCGTTACTGCAAGAACAATACAAAGAGAAGCACATGCCATAAGAAAAAACATATTGCCGCCAAAACCGTATTTGTAAAAAATTCCTGCAAAAATTATTCCTGTAAAAAATTCAACTGCAGGATACTGCAGGCTTATTTTTTTTTCGCAATAACGGCATTTTCCTTTAAGAAATAAATATGAAAAAACGGGTATGTTGTCATACCAGGCTAGTTTGTGATTACAGTTTGTGCAATGAGAAGGCGGCAGTACGATAGATTCTCCGCTCAATCCTCTCAGGATAACAACATTCAGAAAGCTGCCTATACACAAACCTATAATAAAAGCATAAACCGTCCAAAAAATAGTCATATCAAGCGTCCATTTGTGATTTTTGAATTATGTCATGCAAAAGGTTTAGAGCTTTTTTAAGTTTTCTGGAAACCTGCATCTGAGAAAGACCCAGTTTGCTTGAAATTTCAAGCTGGCTCATTCCTTGAAAATATGTGAGCTCTACTATTTCTTTTAAAACAGGGTCGATGTTTTTCAGTGATTCTGTAATAAGTTCTCTGTCCTCATAGATATTTTGTGCATCGATACAGCTGAAATCAGCTATTTTATCGCCCCAGTTGCAATAATCATCGTCATCGGGAAATACCAGCTGGTCAAGTGAAATAGTTGTTTTTCTTCTGTCTGCATCAATAGCTTCTTGAACCTTTGTAACAGGCATGTCCATTTTTTTTGCAATTTCTTTATCCGTAGGTTTTTCTCCGAGTTCTTCTATCATTTCAGCAGTGAGTTTGTGTACACGATAAGCAAGCTCCTGTATGGCTCTCGGGGCTTTAATCATCAGGGCTTTGTCTCTCAGGTAATGTCTTATTTCACCTGTTATCAAATACATTGCATAAGATTTAAAATTTTTGCTGACAGAGGGATCATAGAGTTTGATTGCCTTGACGAGTCCTACATTTCCGACTTGAATTATATCTTCCAAAGGGTCAGTGCTTCTTCTTGCGAGTGTTTTTGCAACTCTTTTTACAAGAGGCATACAGGTCATAGCAATAAGATTTTGCAAACGTTCTTTTTTTCTTTTCGATTTAATGTGTCTGCATTCTTCAAGCCATTCCGTAACCTTTTGATAGTCTATAATTTTAGGAACTTGAGGTGATTCTATAAAAATTTTCTCAACTAATTCGGACAATTGATTAAATCCTCTCTCTTGTTATATTATTATAACATTCTTAAAATAAATTTGCTAAAAGAAATAACTTATGGAAATAAATGAATTAGAGCTGTCAAAAGCAAAATTAGAAATAATAAAATACGGAAAAAAACTCGGTGAAAAAAACATGTCTCCGGCTACATCCGGAAATATCAGTGTGAGGTTTGAAAATAATATTTTAATTACTGCCTCAGGGACTTGCCTTTACGATTTGGAAGAAAATGAAATAGTTCTGATCGATGAAAATTCTAAAGTAATAGATGGAAATAAAAAGGCATCGTCAGAAAAAAATTTGCATAATGCTATATACAAAATGCGTCCGGATATAAATGCAATAGTTCACTGTCATTCTCCTTATGTTTCCGCATTTGCTGTCTGTCACAAGTCTTTGTCAAAACCGATTATTTCGGAAAATGTTTTTTATTTCGGAGAGATTCCTGTAGCAAAATATGCTCTTCCCGGGTCAGAAAAACTTGTTGAAAATACAGCACGGTTTTTTGCAAAACATAATGCAGTGCTGCTGGCTAATCATGGCATAGTTATAGGTGCAAAAGATTTAAAAAATGCATATTTTTTAATGGAAACAGCGGAGACCTGTGCTCAAATTTATTTGAATTCTCTGATTTTAGGAGGTATAAAAGAGCTTTCTAAAAAGGATGTAGAAGAACTTTATACATTGCGCGGTTAAAAAGAACCAAATTTTTATGTTATAAAACTACCTGCAAATGGTTTGAAAATCAGTTGTTTTCTCATAAAATACCGATTTTAGGGTATAATCTTTATCATATCAGTTATTATTGAAATTAAGACAGGATAATATGCAGATAACAGGCGGTTATTTGAAATCAAGAAAAATAATTTCTCCGAAAGGTGAAAACGTAAGACCGACTCTGTCACAAGTCAGAGAGAGTATATTCAGCGTATTATTTTCTATAATGGATTTTGAAAACAAGTCTTTTCTTGATGTTTTTGCCGGTTCTGGAATTATGGGTTTTGAAGCTGTATCAAGAGGATTTTGCTCCTGTACTTTTCTTGAAAAAGATAAGAAAACTTTTTTCCTTTTAAAAGAAAATTCCAAAAAACTCGGATTAACAGCTAAGGAAGCCGATTTTTTGCTTGGTGACAGCTTGAAAGTTTTAAAAAAATTATCTTCGCATGATGTAATTTTTGTTGATCCGCCATACAGAAGCGGATTGTACGATGAAATTGTTAATATTATTTTCACAAACCATCTTTTAAAAAGCAATGGCTGTCTTATTCTTGAACATCCGAAAGATATAACTATAAATTTTGAAAATTTTAATTTAATAAAACAAAAAGTCTATTCGGATAAAGTTTTAACATTTTTATGTTTGAGATAATATAAATATATTATGAAAGATATGTTAGACAAAATTCTTCAAATTGAAGAAAAATATACAGAATTGGGCACAATACTTTCTGATCCGGCTGTTATAGCTGATTATGAAAAATTCAGAGATCTTTCAAAGCAGAGAAAAGCAATGGAAGAGACAGTCGAAGTTTATCGTGCCTGGAAAAACAATGAAGATGCCATCAAAGATGCAAAAGAAATGCTGAAATCTGAAAATGATGCAGAGATGAAACAGTTTTTGCATGCTGAAATAGAAGCAAATGAAGCAAAAAACATAGAACTTGAAGAAAGAATGAAAGTTCTTTTGCTCCCCAGAGATCCGATGGATGACAAAGATATTATGCTGGAAATCCGTGGCGGTGCCGGCGGAGATGAGGCAAATATTTTTGCCGGTGATTTGATGAGAATGTATCTTCGCTATGCTGACAAACAGGGCTGGCATTCACAAATTCTCAGCAAAACTGACTGTGAGGCAGGCGGTGTTTCCGAAGTCATCATCTCTATTAAAGGGGATAGTATTTATTCAAAATTAAAATACGAATCCGGTGTTCATCGTGTACAAAGAGTTCCTCAAACGGAATCACAGGGGCGTGTGCATACTTCTACTGCAACGGTTGCAGTTATGCCGGAAGTTGATGATGTGGAAATTGAATTGAACCCGAATGATTTGGAAATTTCTACCGCACGTTCAGGCGGTGCCGGCGGTCAAAACGTTAACAAAGTTGAAACAGCCGTCAGAGTTTTTCACAAACCGTCAGGGATTATGATTTTCTGTACGGAAGAACGTTCACAGCTTCAAAACAAAGAGCGTGCTCTTCAAATTTTGAAAGCAAAATTGTATGATATGGAAGTTCAAAAACAAATGCAGGAAATAACCGACCTTCGCCGTTCTCAAGTAGGAACCGGCGACAGATCAGAACGTATCAGAACATACAATTTCCCACAGGGAAGGCTCACAGATCACCGTATAGGCCAAAACTTGAATGTTTGGACGGTTATTGACGGCGATTTAGATGAACTTATCAATCTTTTGATGGAACATGACCAGAAACTCAAACTTGAAAAACTGGCTGAAATTAATTAGAGAAAACCATGGAACATAATCACATAATAGCTTTTATTTTAACCCTCATAGCAGGTCTTGCTACTGTTGCAGGAGGCTCAGTTTCGTTTTTTGTTAAAAGAAACAACCTGAAAATGCTTGCGACAGGGCTTGGCTTTTCCGCAGGGGTTATGATTTACATGTCATTAACAGAAATTCTCAAAGAATCGAGAGAATACACAGCACATTATTTTGGTAATCATGCGGCTTTGATTACATTTGTCGGATTTTTTACAGGGATTGTAATTGCTGCAATGATTGACTATTTTCTGCCTGCGCATTTCGGCGATGAGTTGATAGACAAGGATCCGGAAAATATCTCCGAGGAAGATGAAAGGATTAAAAAAGCAGGATTATTGACTGCGATTGCTATTTCTCTTCACCGTTTTCCGGAAGGTTTGACAATGTTTCTTGTTGCGAGTACAAATATAACTCTCGGCATACCGCTTGCAATAGCTATAGCTATACACAACCTGCCTGAGGGAATAGCTATCGGACTTCCTATGTACCATGCCACCGGGAAAAAACGTTATGCAATGCTGTTTTCGGCTCTTGCAGGAATTTCAGGGCCGATAGGTGCTTTGATTGGTTTTGCCATTATAAAGGTCTTTATGCCTCAGATGGCTATAGGTATTTTGTTTGCAATCGTTGCAGGAATTATGGTTTACATTTCTCTGGATACTCTTTTGCCTACAGCCAGAGAATACGGAGAAAACCACGATGTTATGGCCGGTATTTTTGCAGGCATGTTTTTTATAGGGTTAGGTCTTTTACTTGTGTAACTTGATGCCGGACAGGTATATTTAGTCGTTTTTTATCTCCGCCCGGGGTATAAACCTTATTATGCTGTTTCAACTCAATGGATATTTGAGAGTTTCGGGAATGATAGCTGCAATCTTTCTTGTTTAATTGAGCGGCAAAATGATGTATCTTAATTTACTTGTAAAAAACTAAATTGTTAACATAACTTAAAAAACAGACAGATTATTAAGAAATATAAACACAGGTTTCTTGACATTAAAACACAGTAACCATAAGCTTTTCTATAAGATAAGATAAGATAAGAGACGCTGGAGTATGTCAAGATAACCAAAATAAAGTCCGAAACCCTGTAATATAAAAAAGAAAACATTTACAGGAGCGGCAGATGGACAAAAATACAAAAATAAACAAGAATAAATATATTTATCCAAACGGGTTTTCACTTGCAGAAGCTTTAATCTCTCTTCTTATTGTGTGTATAATTACGCTTGCTTCAATCCCTGTCATAACGAAAAAACACAGAGAAAGAAAAAATGTGTCCAAAGGCATGTATGCGTGTTATTGGAACGGAGATCAGCTTGTCGCCAGATCTGTAATAAATAACCAGATAAAAACCGAACAAACCAGATGGGATGCCGAAGAAGGCAGAATGGGGTGTGTTTTCACTCCACCCGGAAACGCTAAAAACTTTGTCGTAACTATCATAGGCGGCGGAGGAGGCGGAGCCGGTTCCGGTACTGTGTCAGGCAATTATATGAAAAAATATACAGAACCCGGAACTTTTTCTTATACAACCACCAGAGCCGGACTCTATAGACTTCTCGCTGTCGGCGGAGGCGGCGGTGGCGGTGGGGGATATTCTAATGGATTTACCTATAGAGCCTGTACCGGTACAACCGGCGGACTTGTTTATTCTCAGGTAATTTTGCCAAAAGACCTGAATATGACAATTATTGTCGGAGAAAGCGGCACTGGCGGTCAAAATTCTATGGCGCAGCCTAATCTCGGAAGTATAGGAGGTGGTTCATTAATAAGATTTAACCAGAATCTTCAGACAAAAAGCATGATTGCCGGCGGAGGCGGCAGTGGCTGTGCCATAGTTTCTCGGCTCGCATGGTCTCCATGTAAATTAAAAATAAAAGGATTTACCAGTTTAGGAAATATTAGAAATATTGATACCGGCAGAGTTTCATGTTCAACAGTACGTTCTACATGGAACCAGTATGCATCCTCTGTTTATTCGTCGTCTGCCAGTGAGTCATCATCAAATATAGATGGAGCCAGAGTTGTAAGAGGCTCAAGGCCGGGTCCTTTGTCTTCATCTGACAATCAAAATGACTCCCACAGGTTCAGGTTGCTAAGTGCATTAACTGACTATAACGATATGTTTGGAATTACATTCAATGAAGTAACAAAAAAAACAACAGGTGTGTGTAGATTCGGTAATATTCGCAATACAGTATTATGCAAAACTTATGAAAACCACTACGGCGCAGGCGGAGGCGGAGGCGGTGAATACGGTAATGTTGAATTTTCAGCACAGGATGGCATGAACGGATTTGTCGGTATTTCATACAAGCCTGTTCTGGCAGGACTCGGCGGAAAAGCAGGCAAAGTTCTTCAAATTCCTTATTCAGAAATGTCATCCGGTACAATGCTTTTCCCCGGTAAAGGCGGTGCCGGCGGCAGCTATTCTTCAACTTTGTCTAATCGTCCTTCGCATCTAAATGTAGGTCGAAATTCAAGAACAGCAGGCAATGACGGCCAAGCCTCCTACATAAAAAACGGTACACCGGTGCTCGGCGGTGAAGGAGCTTCTGCTATTGATCCGCGTGATGAAAGCACCTATTCTCAAAATATTAATGCCAACAATATGCCTGTAGGCGGTGATGGTGAAATGTCAAATGTTTTGACAGTTTCAAAAGCAAAAATCTATGGCGGATTAAGCGGTACAAACACCTCTGCAAACGGACAAACAGGCACAGTATTCAGAAACGGTGCAATGATAAGCTCCTTTAAAAACATATACGGTGCCGGCTCAGGCGGAGGCGGCGGAGCTATTACAATAAATGGAACCAACTTTGGCTATGGTTCCGGCGGAAACGGTTCATCCGGACTTGTGTTTATTCAATGGTAGTGAGTATTAAAAGACCGGTAATAAAACCGGTCTTTTATTATTGGCTTTTTTATACTTTTTATTGATTTTTGTTTGTGCAACTGCCTTGCCCAACCTACGACTCCGTTTTGCCCACCAATTTATTCTGCCAATAATCCAAGACACTTTCCCGGCAGCAAAGCTTTTATTCTTTCCACAAAGACAAGCCTGTCTGCTCATCATTTTTTCTTATTAAATCTTCACCCAGAAGCTCTTGTATCACAACTTCTGCAGCAAAAATTGCAGTGCCGTTTACAAGGTGTCCGCCTATACAGCGGCCTTTTCTGTCTGCAGCTGTCAGATGAACGTGACAGAAGGGCTTTCCGTCTTTTAATGAAATATTGCCTATGCAAGATACTATCTCCATTGGCTCATCGTATGCGTATGTTGTGTGAATGTATTCTTTGGTAATCTGGTCATAAAATCCGAGTTTTAAGCTGGAAACAGCACCAATTACACTGATTGCACCTGCTTTGATGTTTTCATCCTGACAAATTCTATTTAGTTCTTCAAGCAAGTCTGTATTGTAGTTTAGTTTTGATATAAACGTACGACCGTGTTCAAATTGTTTTAGATACATTTTTTTACCTATTCAAATTATACTGTTTAAAATTGCGTTAAATCGTGTATTTTCATTATTTCAGAAATAATATATAATATCCAAGTTATAACTTCTTTTTTAACTTTTGTAAAGTTTAAACAAAAAAATATAAAGTTTTTGTTGGAATTAGTCGAAGTAAAAAGAGTAATATGGTGTATGTATGGAAAATTTTACGTTATTAAAAGAAGACACGTTTGAAGAAAGTCTCGGCGAAATCCTTCAGGTGTCACAAAAAAATGAAAAACATACTATTCTGCTGGTAGATGATGAGGTGAATAACCTTCAGCTGCTTCGCAGAACACTCCGCCACGATTACAATATTTTGACTGCATCTAACGGAAAAGAAGCTTTAGAAATTGTTGAAGGAAAAGGAAAAGAAATCGCACTGATTGTCTCTGACCAAAAAATGCCTGAAATGGAAGGGACAGAGTTTCTTAAAAGAGTTGCAGGTGAATATCCGGATATCATTAAAATCCTTTTAACAGGACATCTGGATGTTGATGCAATTGTGGATTCAATCAACGACTGCCATCTTTATCAGTATATTGTCAAACCGTTTGATCCGGAAGAACTCAAATTGACAATTGAAACCGGTATTCAAAAATTTGATTTAATGAATAACAAAACAATTATTCTCAAAGATTTGAGAGAGTTGTTTTATAAAACAATAAAACTAATTGCATCTGCTCTGGATGCAAAAGACCCTTATACTCACGGCCATTCTTTGAGAGTTACAATGTATTCTTTGATACTTGCAAAAGCATTAAATTTGGATGATACAACTCTTGAAGAAATAGAAACAGCAGGGCTTTTACACGATATCGGAAAAATCGGTATTCCGCAAAAAATTCTTTGCAAACCCGGAAAACTGACCGATGAAGAATATGAAGTAATGAAATCTCACCCCCAGCAGGCTGAAAAAATGCTTATGGGGATAAAAAAACTTACTGTAATTTCAAACTGGCTTCGTACTCATCATGAAAGATGGGACGGAAAGGGTTATCCTAACGGGCTTAAAGGTGAAGAAATACCTATTTCAGGCAGAATAATTGCTCTGGCAGATACCTATGACGCAATGACCTCCACTCGTTCTTACAGAAAAGCGCTTTCTCATGAGACTGCAATTGCAGAAATTCAGCGCTGTGCCGGTACACAATTTGACCCTGTACTGGCGGAACTTTTTGTAAAATGTCAGGACGAAATCAAAGCAGCCAAGGAAGATCCGGAAACTTATTATCCAAAATACAGTTACCTGCAAAAAGAAATTCAAGAAACTATTTAAAAAAAATCGGCATGATTTTTGAAAAAACCAGCCGAGATGGATAGAATTAGTATTACGGAGTTTATAGAGGAGTTTACATGAGCATGAAATCTTAGCAAAAATTTTTTTGCTACTTTTGTCGTATCATGTTAACAAATGTTAAGACGACTTTTGTGTTATCCTTAACAAATGGAAAATTTGAAATTTTTTCTTGAATACACTAGGGCATATTCTCTCCCTATGTCAGTAATGGCCTGGATTATCGCTTTTTCTTTTGCAATTTTTAACGGCGGAAATATACTGTATGGAATATTAGCTTTTTGGGGCATAGCTTGTGCCCATCTTGGTGCTAATTTGTTTGATGATATTGTTGACTACAAAAAATATGTAGAAAATAAAGAAACCGGCAAAAATATTAATCTGAAAAAAGGTAAATGCAAAAATTTTTTGGACAACAGACTCTCTGTTGCAGCTGCGTTCAAAACTACTGCTGTTTTATTTTCTATATCAATTTTTGTAGGATTGTTTTTCGTATATTTATATAAGCTTCCGGTGCTTTTTATCATGGCTATAGCCGGAATATTGTGTCTTTTATATCCTAAATCAGGATATTTTGGATTGAGTGAAATAATAATAGGAATAGTATTCTCACCGCTTCTTTTCACCGGTGTTTTTTATGTTATGACAGGACAGTTTTCTTCAAAGCTTGAATGGCTCTCTGTTTCTTTTGCGCTGGTTGTTGTTTGTCTTTTATATACAGACTTTTTTCTTGATTTCAATTCTGACAAGAAAGCCGGAAAAAGGACTTTGCCGATTATCAGCGGCAGCAAGCAGAATGCTTATTATTTATATGTATTTATTGTATTTTTAATTTATGCAAATTTATTTTTTGGAATACATGCACATGTTTTTTCAGGAAAATATTTTGTGATTTTTGTTTCTGTTCTTTTTGCTTTAAGAACTATAAAAAACCTCTTGAATTATATTGATAAAGAGATAGAAAGCGAAAAAAGCTTTTTAGAAATAATGAATGATGTGCAAAAATTTGCAGCTGTATTTTCAGTGCTTTGTATTCTTGCATTTTATTTGGACAAGACCGGAATATAAAACTTAAAAAATATAAAAGCAGTTATATAAACTATCCGATCGCAATACAATTATCCTTTAATCTGGAACGGACATTTTGTGCAGCGTGCTTTGGGCACCAGCACTAGGTTGTCTTCGAGGTCATACATTTTTGCAATACGGGTAACTAGTTTTGAACCGCAGACCGGACACTCAAGGTTTTCTATATCATGAGCAAGAATTTGATTTTTAATAAATATTGTAGCTTCATTATCCGGCAAAAGAGAAAGGTCGGGGTGTTTTTCATATTTTTTTATCTCGGATGGTTTAAGCTTCAAACCGTTAGCCAATTTTTGTCGGATTGTTGAAGCGAGGAAGAGTTCCTGACCGCTTTCAATTTCTTCAATGGTTTTTAAAGGCAGAGCTGACTTTTTTGCCAGCCCTGTCTGTGATAAACCGATTTTTTCTCTCAATTCAGAAACAAATTGAGCAAGTGATTTAGGCTCTGCACTGCTTTCATTTGTCATTTTAAGCTGCAGCTCCTCTTTTTTTGTTTTCCTGTTTTTCTCTCCACCAGTCAAGTAATGTTGATGCAAAGAATATACTTGAATAAGTACCGATTGCAATACCTACAATCATTGCAAGGACAAATTCTTTTGTTGTCTCACCGCCGAACAGGTAAAGAGCGCCAAGCGTAATCAATGTTGTCAAAGAAGTATTAATACTTCTGGCAAGAGTCTGGTTGACACTTGCGTTAACGATTTCAGGGAAAGTCGCTTTTTTGGCAAGAAATCTTGAATTTTCTCTGATTCTGTCAAATACAACGATTGTGTCATGGTTTGAAAAACCTACAACAGTAAGTACTGCTGTTATAAACAAAGCATCAATGTGTACATCAAAGAATATTCCGAGTATTGAGAAAAATCCCAGAACAAACAAAGCATCGTGAGCAAGAGAAATCAGTGCAATTACTGCGTAATCAAGCTGAAATCTGAAAGAAAGGTAAACAACAATGCCAAGAAATGCCAGCCCTAGTGCATACAAAGAGTTTACAAACAATTCTTTCCCCAGAGAAGGCCCTATTGAACTAACTTGAACAAGCTCAGCACCCGGGTAATCGGCTGTGATTACATTTGCTATCTTTTGCTCTGCTGTTTTGTCATTGCTTTTGAAAGCTGTTTTAACTGAGATTACAGTAGCGGTATTGAGTTTTTCCGCTTTAGAAATAGTATTGTTTGTTCTCAAAACCTGAATCACAGGATTTTCCACCCCTGCATTTATGAGTTTGGTTCTGAGGTTTCCTATTTCGCTGTTGGGTACATCTTTTTTGACAGAGTATTGTGAAATTGTACCGCCTGTGAAGTCAATACCTACTTTAACAGGATAGTGTGTAGGATAGTTTATCATAGAATAAACCATTGCAATGATGCCGGGGACAATCAGCAAAAGTGACAGTCCGAACCAGACCCATCTGTATTTTACGACATCAATCCATTTATGTTGATGTAAAACTGTTTCACTCATTATATTTTCTCCTTAGAAATTATTTTTTATATTTTTTATTAATCAAGAATACCGAATTTTGCTTTTTCTTTCTTTGTTTCGGTAGCTTCATAAGCTTTGCCTATTTCTGACTGTTTAATACCGAACCAGCCAGGGTGTTTTAGCTGACCTGCACCAAATAACAGGTGCATGAAGTTTTTGGTAACAGTAATTGCGGTAAACATACTGATTACAACACCTATAATCAATGTCAGAGCAAATCCTTTGATAATGCTTGTACCCAGGAAGTACAGAATTACGCAGGTAATTATTGTAGTCATATTTGAGTCGAAAATTGAAGTAAATGCTCTGTCAAAACCTGCATTGATAGCTGTAAATAGAGTTCTTCCGGCCTTAAGCTCTTCTTTTGTCCTTTCAAAAATAAGGATGTTTGCATCAACAGCCATACCGATACTCAGGATAAAACCTGCAATGCCGGCAAGTGTCAATGTAACCGGAACGATTTTAAATACTGCAAAAACAAGTATTGAATAAATAATCAATGCAATATCTGCGATAAATCCCGGCAAACGATAGTATAAAAGCATAAACAGCATAACAAGACCGATACCTATAATACCTGCTGTTTTGCTCTTTGCAATACTGTCAGCACCGAGAGTCGGGCCAACAAGACTTTCTTCAATAATCTTGGCCGGAACAGGCAATGCACCTGCATTAAGGAGGTCAACCATTTTTTTTGCTTCTTCGTAAGCAAAACCGGAATCACCGCCGGAGATTTGAGCATGACCGCCGAGAATAGGCTCTTGAATAGTCGGGGCGGATTGAAGCTCACCGTTGAAGAAAATAGCCATTGACTGACCTACCATTTTTGAAGTCAATTCTCCGAATTTTTTTGTACCTTTGTCATTAAATTCAAGCGATACAACCCATTGTCCGCCAGGATTTGTTGATATTAAAGCTTTTTTTACATCTTTACCTGTTAAACCTGATGAAATCCAGCCTGTTGCGCCATATTTTCCGTCAAGCGGCTTTTTAAATTCCAGTTCTGCTGTTTCGCCAAGAAATTCTTTTGCTTTCGCAGGATCTGAAACGTTAGGTATTTCAACGAGCAGACGTTTTTCACCTGTCTGTTGTACAAGAGTTTCCGCAACACCCAGAGCGTTAACTCTGTTTTCAATAGCAAATTGCAAACTGCTCATCATATCAGGTGTGATTTTTGCGATTGTGTCTGTTGTCTGTGCTTCAAGCACTATTCTTGAGCCTCCTACAAGGTCAAGTCCCAATTTTGTCGGTTTTTTAATGATTATCAATGCTGCAACTATAGTAAGAGCGATAATCATCCAAAACATAATTTTTTTGTTTTTCATTTTTAAGCCTCTCTATGCCCCTGTATAAAATTTTATAATTTCAAATTTACTGCATTATTGTAACAAAAAAATGCCTATATAGTATAAAAATTACATAAATAGCCGGGTTGTATATTAAACTTTGTAAAGAATTTCTCATCTTTTCTAAAAATAAAAAAAGATATGCCGATAAAAATAAAAAAAGATATTTTTATGCGAATAAATGAAATAGATAAAATTTTTATAAACGAAACTTCTCAAACATCATTAAATACCTGTGCAAAAAGTGATGAAAAATTTTTTGATGCAAAGTTTAATGATATGGAGGGTCTGGAAGTTGAGCAGAATGTTCAAACGAACACTCCTAAAAAATCATCGGATGACAAAAACAAAATTATCGTAGAAAAAAGTTCTGACGGGCTTTCTGAAACAAAATATAAAGGTGATGAGCCACTTGAATACATTGAAAAAAGAAAAGACGGTTCAACAAAATGGACTATCAAAAAACTTGAAAACGGAAATTTTCAATCAACTCTCTACAGAAAAGACGGCTCAATATATTCACAAGGCGAATACCTTGATTTTTATGAAGTATGCAAATTAAATGAAAAAAGATATGATCAAGACGGTGTTCTTGTTCAAAAGAGTTACAACAACGGGTCAAATCTTGTACATGAGCGTTATAAAAACGGAATATTAAGAGTTCAGGAAATTACTGACCCTATGGGTGAATCCAGAGTTTTTGAAAGAACTATTTACAATAAAGACGGAAGCATTTACATTCATCTCAAATACGACATTAACGGTAATGTTGTAGAAAATATCAAAAATGTTTTTAAAGACAAACCCGGCTTTGATAATTTTAACAAAAAAAATCTTGACGGAGATATAGATGACGGTTTTGAACAGGGTATGTCCGGCAGCTGTTATTTTGTAAGTACGGTGCAGAGCTTTTTAAATACTGAAAAGGGCAGAGATATTCTCAAAAAAAGTATTTCGTATGACTCTGAAAATCAAACTGCGACTATAAAGTTTTTAGGTGTAAATAAGGAATACCAGTTTAAAGATGAAGAAATAAAAAAAGCTATGGGAAGACTTTCCACCGGTGATCCTGATTTTGCTGCTCTGCTTTTGGGATATGAACAATATCGTACGGAAAATTTGAGAAAATCTATTGACGGCGGTTTTGGAAACGAAGTAATGAAGGCACTGTACGGTGAAGAAGGCGAATCAAATGTATTATTTGGTTCCATGGTTATTCCCATTGATAAAGCTACGGTTGATGATATGCAAAATAAACTTCAAAAAGGAAACTTTGCAATAACCGTTCATACTCCTCCTGTCAGTGTGGATACTGAATTTTCAAAAAAAGACAACGAAATGGGGCTTATAAATACTCATGCCTATTCCCTAAAATCAATTGATGATGACAATGTGTATGTTATCAATCCATCAGATCAAAAGATTATAAAATTAAGCAGAGAAAAATTTATTCAAACCTTTACTACTTTTTCTGAAGTGGAGTTGAAATAAATTCCACAGCCTCACTACGGCACTTACTTTTATTGCACTTCGGAAACAAAACAGCTTCACACAACTAGTTCCCTGAAGGTTCGTTTTTTTCACGTCAGAGACTGGGTACAATAACTAAACTTTGAAGAGGTAATACAGCTTTGCTGTTGTAATATTGATTAAACATTGTTGATTTTCAGTATGAATTTTTGCTGACTATAATGTAAGTGAAGAGAAATCTACATCAGACAATTGTATTTTTCAAGCAGATTCTTTTTCTGAATAATTTTCTGTCTTTTCAGATTTTTGATACGGAACTGCATAAAGTTCTCCGTAAAATTCTTCCTGATATAAATCAACATCGGAGTCAGGTTCTGCTGTCAGGAACAAAAGTGCAATGTAAGCGGAAATCTTATCTAATCCAAGTAGTGTTAGGGTAGAAAGTTCAACTTTGTCTTCTGTTTCAAAGATTTTTTTCAAATTTTCATGCAAGACTTCGACACTTTTTTCAATATATTCATCGTGAGCAAGATTTACAATATCATCCGGAGTCAGTCTTGCATACGAGCGGACTCTTCTTTTTGCACGTTCATGAGCATTTTTCAAAGACTGTTTTCTGTCGAGTTCTTCATAAAATTGCAGCTGTTTAATCAGGTCTTTTAAGTTTACCATACGGCTTCTGTTAAGACGTATACTGGTGCGTCTTTGAAGAACTTCATCAAGTGAAATAACATTGCTTGTACTTATTTCTTCGTCCCAATCGGAAGAATAATCATCCTGCAATTCAAAATCGTCATAATTTTCTTCTTCAATTCCCTCAATCTGGTTTACGTCAATGCCCTCAAGAACATTTGATTTCAAACGCAGCAGTATTGCTGCAAAAAGCAGTGTACGTCCGGTGAGTCTGAGGTTTTGTGCTTTCATTTGGAATAAATGAGCGAGGTACTTGTCTGTAACGTCGACAATATCAACATTCCAGGGATCAATTTTGCCGTTCTTTGCCATCTGAACAAGAATTTCAATCCCGTCAACCTGACCTGCTTCATTTTGGGCTTCAACAGCAGAAATAATTGACATCTCATCCTGACTGATGTCTTCGTGAGAATCATTTTGCGGTATGTAAAATTCATGATTTAAACTTGATTCGGCTGTATCTGTCATCTTTTATCCCTTAGTCCCTCAGTTTAACACCTGTTACACGTGTTATACCTTTTTCTTTTTGTGTAACGCCGATTGTCCTATTAGCTGATTCTATCATAGGTTTGCGGTGACTAACTACTACAAATTGCGTATTTTCTGCCTGAGTTTTAACCATATCGGCAAGTTTTTCCACATTGATACCGTCAAGGTTTGCATCGACCTCATCGAATGCATAGAAAGGAGCAGGCAGATATCTCTGTATTGCAAATACAAAAGCGAGTGCTGTCAGTGATTTTTCGCCGCCGGACATGAGATTTAAGCGTGTTTTTTCTTTGTCTCTCGGCTGCGCTTCTATAGACATTCCTCCGGTAAACGGCGACTCAGGATTGTCAAGGAACAAAGTGCCCTCGCCCTCTGAAAGTTTGTGGAAGATTTCTTTGAAATTATCGTTTATGTGGTTGTATGTATTCATAAACGTATCTTTTTTAAGATTTTCGTATCCCTGCATTCTGTCCATAATCTGATTTTTTTCATTGGACAGGGTTTCTATTTTTGTTCGCAATTCATTCTGGCGTTCGGAAACTTCATCATAAGACTTTATAGCTCGCATGTTTACGTCGCCCAGTTCATCCATACGTTTTTGCAGTCTTTGAATTTTTCCTGTGATTTCTTCTACGGAAATTTCTGTTTCTTCCAGTTTTGTGTAATCAACGCCGTTTTCTTTCAGCTCTTCTTTTATATTTTCAAGCTGCGGTTCAAGCTCTCTTCTTCGTGCTTTGAACGCTTCTATTTGTTCTGCAATTTTTTCAATATTCAGCAGGAGCAGATTTTTCTGTTTATCCAATTCAAGATACTGCTCATTAACACTGTCTCTTTCTGTCTGGATTTCAATTAATTTTTCGCCGAGTTCTTTTATTTTTATTTCGAGAACATCTATCTGTTGATTTAGTGCTTCAATTTCAGTTTTGAATTTAACTTTTTCTTCCGCAAGTGATTCATTATCTTTGAGAAGTCGTGCAATTTCTTTGTTGTGAGTTTCGATTACATCTGTCTGGAAAACAATTGCACGGTTGTATCCGTCAATATCGTTATTACAGGAGGCAATTTTTGACTCAAACAGTTTTATTTGATTTTCGGTTTCTTCTGTGAGTTTTTTCAGCTTTGTAAGCTCTTCCGGTGTCATTTTGTCTTCAATCTCTTTGATTTCTTCTTCGAGTTTGAGGGTTTTTTCACCGATTTCGACATGTTTTTGTTCAATTTTGTCGAGTTCTGTTTCCAGTTGTTTTATTCTCGGTTCAGCTTTTTCAATCAGAGCTTTTTTCTCATTAATATTGTTTTCATTATCCTGAGACTGTTTTACAAGGTTTTGCAATTCAAGCTTTGCCTGATTGTATGCAGTCATTGAGTTTGAGTAAGAAATTCTGACTTTATCCAATTTTTCTTCAAGTTCAGATTTTTTACGTTCCAGTTCCGCATAGTTTTTTTCAAAACCTTTGAGTCTTTCTTTAAATTTTGCAAGTTCATCATCCTGGGTCTGGCTGAATTTGAGACCTGTCCGTTTTTGAGAGCCGCCTGTTATTGAACCTGATTTTTCGAACAGTTCGCCTGTCAGTGTAACCATTCTGTATTGACCAATGAGTTTTCTTGCCGAATTGTAGTCATCAACTACAAGAGTTTCTCCGAGTGCGTGGAAAAATACGTTCAAATACTCATCATCAAAGTCAATTAAGTTTATGGCAAAATCAATAACTCCTTTGTCTTTCGGAAGCTTAAGAGATTTTGGAGCTTTGTTGATTTTGTTTAGCGGCAAAAATGTTGCACGACCGGCATTTGCACTTTTCAAAACTTCGATGGCAATTTTTGCGGTTTCATCATCATCTACGACTATATTTGCCATTCTTCCGCCCATAGCAACTTCCAGAGCGGTTGAGTACTCTTTGTCAACCTGACCGAGCTGGGCAAGAGTAGCGTGAACTCCTTTGATTTTTGCATTTAAAACAGTATCAACCGCACGTCCGAAATTCATTTCATCAAATGCCTGTTTTTGTGCTTCCATCTGAGAAATTTTGCGATAAGCAGTCTGAACATTGTATTGAACATCGTTCATTTCATTTTTAGTTTTGTCCAGTTCATACATGGTATTTTGCTGGATTGTTTTGAAATCTTCAAGTTCTTTTGCAAGTTCCTGCACCTGAACTTCCACACGATCTTTGTTGCCTGCAAAATTTTGTTTAAACTCTTCAAATTCATTAATTTTATTTTTTGCGTCTTCAACTTCTTTCACAAGATTTGAAAGTTCTGATTCCATCGGGGCTTTAGTTTGGATAAGCTTTGTTTCTTCATCTTTTGCCTGTTCAAATTCTTTTCGAAGTTCGTTTCTTTTTGCGACATATTTGTCGGCAGATTCACTTAAACCTGCAACCTCCTGAAGCATGTTCAAAAGTTTTGTTTTTTGCTCATCTCTTTGTTCTTCGAGGTTTTTTATTTCATTTTGTTTTTCTTCTATCTGGAGTTTGTTTTTTTCATTTTTTTGATTAAGGTTTTCAATGCCGTTTTTAGCATTTTCAATAGTTTTCAGGTTGTCCTGAACATTTTTTTCTGCAAAATTTATTGCGGCTTCTTTTCTGTCAACCTGACCTTTTATTTCTTCAACCTGTTTTTTGACTTCTATTTGTTCTGCTTCACCTTTTTCTTTAACAAGGTCGGAAAGCTCATCGAGCTTTGTTTTAACTTTGAGAAGTTCCTCTTCCTGTTTTTTTAGTTTGACCTCTTCTTCTTTTTTCTTTTTATTGGCATCCAGAATACTTTCGTGTGCTCTTTCGAGTCCTTTTTTAATTTCAAAGAATTTTACGGCAGAAATTTTGCTTTCGAGTTCTGTTTTTTCGTCTCTGAGTTTCTGGTATTTGAGGGCGACTTCTCTTTCTGATTTAAGTCTTTCAAGAGTTTGTTCGACTTCTGAAAGTATAAGCAGAGAATTTTGAACACGTGATTCAACAGTGCCAAGCTCATTTTGTGCCTGTTCTATACGACGATCAAAGTCTGCCACACCGGCAATCTCATCGATAATTTTTCTTCTTTCAATATCAGAGCAGTTTGTAATACTCATAACGTCATTTTGCATAATGACATTGTAGCTGTTAGGTGTGATGTTATATTTTTCTAAAACCGTGTGAACATCAGTCAGAGTGACGATTTTGTCGTTTAAATAATAAATGCTGTTGTATCCTTGAGAGGATTTTTTTATTTTTCTTGCAACAGAAAATTCTTTTTCATCAGCACCGTCAGGGGCAAAAGTGACTTTTACAATGGCTTCATTTCTTCTTGTGTGCGTGGAGATGAGCTGAGAAATTTTTTCGGCTCTAAGGGTTCTTGAAGTAGACAGGCCGAGCGCAAACAGCACACTGTCGATGATATTGCTTTTACCCGAGCCATTCGGCCCCGAAATAGTGGTAAAACCTTTCAAAAACGGTATGGTGATTTTGTTTGCAAAAGATTTGAAGTTATCTATTTCTACTTCTTTAATGTACATTAAGCTTCTCTAATCCCAAGTCAGGTGTTTGTTATATTTCGCCCTGTCTAGACATATATGTATTTTATTTTCTTATAAATATATGTATTAGTCAAAAAAGTTAAGAAAGCTCAAAGTTTTGCAAGAAGGTCTTCTTTTTTGATTTTTCTGCCGCAGCATTTGTCTTCGTCGCAGTATCCGAGTCTTTCGCATTTTGGTACAAGATAAGGAGCAAGCCAGGGCTCTTCTTTTAAGAGTTCATCGCACATCATTTTAACCATTGTTCTGATTTCATACTGAGCACGTGTACAAAGACGTATATTGGCAATATGAATAAGTTCTCTTAGATTTAAAGATGCAACAATTGAGCTTGCAGCAGCATTCGGGAGAACAAATCTTGCGTCTTCGGCAGGGATACCTGCTTCTGTCATTTCTGTATAGAATTCAGAGATTTTATTCATAAATGTGTTATATTTTTCAAGCAATTCAGGATTTTTTTCAATTGTCGGAGGAGTAATATAATCAAACTGTCCTTTTTCTTTTACATAGCGTTGTGATTTCTGAGAAAAAGAAACGTGTCTGTGTCTTACAAACTGGTGGGTACAGGCTCTTGAAATATTTGAAATGGCAAAGCTGACCTGAATGTGTTCAATTGTTGAGTAATGCCCGGAAGAAATTACTCTTTCAATTAATTTGAGCATTTTTTCTTCATCAACGGCATTATCATATATATTTACGGGCGAATCTGCACTATAGCAGGTTCTGCAGGCGGTATAGATAGTTTTTAGCATATTTTCCGGTTTTGAAATGAGTTTTACTACCGGTTTATTGTTTTCCATAATTTTCCCCTAATTAAATCTCTTTAGACTATCATATCATTTGAAAAATTTTTTGTAAAAATTGTTATGAAAATACAATAAGCAGATTTCTTCTCTATAACTACGAGTTTATTTTCTTCTGGTATTTACTTCAAAAACCGGATTATGTAACTCGTTTTTTGTTAGCATACTTTGCCCGATGGACAACAGACTTTTTTCCTGTCATCCTGAAGCGTGATTTTGGGATTAACGCTTTAGTCCGGTGTGTTCAGGATCTTAGTTTCCGGTAGGTACACTCCGTTTTGCTTACCCTACTTAGTTTATCTATGCTGTTGGGCAAGTGCCTTGGATTATTGGCAGTTCGGGCGGAGTAACGTCCGCCCTCACAGGACGTGCTCGCTCCCTATGGTCGACTCCGCACTAGCCAAAATCCGCTATGCCCAACCGACGACTGCACTAGCCAAAATCCGCTATGCCCAACAGGCTTCCCTTACGTTTTACTTCAGAAACAGGACTATAAAATTATTAATTATTAAAATCTTTTATAAGCCGTTCTATCCAGTTAAATATGCTTAACAGTTCATAAGGCTTTGGCAGATACAAATCTGCGCCTGTGTTTAAAATCATTTTCTTGTCATGAACAATCGTAGATAAAACGACTTTTATATCTTTTGTTTTGTCATCCTTTTTGATTTTGCAGCATAAATCAAGACCTTTAAGAGTCTCTGCATCTCCTGCATCAAGTATTATCAAAGCAGGGTCAAATGTTTTTATCATATGTATTGCACTGTCATAATCCATTACGGAAGCAACTTCATAACCTTGCATTTCACCGGTCGTTTTCAAAAGAAAATTCAAAGCTTCGTCGGGTTCTATTATAAGAATTTTGTTGTTGTATTCTCTGTTAAAGATAGCATTTTTAGCACTTAATTTTGCTCTTTCTACGATATAAGAAGAGTTTGTGCCGGTATTTGCCAGTTTGCAGGTTGCAATTAAAGAAGTAATCGCAGAGTTAACACTGTCATATTTTTGATATTCGCCGGAAATAATACCTATACTTGTTGACACAAGATTTATTCTTTTTCCTGCATTGTCATCACCATGCAAAATAATGTAACCTTGTTTTGCATCTTCTTCATTATAGAATTTGTCAACAATTGCATCAAATGCGTAAACAAGAAATGATGCAATATGTTCTGCTTTCAGCGGATTTGTAAGTATTAAAAATTCTGCGTCAGAAAGTCCGCCTATGTAGTCATTTTCGTCCAGGGCAGAGTTCATAATTGCTGTGTATGTTTGAAGCATTTTATCAGAGGCAAGGTCTCCGTAAATTTCTTTATATGCCTGAAAATTGTTGATTTTAACAAGCATTGCTGCCCACTTTTGTCCGCTAGCAAGGATTCTTTTTAATACTTTTAAAGTAGATTTTGTTTCAGGCAGTCCTGTTATGTCATTGGCAAGGTTTTCAAAATGACGTCTAAGATGAGCATTAATTCTTGCTTTGAATTCTTCTGATTCTATAGGCTCGCTCAAAAAATCATCCGCACCTGCGTCAAGAACATCCAGTTTATCCTGCATTTCAGAAGATTTTGAAAGTGCTATTATGCAAGGACGTGAAGGATATGCCAGCATTCTTAGTTTTTTTACAACATCGGGTACAGGCAGATTTAAGCTGTCTGAAACAAGTATTGCATCAGGCTCAAATTCCGTAAGAATAGATAATCCTTTTTCCAGGCTTGATTCTATTAATACGCTTACAGAACAGCTTTCTATCAGTTTTTTGTATTTTGCAGGTAATTCTTTTCTGCTGTCTAAGATTAAAACAAGCTTTGATAACATATTACTTGTCCTCCAATGCTTTTTGGCTCTGGTTTGTATATGAAGCCGCAGGGAGTAAAACTTCAAATATAGTGCCGCTGTTTGGCAGTACAGTGGAGCTTTCAACACAAATTTTACCGCCCATTTTTTCTATAAGATTTTTGACGATATAAAGCCCGAGTCCGCTGCCTTGAGTTTTTCTTGTCAGGTGGTTTTCTATACGGATGAATTTTTCGAATATACGTGAGAGATTTTCAGGTTCAATGCCGACACCGTGGTCTTCTACTTTTATGCTGACAAAATTTTCTTTTGTCATAGAGTTTGAAATGCTAATTTTTACAGAACCTCTTTCGTATGAATATTTTGCGGCATTATCCATGAGGTTTATCATAATCTGCTGAAATTTGTTCTCGTCCACAAGAATATTCGGTACATCTTTTTCACAGTGCAGTTCAAAAGCATGTGTAGGATATTGTGCCTTTAGAATATCTATAACCTGTTCTATTTGAGATTTTGCATTGACTGATTTGTATACAAAATTTGATTGTTGAACCTGTATTTTTGAAATTGACAAGAGATTTTCAACAAGTTTTATAAGGCGATTTGCCTGTTCTTTGATGATAGACAGAAATTTCTGAATTCTTTCTTTATCAAGTTTGTCATAAGACAATAACATTGTATCGGCAAAACCACGAATGCTTGTTAACGGAGTTCTGAGTTCATGGCTTACTGTCGAAATGAAATCCGAATATATTTTTTCCATCTGGCTGTCAACAACAGAAAGATAAAAATATGAATAATATTCGTCATCAAACTTTGTTATTTTATATGTATATTCTTTCAACTGCAGCGTATCAGAGTTTTCCGGCAAAAATTCATAAATGTTTTTGCCGCTTAACATTTCACAATTTGTATTAAACAGTGCACAGAAAAATTTGTTTGCGTAAACAATTTTGTTGTCATAATCAACTGCAAGCACTGCTTCATCAAGATTTTCTATTATATTTTTAAAATTTACTTTTCCCATAAACTTATTATAGCAATTTTGTTATGTTTTTTTAATAAATTAAGTTTTTCTTAATCATGTTTTTCATGACAAAAGTCATATTTCAGGTTGATTTATTTGAATTCAAATTTTGTCAAAATAATAATGTACCCCCTAAAAAAGATAAAGTGTGGAAATTTAAAAATACCCGGCTATTAATATTCAAAAGAGAGAAATAAAAATGAATTTGAACGAGGAATGTTTACTAAAATATTTGCAAAATCCTGATGAACTTGTAGATTTAACATCACTGCTTGTTGAGTTTAATGCAAACAATGATTTGTATGAAACCGTTCAGTCTGATAATATATTTAACATACAGCCGGCTTAGATTGGCTTAAATTAGAGTTTTAATTTGAAAGATTAGACGGTATTTATGGAAAAAATTAAAGAATATTTAAAAGACAAAACCTTTCTCAAATATCTTTTGTATTCAATATATATTTTGATAACGGTAGGTTTGTTGTTCAGTTTGCTTTCGCAGCATGATATAAGAGACTTTTTTGCAACTATAGAAAACAAAACTTTTGATGTTCGTCAGAGTATACTTGCGCCGTATAAAAAGGTAAACAAAAATATTTCAATAATTTCTGTTGATGAAGAAAGCTATGAATATCTTCTGGGAAAATACGGTGAGTGGCCGATTTCAAGGAATATTTATGCGGATTTGATTACATATCTTGAAAAACAAAAAACCGGTGTAATTGCGTTCGATTTGATGTTTGTAAAATCTTTAAAAAGCAGCAATGATGCTGATAATAAGCTGGCTAAAAATATTGCAAAATATGACAATGTTTTTACTTCAATAAATTTTGATGACCAGTCTTATGAATTGAGAAAGCCTGTTGATTTACCAGATTATTTGAAGGCAAAAGTGGAAAACTTTTCTAAAATAGATTTTAAAACAGGAATGCTTAAATTTACTAACTGTCGTGCAATAATAAGCCAGATTATAGACACGACTCCTAATATAGGACACATAAATCTTATGAGAGCCCAGGACGGCATAGCAAGAGATTTGCCTCCGTTTGTTGTGTATAAAGGTGATTTTTATCCTCATCTTGCCTTAAAAGTTGCAATGAAATACCTTGAACAACAAGAAGATCTGAGACAGGACAATTTTGTAATTGAAAAAAATAATAATATGAAAATCGGAAAAAGAACTATTCCTATGGCAGGTAACGGTTCGGCTATTCTTAACTGGTATGGTCAAAGCGGTATTAATAACGGTGCCGGAACTTTCGACTACGTTCCTATGTGGAAAGTGGAAAAAAGCATGTATGAAGGTGCAAACCTTATCCCGAAAGATTATTTTAAAAACAAAATCGTTTACATAGGTACAAGTGCAACTTCTCTTTTCGATTTAAAAAGCGTACCTACCGACAAAATATTCCCCGGGGTTGAAATTCATACCACATTTGTTAACAACATTCTTGATGACAATTTTATAAAAAGAGTACATCCTTTGACTGATATTGCTATCAGCCTTTTGCTGAGCCTTTTTATAGGGCTGGTTGTCATACGAAGCGAGTCAACGGTAATGTCTTCTTTGATAGCCATTTTGACAGGCATAATATATGCAATTACCGCTACGATATTGATGTACTTTTTCAATATTTGGATTGGTATTGTTCTGCAGTTTGTTTCTATACTGCTGGTATTCATTGCATGTTATCTTGCAAAATATATAGTCAAATCAAGGGATCTTGAATATACCTATGCACTTGCCACAACTGACGGTTTAACCGAGTTGTATAACCACAGATATTTTCAAGAACAGATGATACAAAATGTAGAAACAGCCAAAAGATATGAAAAGCCTTTTTCTTTAATAATGATTGATATAGACTTCTTTAAAAAATTCAATGACACATACGGACACCAGTCCGGTGATGCTGTTTTGAGACAGGTTGCGCATATTCTTAAGAAAAATGTCAGAAGCACTGATATAGTATGCAGATACGGCGGTGAAGAAATGTCTATTATCCTTACTCACACAGGCAAAGACGAGGCATTGATTACCGCACAAAAAATTTGTAATGCCGTAAGCGAAAATCCTTTGAAACTTGTAAACGGTAATGATGTAAAAGTTACTATCAGTCTCGGAGTTTCAACATATCCTCAAAACGGTGAAACACCTGCTGAGATGATTAAATATGCAGATGACTGTCTTTATGCAGCCAAAGAGCACGGTCGAAATCAGGTCGGAAATTTTGCAAAAGAAAAAAATGACTAAAAATTTATAAAGCGTAAAAGCTTTTTTATCAGGCCTTTTAATCCGGATTCGTAAAACATAGGGTCATCATGGTAATAAGGCTTATAAGCTTCTATAATATTTTGCGGAAGCGGATTTCCGTCTTTGAAGGTAAAAGCTATCATCTCAAGAAGCTCAATCTGTTGATTGTTGAATTCTATGCTCTTTGCTTTTATGTCTTCATCAGCCTCATAATGACAGAGTGCATGCCAAGCAGCATGAATTGAGGCATCTTCACAACCTTTTGGAAAAAGAAGCAGTCCCTTTTTGACGCTTATTCTTTCTGTCAAAACGGCAATGATTATGTTCCCGACATATTTTCTTTGCTCTGAAAAATCAACCTCATGCGGCACGGAAGCTGCTTGAGGATTGATTTTGTTTTTAATAAAAGATTTTATGTTTGAAAGAATTATACTAATTCTGCTGTTTTGCATTCTCTTTGGATTGCACTCATGCCTGCAATAGTTTGTGCAAGTGAGTTCATGTCATTGTTAAAATACTGATTTGCTAGTTTTTTGATAGCTTGCTGAGCCATTTCATCACGAGAAGAAACGGTTTTGTAAAAGAATTTTTTGCCCTGTTTGTATCTTACGAGCATGTTCTTTTCAACAAGTCTGTCCATTACTGTTTTTACAGTTGTGTATGCTCTATTTATATCAGAAGTTCTGTTGATTGATTCTTGTACTTCATTTACAGAAACATCTGTGTCAGAAATTTCTTCAATCATCCAGATAGTTTTCATAATTTCGTTTTCAAGACTGCCATGAGAATAGTTCATTATTAATCCTTTATCTTTCATGTCTATATACAATTACATTTATAGTAATACAAAATCAAATAAATTAAAACTATTTTTAGGCATAATTTTTCCTAAAAGTTTTATACAATTTAAAAAATTATATAAATATTTGATTATATACTGTCAAAAAGAGGCCCCATCTCAATTTTTTCGTAACCGCCACCAAGGTCGATTACATTTCCTGTACTTTTTGCAGTAGGATGAGATACCTGTTTAATTTTTTGAGAGGTGGATACTCTTTCTTTAAATCCGCCTGTAAAATCGTTAGAGTTAATAACTACTCCGCTTTGTGTATTGACTACAGGCTTTTCATTGCCTTTACATCCCGTTACCATAAGCAACAAGACACACATTACACAAACCAAACTGTAACGAAAAAGTTTCATTTCAGCTCCTGATTTTACACACTTTATTGCAGATTTACTACTACCATTATAGCACATGTATTTTAAAATGCACTATTTTTTTATAAAAAATCATTTAAAGAAATGATTAATTTTATATATCTTAACAGATTATTGTATAATTAAAAAAATATCAAGAATAAATTGGCGGAGAAATAATTGGAACAGAAAAATAAGACAGATATCGAAAAACTGATAAAAACAGCCAGAGGCGAAGAAAAAGCTGATTTGGTCATAAAAAATGCAAAGGTCATAAATGTTTTTACGGAAGAAATATATGATGCTGATATAGCAATATGCGACGGCACAATTGCAGGAGTTGCAAAAGATTATCACGGAGTTGAAGAAATTGATGTAAAAGGTGCATATGTATCTCCTTCTTTTATTGACGGGCATGTTCATATAGAAAGTTCTATGCTTATGCCGTCTGAATTTGCAAAAATGGTTGTTCCGTCCGGAACTACAACAATTGTTGCAGATCCCCATGAAATTTCAAATGTTATGGGTCTTCAGGGGATAAGTTTTATGAGAGAAGCTTCAAAAAATCTTCCGCTGGATGTTTATATGACACTGCCATCGTGTGTTCCTGCGACAAATCTTGAAACTTCGGGTGTTGATTTGAACAGTTATGATTTAGCATTGCTGATTGATGCACCCTGGGTGCTTGGGATTGCGGAAATGATGAATTTCCCGGGCGTTATTAACTGTGACAGCAGTGTTTTAAGCAAAATAAAACTCGGGCTTGAAAAAGCAAAAGTCATAGACGGACATGCGCCAAATCTTTCAGGCAAAGATTTGAATGCATACATAGCAGCAGGTGTGCATTCTGATCATGAATGCACTAATCCGCAAGAAGCTATAGAAAAGCTGCGTTCAGGCATGTATTTGATGGTGAGAGAAGCTACAGGAGCGAGAGACCTGGAGCCTCTTATTCCTGTTTTAAAAAACTACAACACAAGAAAATGTATGTTCGTTACGGATGACAGACACCCGAAACATCTGGAAAAACATATCTCCAGAATGGTAAAAAAAGCTGTAAGTTGCGGTGTAGATCCGATAAAAGCTATTCAAATGGCAAGTTTAAACACTGCCGAATATTTTAATCTGAAAAATCTCGGAGCTGTTGCTCCGGGGTATAAAGCTGATATTGCTGTTTTTGAAAATCTTCAGGACTTTGAACCTTCGCTGGTTTTAAAAAACGGAAAACAGGTTGCAGCAGGCGGAAAATTAACTGTTGATTTAAAAAGTAACAATCCTCCTGTTTTGAGAGGTTCTGTTAACATAAAATATTTATACAGAGAAGATTTACAGATAAAAGCAAACAGCAGTTCTGTTAAGACGATTAACGTTATTCCGGGTCAGCTTATAACAAAGGCATCTGTTGAAAAAGTAAAAATAGAAAATGGTTTTGCCCTGTCAGATACAGAAAGTGATGTCTTAAAAATTGCTGTAATTGAACGTCATAAAGCCACAGGCAACATAGGGCTGGGGTTTGTAAAGGGCTTTGGTTTAAAATCAGGAGCAATTGCATCAACTGTTGCCCACGATTCTCATAATATGATTGTTATAGGAACAAACGATGAGGATATGTATTATGCAGCTGTTGAGCTGGTTAAATCTCAGGGCGGAAAAATTATTGTTGAAAACGGAAAAACTTTGGCGCATTTGAAACTTCCAATAGCAGGTTTGATGTCTGATAAGCCTTATCAGCAGGTAAAGGAAAATATTCTTGAGCTTGAAAATGCAGCGAAAAAAATCGGCTGTAAGATAAGCGATCCTTTTATGAGTATGGCATTTTTGTCTTTATCTGTAATTCCTGAATTAAAAATTACGGATAAAGGTCTCATTGATGTTAACAATTTTGAAATAACAGACTTGTTTGTATAAAACCCGAATAAATGTATAAACTTTGATTTCAATAGTGACACAAAATTGTTAGGGCTTGTTAAATTATTTTTATTTCTTCATAATAAAAGTATAAGAATAGATTTGAGGTTTTTATGTGGAAAAGATTTTTTATTATACTGGCTGCAATATTCTTGTTCCAACAGTATGCTTTTGCTGTTGATGACAGCCAGCTTGCAAAAGAGATAACAATACAATCAAAAATTGATGAAACCGGCGCCAGACTTTTGAATGCCAATAAAATAGATAAAAGGATAGTTTTTGCTTATGACAAAGCGGACAAGAACGCAAAACTCAAAATCGATCCGGCAATCACCTCAAGGCAGGTTATTTTGTATGAAGGTGATTATAAATACATAGCCAATGAAGATGAACTGGCAGCTTTTCTTGCAAGAAAAATATTAATTGCTTTGAAATCATATAACGGTTTATTCAATGGTTATCTCGGTTCTTTTGAAGTCAAGGCCGCACCAAAGAAGTTTGAACTGGCTGCAGACAAAAGAGCTGTGGATTTTATGGTTACTGCCGGATATCATCCGGTAGCACTAATTACTTTTATTCAAAAAAGCTGTCCTCAAAAACGTTTTGACAGATTTTCAAACAGAAATCTAACCTCAAAAAGACTGGCTCATATATACGAATATATTTATACAAAATATCCTTATTATCTTGCAAACAACCCTTATTTTGAAACAGAAGCCTATCAGAATTTTTTGTTAACATCTCTTAATAACAGAAGACTCTTTCAGGAAAAAGTAAAAACCGGTTCTAAGGAAGCTGTTGACTATGAATAAAAAAGTAATATTTCTTATTCTATTTTTAATATACTTTAATCTGAATATTCAGGCAAAGGCTATTATTCAGGATGATTTTGTTAATACGACTCTTAAAAATAAAAATATTGAAAAACCTTATGTTCATAATAATTACAATTATGAAGATACAAAAAGGGTGCCTGTAAGATTGTCTGTTATTGCTGATATTAATTCAGAAAAAGATCTGACTGAAGGACAAACAGTAGTGTTCAGATCTTTACAGGATGTATGGCACAAGGGAAGAAAAATTATTGCAAAAGATGAACTTGTAAACGCCAGAGTGGAAACTATTATCTCCAGCGGAATGAACGGTATTCCGGCAAGTATTATATTCAGTGATTTTAAATTTAAAAATGTTGATGAAGGCCAGTTTTCTGATACATACGAAAAATACGGACAGGACAGAAGCCTGTGGGTTTATCCTTTAAAATGGGCTTTGACAATACTACCGCCGACAGGCTCTTTGACGAATTTTATAAAAGGAGGACATGCAAAACTCAAGTCGGATGAAGTGGTTGAAATATATTATTATCCGAACTGGTAATTATTGTCTAAAGTAATATTTGTGTTCCTACCATCAATCTGTGAGAGTCCGGCTGGCTGTCGTTCTGGCAGTAGATATAGTTTAATATGAGTTTTAGCGCCTGACCTTTCAGGTAGTAATTTGTTCCAAGAGTGTATTCTCTGCGGTTGTTGTTTGCAATATTTCTGTCAGGGTCAAACTGGTCATATCTGGCAAGAAGCTCAAGTTTTTTTGTAATTCGGTATCCAATAGTTGCAAAAAATCCTTGAGAATGCTTGTCAGTCAAGCCGGAACCTCCGTTTGAACCGTTTGCGTATGCATATTCAAGTTTTGTCCAGAATTTTTTATACTCATATCCAAGATAAGCCGCCGAAAGATTGTAGCTCATATCATGCTTTTCGCCTGACTGAAAGCCTGCTCCTGTAACGAGTTTCCCGTATCGGCCGTCTGTTTTTCCAAGGGGTTTAAGGTTCATCCACAAATCTAATTCATGCCCCGGGAAAAAAGAAGTAAAATTAGTTGAAGAGCTGTATAAACCGGCATCATAATCCATAAGAGAATAATTCCCTCTGACTCTTAGACCGAATTTTCTCATATTAGAAAGGTTTCTTGCTATTTGTGAGCGGTGTATAAAAGAAAGCGTATAAGGGGATTGTGCACCTTCTATTCCTACACCGGGTCTGGAATTCCCTATTAAAACACTGGTATGCGGTATGCGGTGAGTTTCTACATATAAATCTTGAAAAAATCTCCCCATGTAAGGAACATTTCCGTTTCTTGGTGTCGGGTCAAGCATTATTCTGAAATTTTCTTTTCCGCCCTTAAACTTTCCGTCTATCAAAACATTTATAAGTTCGGTATTATATTCAGAATCAGTATCACTGTTTTCTGTGAAAGTTGTTGAAAAATTGCTTTGCATCGCTCCCCATATGTGAATGCTTTGAAGCGGCCCTTTTTCTGTTTTGAAAGTTAGATAATCTTTTAATAGAGCAGATGGTACATCTGTTCTTTCTATTTCGAGATTATAGACATCTTTTGCCGCATTGGAAAGTACATTAAACAGCAAAAATCTTGGCGAATACAAAGGATTTGCAGCATCAAATTTTTCAACCGGCTGTGAATTGTTGTCTTTTGGTGCGTTTATGAATGTAGGTTTACTTTTTTCTTTGTAAATACTGCTGTCATCAGTGCCGTTGACAGGATCATCATCGTCTTCTTCCTCATCAAGAACAGTGTCACTGAAAGGTGCTGTTTCTTCTCTTTTTAAAGGGATAACTTCATCTGTTTGAGCACAAACAGGACTAAATGATACAAATGCAAATATTAAAGCAAGAAATAGTCTAATCTTTTTCACAGTATATCTATAATAATACAAACAAATACAAATAAAAAATTAATATCTTGTGCTTTTTAAGTTTTTCGGATTTTAACCATCTGATTAGAATTGCAAATTTGAATGCTTAACATTCATTAGTGGTTCAAATTATATTAAAAATTTCAAACTTTTAGTTTTTTATTTTTAAGTTTTTCTTGTGCGGTTTTTAATTTTATATTTTTTATTTTGAAGGGCATATAAAATTCAAGATTTGTTCTCAAGTCTCTGAAATAAACTGTTTTTGTTAAATCAAGAAACCTGTCGAGATGTTTTCCGCTCATTACATAAAGAAAACTTTTCTTCTTGTCTTTTTTCACTAACAAAAGCAGAATTTCATCAAACTCCTCTCTGAGTTCACTTTTAAACTTTTGCAGATGTGAATGACTGCCTTTTATTTTTGTAAAACGGCCAAAAGATGGGCTTGAAACGCTGCGGTTTTGAATTTTCATATTTACCTGTTTTATTTGATATTATTCAAATAAAACACGAAAAAATTTTTTTTGCCATAAACTTTAAAAATATTAACCTGCATAGAAAAATCTTGTATTAAGACCGCCTTCACCTATCTTAAGGCGCACTGATTTTAAACATTTCGGACATCTGCCGACATAAGCGGTGCCTTCTTTATTTTTGTATGCTCTTCCGTATACACCGCAGCAGGTGTACATTATACCGACAAAATTTTTTGTTGAAGGATTTTCGTACATTTTATATGCCTTGCAAAAACAAATTTATATAAATATTATACTACTTTCTTGTACATATGTCCTGCTAAATTCAATTGCTTTCTTTTAATGCATCCTTTAATGCTTTTTCATACAAAACGGATTTCAAAAAATTGTTTTTCAAAACATCGTTTAATGTTTCATATTTTTTATATAAAAAATTTTCACTTTTATCCGCATACTGTTTCATTATCTTAGGGCCTCTTTTTCTTTTTCAGCTTTCAAGACTTTGTTGTCATAGTCAATTCTGCCTATGAGTTTGTTCAAATGTCTTTGAACTTCTCTAAATTGAGTGAGGTTAAGACTTTGTGCACCATCAGAAGATGCATTTTCAGGGTCATTATGGATTTCAATCATCAGTCCGTTTGCGCCTGCAACCAGAGCAGCTTTGCTCATCGGTTCAATCAGATACCTGCGCCCTGTGCCATGGCTCGGGTCAGCAATCACCGGCAGATGAGAATACTTTTTGATGATAGGGATAGCGGCAATATCCAGAGTATTTCTTGTAAATGTAGAATCAAAACCTTTAACTCCACGTTCACAAAGAATAACTTTGTCATTGTCATTCGCCATTATGTGTTCCGCTGCAAGGAGAAACTCTCGGATTGTAGCCGCAGGGCCTCTTTTAAGAAGCACGGGTTTTCCTGCTTTACCGACTTCTTTCAAGAGTTTGAAGTTTTGCATATTTCTTGCACCGATTTGAATTAAATCAACATAATCACAAAACATCGGAACATCAACTGTGTCCATAACCTCTGAAACAACAAGCAGACCTGTTTTTTCGGCAGCTTCTTTCAAATATTTCAGACCTTTTTCTCCAAGTCCCTGAAAATCATAAGGTGAAGTTCTGGGCTTAAAGGCGCCGCCTCTTAAAAACTCACAGCCCATTTCTTTTGCGGCCTCAGCTATTTGCATAAGACCGTCAAAATCTTTTTCAACGGAACAAGGTCCTACCATCATAACAGGTCGTTCCAGTCCTCCAATCTTCACTCCGTTTTTAAATTCAATAATTGTATCGTCTTCTTTATATTCACGTGAAGCAAGTTTATAAGGTTCTTGAATAAGTTTTACCTCTCTAACCCCTTCAAAAGAAGCGATTGCCTGCGGTTCAACAAGTCTTTTATCCCCGATTGCAGCGAGCACAGTCATTACATCGCCATGGTTCAAGACTATTTTAAATCCTTTGTTTTCCATGCTTCTTTTTACTGCATTTATTTGTTCAACTGTTGCCTTAGGCTCCATTATTATAATCATTTCGGCTTACCTTTTCTTTTTACTTTATCAAACTTATTTTTTCTGTATTCTGTGCTGTGAGAATTTGCCATAGATTTTCATTACCTGCAAAAGAAGCCATCAGAATCACATCGTTTGTACAAACTACATTTTTTAGTTTTACATTATCTTTAACAGTCACTCCATCCCATAGAATGACATTGTCCAAAACCACATTCTTTCCTATATTACAGTTATTTCCTATTACAACATTATTCAAAAATTTTACATCTGACGAAATATCACAGTTGTCGCCGACAGTGTAAACTGCATCGTATTTTCGGATAATACCGCTTTGAGGTATCATAACTTTTTTGGACAGTGCATCTATGTTTGATTGGATATACTGGCTGATTGTTCCGATGTCAGACCAGTATGAATAAATCCTATAGACATTTATTTTCTCACCGGCATTGAGCAATGACGGAAAAACATCTTTTGCAAAATCATAAGTTCTGCCTTCAGGTATAAAGTCAAAAATTCTTTTATTGAAAACATATATTCCGGTGTTAATAAAACTGCTTTTTGCTTCTTCAACAGGAGGTTTTTCCTGAAATTCAACTACGGTATGGTTTTGTGAGGGAACAACCACTCCATATTTTGAAACCTCTTCATGGTCAATGGAAACAATCGCCATAGTTGCAATACAGCCGCTTTCGTAATGAGATTTTACAACTTTTGCTATGTCAGCATCATGCAAACCGTCTGCGCTTACAACCAGAAAATCATCCGTATCATTGAAAAAAGACTGGCACTTTTTTACACCGCCTGCAGTTCCTGCAAGTTCATTTTCATGAATAAAAGAAAAATTTATATCAACAGGAGAATTTGAGCTATATCTGTTTTGAATTTGTTCTGCCTGATAATATGTATTGGCTATAACACTTTCAACTCCAAATTTTTTCAGTTTTTGAAGCAATATATCCATAACAGGCTTATTCAAAATCGGCACAAGCGGCTTAGGAACATTGTGTGTAAGAGGTTCCAACCTAGAGCCGACACCGGCTGCCATAACCATTGCTTTTTTTATCAAAGCTTTCTCCCTGCTCAAATATAACCAATCTTATGGAAAATTGTAGTATAAATTTGTTTGTTTGTACATTTTTCAGCAGTTTTGCTTTACAATTCTTTCACATTTATTTTTCGTTAGTGGTAAAATGAAAAAACAAATTATTTGAAAGGTCAGTTATGTTGGATTTATCAAAAACTTATGAAGTCGTTATATTTTCAGTCGGAGATACAAAAGCCGGCACAAAAATGGGCAAACTTCAATTGAAAAATCTGTCAGATGAAAGTATTTTGAATTGTATACTATGGGAAGAAGCCTTAAATCGTCTGGATGCCAAAATTTTCAGAACCGGAAATCATGTAAAAATTCTGGGCGGCTCTTATAACGAAAAATATAATAACTGCCTGATTTCAAGCCTTGAACTCGTAAAAGAAGCCAAAATCGGGCTTGATGAAGAGGAAAGAAACAAATTATTCAACTCAATAATAGAATATGCAAATGAAATAGAAGATGCTGACTTGAAAAAATATGTAACTGAATTACTTTTTGAGCACGAAGAAAAATTCAAAATTTCGCCTGCGGCAAAACTTATGCATCACAATTACCTCGGAGGTCTTGCCGAACATACTTTTGAATGTCTGCAGATAGCATCTTGCCTGCTCAATAACCTTTACAAAAAGATAGATAAATCAACGGTTTATGCAGCTTGTATTTTGCATGATTTCGGGAAAATTTTTGAATACAAAATTGACACAGAATCAGGTCTGATTGAATACGACGAAGATTTTCCAAAAGAATGGATTACACATTCTCAATGGGGATTTTCAAACTGTATGACACACGGGTTCAAAACCGTAGCAAAAATGATTGCCGCACACCATGGAAGAACAGAATGGGGTGCAATTGTTGACCTCGGAGAAAAAGATCTTGAACCTATTTTATATCTTTTGCACCACATTGATGATTTGAGCGCAAAATTTGGTAGAACTGCAATATCAGATTTGGACAGCTAGCAAATTTTTCTGATTTTGTGTTTTATGTTATTAGGTAAAATTTGAGGCAAAAAAATGGTTGACGAAATTGATTTAAACGCATTTGTATCATCTCCATACGCATCTGATTTAAGAAAACAGCAAAAAGCATATTTGAGTGCAAAAAATATCAGAAAAGCGACAGAAACAGTAGAAGAATACCAGGCCAGAATGGCAAAATTCAAAGAAGAACATGAACAAAAACTTATTGATGAAAACACGGATGTTCTTGCTCAAAGACTTGCCAATCTTGATATATCAAATATCGGAACCAGAAACAGAACTGCAATAGAAAATCTGATAAAAGATATACAGTCAATAAAGTTTTTTGCCTATAATAACAGATACAACAATGCTAATATAGATCTTTCCACACTTGACAAAGCACTCCTTGCAGCGCAGGCAAGATTAAATAGTATTAAAAACGGAAAAGAAGACAACACAATCGGCACAGGAATTTTTGCTGATACTTACCGTCTTTCTTCTAAAAATAATGATGACCTGTTAGGCAAAATGTTAAACAACAACAGTAAAAACAACAGATAATATGGGAATACTGGACGCACTCGGCAGTTTAATACTCAGCATAATGACTCTGTTTGGAGGCTAAAAGCTTCTATTTTTGAGTTTTTGCGTTTTTATCTATACCAATATCTTCAAGTGTTTTGATAAAGTTTTCAGCAGCCGCTTTTTGAATTTCAGGAGGAACAACTCTCAAAAGTTCAACTGTTTTGGAAATAACAGGATCTTTGTCATACCAGCGGTTTCCGTTGATGGGCTTAACCATTTCATAAAACTTGTCAATTGTTTCTTTAGAAACTTTTTCTTCTATTTTTGCAAGAAATACTTCGGCCTGCGCTCTGAGTTCATCTTGATAATTGCGCAAAAGCTCAATAACTTCCATTAAAACCGGATCATGATCGTACCATCTTTTATATTGAGGCATTTAGATTTCCTTTTGTGATTTGGCAATGATTATTTAATGAGTTTGAAATATCATCCTCATCATTGTATCTTACTATGTTTGCACCAAGATTGGCAAATTTTGTTTCAAAAAGTTCATAACCTCTGTCAATATGGTGCAATGCTTCTATTACACTTTCACCTTCAGCCATAAGCGCAGCAACAATCAAAGAAGCACCGGCTCTCAGGTCACTTGCTTTAACATTGGCGCCGTTGAGATTTTTTACTCCTCTAACAAGGGCATGGTTTCTTTCCTGATGAATATCTGCGCCCATTCTTCTGAGTTCCGGAACCTGCATAAATCTGTTCTCATAAAGGCTTTCTGTGATTATGCTAACCCCGTCAGCAGTTGTAAGCATTGCCATTGCGAGTGATTGTAAATCTGTCGGAAATCCGGGGTACGGCTGGGTAACAATATTTACAGAATTCAAACGCTGGTTACAGCTGACTTCAATAACAGTAGGTTCAATCAGTTTTATATTTGCACCCATTTTTATCAGTTTAGAATTGTAAAAGGTCAAATGAGACGGCAAAACATTTTTTATGAGACCTTTACCTTTTGTTGCAACAATTGCCGCCATGTATGTACCTGCTTCAATTCTGTCAGGTATAGTTGTATATTCTATAGGGTGCAAATCTTCTTGCTTTACACCATTAATAACAATTTCAGAAGTTCCGGCACCGGAAACATCAGCGCCCATTGCATTCAAAAAGTTCGCAAGGTCGACAATTTCAGGTTCTTGTGCTGCATTTTGTATTCTCGTTGCACCTTCTGCAAGAATTGCGGCAAGCATAAGATTTTCTGTAGCACCGACAGAAGGAATATCAAGATATATATCTGTCCCTGTGAGTTTTGGAGCTTTAGCATGAACATAACCGTTTTCTATTTTTATATCTGCTCCGAGTGCTTCCAACCCTTTTATATGAAAATCGACTCTTCTTTCACCTATTGCACATCCGCCCGGAAGAGCAACAACTGCTTCTTTACATCTTGTCACAAGAGCTCCCAGTACAATAAATGAAGCTCTCATTTTGCTGACCAGTTCATATTTTGCGGTTATACTTGTAATATCAGCTGCATCAATTGCAACAGACTTTGATTTTTTGTCATATCTTGTTTTGACACCTAATCCTTCTATAACCTTCAGCATTATTTGAACATCGGTTAACTCCGGAACATTGTGTATAACAGTTTCTCCTTTAGCGAGAATTGCTGCAGCCATAAGTTTCAGTACAGAATTTTTTGCTCCGCTGATTGAAACTTCGCCATGAAGGGCATTGCCGCCTATTATTTTAAGCTTTTCTACCAAAATATCCTCCGGATGTGATGTGTCTGCTATATTATCATAATATAACCAACATGTTTTGTCGTATATAATTTAATTAATGTAAATTTTTTTAATTATTGCCTGATGTTTTTTGTAGAAAATATTTCAAATTTTTAATTTTTTGCCAAAGATATTAATATAAGACATAATTTCAATATGAAAAAATTATTGAAAAATTTGTTTATATTGCTTCCAGTTTTTGTTTCTTTTTTATGTACAAAAACCTATGCACTGGAAATTATTTATCCAAAAACTCCAAACACGGAAAGCACTGCTGATACAATTTTTATAATCGGCAATACTCAGCCTGACGCAAAACTTACTATCAACGGAAATCCTGTAAAAGTCTATGATAATGGCGGATTTGTTGAGGTTGTACCTTTAAAAAGCGGTTTTAACAGAATTACTATTGATTCAAAAAATTCATCTCAACACGATATTATGTATTATATGGTCAAAAAAGTAGCCAAAAAGCCATCATCGCAAACAGATGAACCGGTTATTGAATTCAAAGAAAATGAAATCATATATGCTGCAACAGCCAGAAGCAACACTCCTTTAAGAGCACAGCCTGATGAATATGCCAGAAGAATTACACATCTTGATGCCAATACGGCTCTTATGCTGAATGGAAAAAAGGGTGATTATTACAGAGTTTCACTTGCACCTAATATCAATGTCTGGGTAAAAGAAAAAGATATTGTTCAATATTCTAAGCTTGAGGGGAAAATGCTTGCTGATGCAACAGGTGTAAATCTAAGTGATGACGGAAATTACAATTACATTAAAACCGATTTGTCTTTTCCTGTTCCTTACAAACTAACAGAAACTGACACCGGTTTGAGAATGGATTTATACAATATCAAAAAAAATCCGGCAGATACAGTTTTGTTTAAAACATCCGGAGCCGTAAAATCTCTTGCAATTAATACAATAGGCCCTGATAATGTTTCTTCGTATTTTATAGAGCTAAATCAAAAATTGTGGGGTTATGATGTTTGTTATGAAGGAAATACTCTGGTTTTAAAAATCAGAAAAGCTCCTGATATAGACAAACAAAAACCTCTAAACGGGCTGACTATAGCCATTGATGCAGGTCATGGCGGCACAGATGATGATGGGGCAATCGGCCCGACAGGTGTAAAAGAAAAAGATATAAATCTGGATATTGCAAAAAAACTGCAGATACTTCTTGAAACTTCCGGTGCAAAAGTAATCATGACAAGAAATGACGACACGGCTGTTGACCTTTATGAAAGAATAAAAATAGCACAGCAAAACAATGCTCTAATTCTTTTGAGTCTTCATGCCAATGCACTGGAGGATGGAAAAAATCCTTATCTGAAACATGGCAGTGCTTCTTATTATTACAACAGACAGGCAATAAATCTGGCAAGGACTATGCGTGATGCTATGGTAGAAAATCTCGGAACAATGGATGACGGGGTAGCAATGAAAAGTCTCGCTATAACCAGAGCAACACTCCCTTTGTCTGTTATTCTTGAAGTAGGTTATATGATTAACCCGAATGACTATGCTCTGTTAACTCAAGACAGTTTTCGCCAGAAAGCTGCGCAGGCAATAAAATCAGGCCTTGAAAAATATTTATTGAATAGTATTAACGAATAGAAATATTATACTCAACAGTGTTGACAGATGTATTTTGCGGTGATACAATATAAAAAATTTATGTTTAAGTAATGCCATAGAGGTTAAAATCTGCATCAGGCAACGCTTAAGCTATATTTTTAAGAAGAGAATTTTTATTCAGAAAGTATTTAAGTACAGGTAGTAAAAATGCAAGTTTGTGTAATAAAAAACACAGAGCCTAAAAATGCGAGCATCCCTCTGGCAATGGCAGCAGGAGCAGGTGCAGGTTTGGCTTTGCGTCATTTTATGCCTGTATATCAACCTGAAATTGATTCTGTTATGTTTGGCGCATCTCAGGTGTTGAGAGACAACAATATAAAAAATGCCAAAAAAGCTGTTATGAATGATTTATACAAAGAAGCAAACAAAAACAAAAGCAATCAGGCTTTGAGTTTGTTTCTTGAAAGAGCAAAAGCCTCTTTCAAATATGATGCTGCAGGCAGTAATGAAAAATTGAAAAAAGAAGCTGTCAAAATGGCAAAAGAAGCAAAAGAAAAAATTAAAGCTGCTCCCAAGCAGGTAAGAAAAGAAATTCAAGAACTAACTGCTGCTGCTGTTAACAAAGTTAAAGCCTCAAAAATTTTAACGGAAGCTAATATCAAAAATGCTGTTAAACAGGCCAGACCGTATGCAGCTTTCCTTCTCCCGGGCATAGCTCTCGGTGCATTAGGTGCTTATGTTTACAATGTTATCGGAGCTATTAAAGAAAATTAGCATTTTTTCTTTTAAATTTTTTAACAATTTGTTCGTTTATTTACTTCTCCTTTTGCAGTATAAGAGTTGTCAAAAGTTTTTTTTCGTATGATAATTAAGTCAAGAATTGGTAAAATTGTTAAGGCTAAAACAAAAGGAGAAAATTATGCCAACAACTATTGAAGACGTAAAAGCAAGACAAATTCTTGATTCAAGAGGCAATCCGACTGTTGAAGTTGACGTTACACTTTCTTGCGGTGTTGTAGGTCGTGCAGCTGTTCCCTCAGGTGCATCAACAGGTATTTTCGAAGCTCTTGAAATGAGAGACGGCGACAAATCAATCTACTGTGGAAAAAGTGTTTTGAAAGCAGTAGACAATGTAAATTCTATTATTGCTCCGGAACTTATCGGAGAAAATGCTGCAGATCAGCAGGCTATTGACAAACTTATGCTTGAGCTTGACGGTACTGAAAATAAAAATAAACTCGGTGCAAACGCTATTCTTGGCGTATCTCTTGCATGTGCAAAAGCTTCTGCTCTTGCATTTGAAATGCCTTTGTACAGATATTTAGGCGGTATCAACGCAGTTACTCTGCCTGTTCCTATGATGAACGTTTTGAACGGCGGTGCTCACGCTGACAACAACGTTGATTTCCAGGAATTCATGATTACTCCTGTCGGTGCTTCTTCTTTCACAGAAGCTATCAGAATGGGTGCTGAAGTATTCCACAACCTCAAAACTGTTCTTAAAAATAAAGGTATGGTTACATCAGTTGGTGATGAAGGCGGATTTGCTCCGAATCTTTCTTCTAACGAAGAAGCTCTTCAGGTAATTATCGAAGCTATTGAAAAAGCAGGTTACACAACTGATCAAGTTAAAATCTGTTTAGATGTTGCTTCTTCTGAATTCTATGAAGACGGCAAATACAACCTTGCTGGCGAAGGCAAAGTTCTTTCTCGTGAAGAAATGGTTGACTTCCTTGCTAACTGGGTTGACAAATATCCTATCATCTCTATCGAAGACGGTATGGCTGAAGAAGACTGGGAAGGCTGGAAAATGCTTACAGACAGAATCGGCTCTCACTGTCAGCTGGTAGGTGACGATTTATTTGTTACTAACACTAAGAGATTGGCTAAAGGTATCGAAACAGGTACTGCCAACTCTATCCTTATCAAAGTTAACCAGATTGGTACTTTGACAGAAACTTTGAACGCTATGAATATGGCTTTCAAAGCAGGATATACAGCAATTGCTTCTCACAGATCAGGTGAAACAGAAGATACTTTCATTGCTGACCTTGCGGTTGCTACAAATTGCGGTCAAATCAAAACAGGTTCTGCTTCAAGAACAGACAGAATCTGCAAATACAACCAGTTAATCAGAATTGAAGAAGAACTCGGCTCTGCTGCTAAATATATGGGATTGAAAGCTTTTAACGGCCAATCTTGCAAAAAAGCAGCTTGCTGCAATGCTTAGTCAATAATTTTTATTGATTATAATAAAACGGATGTGGGTTTTACCTGCATCCGTTTTTTAATTTCGTTATTCAAGAAATCCGCCAAAAAAGTTTTTCAAAGTATCTTCTTCGCCATTATCTTTATAATAAGTTGTATGCGAATTTCTATAGTCTGTTGAAAACGTTTGATATGAGCTGGGTTTATGATTTGGATGGAATTTAACTTTGTCGTATTGTCGTTCTACTACAACTTTGTTGTTTTTAAATCCGAATTGTATAGCATTTTGATAACGGTGACCAAATGGGTTACAAAAATTTATGGAATTGTCATAGGCTGTAATTAATGGGGAACCGTTGCGTTCCACTATAGTTTCGTCATGGCTTATTAATCCTGATTTGAATGCCTGGCTGAATTTTTTCAGTTTGTATTTCATAAAATCTGTTTCTTTTAACAATGTTGCTGCAACGGATGCCTTACATTTTCCTTCTGAAATAGCTGTGGATATTAGCCTGTTGAACAAGTATTCTAGTTCATCATATTGTTTGATATCAAAGTTATGGCTTGTAATTTTAGAGAATAAATTGTTGTAATTTCCAAAGTTGACCGTGTCTTTTTTTACAACATGATTTATTGTTTGATTTTTATGAGTGTAATGAATAGTTTGAGCAGGTGAGTAGTTTGTTGTAATTTGTTGAATACGCATAGTGTGGCTCCATATTTTATTTGTAGATGCATTTGTATTTTATTACGTACCATGGAGAGTAGGTCTAATCAATAAAAGGTATAGTAAAGTTAACAAATTTGTAAAATTTGTGCCCGGGGAGATTCGAACCCCCGGCCTGCAGCTTCGGAGACTGCCGCTCTATCCGACTGAGCTACGGGCACAGATGAAAATATTTGTAACTAGATTCATTGTAGCTCAGTCGGAAAAAAATCTAAAGTACTGTTGTACTTTAACTTCGTTAAAGATACAACGGTGAGCTACGGGCACAGATGGAAATATTTGTGACTAGATTCATTGTAGCTCAGTCGGAAAAAAATCTAAAGTACTGTTGTACTTTAACTTCGTTAAAGATACAACGGTGAGCTACGGGCACAGATGGAAATATTTGTGACTAGATTCATTGTAGCTCAGTCGAAAAAAAATCTAAAGTACTGTTGTACTTTAACTTCGTTAAAGATACAACGGTGAGCTACGGGCACAGATGAAAATATTTGTAACTAGATTTATTGTAGCTCAGTCGGAAAAAAATCTAAAGTACTGTTGTACTTTAACTTCGTTAAAGATACAACGGTGAGCAACAGGCACAGATGGAAATATTTGAAAAAATTGCCAAAGAAGATTTTTGAACGCATTATAATAAATTAATTCGATGATTTTTCTTTTCTTTCTCTGAAAGACATTCTCACAGGAGTGCCGAAGAAGCCGAAAGCTTCTCTCATTTTGTTTTCAAGATATCTTTTATAACTGTCTTGAACAAGGTCTTCATCATTTACAAACAAAATAAAAGTAGGCGGAGCGGTTCGAACCTGTGTTGCATAATATACTCTGAGTTTTTTCCCTCGTTTTGTCGCAGGAGGGTTCATTGCCATGGCTTCCAGCAGAACTTTGTTCAAAATACTTGTAGAAACTCGTTTTGTACACTGTGCATATACGTCTTTTGCCTGTTTGTAAATATTAACGAGTCTTTGTTTTGTCTTTGCACTTATGAAGATTTTAGGCGCAAAATCCAAAAACGGGGCATCGTGCATAAGTTTTTGAGTATATTTTGCAGTCGGATCTGATTTGTCTTTGTCTTCCACAATATCCCATTTGTTTACAGCAACGATTAAACCTTTTCCTGCTTCAACAACAATCTGTGAAATCTTTTTGTCCTGATCAGTTAATCCGTCTGCTGCATCAATAACAAGCACTGCAATATCACAGTCTTTTATTGCTCTTATGGCTCTGTCAACGGCGAATTTTTCAACACCCCAGTCAACTTTGGCTTTTTTTCTGATGCCGGCCGTGTCTACAAGGATAAATTCTTCTCCTTCATATTTTACTTTTGAGTCAATACTGTCACGTGTTGTACCTGAAACATCACTGACAATAACTCTGTCTTCACCAAGCAATGCGTTTACGATTGAAGATTTTCCTGCATTTGGTTTTCCGACAATTGCAATTTTTATTATCTCACTTTCTTCGGGATTTTCGTCTGCTTCAAAATCTTCGGTTATTGCTTCCAGAAGATCGCCGACACCACCTGAACCGTGCAAAGCGGATATGGCATGCGGTTCACCTATTGCGAGAGCATAAAAATCTGAAATCAAGTTGAAATGTTCCGGTGCATCAAGTTTATTTACTGCCAGATAGACAGGTTTTCCGCTTCTTCTTAAAACATTTGCAATGTCGTAGTCAACTGGGTTTATGCCTTCTTTTCCGTCAACAAGAAAAATAATTTTGTCAGCTTCTTCACAGGCAACTTTTGCCTGAGTAAAGATATTAAGCATAATCTCATCTTCATCACCCGGAATAATACCGCCGGTGTCTATAAGTGTAAATTGCTTGTTTTGCCATTCGACATCAAAATAAATCCTGTCACGGGTAACGCCAGGCTGGTCATCTACTATTGATTGACGTGAGCCTACTATCCTGTTTACAAATGTTGATTTTCCTACATTGGGTCTTCCGACTACGGCGACAACGGGTCTATTGCTCATAAAATAATCCTTTTGTTTGCAAAATAATTTTAATATAAAAAAGATGAATTTTCTATCTGTCAATGCTTGCTAAACAATACTTAAATTTTTCCTTTAAAATTTTTCGTGTTTATGCAAGAATTTTATAAGATAGATTATTTCTATCTTTTTAAACGGTTGTCACCCTGAATTCTTTTCGGGGTCTGTCCAAAAGCCATTATTACGATTGGAAAGATGCCGGAATTTGACGGTATGACAAAAAATAAAATAGTAGTACTAGTAAAATAAAAAAGGAAAAATTAAAATGCCTAGACAAGTCCCTTTGGAAAAAGTTAGAAACTTCGGGATTGCAGCTCACATCGATGCCGGTAAAACAACTACAACAGAACGTATCTTGTTTTACACAGGTAAAACTCACAAAATCGGTGAAGTACACGATGGTGCAGCAGTAACCGACTTTATGGATCAGGAAAGAGAACGCGGTATCACTATTCAGTCAGCAGCTGTTACAGCTATGTGGAAAGGCCATCAGTTGAACATCATCGACACACCCGGCCACGTTGACTTTACAATTGAAGTTGAACGTTCACTGCGTGTATTGGACGGTGTTGTTGCTGTATTTTGTGCTGTTGGCGGTGTTCAATCACAGTCAGAAACAGTTTGGAGACAGGCTAACAGATACGAAGTTCCAAGAATGGTGTTTGTTAACAAAATGGACAGAACAGGTGCAAACTTCTATCGTGTAGTTGACCAGCTCAGAAACAGACTTAATGCAAATGCTCATCCTATCCAGCTGCCTATAGGTGCTGAAGACAAATTTACAGGTTTGATTGATCTTTTGACAATGAAAGCTGAAATTTATACAAATGACCTCGGTACAGATATCAGAGAAGAAGAAATTCCTGCTGATATGGTTGAAAAAGCAAATGAGTACCATGCAGCACTTGTAGAAGCTATTTCTGAATTTGATGATGATTTGATGATGAAGTTTTTGGAAGGTGAAGAACCTACAGTTGACGAACTTAAAGCAGTTCTCAGAAAAGCTACATGCGAAAACAAAATCGTTCCTGTATGCTGCGGTACTGCATTCAAAAACAAAGGTGTTCAGCTTTTGTTAGACAATGTTGTTAACTATCTTCCTTCTCCTGTAGACGTTAAAGCTATTGAAGGCGAACTTGAAGACGGTACAAAAGTTGAAAGACATTCATCAGAAGCTGAACCATTTTCAGCACTTGCTTTTAAAGTTATGACTGACCCTTATGTAGGTCGTTTGACATTCCTTCGTGTATATTCAGGTAAATTGACAGCAGGTTCTTATGTTCTCAATGCTACTAACGGCAAAAAAGAACGTATTTCAAGACTTGTACAAATGTATGCTGACCAGAGAAATGAAATTCAAGAAGTTTACGCTGGTGACATTTGTGCGGCTGTTGGTTTGAAAGACACTACAACAGGTGATACATTGTGCGATGAAAAAGCACCTATCATATTAGAAAGAATGTCATTCCCTGAACCTGTAATTTCTGTAGCTATTGAACCTAAAACAAAAGCTGACCAGGATAAAATGGGTATCGCTCTTCAAAAACTTGCTGAAGAGGATCCATCATTCAGAGTTAAATCTGATACAGAAACAGGTCAGACAATTATATCAGGTATGGGTGAACTTCACCTTGATATTATTGTAGACAGATTGTTGAGAGAATTCAAAGTTGATGCAAACGTTGGTAAACCTCAGGTTGCATACAGAGAAACAATCAGAGGCAACGCTGATCAGGATTCTAAATTTATTCGACAATCAGGTGGTAAAGGTCAATACGGTCACGTTAAAATTCAAATTGAACCTGCTGAAGAAAATGCCGGTTTTGTATTTGAAAACAAAATCGTCGGTGGTGCTATTCCTAAAGAATACATCGAACCTGCAAGAAAAGGTATGGAAGAAGCTCTCGAAGGCGGTATTTTGGCAGGATTCCCGATGATTGACGTTAAAGTTACCCTCTACGATGGTTCTTATCACGAAGTCGACTCTTCAGAAATGGCATTCAAAATTGCCGGTTCTATGGCTATCAAAGAAGGTTGTAAGAAAGCTAAACCTTGTATCTTAGAACCTATGATGAAAGTAGAAATCGAAGTTCCTGAAGAAAATACTGGTGATATTGTTGGAGATATCGCTTCAAGAAGAGGCCGTGTTGAAGGTATGGAAATTATTGAAGGAACAGGAATTCAAAAAATCAGAGCTATGGTTCCGCTCGCTGAAATGTTCGGTTATGCTACTGATATCCGTTCAAAAACTCAGGGTCGCGGTACATTCTCTATGGAATTTGCTAAATATGAACAGGTTCCTGCTAACGTTGAAAAAGAAATCATTGAAAAATCAGGCGCTACTGCATAAGATTTTTCGGATTTTAAGTTCATATAAAACGGGCTCAAAATATTTTGGGCCTGTTTTTTTACTCAATAAAGATGAGTTAATTACCTCTAATCCTGTTATAATGGTATTGTCATCAATTGTAAAACATGGAAAAGAAAATGATCTGCCCCAAATGTAAAGCAGAAATAGATGAAAAAGAACTTGTCTGCCCGAATTGTAAAAAGGTTCTGAAACTGCAGTGTCCGGTTTGCGGTGCAATATCAAAAAACACTGTTTGCGAAAAATGCGGCTCTGTTATTTTGAACAAATGTGTAAAATGCGGCAGGCTCAATTCAACCGCTCTGGGCAAATGCCCCTCCTGCGGTCTTGATATTAATGCAAGTATTGGCTTGAGAGAATCCGTTATAGAAGAATTTGCTGTTCTTACAATTGAAATTGCGAATTTTGATGACATAAAAACTGCGTTTAAAAGTACAAAAATTACCGAACAATTCAAAAAAAATCTTTACGCAACAATTAAAAAGACGGCATCCTTTAAAAAACTAAGAGTTCAATTTGTTGATGATACTTTTATTATAAGATTTTGTAAGGATACAAGCTTTTTGGAGTCTTGCAAATCTGCACTTGATTTTTCAATCTATGTTGCACAAACTGTCACAGAGATAAATCAAAAACTTTTTGATGCAAAAGGAATCGCTCTGAAAGTTCAGATGGCCGTGCAAAAGAGAGATGTTTATTCAAAACCTTCCGAATATAAATCAGGTATTAATATAAATGTTGTTTATTCTTCAAGTGCAAAATCACACTTGTTTAACAATATAGAAGTTGTTGTAGACTCATATGTTTATCAGGTAACAAAAATGAACTATCCGTACCAGTCTTTGAGTGCGGTTTTTGTTAAAAATCAGATGGTAATGTATTTTGAGCTGATTTTACATAAGATTATAAAACTGGAAAAAGAGCAAAAAAGTATTGAACAGGCTGTTAAACTGCCGAAAAATTTGGATTATGAACCGGAAGAAGAACCTGACGAAGGCAAGCTTATTAATTTTAGCGGATTGAATTGCACCTTCTTAAAAGTAAAACAGGAAAATCTTCTTTCCGAGATAGAAAAAATTAAAAACAAGAATATTCAAAATCCGATTATCTCAATAAAAGGGGAAGATAGAAGTACAAAACTTTCCATAATATCAATTGAGCAGCTTCAAAACATATTTAATGACTCTAATGTTGTTAGATTCAGCTGTATTGATGACAACAGATATTGTGCATACGGTTTGTTAAAACAGATGATTCTTGCATACCGTAATACAAATGAAATGAGTGTTTTGCATAATCCTGAGCTGATAGAAGGTGTATCACAGGATATAAATATTCAAGATTTGTTAAAAATGCATGTTTCTACAAAAGCTCATCCGGAAGATTTGAGATACAGTTATTTTGAATCTTTTGCAAAATTTATTGCAGGTATACCTTTTAAAACTGTTTTTGTTATTGATAATTTTGAAAATGCTGATGAGGGGTCACTGGAAATATTAAAATATTTGATTGAAAACAAGGCTCTTGGAAATGCTGCTTTTATTCTGTCATGCGCCGGTGATTATTCATTGCATCGCAAAATTTACAAGCTGATGACATCAAATAATTATTTTGAACTTGAGATGCGGCTGTCAGCAAATAAATCTATTATTTCATCAAACCTGCCTGCTATAAAAGATGTTCAAAATTCTTTCTTTATAGAAAAAGTTCTTGAAAATACAAAAGGATCATACTTCTATTTCAATCAGGCATTGAAATATTTGATTGATACAGGTGTTCTGGGTTTAAAAGATGAAAAATACAAAATAAAACAGGAAAGAATGGTCGTTATACCCAAAGAACTGGATGAACTTGTTCAAAAAAGAATTCAGCATCTGAAAACAATTGAAAATGCGTTTGAACTGTATGCCTCAATACTGCTTTCAGGTGAAAAATTTCCGTTGGATATTGTAAGAAATCTTGGTATAGATGAAGACGCAAAAATCCTTAAATACCTTGAAAAACATGATTTTATACAGTTAATAGACAAAAAATATATCTTTGTAAATAATTCAAACTTGTATAGAAGAAATCTACTAAAAATATGTGACAAAGACGAATTGGCAAATCTTTGCGAGAATTTGCTTAAAAAAATATATATAAATATCACATCTCCGAATTTTGTAAAAGCACAGCTTCTGGAATTTGCCGGAATGAAAAAGGATGCATTTGCCCAGTGGCACTCACTTGCTATGGTATCAAGCCAGCTTGGAGATTTTTGTGCTTATTTGAACTGTACAAACAAATTTTTATCACTTGTAGACAATGTTCTTGATTCCGACACGGACAAAACTGTAGAACAGGTCAAAATGGATGTTTACGGAGAACTGGCATCAATCTTGTATAAATATTATCCTGACAAAATCATAAAGTTTATGGATATGCTGCTTCAGAACCTTGAAAGACAAAATGATGACAAAAAAATCAAAGAGATAGCAAACAAACTTGTGCAGAGCTGCTTGATTAGCGGCAACTACAACAACGCTCTTGAATATATAGGAAAAATCATTTCAAGAACACAAAGAAGCAGTTTCAATCCTTCCGATAAAAACTTTAATCTGAATTATTTCCTTATACATATGGTTATGCTGGAAATTTATTTTAATCTGGGCAGACTCAACGAATGTATTGAACTTGGCGATGAATTGTTTAAACATGTAGACTTGAAAACTATTACGGAAAAACTACTTCCCGAAGGCTTTTCGAAAAAACAGTTTGAAGATGCTATACTGGATGCGCTATTTTTTATAAATGCAGCAAGAGTAATTCAACTCAAACCTGACAGAGCGGAAAAAATTCAGTCAATAATTTCAAGAAATTCTACTGATTATTCCTGTTTGCGAATATTGCAGGTTATTAATGATTTTATTGAAGGAAAAGATGTCATTGCGCAAATGAAAGTTGTTCTTCAACAAAAAATCAATGATAAATATTCACCGATACTTTTTTCAATCCTGCAGGGTTTAGTCTCTTTGAAATACAAGGATTTTGAAGGGCTGGGAAATTACATGCACAATGCAAAGATGACTTCTGCAGGACTGCGTCTTCACCAGTTTGAATATTTCTGTGATTTGATGATAGGGTATGCTTATTTGAACCTTGGAAATATCAAAAAAGCAAAACAAATTTTTTATAATATACTAGATGTTTCATCTGACAAAGGTCTTAAAAATATAGGATACATGAGCTGGTTTCTTATAGCAAAAATGGAAGCTGCAGGTAATAATATTGAAATGTCAGTTGAAATTCTGAAAAATTCACTTTTGAAAACAGAAAAAGACAGAAATATTTCTGAACTATTCATAATTCTTGACAAAATTTTCCTTTCGGAAATAATGCTGACCGTTGATGCTTCGAATAATATTGAACAATCATTATACAGCGTTGAGCAGGCGCTTGATTTGTCTTTGAAAGACGGAATTTACATCTATCTGCCTCAGATGGCTGATATGCTTATGTTTGTTTACAGCGGAATTTTAAAAACCAATACTCAAAAAGACATCCAGGAATTGTACAAAAACAAAATATACGGACTGCAAAAAATCATGGCGCAAGTTTTTCCTGACTTGCCTAAAACAGCAAATAACGGACAAAATACAAACGAATAAAAAGGTTGAAAATATGAAGAGATTTTTTTCGATATTACTTTTTTTTCTGATAATTTTTAATTGCGCTATTCCCGGATTTGCTGCATTAAAAACAGAAGAAAATGATTATATAAAAATAACACAGCAGTCTGAAACATTGAATAGCAGGTTAGCTCAAAGTTATACAGGGTATGTGTTTACAATAAAAAATATTTATAATGAGCCTGTTTTTATCAAATCCGTAACTTTCTGGAATAATGCAAATGCTAAGATAGCATATCTTTCAGTAAAACAAACAGACAAAGAAGCAGCTTCAAAAACTTTTCAAAAAGCCTCTGATATAGCTTTGCCGACTCTGGGATTATCTTATCTCGGAAGCCTTTTTGTAGTGCCTTTCAGTATTCTTTCAAACAAGGTAGGCAATAATGGTGTACAAAAGGAGGCAAAAGAGTTTGACAAAACATCACTGAAAGAATATACACTGAAAAAGAATGAACAAATTACATTGAAAACAATGGTTTTAAACGGACATAAACCGTATTTTAGAATAACATTTAAAAATCCGCTGACAGATGAATTTATGAATATGGAAATGCAATAAGTAAGAGATTTTTAGACATTTCCAATACCGATTTCTGCAAGAATGTCCTGAAAATTCTTGCTCAAAACTTCTGCAAAGACCATCGGGTCAATTTGTGTAACAACAACTGCAAGCAAATCGTCTGGCAAATCATCAACCATTTTTATTAAATCTTCTGGTTCAAGTTTATTCATGTTTTTTACAATTTCGCCTTTATCGAGTTGTCTGAGAGGGAAAGTCAATGCATTTTTTGAAAATTCCATTAAAAGCTTTGGATCTTCTTTTGTAAGATTCAGGATTAATGCTGATTTTTCTTCTCGTTCAAAACATTTCAGAGCTGTTTTAAATTTGTCAGGCTCAAGCTGATCCATGAATTTTATTATTTGTTCTTTGCTCATGTTGAGTTCTTCGCCGTCTTTCAAAGTTTTTCCGTATTCAACTTTCATGAACTGTTCAACCATCTTGTTGAGTTTTTCTTCCGGAATAGTTTTCATAAAATCCAGAATTTTGTTCTTATCAAGTTTGTCAGAATCGAAGAATTTGTTGAGTTCTTTTTCAGGTATCATTTTCAAAAATTCTTCAATGGAAAAAGCTTGGAAGACGATAGAGCATATTTTGTTTTTCGGCAATTTATAAATAAGGTTTAAAATCTTTTCTTTAGTAAAAAACATAAGTCCCATCTGCAAATCTTCAAGAGTCAAAAATTGAAGCATATATTCAAGGTCATGGGAGTTCATGTTTGACAAAATTGCATAACGGTTTTTGGCATTTGAAAGTTTAAAGAGTTTAACAAGTTCTTTCGGGTCGTTTAAGACCTCCTGCTGAAAATTTGCAGCCTGAGTGTTTCCCTGAGCAGCTTCGACTTCCATAATTTCGTCGATGCTTTTCATTCCGTATTGATTTAAACGTTGAGTTCCAATCTCAAAGTTTTTTGTCAGATAGCTTAAATCAATATCCAATCTAATCATGATGGAAACCTTATTTTGTAAACTCCAATTTTTTTATATTGCCAAAACTCTATATTATAATAAACGGTTTTTTTCCAGAAATCTTTATGCTTTACAATCTAAATGTAACATTTCTTAATTTAAAAAAACAACAATAAATATGTTTTTGTGTGCTGTATAATATTTACAGTAAACGGTTAAAAATAAAAAGAATTATAGAGGTAGTTTTCATATGTTTTTTGTTTCATTAATACTGATATTGATTTCTTCATACTTTGTTGTTTCAGTATTTTCACCTGTTGAAAAAAACAAAAAGACTGCCGGTTTTTTAATCTTTTTAATCTCAATTTTTGCTCAGGTTGTGTTGAGTTTTGAGATATTATCTTTGTTTCAGGCAATAAACAGAATAAATATTTTGATAATGCATGCAATATTTTGTGTAATTTCAGGATTTTTCTGGTTTAAAAAGGGAATGCCTTTTTATAAATTGGCGGTTAAAGAAACTGCATCGAGAATTTTAAAAGCGCTTAAGAAAGATAAAATTCTTATGATAATGGCATTTGGCCTTTTGTTTATGCTTGTTATCACAATATTTTTGAATGTATTCTTGCCTGTTTCCAGCTATGATGCGCTGACATACCACTTGAACAGAGCGGCGTTTTGGATGTCGCAGGGCAGCCTCAATCATTTTGATATAGTTGATGACAGAAACCTTGTTATGCCGATAAATTCTGAGATTTTGTATCTTTGGGTTTTGTTGTTTGTAAAAAAAGACATAGGTTTGAATTTCTTTTCATTTTTCGGTTATATAGCTTCTGTATTAAGCATATATAACATTCTCGGTATTTTTGGATTTTGTGAAAGAAAAAAAATCTGGACAATATTCATGCTTTCTGCATTTGCGTCTGTTATTGCGGAAATATCAAGTGTCGAAACGGATATATTGATTGCAGGCCTTGTGCTGTCTTCAATTACTCTGTTTTTAACATTCCTTAGAGAAAAAAGCCTGTCACTTATATTTTTTAGTGCACTTGCATATGCACTGGCTATGGGAACAAAATCACCGGCTATTATTGCATTGCCCGGAGTTTTCCTGTTGATGTCGTTTTTTGCTTATAGGGCTGAAAAAAGAAATTGTTTAAAACCGCTCGGGATATTCCTCGGATTTTTGTTTGCAAACTTTGTAATTTTTTCAAGCTACAATTATGTATTGAATTTTATACAGTTTCAGGATTTTCTGGGTTCGGAATCGGCAAAGGCTATCCATGGTTTCAGAGGAGGATTAAAAGCCCTTGTTGCAAATTATATAAGATATATCTTTATGCTGTTTGATTTTTCAGGTTTCAGATACAGCGAATATGTGGGAGAATACATTACAAACGCAAAACTTGCTTTGTTTGGATTACTGCATATTCCGCCTGAGCTTGGTGTAGAAATGACAGATGACAATGTCATAAATAACAGGCTGCTTGATGTAAAAATGGGAACGGGTCTTTTGGGATTTTTGTTATTTTTCCCCGGGGTTGTTATTTCTGTAATTTTGCCGTTTATAAATAAGCTGAGAGGGAAAATTTCAGACAAAATCAATTCTATAAGTGCTTTTGGCTGGATGTTTTTGATTAACATATTTTGTTTATCATTTTCAATTGCATTTATGGTATTCAGTATAAGGTTTGTGACTTTTCTTGTTGTAATATCTGCACCTGTACTTGTTCTTACATATATGAAAAAAACAAATTTGATAAAACTTTTATTATTGTTTTTTGCAATGTCGTATTTTTTGATTATAAGTACAAATCTTTCTTCTCGCCCTGTTTTTAATGTAGTGAGGGTTATTTTGCAGCATAAAACATTTGATCAGGCAAGAGAAAAAATAAGATGTTCTTTATTAGTGGGATTTGAAGGTAAGATGCCGTTTTGTTACCTTCGTGATATAGTTCGTTCTACCCCGAAAGGTACAAGCTGGGGCATTTTACCGAGCATGAACAGCAGACTTTATGTAATAAAAATGCTTGAAACAGAAGGATACAAGGTTGATGCACTTATCCCTGAAAAAATAAATGAATATAATCTTTCTAAATATGATTATCTTGTGACTACGGATGCGGTGCTGACGAGTTCTGTTTTGCTTAAGAAAACTAAAGATACAAAGATAAAATATAAAATTAATGAAAAAGGTGATGCGTATTTTGAAAAACAATATCCGTTCACATGTGTATACGCAGACCATAATTCTCACAATATTTACAATCCCGATAAAAAAAATCAGGTCATTGTGACATCGAGCTGTTATTTTACAAAAGATTTCTTTAAAGAAAAAGGGTTTGATTTTGTAAAAAGTTTCAATTTTCATTCTAATATTATGGAAAATTCAAATTTTATGACACTATATGAAAATAAAAGTCGAAATAAATAGCAGTAGTTTTACAAAATTCAAAGACTTTGTTATTTTATTCATCCGGTTTTTGATATACCATAATGAAAATAACTGAATTTTACAGAGAGTTTATGGAAAAATTTTTGAAAAAACCTGAAAAAATATTTATTATTACTGCTTTATTCTGGGGCTTTTTGTTTGTATTTTTAACTCCGCCGTTTCAAGGCTCTGATGAAACTTCTCATCTGTACAAGATTTACGGATTTACTCAGGGTTCTTTTGTTTTTCAAAAATATACAACAGTAAACCCAAAAGATACATCAAAAAAACTCACTTTTTACGGACAAATTCTGCCATACGGATTGATACGGGCTTCAAATGAAAATAGAGAAATTACTTTTTATCCTGAAAAAAAGACATCTTTTCAAGAAACATTGAACATCTCTAAAATACCTCTTGATAAAAGCAATACAATGTTTGTTGCGCATCCTGTAACACAATATTCACCGCTTGCATATATGCCTGCTGTAGTTGTGATATGGTTTATGACACTTTTTGGTGCGGCACCTTTTTCTATTCTTATTGCCGGGAGATTGTGTGCTTTATTTGTTTATCTTCTGTGCGGATATTGGGCAGTAAGGCTTTGTCCTTTTAAAAAATGGTTGTTAATGACTGTTTTGCTGGTTCCTACAGCACTTTTTCAAAGTTCAATACTCGGAACTGATGCTTTGTCGTTCGGGTTGGTTATTCTTTTGTATGCGTACTGTTTAAATCTTGCTTATAACAACAGAATTAACAAGATAACCGGAATTCATAATATTGGATTTTTTATTTTGGGTTTGTATATTTGTGTTTGCAAATTTACATATCTGCCTTTGATGTTTTTGTATCTTATTATTCCTGAATACAAATTTTCGTCAGTAAAAGAAAAAACGCTTAAATTTATATTGATGTTTTTGATAACGGTTTTTGTAAGTTTTGGATTAGTGGCTGTGCATGTTTATCTTTCCCGTGGACTGGTTTCGTATTCCACAACAATACCGGCCGGTGAATCTTTGAAGTTTATTTTTTCTCATCCGTTTGAATATTTGTTTATGATTTTCAATACATTATTCAAATATTTTGGATATTATTTGAACGGAATAATCGGCTTGTTCGGGTGGTCTGATACATTTTTGCCTTTCTGGTCAGTATGTTTGTATTGCGCAGCTTTAATTTATTCTGCTGTTATAAATTTTGAAAAAGATATATTAGACTTGGCTTTAAAAGACAAAATGGTTCTGGCTGTTTGTACTGTTTTTTGTCTTTTGCTTGTAGTTACAAGCTGTTTTACGGTATTTGAGCCGGATATGAAAAATCATATTATTAACTGGATACAGGGCAGATATCTTTTGCCGGTTGTGCCTGCAATACTGCTTCTGTTTTCAAATAAAAAACTGTTTTTTAATTCTTGTATGTCAAAAGTTTTTCTTGTTGTTGTAATAAATTTTGTGCTTTTGGTCAGTTTGGTTACAATTTTAAAGAGGTATTACTTCTGATGAAAAATATTGCTGAATTTTTAAAAAGAGAATTGTTTTCCGTACAGAATGTTTTTCTTGTTTCATGCTTGTTTTGGGGGATTTTATTTCTGTTTTTAAACCCTCCTTTTCAGGCTCCTGATGAGGATGCGCATTTTTTTAAGATGTATGGATACACTTCAGGTTCATTGAATTTTAAAAAGCTGAATAATTATTCAGGACAGATTTTGCCTGAAAGTTTGATTAATATACAAAAATATTATTCTTCTGCAAAATATGACAAGAAAACAAAAACCTCTTTAAAAGAACTGAAAATTGTTTCAGAACAAAGACTTGAAAAACAAAATACAAAGTTTTTACAATTTATTACTTCATGGTATACTCCGCTATCTTATTTTCCGTCTTTTATTGTTTTATGGATAATGAAAATTTTGAATGTAAAACCGCTGATGATGATTTATATCTTGAGGTTTTGTTCTCTTCTTGCGTATCTGGCTCTTACTTATGCAGCTATCTGTATAATGCCTTTTAAAAAATGGCTGCTGGCTTTGATTGCGTTTTTGCCTCTTTCTGTTTATCAGGCTGCTTCAATCAGCACGGACGGATTGACTATCGGGCTTGGCTTTCTGCTTGCTGCATATACGTTAAAATTAAAATTTGATGAAAACTCTGAAAATAAAATAGGTTTAAAACAAATTTTTGTATGGGGATTTATATTCATATATCTTTGTTTTTGTAAATATGCATATTTTCCGCTGGGTCTGTTGTATTTGATTTTGCCTCAAGAAAAATTTGAGAATAAAAAATATTACCTGAAAGGATTTTTGATAATAAATTTGATAAATTTGTTTTTGATTTTAGTTTTTCTTGCTGCAAATTTTTGGATTACAAAAGATGTAATAACTGAACTCACTGCAAAAACTGGAAGCAAAATAATTATTCTTACAGATATCTTGAAAAATCCTTTTGAATATTTGAAAAATGTTGCTTATACTACTAACAAACGTTTCGGGTTTTATTTGTGTAATGTAGTTTCCAGTTTTGGGTGGACATATACAATGATTCCTGCTTTTTTGACAAAGATTTATTACATACTGATGTTTCTTGCTGTATTCTATGACAGAAAAATGAAGGAAGAAATTTCATTAAAAGACAAATCTATCTTTATTTTGTCGGTTTTATTCAGTTATCTTGTGATAATCACTTCTGTATTGCTGCTGTATCAAAGATATCCTTTGATACTTGGAGTGCAGGGAAGATATCTGACAATATTTTTGCCTTTGATTTTTTTGCTATTCTGTTCAAAAAAAATAAATATTTCAAACAAAATAATGCCGCTGATATTCTTTATTGCATCAAATATATTGATGTTTGGAGCTCTTTTGACTATGATAAACAGGTTTTACTAAGGAGAAAAGATGTATAAAAGGCTATGCACAAAAAATATTTTGAATATAGTTATACTGGCAGTTTATGCGGTTTTTACTTTTGTAATGCTTTTACACCATGAAATCTGGGCTGACGAAGCACAGGTCTGGCTTGTTGTAAGAGATTTATCTCCTGTGGGGATTTTTGAACATGTCAGAACGGAAGGGCATCCGCTTTTGTGGTATCTGATGGTTTTTCCGTTTGCAAAAATATTACATTTTTCAAATGCGATATTTTCTATGCAGCTATTGAACTGGCTAATTGTTCTGGCAGGTATGGCTGTTTTGTTTTTTAAATCACCTTTTAATATATATGTAAAATCTTCGATACTTTTGAGTTCAGGTTTTTTATACTGGTTCCCTTTAAATGCAAGAAGTTATTGCCTCATACCTTTTTTGATTTTTCTTCTTGGAGGAATTTATAACAGAAGAAAAGAAAATCCGGTAATATACGGTTTATTGATTATTCTTCTGGCAAATACTCACATAATAGTGTTCGGATTTTGCAGTGCTCTTGCTATGCTGTTTGCTTATGAGAGTATAAAATCAAGAAATAAAAAAGCTATTGTATCTGCAAGCATTGTTTTATTATCATTACTAAGTATTGTTTTATATCTTTTCGGCGCTCAAAATGAGAATTTTGTTGTAAAAGATTATTCAAAAACCGTTGATTTAGCATATATTAAAGCAATTTATTCAAAAGTAATATTTTATTTACATGGATTTGTAAATATTTTTAATACGCTTTTAATCAGTTTATTTCTAATCTTTTGTGGTGTAATATTTTTTGTAAAAAATAAAAAAATATTCTTTATTTATGTTTTCACTCTTTTATACCAGTTTTCAATATATGTTTTTGTGTGGGGAATATTATCACAAAGAGCATATATTCTTCTGCTTGTGATTATCTTTTGTTTTCAGGTAATATATAGAGAAATTGAAAGACCTGTAATAAAAAATATTATAACTGTTATGCTTGTATCAGTTTTTTTATTTTCATTTCCGGAAGCAATCAGATTATTAAAACAGGATTATCTCTATGAATTTTCAGGCGGAAGAAAAACAGCGGAATTTATAAAAAAGAATATTCCTCAAGATGCTTTTATTGTTACAAATTATCCGATTACTACAGTGTCAATAAGTGTTTACCTACCCAAAAACAAATGGAAATTTTATTATGACGGCTACAATGATTTTTATACATATGCAGCATGGAACAAAGTTTCTATGAATTCTCAAGCACCGGTGAATATAATAAAACATCTGCAACAGCACAAATTGATTTATATAATTTTAAGTGCAGGCTCTTTCTATCAAGATTTAAAACCCGTTTATGAATCAAACAGCACTGTGTTTACAAATCAAGAAAAGTTCAGAATTTACAAATTAGAAGGATTTTAGTATATGATTTTATTGAAAAAAAATCTTTTATTAAATATATTATTAACTTTTTTGTATGCATTAGTAACATTAATTTTTGTGTTGCACCATGAGATATGGGCTGATGAAGCACAGGTCTGGCTTCTGGCAAAGAATTTGTCCGTATTTGAATTGTTTAAGCATCTTGTCAATGAAGGTCATCCGTCATTTTTCTACCTCCTTGTAATGCCTTTTGCAAAAGTGTTTTCACCGATTTTTGGCGCAAATGCAATTATTTCTATGCAGCTTATATGCTGGCTCGCTTCTGTGGGAGCTGTATTTTTTATATTACAGTTTTCTCCGTTCAATAATTTTTTGAAAACAGCAATAATTCTAAGCTCTGGTTTTTTATATTTTTTTCCTGTCATTGCAAGAAGCTATTCAATCTTGCCCATATTGATTTTTGCATGTGCAATTCTTTATAAAAAAATAAAAGAAAATCCAAAATTATATGCTATTCCATACGCAATAGTTCTGGCATTATGTGCAAATACACATGTGATAACATTCATGTTTGTATTTTTGCTTGGAATATTCTTTGTCTATGACTCTTGTGTTAAAGAAAAAATCATCACAAAACAAAATATCATTGCGGCATTAATTATATTTTTGAGCCTTGCGGCAGTTGTAATACAGCTTTTGGGAACATTTTCTCAAAATGGTTCTATAAGATTTGATATACATAATTTGTGGACAGAAACAACAAAAACTTTCAGTCTCTTCTTTTTAAATTCTGTCGGTCTGGTGTATAAAAGTATGTTTGACAAAATGCATGTGACTTTTGTCGCTGCATCGGCTGCAATAACAATGTTTTTTATTTTTGTTTTGCTTTTTGTACAGCTGTGGTTTACGCAAAAAAGAATGGCTTTTTTAGCCTTTTTATCAATAGGATTTCAATTTTTTATCTATATTACAAGCTACAAAGCAATGTTATATCAAACAAGGATTTTTTCGGCTTATATAATACTGATTTTTTGCTTCTGGATTGCTTTTCAGGATGAAAGATTTAAAGAAAGTGTCAAAATATTCGGCAAAAAATCTTTGAATATGACACTGGGTATATTCTTTCTGATGACATTTTTTTGCGGCTTACATGCAGTGTTTCTGGATATGATGTTTAACTATTCATCTGCAAAACAAACAGCGGACTTTTTAGAAAGAAATATTTCGAAAGAAGCTGTAGTATTCCCGAATATAGACGCTTTCGGCCTTGCTGTATATGCTTTTGCCCCTGATGTAAGATTTTTTAGTATATATAAAGACAAAGATATAAAATACATGCAGTGGTATACCCCCGGTGTATATCCTGACAGTGTTTTTTCACATATGGTTGAAACAAAAATCAAGGAAAATAAGTTTAAAAAAACATATATTCTTGTTTCATCTGTAATGAATGTTCAACATCTTGAAAAAACAATTCCGGATAAATATAAACTTGTATTCAAATCAAATCCTTCAATTGCCACGGGCGAGGCTTTCAGGGTTTATGAGTATACTGAAGGTAATAAAAAATGATACCTATTCAAAGAATTGTGAAAAGACTTTGTAGTAGAGGAATAATGCAAATAGTATCAAGATGATACCGCTTATTTTAGTCAAAATGTCTGTATATCTGGCAAATGAAGACAGATTTTTCAAAACAGACGTAAAAAGTCCAGCAACAAGAATAATCATTCCCTGCCCGAGAGAAAACAAGAACAACATTAAAGCCGCATAAGCGATGTTCGCTGTCATAGAAGCAGCTGCCATAATTCCGGCAAGTATAGGTGTAGAGCAGGGAGTAGTTGCAAAAGCAAAAACAAGACCCAGTATAAACGGATAAATGATAGAATTATGTTTTTCGCTTTGAGGAAATTTTTTCACAAATACCGGAAAATTTATCTCAAGCAGCCCGATTAGATTTAAACCGAAAATCAGAATAAGAGAAGTCAGAGCAAGAACAAAATAGACTCTTTTTCCTGCACCGAAGACTTGTCCTGTCATAGCTGCAATGATACCGATTACGGTAAGAGTAACAGCCAGACCAAGTATGAAAAATAGTATTTGTATAAAAGATTTTGATGTTTTTTGTTCCGGTGATGCACCTATATAACTGACAACTACTGGGAGCATACCAATTCCGCATGGTGAAAGAGACGCAACTATACCTCCCAAAAAGCATAAAATCAGTATTACAAATGAAAATTCTTCCCTGACATGAGTCTGAAAAAAAGTAATAAAATTGTTCATCTGTCAAAAATCCTGTGAATTATTTTACAAGTTCATTTAAAATATGTTCCAGCTGTTCTTTAGCCAGACAACCTTCTGTTTTTTTGTAAACAGAGCCGTCTTTTTTGATAAATACCATTGTCGGGACAAGAGTTACATTATATTTTTTGACCATTGCCTGAGAAACACTGTCTGAAGCCTGTCCGTCAATATTTTGATAAGTTACTCTGTCAGAATATTTTGGCATAACTTCTTTTACAACGGAATCGAGTTTTTTGCAGTCCAAACACATCGGAGAATAAAATTTCATAACAACCGGTTTGGACATACTTTGAAGCGCCTGTGCTTCAAATGCTGCTTTGTTTGCCGCATTTTTGTCAAGAGCATAATAAGCAACAACCGGAATAACAAGTATGGCCAGAGCAATAATCCAATTTCTCATAAAATTCTCCTTATTTTCTATTTAACTATACCATACAATAATTTTTCTGTATTGCTATTGGTAATTTGAGCTAATTTAACTGATTATTTAATAAATTAAAAATAATAGATAAAGAACTATTTGTAAAAAACGAATTTTTTTGCTAATATGAACATACCTTGAAATCAAAACTATGGAAAAGTGGCCGAGTAGGCTGAAGGCGGCACCCTGCTAAGGTGTTAGGTGGAGTAATCTGCCTCGAGGGTTCGAATCCCTCCTTTTCCGATTTTTAATCCACCCTCAACAGAAAGGTGGATTTTTTAATGGTTTTTGTTGTATTAAATGTACTTTTTTGAGTAATTTGGTATGGTTTGACAGACATTACAGGAATTTGATTTTTTGAACTAATAGGGCTGTGTTTCAAATATATCTTGATTTTTTAGTCGGAAATCACTAAAAATGAAATTCCTGAACTGGCAAAAAAGTCCGATTACTGTCCGTCAATGTCTAAAACCAAACAGTGGCTCAAAAGCTTAAATGGTGAGAATTTAGACACAGTTTAAGAAATTCCTGAACTGTCTGTCAAATATTCCTGAACTGGTTGTTCTTTTACAACCAGTGTTTTTTGGGCTTAAAAAGATTTTTTTAGCACTTTTAATTTGCACTCTGTTATGGCTCTCGATAATCTGCTTAATCTTACTGTTTTACAAACATTCCAAACTTGCCTCTTTACTTTTAGTACCATATTTTCTTTGGACATCTTTTGCATGGTATCTTAATTTTTCACTGTGGATTTTAAACAAAAATTAAAATATAAAATTTTAAAATTAGTACTTGAAATAATTATTTTATGGCATAGACTTATTATGTAAATAGCAGTTTAACATTAATAACAGATAGCGTAATAGTATGTCATTTATACATAGATTGTGTGAAAGGCTTGGAGAAAACAACAAGCCGATTTATACCGTTTTGGCCGTAGCCTGCGGGAAAGGTACAGTAAGACCTATTTTAAGTATCACCGATAAAAAAGAGTCTCCTGATGCTAGAAAATATGCCGCATTGAGAGAATTAATGACGGAATTTATCGGAGTCCCAACAACAATGGCTCTTGGGTTACTCGGTGAAACTTGTGCAAATTTTATTGCAGGTAAAGGTTCAACAAAACACAAAAACGCAAGTTCTATATTATCGTTCTTGGGTATATGCCTTGCAGCAGGATATTTTGTTCCAAAATTCTGCAATATAGGAATGCCACCTGTTATGAAGAAATTAATGCCGAACTATGACCCAAATGCAACAAGCAGATACGATAATGCAGTAAAATTAACAAACACTGTAAACAAGCCTCAAAACTTGCAAAATACAACACAAATAAATTATTCAGTATATAAAGTAAGCAAAAATACACCGTATTTTCGCGCGGGAATGAGAGTGTAAATTATGCAAATCACACCATTACAAAAAACATTAATAAACATAAGGAAAACAGCAACAAATCCTAAATTTGCAGAATTTGCCAGAAACACAGTCTGCGCTATTTCTGTAGAAACCACATTAAAAGCAACAGGCAGACCGGCTTTTATTTACTACGACAAACACGCAAACAAACAATCAAAAAAATACGCGGCGACAAAAGAATTCTTGTACCAATCATTTTGTCTCGGTTTATATTTAAGCCTAATAAACAAGTTTAAAAACAAAACTTACAAAATATTAAGCAAACATTTTGCAGACAAAAACCCCGAAGATAAAAGGAAACTTGAACTTTATGATAATTTCCAAGCAAAAATAAAAGGGGCCAAAGACAAAGAAGCAAAAGCTCTATTGGAAAAACAGTTCAACAGACTTTTACATACAAACAAAGACTACCACTTTGGAAAAGGAGTAAAAGAAGTTAGCTCAATTATATCAACAGTGATAATCCTTGCTTTGTGCGCACCGATATCATCACAAATCATATTACACCCTGTTATGGATATGATATTTAAAAAGCCATCAAAAAATCAAAAACAACAAAACAATGTCAAAACAAAAGCATAATAATCTGCTAAAAATTTTGAGATATGTATTTTTTGTAGTAAAATCAAAGAAAGAGGAGAGGTGTCCGAGTAGGCTGAAGGCGGCACCCTGCTAAGGTGTTAGGTGGAGTAATCTGCCTCGAGGGTTCGAATCCCTCCTTTTCCGATTTTTAATCCACCCTCAACAGAAAGGTGGATTTTTTAATGGTTTTTGTTGTATTAAATGTATTTTAATGTCCAGTTCGTTGTTGTACTTTTTTGAGTGATTTAGTCGGAAGTGAATCAAATATCGGTTGGGCATATTCGCTCAACGACACTAAATATTAGCCGTCGGAAGTTGTTTGATTATACCAAAATCAAACTGGACGAAAACGGACTTTATTAGGACATAAAGTTACAAAGAATATTTTGAAATTAGGCTGAAACTAAACAAAAATCAAAGAAAATCCCGATTCCCAATAATGTCCAGTTTTATCGTTGGGCAGGTATGCCCAACCGATATTCCTTACGGTACTTTACTTTGGATGAAAAAAAATAAGATATGCCGAACAGCAAACCCCATTATCAAACCAAATTATTATCCATATAAAATTGGTATCTCGTATCTTTCTGCAAATTTAGCAATATTTTCTGTGATTTCATAACCTTTAGGCAAATAAATACCTTCTATATTTGGACGCATAATGCCTTCAAACATTTTCTCTTTACTAGTTATAGTGGAGATTGCTTCATATAATTCATTATCCAATTTTTCGACATCTTCTATATATTTGACATTGCCTAATTTTTGAATTCTTTGATTATATTCATCAAGACTTATATTCATTTTTTTTCGAATCAAATTCGGGATATAATTATTAGCTTCATTTTCAGCTTGTAAAAAAAGATTCTGTATATTATACAAATTTTTCTGTGCACCATAACCTGATGACATATCTCCTTTAGCTTGAATCATTAGATCTTTTGTTGATTTAGGCGAGATAATTAGTCCAATTCGATTTCCCCCTTTTAAATATCCGATTCCGCCTTTATAGCCCGTGCATAGTATTGCATTTGGATCTGTTAACAAGAGTCCTTCCAGACGTGATAAATTCGCCTCATCCAAATTATGAATCATGTACTTCCCTGAGGCTGGCAATTCTCCGGTTTGAATTGAGAAGCCATGAGAGATTGTTGTATTCGTGGGGATTGTTGCTAAAGAATTAGTTAATGGCGGTTTTATATCCAGTATACAACCGCTATTTATTTTTAATGGACTATTGGGTAAAAATTTCTTACCTCTTGGGATTTGTTCTAATAAAGAATTTAAAATTCTATCATAAGTCGTTTCGACAGCTTTTTCATAAGCGTTTTTGCTTTGTAGATATGTCTTATAAGCAGTCTTATCAAACATATCTTTTGGCATTTGCGGGCTTTTTAAATCCTTTATATCCCTAAAAATAGCAATATCTGGTAAGTTTTCGACAAAGTTTTTATTACCGCCTCGATAATTAATTGAAATAAATGAATTTATAAAACTTTTTTTATCTTCTATTGATAAATTCTTGAAGTTTTCCAGATTAACATCTTTAATTTTATCAAAATCTTTAAATTCAAGGCTATGTATTAGTTTTTCGTTTAAGGCTTCTTTTGATTTGATAAATTTTCCGATAGTTTCCGCAGAATGCCCTCTGCGTTTCACAACGTCAAGAAATCTTAGATATAAATTTGTTCCAATATCACTTTCTTGAATAAATTGTCTCGTTAAATTTAACGAATTTTCATTTAATAACCCTAAAACAACCTTTTGATCTCTCAAGTCGCTAAAAGTATTAATAATATGAGAGATTTCATTTGTTTTAATGCAATGACTTGCTGTTGGAATATATTTCAGCCCAACAGTATTAACATTTACAGGTCTTGTCGCAAGCAAACTTTTACCACCTGTCCGAGTCCAGGCAATAATTTCTTTGCCGATAGTTGTTCCAATCTTTTCTAATCCCATAAAAATATCTTTTATTTCCCCTAGTATTTATATAAAGTATTATCCTTTTCAAAAATTGCATAGAGATTACAAAATATTACAAAATGTATAACCTTTACCCACACAGGAACAACAAAAAATAGTCAAACTATCTGTAACAAATAATCAAACCTTGTGTTCCTTTACAGTTGTCTATAGAATAAATTGTCGGTTGGGCATACTTGCCCAACAACTCTAAACATTAGCCGTCGGAAGCTGCTTGATATTGAATTCTTAAGCTGGTTTAAATCGGACTTTATTAGAAATTTTCAAAAATCAAAGAAAATTCCGGTTCAATTAATTATTTATTAATCTTTGCCGGTGAAGCCCGACCTACAAATTTTACATTGCACTTGTTGAAATGATATTGTCTAGGGTTATATTTATTAAAATTAAAAAATGCATAACTCTATAATTAATATCTGAAGTATCTATCCTGACAAATTTTGTATATAGGATCTTTTTCTTTCATAAGTTTTATAAGATTATTAATTTCTTTATTTTTACCTTCTTTTTTCAGAGCCATTATAGTTTTACAACTATCCAATAATCTTTTTGCAAATTTAGAATTTTGTTCATTCATATCACTTGATTTATTCAAATTAAACTCTAATGTCAAAAGAACATGTTGTGCAGCATCAGATATTTTTTGACCTTTTTTGGAAAAAGTTTCCATACTCCCATAGGTAAATATAGAATATGTACCAGACGATTTATCAATTAAATTTTTTTCTGACCAAAAGTAATTAAAACAATCGTGCATGAATTTTAAATCTTCTTTAGCTACAGCTTTATTATTTTCGAAAAAAAAGGGAAACATTTTCTTGTTTACAAATTCTATTACATTAAAAAGTTCAGGATTATCTTGCCATACCAATTGTTCGAGTATACGTCTAGTTGGTGGAAATCCTTTAAAATTTATGTTTGCTTTATTGTAATTTGCTAAAATGTTTTCAGATTGAACTTTTGGATTATTTGAAATTATAATTCTCTGTTGCTCTGTTTTATTATAATTGTATTTTCTGTAGACAGTATGCTTTGGGGGATTATTTATTGTTACATTCATATTATATACCTTTTAATATTTATATTTATTATTTATAAACCAGCTAAAAATAAAATTTGCTACATTTCAAAATTTTATTAGCAAAAAAAATTTTTATAGTTGTTAGTTGTATATGTACAACAGAGGGCCATTATAATATGATAAAAGTCGCACCATTAAATTTTAATCAAAATTCTTTAAGGGTTACCAGCTTTAACGGAAGAAGAAAAAAAGAAGCTGAAATTGCTGTGAATATTATCAATGTTGATACTCCTGACATTCACGTGCAGTCAAAAAAATTGGTTACAAAAGCTACCGAATTAATAAACGAAGCCTGGGCAAATATTAAAGAGAAGAAATTACATAACAGTTTTCCTGAATTTGTAAAAAAAGATTCTAAAGGCTATACCATAACATTGAAACCGGTATACAACAATGAAAAATTATTATTGTTAGAAGTTGATAAAGGTAAAGTTGTAGACAAAATTTTTGTTAACCAAAACAATCCAAAATATTTCAAATATGAACAATCAATAAAAACTGATTTTGGAACTGCTACAACAAAAACTTATGACAGCAGACGTCAGAATAACAATCCGCTGCTTGTTGATAAAGTTAATGAAGCTTTGCAGGATTATATTCCTCTGTTTTTAAAAGATAGTAAAAAACGCTCAAGAATTTAAACGAGATGAGGTTTCTTATCCGGCAAATTTATCCTGCCTGTTGAATTCCAAATTTTCACCATCATCAGGGACGAGAAGATTATTAATAAGATTTTATTTTTAAACTCTTTTATAACTAATTTAGTTTTTTATTATGGTAAGAAAAAAGCAAGATGCATATAAAGCCCACTTAAGGTGCCTAAGGATATAACGGAGATAAGTTTCCTTAATTTGTATTAAATCAACTGGAGAGTATTTGTATAAATTATTTTGTTATTTCATCAGCGGTAGTTTTTCAAGCATATTTTTTAATTTGATTGCAATTCTTGGCATTGGTTCTGCGACAGTCAGCCCTACAATATCGAATTCTTTTGCAATATCATTAATTACTCTGACAACTTCATTTATTTTCATGCCGTTTTGTACTACTCCTACTGCAGCGATTATCTCCTTAGGATCTAAAACATCCATATCAAAATGAATAGCCACATGTCTCGTATTCAAAGCTTTTAGCCATTCAATTATTTTTTTACTGTCCTGAGAAACTTCTGCTGAAGTCAGGTGTTTGATTCCGTATTCTTTCTGTCTGTCTTTGATTTGTTGTCTTTCCCAATCTCTTAGCCCTACGAATAATATTCTGTCAGTATTAATTTTCGCAGGAAGCTCAGCAATGATTTTTTCATCGCCTTTGCCTGTGATTGCGCTAACAGCCATTGCATGATAGCCGTTATATGTTTTATCTTCAGGCAGTGTTATATCAGGATGTGCATCAATCCAGACTATTGCAATATCATTATTATATTTTTTTGCAAGGTAAGTAAAAGGCACAACGCTAACGGAACATTCTCCGCCGAGTACTGCTATTTTATCCGGATTTGCTTCTTCTATAATTTTTAGAGCATCTTTTCTCTGCTTTAAAATTTCTTTATAGCCGAGGATACCATTTTCTTCTATTCTGTTTATATTATCTGAAACAGGAACTGTTAAAGTCTGATTTTTTGTTTCAGGAGCAAGAAAGTTAAGCATGAAAGAGCCTAAAATATAACCTCTTGAAGCCTTATCAGGTTCAAGTTCAGGAAGAAGACCTGCAATATTACCACCCTGTCACTGCGGATATAGCAATCTTATGATAGAATTTTTGTTCATGATATTGATTTCTTTCTCCTGATAAAATTTTTGTACATGCTTTGCTGTTTTTTTAAATTTCCAAAAGACCGGATAAAAATTTATCCGGTCTTTATATTATTTATTTTACCTTGTTTTCTTATTTCTGCATATACAATTTATTAAATTCTGCAAAAAATGTATCCGCAACAGTCTTGACTGAATATTCACCGAGAGTTTTTTTATGCATGTTCAGAAAACCGTATTTTTTAGAAGAAGTTGTAATTAAATCAGAGTTTGCCATAACTGCCATCTTGGCTTCATTTATATAAGATTGTATTTCATCAGTCATTTCATCACCAATTTCAGCAATCAGCCCTTTTTCCAATGAATTTAAATCTGCTTCCATTTGTGTTAACAATTCTGCTCTTCTATTTTCTTCAGAATTGTCTTTGCTTTCAACTTTACGTTTTTCATCCGATGCATAAGCTTTGGCTAGACCTGCTTCACTTATTACATCGACTGTGTTATAACCTGAAAAAGTATTTGTTTGCGCATTTGAGTTTTGTTCATTATCATTTGTTTGTACATTGGAATTTGTTTCTGTTTTTATACCGGCAAATTGAAGCAAAGCCTGCATCATTGTTGTCATCATTGTTGTTAATGCTGACAGTATACTTGCCAATCCATTTATTGAATTTGTTTCAGAATTTTCTGTTTGCTGCGTTTCATTTTCAGCCAAACCGGATTCTTCATCTGCCGATTCTTTTGCTTGTGTTTGTTCTGTTGTTTGTGTTTCCAGAATATCTTCTACTGTTTCTGTAACAATAGCCTGAATGTCTTCAATGCTTACATTTGTGCCAACTCCAGTAATACCATTAACCATTTCCTACCGACCTTTCTTTTTTTAACTACAGAATTTATATCGGGTGATTGTTTATTTTTCTTTAAGAAATATAATAAAACTGCTTTAGATTTCTTAATAATTCATAAATTAGTAAGATGTTTATTAGCGCTAGTTTTTTAGATATATTTTTAATTCGATTTCAAATACCGGTAGTGACTCTGCGGTATTATCTTTCTGTCACTTTGGAGATAGTCTTATGGTAAAATTTGTGTTTACGATATTAATTTCTATCAAATAATAAAATTAACAGACAAACTTTGCCGTTTTTGAGTTTTTGCATTTTTTTAAATCTTCCAAAACTCCGGAAAATACTATTTCCCCACCGGCTTCGCCGCCTTCCGGCCCCATATCAATAATATAATCTGCATTTTTTATTACATCTAAATCGTGCTCGATGACAATTACAGTTGCACCGTTTTCAATCAATATTTGAAATACACTCAAAAGCGTTTGAACATCCAGCGGATGGAGACCTATTGTCGGTTCATCAAAAACAAAAACTGTATCTGATTGAGCTTTTCTCATTTCACCGGCAAGTTTTAGTCTTTGTGCTTCGCCTCCTGAAAGACCGGGTGTCTGTTCTCCGAGTGTCAAATACCCGAGGCCGAGTTCTTGCAGTACTTTTAATCTTTGGGATACAAGTTTCAAATCCTTGCAGACATTTAAAGCCGTATCAATATCCATTGCCATCATCTCCGGCAAAGAATAAGAATTGTATTTTATGCTGTTTGCAATTTTGGCATATCTTGAACCACTGCAATCAGGACAAGGAATATCCACATCAGGCAGAAACTGTACATCCAAATTGATTTCACCGGTTCCATCACATACAGGGCAGCGGAGTTTGCCTGTGTTATAAGAAAAGTCTCCTGATTTGTAGCCGAGTTCTTTTGCTTTAGGTGTTTTTGCAAATATTTTCCTTAGTTCATCATGGACATTTGCATAAGTGGCAACAGTGGAACGTACATTAATGCCGATTGGAGTTGCATCAATAAGTTTAACCTGTTTAATTTCAGGAGCATCAATGTTCAAAACGTGTTCGGGCATTTTCTTTTTGGATGTAACAGCTTCAAGAGCAGGTACAAGACTTTCGAGTATCATTGTAGTTTTCCCTGAGCCGGAAACACCTGTTACAACAGTAAGTTTGCCTTTTGGAATACAAACCTCTAACGGTTTTACCGTATGAATTGATGAAGTAGACATACAAATCATGCCTGCATCAAAGATTTTTTCTTTATTTTCGCTGTTCCTTACACAAACATTTTGTTCACCTGAAAGAAAACCGCCTATTAAAGAATTTTTGTTTTGTTCAATATCTGATATAGTTCCTTCAGCAATAACATAGCCGCCGTTTGTACCTGCTTTGGGCCCCATTTCAATCATCCAGTCTGATTCTGACAAAATTTGTGTATCGTGATCGACTAATACAACGGAATTTCCATCTGAAATCAAATCATGAATAACACCTTTTAATCCTTCTATATTTGACGGATGAAGGCCGATTGAAGGTTCGTCAAGAATATACAGAACTCCTGTTGTACGGTTGCGGACAGCACGTGCAAGCTGCATGCGCTGGCGTTCACCTGTTGAGAGAGTTGATGAAGCCCTGTCGAGTGTTAAATAACCAAGACCTAAATCCATCAGTCTTTTTGCTGAACCCAGAAAAGATTCACAAATACTTTTTGCCATCGGTTTCATTTCTGCAGGCATGGAGTCAGGTACGCTGCTAACCCAGTCTATTAGACTAGAAAGAGTCATCCGGCAGGCTTCATCAAGCGAAATTCCTTTTATTTTTGGTTTTCTTGCGGTTTCAGATAGTCTTGTTCCGTGGCAGTCAGGACATATATCCTGTTTTAAGAATTTTTCAACTCTCTTCATACTTTTTTCATCTTTGACTTTGGCAAGAGCATTTTCTACTGTATAAGTAGCATTGTAATAAGTAAAGTCAAGTTCTCCGGCCTGATTAGAATTTTTTGCTTTATAAAAAATGTGTTTTTTTTCTGCAGGGCCGTTGTAAACAATATCTTTTTCTTTATCTGTCAAATCCTTAAACGGGATATTTGTTCTGACCCCCATCTCCCTGCAAACATCTGTCATTAATGTCCACATTAATGAATTCCAGGGCGCAACGGCGCCTTCATCTATTGTTAATGACTCATCAGGAACAAGGGTTGATTTATCAACCGTTCTGATAATACCTGTACCCTGACATTTCTGGCATGCTCCCTGACTGTTGAATGCGAGTTCCTCTGCAGACGGGGCATAAAAGTGCGCTCCACAAACAGGACAGACAAGTTCCTGTTCGGCAGCAACCGCAAGTGTCGGTTCAAGATAATGTCCGTTGGGGCAGCAATGATTTGCAATTCTTGAAAACATTAATCTGAGGCTGTTTAAAAGTTCAGTACCAGTACCGAAGGTACTTCTTATACCGGGAACACCCGGACGCTGGTGCAAAGCAAGAGCGGCAGGGACATATAAAACATCTTCCACCTGAGCTTTTTCTGCCTGAGTCATTCTTCTTCTTGTATAGGTAGAAAGTGCTTCCAAATATCTTCTTGAACCTTCTGAATATAAAACTCCTAAGGCAAGAGAAGATTTTCCTGAGCCGGAAACACCTGCAATCCCGACAATTTTGTTAAGAGGTATATCAACGTTAATGTTTTTTAAGTTGTGTACTTTCGCACCGATAACTTTTATCTTATCAATATTATTTGTCATTTTTCCCTTTATAAACCACTAAATATCGACAGGCGACATCATCTGAATAAGAGTATTAATAGTAGTATCCATACTAACGGAATCAGAAACTCTCTGTTGTAAGAAAGCGTTAATCTGCGGCATCATCTCAATAGCAATATCGAGTTTCGGGTTTGAACCTGCGACATACATACCTACGTCAATCAAATCTTTGTTTTCACGATACAGAGCCATTGCACGACGCATTTTTGCAGCTGCTTCTTTGTGTTCCGGCGAAGCTATTGCGGACATAAGACGGGAAATACTACCCAAAATATCTATTGCCGGATAATGATTCATCTCAGCAACTTTACGACTTAAGAAAATGTGCCCGTCAGTAATACCACGCACCGTATCAACAATCGGGTCATTGATGTCATCACCTTCCATTAATACTGTATACAAAGCTGTTATAGAACCTTTCGGACTGTTTCCGGCACGTTCAAGAACTTTCTGAAGCCACGAAAATATTGAAGGCGGATATCCTTTCATTGTTGGAGGTTCACCGATAGACAGGCCGACTTCACGCCCGGCCATTGCGCATCTTGTAACAGTATCTGTCATAAGGAAAACTTTTTTGCCTTTATCTCTAAAATATTCGCAAACAGAAGTTGCAGCCTGCAGGCATTTTTGACGTATCAAAGGCGGCTGGTCTCCGGTTGAACAAACAAGAACGGATTTTTTCATACCTTCTTCGCCCAGAGAATCTTCAATAAATTCTTTTACTTCCCTTCCACGTTCTCCAATCAGCGCCACAACGTTTACATCCGCATCAGAGTTTCTGGCAATCATACCCAGCATGGTGCTTTTCCCGACTCCGGATCCTGCAAAAAGACCCATACGTTGTCCGGCTCCCATTGTTAAAGTTGCATCAATAGCCCTGACTCCTGTTGAAAACATTGTATTGATAATAGGTCTGTCAAAAGGACTCGGTGCAGGGCCGTCAATTGATACAAAGTTTGCATCAGAAGTATCAAGCGGCTTTCCGTCAATTGGTTCTCCCATAGGACTGATTAATCTGCCCAGTAAAAAATCGCCGACCGGAAGCATAATGGGCTTTCCTGTAGTGGAAACAAGACTGCCCTGTCCTATTCCTGCTCCGTCATAAAGCAAAAGCAGCTGCGCTGTATCACCTTTGAAAGCGACAACTTCTGCAGGTTTTTTTTCTCCCTGCCATGTTTCTATAAAACATAAATCACCAATTTTCAATCCCGGAAGTTTTACTTCAACAGTAAGCCCCAGAAGCTTTGATACAGAACCCTTATACTGATACATGGGTGTTGAGTCTATTATTTCATAGGCCCTTTTTTTCATATATTCAATTGAACGTTCTGTTGATTGTTCAAGCATTTCTTAACCCCTATTGATAATCAGGCGAATACATTTCTCCAATTGTGTCTACAGCTTCGACTTTAATATCCGTAATCAATTCGGAATAGGATATTACAACAATTGTAGGAATATGTCTTTCCAAAAGCTGGTACAAAGGCAGTCTTATTCTTGGCGAACACAGGATAACCGGCTGCCTGCCTACGGTCTGATGCGCACGCATAAGTGTGGAAGCTGTAGTTTCAATGAGTTCCTGAACCTGCATCGGATTTAGCAGGAACATTGTTCCTAATTCTGTTCTCTGACAGCTGTCATCAAGTGTTTTTTCCCATTCACTCGAAAGTGTCAGAGCATAAAGAACCTTATCCTCGGTGCAGTTTGTCAAACATATCTGTCTGCCAAGCGCAGCCCTGATACGCTCAGAGAGAATATCAGGTTCTTTTGAAAATCTTGCATAATCGCAGAGTCTCTCAAAAATAAAGATAATATCTTTGATGGAAACTTTTTCTCTTATCAGGTTAACAAAAATTTTGCGCAAATCGCTTGTTGAAATAATTGCAGGTACAAGGTCATTAACGAGTGTTGGGTCTTGAGATTTTACAAGTTCCATGAGCTTGAGAACATCGGTTTTTGTCATAACTTCATCAACATATTTTCTTACACATTCCTGAAGGTGTGTAACAATTACGTCTACAGAATCGACTGCGGTCAGATGATCTTCTTCATGAATATTTGCAGGATCAACCCAGTATGCCTGCGCCTGATATGTAGGATCAATATTTACGATAGAATCTGCAGGAGTAGGTCTGCCTGTAGCATCCCACTGATCAGCAATAACCATGAGTTTTCCGGGATAAACAAATCCGGTTGCAACTTTGTTGCCTCTAATGGATATCAAATATTCGTTTGCATCCAGAGCGGAAGAATCCATAATTCTTATGTTAGGTATAATGTATCCGAGTTCATCAGTAACACGCTGACGCAATGCAGCTATTTTTGCCAGCAGCTGTCCTTCCTGATCAGGGTCAGCAATAGGCAAAAGTCCGGAGCCTACCTGCAGACTCAAGACATCTACACCCAGTCTCTCGTACATCTTATTCGGGTTAACAAGATCCTGCATATTTTGTTTAACATTTTCTAATTGGCCGAGTTGAGCCTGAACATCCTGATTAACAAGAACAGAAAAACCTGCAATCAAAAGAATTACTGAAAAAATAGTAAACGGAAGCCATGGCAATCCTGTCCAATGGCTTGATACGGCAATCAACATAAGGAAACCTACAGCGCAGAACAAACTCATAGGTTTGCTCATAATCTGTCCGGCAACATCAGTTGCCAAACTCGGACTTGCTGCAGAAGCACGTGTCATTACGATACCTGCAGATACTGCCATCAAAAGCGACGGAACCTGTGAAGACAAACCGTCACCGATTGTCAAAATTGTATATTTTGAAACGGCATCACCTATAGGCATTCCCTGCTGTAAAACACCGATTAACAAACCGCCTATGATATTGATGATTACAATGATAATACCGGCCATCGTATCACCTTTTACGAACTTCATAGCACCATCCATAGACCCGAACAGAGCGGATTCTCTTTGAAGATCCTCACGTCTTTTGACTGCTTCATCAGGTGAAATCAATCCGGCATTGAAATCCGCATCAATCGTCATTTGCTTACCAGGCATTGCGTCCAATGCAAACCTTGCGGAAACTTCGGCAATACGTTCCGCACCTTTGGTAATTACCATAAACTGAACAATAGTGATAATTATAAAAATTACACCGCCGACAACCATGTTACCTCCGGTGACAAATGTCCCGAAAGCGTGAATAACTTCGCCGGCTTCACCTTTTGCAAGAATAAGACGGGTTGAAGCAATCCCCAGAACCAGCCTGAACATTGTACCGATAAGGATAATTGACGGAAATGAAGAAAGTTCAAGCGGTTTTTGAATATACAAAGAAAACATCAAAAGAACGATACCCAGTGTAATATTCAAAGATATTGAAAAGTTAATAATCCATGTCGGAACTTCTATAAGCAGGATGAGTATCAGCGCCACTACAAATGCCGCCAGTGAAAGTTCGCTTATTGGATTTCCGTTTGGATTTGCCATTATATTTGTTTAAATGCCTCTTTTATTAACTCGAGCTGTGTACTTATATTAGCATCTATAATACCGTTTGAAGTTTCAATAACCGCTGACCCTTCATCCACATCTTTGTCGCCCGTTACAAAGATTTTAGCTTCAAATTGTCCGGAAGACAAAAGCGCCGGAACAATTTCTTTTGTGTATTCGACATCTGTCGGATTTACTTTGAGTATAATTTTGTTCTCGTCTTTTGCAAGGCTCTTCAATGCATCATGTACGATTGCATCAAGAACTTTTTTGTCTGTTTCTACTTCTTTTTTAATGATTTTTTCAGCAACTTTCAAGGAAATATCTAGAATATCTCCTGCCACTTTATCGTAGACGACTTCTTTATATCCAAAAAATTCTTCAAGAGCACTTTTTAAGGCGAACAAATCTTCTTTTGCTTCCTCTACACCTTTTTCATAGCCTTCTTTGGAAGCTTGTTCCTTAATCATTATAGCTTCCTGCTGTGCACGGGAAATAAGGTTTCTGTCATCTATTCTTCTATAGCCCCTTCTTCTGTCGCCTCTTCTTCTCTCGGCTCTCTGGGAGAAATTTATGTCATCAAAATTAAAACCTTCAAAAATATCGAATGTTTTTTCTTCTTCTTTTTCAGGCTGAGACTGTTGTTGAATATTTTCTTCGTGCAAGGAAGATGAATCTTGTAACTGTTCCTCAATCTGTTCCTGCGATATTTGTTCAACAGGTTGCTGAGGAAGGTGAGGCTGAATTCTATTGAGTTTTTTCTGACTATTTCTTTTTATTATCATCCTGGAATTTATCCTGTGAGAATTTCACAAATTTATTTGCGAGAAAGTTTCTCTTCAATGTGATTGCATATAATATCCGCAATTCTTGGCGGAATATCTACACTTCTGCCTTGTCCTGCGGCCGCTGATACAAAGTTTTTTACGAGTTCTCTTTCCTTCATTATCATATTAGATATTTTAGAAATATCCGAATTTTTTACAATTTTATATAATCTGTCATAAATTTTTCCTGCATTAAGTTTTTTAGGCTCAGGCAATGTTTTTTTTATCTCTTTCAAACATTTTACAACAAGTCCTCTGTCGAGTTTGTTTTCAAGATCCTCCATAGCCGCATAATCATTTAAAATAGCAGCATCGTCAGGCGAAAACTTGCTCAATAGGCCCTGTCGCTTGTCTGCTGGCAGGTGTCTTAGAACTATTGCAAAAGTTGCGAGTTTAAAAAGTTTGTTGTCGTCTGTATGCTGAATATACTCGGTAAGCTCATCCTGGGCACCTTGCTGTTGAGGAGATTGCGCAGCTTGCTGCTGTTCTATTTGTTCCTGTGCCTGCTGCTGTGCCATTTCATCAATATTGGAGTGGCTCAATGCTTCTTTGACTTGCTCTTCGTTCAAAATGCCTTTTGCTTTTAGTTCGTCGAGAGCTTCAGCATAAGCTTTTTTGACATGATGTTCGACAACGGCAATCATATCAGCCTGCGGAAGCTGTTTTATTATTGCTGTTTTGGCTATTTCAAATACGGTAAAGGCTATTTTTTGCATTATACCGTCTCTAAACTGTGGATCAATTCCGCTTCTTATGATATCAATAGCCTTGTGAAAAGCCCATTCCCCGATAAACTGTGTAACGATGCTTGCCTGCTCCGCATTAAAACTTATAGTTGTATCATTTGCAATAGCTTCCCCAGCCATGTAACAGAAGTTGAATACAATGTTGATAATATACTGCTTGTCTGCATCAGCCAGATCAGGCGGCAGTGCCGGCCCAACCTGATCGGAAAGGTTTTTTGCAAATTCTTTATAATCAAATCCTTCTATTGGCAATTTTGTCTCTCCCTGTTAGTTTGAATTTTTAGCTAAAATTCTGCTTTCAAATAAATCTTGTAGATTTAACTATGGATTATGCTTTTTCAATCCAGCTTTTGACGTGTTCTGCAAGAGCATCATCATCAAGCCCTGACATTTCATCCGCAAGCTCAGACAGTGTCGAATTTAATTCAGGCAATGTTTGTGATTGATTTTTTTGTTCGAGCATTCCTTGTGCAAGCTGTGTTTGTTTTTCTATCAATTCGGCAGCTTTCAGATTTACATCTCTTATTTGTTTTTCTTGATCTTGAGATTTTTCTCTCAACATTTCTATTTCTGCTCTTTGTCTGTCCTGAGCAGCTTTAACTCTGTCAGACAGGAATTTCAAACCTACACCAAGACCGATAAGTATCAGTGCAATTGCAAGCCACCACGGGTTTCCCGTTGAATCCGGTTTCGGAAGTGATTCAGGTTTGTCACCTGCAAGGAACGGATCAACCGAGTCAGAGAATGCAATTTCTACATTTTCTGCTTTTGCTTTTGGGGATGCAGCTCTTGCTATAAGCTCTTTTAATTCTTCTAAAGTCATATTGGCAGGAATAGAGCTTTCTTCAAGTGTAACTGCAATAGATATATCTTCAACTGTTCCCGGTTTTACAAGTTCACTGGTCTGTACTTTCGGAACTCCGTATTGAGTTTCTCTTGCTGTTCTTGAGTAGCTTCTGTTTTGAGCGGAATCAGCATTATTTGCAGGTAATCCGTTAGGCAGATACACGCTCACGGCACTGATGCCTTTGTTTGTGTCTCTGGTTTGATCACCCAAACCTTCTGAAAAAGTTTGTTCTGTCAAAGCAGTCTTTTTAGTCGGATCAAAATCAATTGCATCTTTCTGCATTGGTGCCTGACGCAAATATGTACTGACCGTAACGGCATAATTGCCTTTCCCGATAAGTTTATCCAGCTGGGTTTTTACCTTTGCCTGCATATACTGGTCATTTTCTTCAAGTTTGGCCAGCATGTCATCATCAGCTGATGCTATAGAATCATAAACATTTCCGTTTGTATCGGTAATCGAGATATTTTCAGCTTCAAGACCATTAACAGAGCCTAACAAAAGATTTCTAATGGCCTTGACTTTCATATTATCCAGTTTTTCACCGCTTGGCATAACAAGCTGAACTGTTGCTGTAATAGGCTTTTGATCCTGTTCAAACATAACCTGTTCAGGAATTGATACAAAAACAGATGCGTTTTCTATCGGAGGGATTTTTCTTATTAAACGAGACAACTCCCCGTTGATTGCACGGGTGAGACGAATTCTTTTATCTTCTTTTGTTGATGTAAAATCACCTTTGTCAAAGATTTCAAGACCGATATTCTGGTCTACAAGACCGCTTTTTACAATAGCCAGAAGAGCCCTATCTCTTTGTGTCATAGTGTATTTTTGCAGATATAAAACAGATTTTTGTCCGTCAGCACGTCTTTCGACAGTAATACCTTCTCTGGCAAGAAGTGCCTGGATTTCAATAGCTTTGCCCAGATTATCTGTTGTAAGCAAGTCAAGCGGTTTGTCTATGACTTTTTCTTTAACTGTTTTTGGCGCACCGGAATTGTTTTGAGACACGACGACTCCCACTGTTATAAACAGTGCAAGCACTACAACAAGTCCTCCTATTATCCCATATAGTAATGGCTTATTTTCCAGTATTTTTTGAAAATCCATTTAGTATTTTTCCTGCCTGTTATTTAGATTATACTATCAATTACGGTAGAAGTTAACTGCCTGTGTAGGTTTCAGAAAAATTTTCATCCAAATAGAGGATATTTTTCTATCCTTCAAATTAATGATTTTTTTCTGGAAGTCATGTTTTTCATTAATTAATATCTAATCCGGAGTCGCAGCTGCAGCCTCAAGTTTTTAAGCTGACTTGATGGAGACAGAAAAACAAGTTGTGCTTTAGCTAAGCTGTTTTCTTTGTCACTGTTCTCTTTGACTTTTTTACCGTTGGGCTTAGTGACTTAAGTGAACAAATAACACTCATCTGCTCTCTGTGTTTCGGAGACAGGCTCACTACTGCTCGATTCGCTGTGCGTGTTCGATTTGTCAAAAAATTTGTTAATGTCGTTTAATTTTTTATCAAGAATTTTTTAAATAATTCTTAATTAAAACTGTTTTAAAAATCTGATGTCATTATTGAAAAACAGTCTTATATCATCTATACCCCATTTGAGCATAGCAAGTCTTTCAACCCCCATGCCAAACGCAAATCCCGAGTATACTTCAGAATCTATATCAACATTTTTCAATACATTCGGATCAACCATTCCGCAGCCGAGAATTTCAAGCCATCCTGTACCGGAACATGTACGGCAGCCTTTACCTTCACACATTATGCATTGAACATCCACCTCTGCAGACGGCTCTGTAAAAGGGAAAAAACTGCTTCTAAATCTTGTCGGTCTGGCCGTTCCAAAATAAAGTCTCAAAAATTCATTCATGACTCCCTTTAATTCGGCAAAAGTAATATCTTTGTCTACGATGAGTCCTTCTATCTGGTGGAATAAATTATTTTTTCTTGCACTTACTGATTCTTTTCTGTATACACGGCCTGGTGAAATAACTCTGATAGGCGGTCTGTGAGTAAGCATTTCATGAATTTGTGCGCCGGATGTCTGGCTTCTCAAAACCACGTTTTTGGCAACTTCTGTATAAAAAGTATCCTGCATATCTCTTGCCGGATGGTCTTTGGGAGTATTTAGCATGTCAAAGTTAAAATATTCTGTTTCAACTTCCGGCGAATTTTCATTTTTTACTACCGAAAATCCCATTCCCTGGAATATTTCAACTATTTCATCTATTGTTTGAGTCAGAGGATGTTTTTTGCCGTAAGGTATATAAGAACCGGGCAATGTTATATCTATTCTTTCTTTTTCAAGTTTTTCATTCAGTTCTTTTTGATAAAAACTTTGATATTTTTCATCCAGCTTTTCTTCAATATCTTTTGAAATCTGGTTTGAAAGTGAACCGACTATTCTTTTGTCTTCATTTGACAGGTCTTTTAGATTTTTTTTGATATTATTAAGTTCACTTTTTCTGCTGAGATAAGTATTTCTCACCTCTTCTACATCAGCTGTTGAGCTTATGTTATTTATAGCTTCAAGTGCCGCAGCATGAATTTTTTCTAAAGTTTCTTTCATTTTCCACCCTCTGGTTTCTATTTATAAATAGATTATATAATAAAGAAGAATTTTAATAAAAACATTATTTAGAGCAAATTCACTACCGGCAATTATTCATATACCTACTGAGAAACAATTGCAGCACCGGAACTCGTACCGAGTCTGTCAGCACCTGCTTCAATCATATCAATAGCTTTTTGTCTGTCACGAATTCCTGCCGATGCTTTTACTCTTAACCCATGGGGTTTAACGATTTCTGCCATAAGTTTTACATCTTCAGCTTTTGCACCGGCTCCGTTTTTTACAAATCCCGTTGATGTCTTTACAAAATCAGCTCCGGCTTCTACACATATTTCGCAGGCTTTTTTTATTTCTTCTTTTTCCAGCAAATCTGTTTCAAGAATTACTTTCAACGGTTTGTCTGCGCAGGCATTTTTTACTGTTTCGATATCTTTTTTTACAAATTCATATTCTTTGTCTTTAAGTTTTGAGACATTGATAACCATATCAATCTCATCTGCTCCGTCTTGAACAGCAAGCTGTGTCTCAAATGCCTTTACTTCGCTTTTGTTTGCTCCGAGCGGAAAGCCTACAACAGTGACTATTTTTATATTGGTGTCTTTTAGATAATTTTTGGCATCAGCAACATTGATAGGATTAACACACACACCAAGAAAATTATATTTCTTTGCTTCTTCATATAATTTTTGAAGTTCTTCTTTTTTTGCATCCTGTTTCAGAAGTGTATGTTCTATATATTTTGAAAGTTCATTCATTTTTTTAACCTTTTTTATGTAGTTTATCTTGTCATTTCTAGTATTTGACCTGATTTAATTCTTTTTGGAGAATGCTGTTCTATGTGTTTGCTCAAAATATTAAAACAGAAATCGCATATTTTTTCTGTAGCAAGTTCGTCATATCTGCTTTTTGCATCAAAATCAAGCTGCAAAAGAGTATTCAAAAAATCTCTGATTTTGTAGTGAAGTTTTACAGACTTAAATTCTTGTTTTCTACATTCAAAACAGACTACCCCCCCGTTTTGAGGCGAAAACCATATGTTTTCTCTGTCAGGATGATTTCCGCAGCATACGCAAGTTTCAAGTTCAAGAGAATAACCGGCTATGTGAGTAATTTTGAGTTGAAATTTTATTATTGCAAGCATCATTTCAACTTTATTTTTCGACATGGAAATTGCATCAAGAGTTTTGTAAAACAGTTCATAAATCTCTTCACTGTTCGGGTCATTTTCAACACCGAAAGCGTTAATAATCTCACCGCAGTATATGGAATAAAAAAGCTTGTCCATATCCTTTCTGGTATTTTTAAAAGTGTTCAAAGATTCTGCCTGACAGATTGTATTAAGGTTTTTCCCCTGACGCATCAACAGCTTGTTTGCTATCAGCATGTCCATTCTGCCGCCGAGTTTGCTGGTCGTTTTTTTTACCCCTTTTGCTACACCTTTGATTATACCCTTTTCTTTTGAATACATGACAACTATTTTGTCAGTTTCTGACAAATTATAAGATTTTAGGTTTATAGCGTTTGTTGTAAAGTTTTGCATTTTTAGAACTGAATATCAAATTTGTCCACTGTACCGTGGTAAGCTCCTCTAAGCATCTGTTCAATTTCAACTTTATTGTCAGAAACTTCAACAGCTGTTTCTTTCGAAATCAACCCTTCTTTAATCAATTGAAGAAGCGACATGTTCATTGTAATCATGTCGTTGTAAGAGCCTTTTTTAACAAGATCATAAATCTGTTCAAGCTCGTCTTTGATAATAAAGTCTTTGATAGTTGGTGTAACAACCATAATCTCGCATGCCGGAATACGTCCGTGTCCTGATTTGAGAGGCAGAAGTTTCTGGGCAACGCATGCTCTGAGTGTTTCTGCAAGCTGTTTTCTTACTCCGTCTCTATCTTTCGGGTCAAACATGCCTACAATTCTGTTCACTGTTTGGATAGCATCGTTTGTATGCAAAGATGCTATTACAAGGTGGCCTGTTTCTGCGGCTTTCATCGCACTGGTTAAAGTTTCAAGATCCCTGATTTCACCTATCAGAATAACATCCGGATCCTGTCTCAGGGCATATTTTACACCGTCAGGGAATGAAAGTGTATCAATTTCGACTTGTCTTTGTGTAATTATGCAATTTTTGTTTGAATAAATAAATTCAATAGGATCTTCTATAGTAATAATATGTTTGCGTTCATTTTTGTTAATCAAATCAATCAATGAAGCAATTGTAGTAGACTTACCTGACCCTGTAGGCCCTGTTACAAGAACTATTCCGCTATGAAATTTTGCAAACATATTTAAAGCCGGAGGCAGTTTTAGTTCTGCAAAAGAAGGGATTTCATAAGGAATTATACGAAATACCAGAGAAGTATTTCCTAACTGTCTGGCAAGGTTTATTCTGAATCTTGAAATACCTTTTATTTCATAAGAAAAATCCAAATCAAATGCGGCCTGCACTTTTGTTCTCAAATATTTTGGCAAAACAACATTTAAGACATGGGAAATATCTTTTTCTTTTATAACCGGATAATTTGTTTTAACAATCTTTCCGTCTTTTCTGACGACAGGAACCTCATCAATTCTCAAATGAACGTCAGAAACACCTTCTTCTACAGCTTTTCTCAAAAAAGCATTTATATCAAAAATAACTTCATTCTTTTCCACGATAATCTCCTCTAGCCACATTATAACTTGTTTTTTGGATAAAGGAAACAAATTTATATTAATTAATACATGTGAATGAGAAGATTAAAAGATTATATTCAAAAGAAGAAATAAAAACTCCGTCTGCAAAGACAGAGAGAAGATATAAGCTATATAAGAATAAATATTACCATTTAATAATAACTTTACCCGGAGCACCGTCAGCTCTGTTGCTTGAATAAATTGTATTGTAGGTAGCAGTGCCGTACTGAGATACTTTTAAAGCACTTGTGCTGCTGTCACCTCCAACAGCAGCTTTGATTATAAAGCTTTTTGCTTTTGAAGGTGAACCCTATTTATAGTACAAAAAATTTACAACAGAGTTGGCGAATTCTGTGATCAGAATGAGTGCATTCACTGTTAATTATACTTGCAGATCTATCATCATGCTAAGTGCCATCGCAATTTCTTTTCTTAAATCTATCGAATAAAATAACTGAATGTAATTATTAGTTACTTTGACCTGCTCTATATCCGCACCATGCAAAGATTGCAGGCATAAGTTTATCCAGATGCAATGCTTCAACAAAAGGTATTTTTGCTATAACAAATGCACCGAGTGCGTCATCCATATTCACTATTGAATCTTTTAAAGTAAGTTTTCTGTCCGGTTCTTTGTCTTTCGGATCATTAATAATGTTAGACAGCCATGCGGCAAGAGGCATACCTGCAATTAATCCTGTCACAATTGCCGCAAATTTTACCGACCTTGAATCTTTATATTTTACGTTATCTTTGATAAGATTTAAAGCTCCGCCGACAAGCAGTGTCGGGATTGTTGCATTCATAAACTGGAAAACACCTTCCTGGAGTTTTCTTTTTTTATTTGATTTTTTATCTGCAATTATACCTGCAGCAACACCTCCTGCAATACTTGTTGTGCTCAAGCCGATAACCTGAGGAAGTTCGTATCTGATATTAACAAGATGTTTCAATTTTAGTTTTGAAAGGCTTTTCAATTTATTTTGCTTCATTGCAAAATAAATCATAGGAAGTATAGTAGCAATCCCTGCGCCTGCTGCTACTTTAGCTTTTGTTTTTGTATCGGCTTCAAACACTCTGTGATTTCTTTTGTAATACCAGGATGAATATACATTGTTTTTTGCATGAGCTGCATTTTGAAACGCTGTAAAAACATTTGATTTATTATTTGTTTTATTTACAGTTAGTGTCATAGGTTAATGATGGTTTCTAAACTATCTAATCGAATTCTATCACAATAAAACTACTGATGCGAAAAAATTGCTATAATAAATTGTATAGTTTTTTTAAGGAGAAAAAATATGATTATTGATAAAATTGATAATGCCCGTTTTTACTATTGTTTGGGTGAAAGTTTTAAAAAAGCTTTTGAGTATCTTCAAAATACGGACATGAAAAATCTCCCCTGCGGAAAATATGAAATTGACGGGGATAATATATTTGTATCGGTTCAGGATTATCACACAAAACCTGAAAAAGAAGGAAAATTTGAGGCTCACAAAAAATATACGGATATACAGTTTGTTATTCTGGGTGAAGAGCAAATGGGCTTTGGAAATATTGAAAATTATAAACCATCTACCTTTTATGATGAAAAAAATGATATTGTCTTTCTTGAAAATAAAGAGGAGAAAAACTTTTTTGCGCATGTAAAAGAAGGATATTTTGTCATATTTATGCCTCAGGATGCACATATGCCCTGTATAGAGAATAATAATCCGGCATATGTCAAAAAAGCGGTTGTAAAAATAAAAACAGGCTCATAATAAAGCCTGTTTTTTTATTTTTTGTTAATTTCTTCCGGTTATTTATTATCAATCGGTCTCATTGTCGGGAATGCAATGACGTCTCTAATAGTCTGAGAATCTGTCAACAGCATAACCAATCTGTCAATACCCATTCCCATACCGCCTGTCGGAGGCATGCCGTATTCAAGAGAAGTAATGAAATCTTCATCGAGTTCCATAGCCTCTTCATCGCCGTTTGCTTTTGCCAGAGCCTGCGCTTCAAATCTGCTTCTTTGATCTATCGGATCAGTAAGCTCAGAGAATGCATTGGCAAGTTCCCAGCCGTTTATTCTTGTTTCAAAACGTTCTGTCAATCTTGAATTGTCTCTGTGAACTTTAGCCAGAGGTGAAATTTCTCTCGGATAATCAATAATATGGCAGGGCTGAATTAGTGAAGGTTCAATTTTTTCTTCAAAAACAGCTTCAACAACCTGACCCCAGTTCATATCATCATCAACCTGAACATGAAGTTTTTTAGCGGCTTCAACTGCCTGATGAGCATCATAAATTTCCATGAAATCAACACCGGTAGCTTCTTTGATTGAGCCGAGCATTGTTTTTCTGTCCCATGGCGGAGTCAAATCAATTTCGTGCTCGCCGTATTTGATTTTCATTGTGCCAAGAACCTCTTGAGCTACGTATGCAACCATGTTTTCTGTCAGAGTCATCATATCATTGTAATCCGCATATGCCTGATACAATTCAATCATGGTAAATTCAGGGTTGTGGCGTGTATCGATACCTTCGTTTCTAAAGCATCTTCCGATTTCATAAACTCTTTCTGAAACTCCACCGACAATGAGTCTTTTCAGATATAACTCAAGAGCAATTCTCAGTGTCAAATCCATATCGAGTGCATTGTGGTGTGTTGTGAATGGTCTTGCGTTTGCACCGGAAGCCGTTGTCTGCAAAATCGGAGTCTCGACTTCCAAAAATCCTTCTTTAGAAAGATATTCTCTGATTTTTTGTATAATCAGACTTCTTTTTCTGAAAGTATCACGAACTTCTTCGTTCATAATAAGGTCAACATATCTTTGTCTGTAGCGTGTTTCTACATCAGTAAGACCGTGAAATTTTTCGGGAAGAGGCAAAAGTGATTTTGAAAGCAATTTGTAATCAGTTGCTTTGATTGAAAGTTCGCCTCTCGGTGTTCTTCTTATTGTACCTTGAAATCCTACAATATCACCAATATCAACGAGTTTTAGAGTTTTAATTTTTTCAACATCCATGTTTTCTTTGTGAGAGAAAATTTGGATTTTGCCTGATGCATCCATCAAATCAATAAACATGCCTGTGTTGCGGATTGCCATAACACGGCCTGCAACATGGTATTCGTCATTTGTTTCTTCACCGGCAGGCAAATCTTTATATTTTTCCTGCAAAGCTTTTGCTGAAGCATTTTTGTCATATGAATAAGGATAAGGATTTATCCCTTTATCAGCAAGTTCTGTTAATTTTTGTATTCTTGTATTTCTGATTGAATTCAATGTTGGTGCATTCATTGTTGATGTATGCGTTGAATTGTTATCTGACATATTTAATTTCCTTTTCATTACTTCATTAATATTTATTTTATCATCAAAAAAATTTTTGTTTACATGTTATTATGTCTGTATGATAGATGAACAGACAGCACACAGTTTTTTTAAAGCACTTGAGGAAATGGAAAATCCTGACGGAGCGTTTTTGAATACAAATCTGGATGCGGATTTGTTTTCAATTGAGCTGCAATATGGCAGGCATCAATTTATTGAAGATATTAAAAAAGCTGTTTCTAATATGAGCGATTCCGAAAAAATGAATGCAACAAGCTTTTTTGGATTTGCTATAGAAGAAGGGGACGGATTTTCGACTTTGAGAGGTTATCCGTCTATTGAAAATTTGAATAAAGAAGATGCAATTTCGCATGCAAAAGTTTATCACTATGTCAAAGAATTTGTTTCCGACAATGAAGCTTTAATCAAAAACCATCCGGTTACAACAAAATGTCTAAATGCAATTATAAAAACTTTCCCGGAATTTTTGACAATAATCGGCAAAGTTCAGCATAAAACTCATAGTTATACCGTAGATATCCATACGCTAAAAGTTTTGCAAGGAGCAATGAAAAATTCTCTATATAAAACTCTGCCGCTAAATGACAGAAGAGCTTTGCAAATAGCTATTTTGATGCATGATATAACGAAAAAAGAAGGTGAAATTGACAAATCGCATCCTGCATGTTCTGCAAGAGATGCCTCTTTTATTCTCAATAAAATTGATATACCGCAAGAAGAAAAATCTAAAATATGTCTGATAATAAGAAATCATGACTGGCTTGAAAGATATAACAAAAAAATTACTTCTGCAGAGGAATTTGCAAATATTTTAAAAGACGGAAACAATTTCAAAATGCTTTGTATACTTGCAGAAGCCGATTTGAGAGCTGTACAAAAAGACGGTGCTTTTTATCAAAAATATGCGAATGTATTAAATGAAGGATACAAAGAAATAAGCACATTAATTAACAAAGAAGTTTCTGCTGCATAGAAAATTACAGGGGATTTTTGAGACAGTATGTTTATTAAATCTGTTGAATTGAAAAACTATAGAAACTATGAAGATTTAAGTCTGGAATTTTCGTCGGATAAAATTCTTTTGATAGGAAAAAATGCTCAGGGAAAAACAAATCTGCTTGAAGCCCTGTACTATCTTTCCTGCTTGAACAGCGCCAGAGCAAAAACCGACAGCGAACTTATTTTGTGGAATAAAGATTTTGCAAAACTAAAAGCAGTTGTTGAGAAACATGAGATTGAAAGAGAATTGGAAATAACAATTAATCCGCCGAAAAGAAAAGAGTTAAAAGTTAACGGAATAAAGAAAACAAAATCTGCTGATTTTTGTACAAATCTTTCTGTTGTATCTTTTTCGGTAAATGATTTGCTTTTATTAAGAGGTGTACCGGATGATAGAAGAAGCTGGCTTGATATGGCAATAAGCCAGATTTATCCGGCTTATCCGGACAGAGTTTCAAAATACAATAAAATCAGAACACAAAAAAATAATTTGTTAAAAGAAATAAAAGGCAATATAAATGCCGATACATCTCTTCTTGATGTTTTCAATATGCAGTTGTCAGTTTCTGGAAGTAACATTATATTTTTACGGCTTAAATTTTTGAAAGAAATTCAAAAAATAGCAATGGAAAAACATATACAAATAGCGGAAAATGAAATTCTTACAACAGTTTATAATTCAACTGTTTCTGGTGATATTGATTTTTGTTCAAAAAATGAATTTTCGGTTGAAGAAATTGCAAAACAGTTTGAACAAAAACTGGCAGAACGAAAACTTGAAGAAATTATTCGTGCACAGTCTTTAGTCGGGCCGCATAGAGATGATGTTTCGTTTTTTATAAACAATATTGAAGCAAAGAAATTTGCATCCCAGGGACAGCAAAGAACTATTGTGCTCAGTCTTAAACTTGCGGAATTGGAATTAATAAAAGAAAAAATAGAAGACACTCCTGTTCTTCTGCTCGATGATGTACTGGCAGAGCTAGATAATATAAGGCAGAATTATCTTTTGAATACGATAGGAACAAATATACAAACTATAATAACTTCTGTTGACACATTACATTTTGATGAAAAATATCTTGAAAATGTAGAGATATTTAAAATTTCAAACGGTACTTTAGTCAATCAGGTTAAATTCTGAAAAATTTTCTGTTCATTTCTCTTTTGAGTTTGTTAAATTCTGCAAGCTGTTTTATGATATCATCTTTTGTTTGTTCTATGCTGTGTTTGTAATTTTTTAGTGTATTTAGTGTTTCAGATATATTAAACGGAACTTTTTTGCTAACAAAGTTATAATTTCCGACTTTGAGATTAGATTTAACAAAAAAATCTTTTTCTTTGTTGCTTATAACATTTATAGTAAGTTCTTTTTCAGGACGCAGTTTATTTATAACTTTTTTAAGAAAAGATGTTTTTATTTGACTTACATTTCTTGTCTTATCAAAATTTCTTACACTTTCAAGCATAAGACTGGCTAAGTCATCACCGTACATTTTTCTGCAGTTGTTTATTGCCTCTTTAGATACAAAAACCCTGGTAGGTTTGTGCATTAATTTTAAAATTCTCATATTTTTATTCCTGTCAAAAAATATTAATGCATGGATAAGTCCCATACATTAATATTTTTGATAAAGTTTGGACTTATTCTTAATTTTTATTTACATTAAGGACGTATTCTATCCATAAGTCTCGGGAACGGAATAGTTTCTCTAACATGGTGCAAACCGCAAATCCATGCAACAGTTCTTTCAATACCCAGACCAAATCCGGCATGTTTACAGCTTCCGTATTTTCTCAGATCAAGATACCAGTCAAAGACTTCTTCGGGCAAGCCCTGCTCTTTAATTTTGGCTTTGAGTTTATCAATATCTTCTTCACGCTGGCCTCCGCCGATGATTTCCCCGTATCCTTCCGGTGCAATCATATCAACGCATGCTGCTTTGTCTCCGTCTTGTTTCATATAAAAAGCTTTTATTGCCATTGGATAGTGGTGAATCATAACTGGTTTGTCGAATTCTTCGGAAATTAATGTTTCTTCATCGCCGCCGAAATCCGCACCCCATTCGGTGTCATTGCCTTTTTTGTGAAGAATTTCTATGGCTTCGTCATAAGAAATTCTCGGGAAAGGACGTTTGATATTTTCAAGTTTTGATATATCTCTTTCCAGAACTTCCAAATCTTCTCTGTTATTTTTAACAACTTCCTGAACAATATATTCAACAAACTCTTCAGCAAGATCCATATCGTCATAAATATCGAAAAATGCCACTTCCGGTTCAACCATCCAGAATTCTGTAAGGTGTCTTCTTGTTTTGGATTTTTCTGCACGGAAGGTAGGACCAAAGCAATATGCTTTGCCGACAGCCATAGCTGCTGCTTCCATATATAATTGTCCGCTTTGTGTTAAATAAGCGTTTTCGTCAAAGTAATCAACTTTGAACAAATTTGTTGTGCCTTCACATGCATTTGGTGTAAAAATGGGCGCATCAACCAGTGTAAATCCTTTATTATCAAAAAAGTCTCTTACGGATTTAATAATTCTGTGACGAATTCTCAAAATTGCTTTTTGTCTAAGTGAACGAAGCCACAGATGACGGTGTTCCATCAAAAAATGTGTGCCATGTTCTTTTGGAGTAATAGGATAATCTATAGATTCCCCTATAACTTTTACATCGGTTGCATCTATTTCATAACCGATTCTTGAGCGGTCATGTTTTTTCACAGTACCTGTTACTTCAACGGATGATTCTTGAGTTATTTTGTCAGCAAGACTGAAAACTTCATCTGAAACATTACCTTTGAAAACAACCGCCTGTATTTCTCCTGTTCCGTCTCTAAGCTGTAAAAAATGTAACTTTCCGCTAGAACGTTTGTTGTACAGCCATGCTTGAAGCGTGATTGTCTGCCCTTCATATTTGGCAATGTCTTCGATGTAAATTTTCATAATTACTACCTCATAATATTAATTACCAGATTATTATAGCCAATAGAGACATCGAGTACAAGAATTAAATCCCCTCTATATTCTTTTTTATTATGTAGTATTATAGAAAAAAAGAAAGGGAGTAGTCTTATGTTCCATGTATACACACAGAAAAAAGGAGCTGAATTAACAAAAACTCTGGTTAATGATTTTTCTGATCTTGAAGAAGCATTTGCCTGTGCAGAAAAATCAATCGAAGGTAAATCAGACTTAAAATATATCATTGAAGAGACCTCAGGACATTTCAACAGCTATGGTGAACTGCTGGCTGATGTTGTTGCAGAAAGTGATTAGTATTATTTAGACAAATAAAAAGGAGAAAAACAGTGTTAACAAAAAACTCTGATATTACAGCAAACTTTTCAGGTGTTGATTTTTCAAAATATTCATCGAAAGTTTCAGATTTTGTAAAAGAATTTGCATCAAGAGCAAACCAAAAAGGACAGTTTTTAAACTGGGTAAATCTTCCTGCAGAACAATTAAAAAGAGTTGATGAAATTTATGAAATGGCACAAAAATTAAAAGATGCCACAGGTGCTGAAAAATTAAGTGTTATGGGTATCGGCGGTTCAAAACATACCGTTGAACATATGCTTTCAATTAACGGTTTAAACATCAAAGGCGACAAAATTGAGTTTTACTCTGATGTTGATTCTGCCAGCCTGGAAAGATTTTTGTACAAAATTGGAAATGATGTAACTAAGTCAAACTTTTTGATTGCATCAAAATCAGGTTCCACTTTTGAAACAAAAGACGGATTTTTAAGAGTTTGGGCAATGCTCGAAGATGCTTATAAAGCTCAAGGACAAAGTGAACAAGAGGCAAAAAAATCTGCAAACAAACACATGATTGCAGTAACTGATGCAAACGCAGAAAAAAGCGAACTCAGAAGAACATCAAACGAAAACAACTGGCTCGGTGATTTATTTATACATGATGATGTGGGCGGAAGATTTTCTGCTTTTGATGATCATGCTTTATTCACTCTGGCCTATGCAGGTATGAAAAAAGAAGACATGAAAGCAATGCTTGAAGCTGCTCAGGCTATGTCCGAAGCTTCTTTGTCTGACAGTCTCGAAACAAACATTGCTCTTAAAGAAGGTATTTTCTGGGCTGATGCAAAATTGAACGGTATAGAAGCTTCAGTTCATCAATATATGGGTGCAATTTTTGAAAATACAGTTTACTGGCACGCTCAAATGCAAAATGAATCAGTAAAAGATACTCTGAAACAGGTCGCAAAAGTGCCTGATGCTATGCACCACAGTGCAGAAGCTCATTTCAATCCAGCTAATAAGCTGGTTTTTGCATTGACTGTTCCTGTTGATTGCGGTGTGTGCAAAGAAAATGCTGATGCTTATATCGGAGCATTGACAAAATCTTACGAAGTTACCGGCGCTACTTTTGTTGAAAATGTTCAAACAAAAGGAATGGGCCTTACTCCGTCAGCAGCAGGTGCAATGACTCAACTCAGAGCTTTTGCTACAGTTTATCAAGAAATTGTTCAAAAAATAATGACAGGAACTTCATTCCCCGAAGTTCTGGATAGCGTATTGCAGCCGCACGTTGAATTCTACAAAAAGAATTTAAAAGGCGGTGTTGTTGTACCGGGAAGAATTTCTAAATAAATTCAACTAAATAAAAAAGAGACTTGCAATTTTATTTTGCAAGTCTCTTTTTTATATAATTATAAATTTTATGCCATCAAGCCGCCGAATTCTTTTGGTTGAACTTTATTTTTGTCGTCTTCATTTTGTCCGCCCTGTTGAGGTTTTGCGTCTTGTTGTTCATTCATAACGGCATAATATTGTTTGAATTCTTTTTCGCATTCAGCCATTTTTGTTTGGAGTTCATCAACACTCATTGATGTTGCACCAAATGCATTCCCTGTTGTAGAGCCTGTTTCGCCGCCGTTTTGTTCAGCCTGAGCAAGCTGGGTTTTGTATTGTTCATATTGATCAAAAACTGTTTGAGCCTTTTCTACATTTGCTTTCTGCTGGTTTGATTTCGGGCCTGATGCTTGAAGTCCGTTTGCTTTAATTGATTGTAACATTCCAAATTCAATTGCCATAATTTCACTCTCTTTTCTTAAAACATAAATCTAATTATCACTCTTGTATATATAAAGTATATACAATTTAAAAAATTGCCTTTTTAATAAGCAAATGCATAAAATTTCTTAACAAAACTTTGTATTTTGAGAGAGAATACCGTTAATAGTGAATATAGGCAATATTATTTCTAAATAAATTCATATGATTTATGGAAAAATAAAATTATAAATCGTCGTTGTTATAGTTGACATTTAAAAGGCTTACGATTTGTTCAAGGGGCATACCCAATCCTTTTGAATATTTTACGAGTGTAGAAAATTTTGTATCAACAAGACCATTTTCAACCCTTGAAACAGTTGCTGTTGTCATATCGTTTTCGTATGCAAAAATATTTAAAGAAAGCCCCTGGCTCTCTCTTAAAAACCTGAGAAGATAACCAAAAATCTTTATCAGTTCTTTTTCATCAAGTTCCATATCCGTAATTATATTTATTTCCAAAAGAGGTATATTACATACATGTAATTTCCGTTGGGTTTAGTAAGTGTTTTGGGTTGGATAATTAATATAGACAACAAAAAACCGGGCATTTAACACAGTAAATGTCCGGTTTTAAAAGATATTTGAATGTGCTTAAGATTACATCATACCGCCCATTCCGCCGCCCATAGGAGGCATTGCAGGTGCATCTTGTTTTGGAATTTCAACAACTGCAGCTTCTGTTGTCAAAAGCATAGAAGCTACTGAAACCGCGTTTTCCAAAACTGAACGGGTAACTTTTGCAGGGTCAACAATTCCTGACTGGAACATGTCAACATATTCATTTGTCAAAGCATCAAAACCTTCTGTTTCAGGAAGTTTTTTAACTTCTTCAACAACAACATCGCCTTTTTCACCAGCATTGTCGGCAATTTGTTTCAGCGGAATATGTAAAGCATCAACAAGAATTCTGTATCCTACTTTTTCATCATCAGAAGCAAAAGAGCATGTATCAAGAGCTTTTGCCATATCCTGCATTACTCTGATAAGAGCAACACCGCCGCCTGGTACGATACCTTCTTCTTTAGCTGCTCTTGTTGCATTCAATGCATCTTCAATTCTTAATTTTCTTTCTTTTAATTCAACTTCTGAAGCTGCACCTACTTCGATTACGGCAACACCGCCTGAAAGTTTTGCAAGTCTTTCTTGGAGTTTTTCTTTATCGTAAGAAGAATCAGATGCTTCTATTTGTTTTTTAATTAATTTAATTCTGTCAGCAACCTGAGCTTTAGTTTCATCGCCGACAACAATTGTTGTATTATCTTTTGTAACTGTAACACGTTTTGCACGGCCGAGCATTTGGACAGTAATGTTTTCAAGCTTGATGCCGAGTTCTTCGGTAAACATTTGTCCGCCGGTCAGAACAGCTATATCTTCAAGCATTGCTTTTCTTCTGTCGCCAAATCCCGGAGCTTTTACTGCAACTGCTCTCAAAACTTTTCTCATTGTGTTTACAACAAGAGTTGCTAGAGCTTCACCTTCAACGTCTTCTGCAACCAGCAATAAAGAACGTCCGTCACGCGCAACCTGTTCCAGAATAGGTACAAGGTCAGAAATCAAATTGATTTTTTTATTTACGCAAAGAACATAAGCGTCTTCCAAAACGGCTTCCATTCTTTCTGCATCGGTAACAAAGTATGGTGAAATGTAACCTTTGTCAAACTGCATACCTTCAACAACTTTGAGGTTTGTACCGAATGATTTTGATTCTTCAACAGTAATAACACCGTCAGTACCTACTTTTTCCATAGCATCAGCAATCAAATCACCGATTGTTGAGTTGTTGCCGGCGGAAATTGTGGCAACCTGAGCCAGTTTGTCTTTTGAGTCTACGGGCTGAGACATTTTTTTGATTTTTTCTACAGCCATCTCAACACCTTTATCCATACCACGTTTAATGCTGATAGGGTTGGCACCGGCGGTAAGGTTTCTCAAGCCTTCACGAACGATAGCCTGTGCAAGTACGGAAGCTGTTGTTGTACCGTCACCTGCTACATCGTTTGTTTTTGAAGAAACTTCTTTGAGAAGTTGTGCGCCTGCATTTTCCAGACCGTCTTCAAGTTCGATTTCTTTTGCAATAGTAACACCGTCGTTAACAATTTGCGGTGCGCCAAATTTCTTTTCCAAAATTACATTACGGCCTTTGGGTCCAAGTGTAACTTTTACAGCATCGGCTACTGCATCTATACCTTTGAGCAAGCTTTTTCTAGCTTCTTCATCAAATACAATTTTCTTAGCCATTTTATTTTCTCCTTAACAAATTATTTTTATCAAAAATTTTCTGATATTTCTTATTCAAGAACTCCGAGAACATCTCTTACAGAAAGAATTTTGAATGTTTCGTCTCCTATTTTCACATCTGTTCCTGCATATTTTGCAAAAAGAACAACTTCGCCTGTTTTTACATCCATCTCTTCTCTTTTGCCGTCGTCAAGAATTTTTCCGGGGCCGACTGCAATAACTTCACCTTTTTGTGGTTTTTCTTTTGCAGAATCCGGAATAAATATGCCGCCTTCTGTTTTTTCAGTATCTTCTATAACTTTAATAACCAATTTGTCTGACAATGGTCTGATTGACATAGCGTCCTCCTTTTTGTGTATACTTTCTCATCATTTTTTTCTAACTTAATACTTTTATATCATTTGAATTTCAAAATAATTAAAATATTAATGAAAAATTAATATTTTAATTAAATAAATACATTTTGTGTAACATTTTCCTCAGACAATTTCAAGCCACGCAACAGATTCTATATGATATGAGTGGCAAAACATATCCACAGGCTGAATATATTTTGTTTTAAATCCGTTTTCATGCAGATATTTTAAATCTCTTGCAAGAGTGGACGGATTGCAAGAAACATAGATTATTGAGGTTTTGGTAAGTTTAATTGCATAATCTAAAGAAGCTTTTTCACAGCCTTTTCTTGGCGGATCAAGTAATGTCACGTCAAATTTTTCGCCTTTTTGAACAAGTTCTTCAAAAATCTCTTTTGCGTCACCATTTAAAGCTGTAAGATTTTTAATCCCATTTAATTTTACATTCTCAGCCGCATCTTTTGTTGCAGATGTCGCTTCTTCTACGGAAACAACTTCTGATGCAGCATCACTCAGCCAAATTCCAAAACTTGAAACTCCGGAATATGCATCCAAGAGTCTTGGTTTTTGATAATTTTTCAATATAATATCTTTTACCGTATTAAAAATATTTTTTGCAGAGCCAATATTCACCTGAAAAAAGCTGTTTGCAGAGATTTTGTAGATTTTGTCTTCAACTTTTTCGGTAATATAATTTTCACCATCAATTTTCCTTGTATCGTCTGTCATAATCAAGTTTGATTTTTGGGTATTATAATTAATCAAACAGCCTTTTATATGTGCAAATTCTGTAATTAGTTTCTTTGAAAGTTTTTTAAATTTGTCGTTTAATTTTGTATTATTAACCACGAAAATGACTATACATTCATTCTCAGACTTGCTGTATCTGTAAACAATGTGTCTTAAATCCCCTTTGTGAGTTTTTTCGTTGTAGCCTGAAATATTGAGTTCCTGAGCGGTTTTTCTTATAAATTCCGTAATTTTGTCTATAATTTTAGGCTGTATCGGGCAGTATTTAATATTTACAAGTTCATGAGAACCTTTTTTGTAATAACCGGCAATAATGCGTTTTGAAACTTTTGTTTGCGTAACCGGATACTGAATTTTTGAGCGAAACTCTCTAATTTCCGGACTTTTTATCACCGGTTTTACTTCAATATCACAGGATGTAATTTTTTTTACGGTTTCTTCTACAATACTTCGTTTCTGCTCAAGCTGGAAATCGTAATCTATAAACTGCCATCCGCAGCCTCCGCAAACATTATGAAGAGGACAAAACGGTTTTACTCTGTGCGAAGACGGTTCTAAAATTTCCTGAATTTCCCCTTGCGCATAGTTTTTGTTGGCTTTAGTTATTTTAACTTTAAGTTTATCCCCGGGGCACGCTCCGTCAACAAATACAGGAACCCCCCCAGCCCGTGCTATTGCAGAACCTTCATAGACAAGTTTTTCAGGTATTAATTCAATTTCGTCACCAATTTTTAAAAAATTTTCAGACATTTTATACCGTTTGTTTATCTTGTTCCTGTGTATTTTCTGACTCATTATCAGGTTTGTTTTCAACTATTTTTGTGACACCGTGTTGAGTTTTTCCCCAATCCATTGTTTTTTTGAAGAAAATTATTTTAAAAACAATAAATACAACTATCGGAAACCATACACAGCAAAGGAAAACACCTGTTTCCACAGCCTGTATAACACTTTGAAGTCTGGAAAGATGATTGTATCTTCTCACACTGTATAAAAGTCCGATTGTAAAAAATCCACACACAATTACTGACACAAGCAAAGAAGACATAATGCAATTCGGAGACTCTTTAACATATTTAAAAGCCTGAAAACATATTTCGGAAATCATCCAGAACGGCAGTATAAATTCAGTGATATATGCAATCATATCAATGCTTACACGCAAAGACATATCTTTTGAAAACAAAACACCCCAGAAATGTTCAAGATATCTTCTGATACTGCCTTCAACCCATCTTCTTCTCTGTTTAAGAAGAGGAATAAACCTTACAACAGCTTCTTCATACACACACACATCAGCACAAAAACGAATATCCCATCCTTTTATATGCAAGCGGGTTGACATATCAAGATCATCAGTAATTGTGTAATTATTCCATCCGTTTATATCAAGCAGAGCTTCTTTTTTGATAAGCTCTCCGTTGCCGCGTAGTTCAACGGCGCCTTTGATAGAGTTTCTGCCGACCTGAAAATGTGTGTCCAATGCGTATTCATTGTCCTGACAACGTGTAAGAAAATTTTCTTCTCTGTTAATTATGACTTTTCTTGCTTGAACAGCGCCAACGCTGTCTTTTTCAAGATGAGGTACAAGTTTTGTCAAAAAATCAGGTTTAACTCTGGCATCTGCATCAAAAACAAGAATTGCTTCCCCTTTTGTCTGCGGCAGAGCTTCGTTCAAAACAGCAGATTTACCCGGAAATGCATCTTTATCTCTTATTATTGCTTTGACTTTGTCATATTTTTGTTCAAGTTCTTTAAGTTTTTCGGCTGTATTATCTTCGCTTCTGTCATCAATCAGTACAACTTCAAACTTTTCATAATCCATTGCAAGAATATTTTCTACTGTTTTTTCAATAACATCCTGTTCATTATGAGCAGGTATCATGACGGATACAAAAGGTTTGTAACTCCAGTTAAGTTCTTCCGGCTTTTTTTTAAGTTTAATCTTTTGATGTTTTAGAGCAATTTGCATATAGATGCAATAAAGCGACATAAAACCGCATAAAAATAATATTGCCCAGAATGTTGACATGTAATTTTGGAATATAAACAAAAATAGCCATAAAAAAGCAATAATTATTGTTAAAACTATTCTTTCAATCAAACCCGGTCCCTCTAAAAGCTGTCAGTAATTAAATTATACCAGAAATAATTTTTAACTTTGTAACAATAATAAACAATTCTGTACAAAATCGCAATATTTTAATTTTACAATTATATAATTATACATGTATATTTTGCATGCAAAATAAAGGAATATACAAGACTATTATAAGGAATACCACATAATGGGAAGAATAGCAGTTTATCCTGGCAGTTTTGATCCGATAACCAAAGGACATCTAGATGTGTTGTCAAAAGCATCAAAGATGTTTGACAGGGTTATTATTGCAGTGTTGAACAACGATGCCAAAAAAGGCTTTCTTCCTACTTGTGACAGAGTTAGATTGATAGAAGAAGCAGTTAATGAAATGCAGTTATCTAATGTCGAAGTGGACAGTTTTGATGGACTGACTATCGAATATGCAAAAAAAGTCGGATCTGATATTTTAATCAGAGGGCTCAGGGCAGTTTCAGATTTTGAATATGAGATGCAGCTTTCTCAAACCAACAACTCTCTGGCTCCTTCAATTACTACGGTATTTCTGATTACGAAACCAAAATACAACTTTATTTCCTCAAGTACAGTGAAAGAAATAGCCAAATATGGAGGGGATATTTCAAAATTTGTTCCCGAAAGTGTGGTAAAATATTTCAATAAACTAAATAATAAATAAATCGAAAGGTAAAAATCAGTTATGACGCAACTAAGAATCAAAGAACTTTTAGGAAGAGCTAATTTAATATTAGACAAAGGTTTTCATTTTCTTCCGGGATTTGTTATGGTTAAAAGCTCAGAAATGGAAGCAATCCTTGACAGAATAGACGCTTCTATTCCGGAAGATATAAAAGAAGCTGAATCAATTCTCAGAAGAAGAGAAGAACTCCAGATGGAAGCACAGCAAAGAGCAGAAAGAATTATTCTGGACGCAAGAAACGAAGCAGAAAAAATTCTCTCTGAATCAGAACTATTGAGCCAGGTTCAAAGAGAAGCTGAAAAAATTAAAGAACAGGTTCTCTCTGAATGTCAGGATTTAAGAGAAAGAACTATTGAAGAAGCTAAACAAATCAAAATTCAAGCAGAGGATGAGGCACACAGAACCAAAGAAGGTGCCGAAAATTATGCGGAACAAATTTTGAATAATATCGACAATGATTTGTCACAGCTGCAGCAGATTGTAAAAAATGGTCAGTTGTATCTGGAAAAGCTCAGACATTCTGAACCTGAGTCTGCGCAATATGCACAATCACAGACATCAAATTACCAGCAGGAAGACTACACTTCTGCAAATTATCCTATGTAATAAAATATAGTAATATAAAATAACTGATTTTTGTATATAAAAGCACTCCCAAAGGAGTGCTTTTGTTTAGCTGAATTTATGCATAAAAAAAGATGCTATTAATGCATCTTTTTTATTGGCTCCGGGACATGGATTCGAACCACGATTAGATGATCCAGAGTCACCTGTCCTGCCGTTAGACGATCCCGGAATGCTCACAATTAATATTGTATCACTATGAAAATTCTGGTCAATTAAAAAATTATTTCATATTTTAAATCATCTAAAAGCGGTATATATTTGTATAAAATTTGTATAAAATCAAATAAGATTGTATAATTGCAACATAAATAGAAAATAAAGGTGGAAAAGAATGACGGTATTAGCAGAAAATGAGGGGTTAATAACCCAGATAATCGGCCCTGTAATCGATGTAGAATTTCAACCGGGTCAGCTTCCAGAAATTTATGACGCACTTGATATCTATACTCAGGATGGAAATAAAGTTGTTGCGGAAGTACAACAGCTGCTTGGAGAAAATAGAGTTCGTTCAGTTGCAATGTCATCTACTGACGGTCTGCAAAGAGGAATGAAAGTAATTAACACAAAAGCTCCTATATCAATTCCTGTAGGAAAAGAAACTCTCGGAAGGATTTTGAATGTTCTTGGCGAACCTGTTGATGAAATGGGCCCGATTAATGCGGAAAATCATCTTCCTATCCATAGACCGTCTCCAAAGCTGGTAGATCAAAATACAAATATTGAAATTTTTGAAACAGGTATTAAGGCTATTGACCTTCTCCAGCCATATCAAAAAGGCGGAAAAATCGGTTTGTTCGGTGGTGCCGGAGTTGGTAAAACCGTTTTGATTATGGAACTTATCCACAATATTGCACAGGAACATTCCGGTGTATCTGTATTCGGAGGTGTCGGAGAAAGAACACGTGAAGGCAACGACCTTTGGAACGAAATGAAAGAATCCGGAGTTCTTGACAAAGTTGCTTTGATATACGGTCAGATGAATGAACCTCCGGGAGCCAGAATGAGAGTAGGTCTTTCTGCTTTGACTGCAGCTGAATATTTCCGTGATTTTTCAAAACAGGATGTACTTTTATTTATTGATAATATATTCAGATTTGTACAGGCCGGTTCGGAAGTTTCTGCACTTTTAGGACGTATGCCATCAGCAGTTGGCTACCAGCCTACACTTGCTACAGAAATGGGTGAGCTTCAAGAACGTATCACATCAACAAAGGATGGATCAATCACTTCTGTTCAGGCAATTTATGTACCTGCGGATGACTTGACTGACCCTGCTCCTGCAACTACGTTCTCTCACCTTGATGCTTCAACAGTACTTTCAAGACAGATTGCTTCTCTCGGTATTTATCCTGCTGTTGACCCTCTTGCATCAAGTTCAAGGGTGCTTGATCCGGTGATTATCGGAGAGGAACACTATAGTGTGGCAAGAAGAGTTCTCGAGGTTCTTCAAAAATATAAAGATTTGCAAGATATCATCGCAATTCTCGGTATGGATGAACTCTCTGATGAAGATAAAGAAACTGTTAACAGAGCAAGAAAAATTCAGAGATTTTTGTCTCAGCCTTTCTTTGTTGCAGAACAATTCTCAGGTATTCCTGGTAAATATGTTAAACTGGAAGATTCCATTAAAGGCTTTAAAGAAATTCTTGACGGAAAACATGACGATATTCCGGAACAAGCTTTCTACATGGTTGGTACAATAGAAGAAGCCGTGAAAAAAGCCGAGGAAATGAAAGCATAAGCCGGTGTGAAATCCGGACGGCGGCACGTAGGTGACGTCGGTAGGATGAAACATAATAAAAGCGACGTAGGACTGCAGGGCAAAAGCCCGAAGCCCACAGGAGCAAAAGCATAAGCCGGTGTGAAATCCGGACGGCGGCACGTAGGTGACGTCGGTAGGATGAGACATAATAAAAGCGACTTGAAGGTTAAATATGTCAAAAAAAATAAATCTTAAAATAATTACACATGAAAAAGAAGTCTACAATGACAATGTAGATGCGATTTATTCAAAAAGCGTCGAAGGTGAATTCGGAATACTTCCGGATCACCAGCCGTTTATGGCTGCACTTGATATTGGTGTCACAAGAGCTGAAATTGACGGAAAAAAAGAAAATTTTACCACCATGGGCGGTATATTTCAGTTTAAAAATAATGAGGCCTTGATTTTGACAGATTTGGCAGAAAAAGGCAGTGATATAGATGTCACAAGAGCAAAATCAGCTAAGGAACGTGCCGAGGCCAGACTCGGCTCTCATGATGTTGAAGTTGACAATGCCCGTGCGCAAATTGCTCTTGCCAAAGCTCTTGCCCGTCTGAAAGCGGCTATGAAAGACTAATATATTTTTGCATTTATTTTTAATCTTTTGTAACTGTTTACCTGTATATTTTTCATTCAACCTAATAGGTGCAATTTGGTTATAATTTGATAAACCAGAACAAGATTTTTGCAACATGTAGTATAATAAAAAAATTTATTTTGCTAAAATACTATTCACTTGCCTGATGTGCTTATTCAGGGTATAATGTCCATACATTGTTTTCGCAAATTGTTGTTGTGTAAAGGAATGACAGACAGGGTAGATTAGTGCAGGGAAAACAAGTATGAATAAACCTGACTTAATTGAAAAAACTCAGCAAAAAAATAATCAAAGAAAAAATAAAATTCGTTTTTATTATTCTTTTTTGACAATTTTGCTGCTTGTTTGTCTTGTTCATGTCGGTGTTAGTGCTTTTAAAAATATTACAAAGAGCATAAGCTATCATGGCAAAATAAAGAAAATGAAAGCACTGAATCAGCAGGCATATATGGAAAATCAAAAACTCAAAGAAGAGCTTGATGATTTTAGTTCAATGAAAAGCCTTGAAGCTATTGCAAGAAACAACCTTAAAATGGCTGGAAAAGACGAGGTTCTTGTTATAATAAATAAACCACAGCCGCCGCAGCAGCAAAATCAAAATCAGAACTTGAAGAAAAAGAAAAAAGACAAAAAATAAAACTCCCAAGCCGTTGGTCTCATGCATTGGGAGTTATTGTTTAAAATGTTTCAATCCCAGAAGTAAAAACCTTACTCCATCTTGCTATTCAGCATTTTTTGAAAGAAACATTAACTGTTTACTTCAATACTTTTTACTTCAAAGCAGCGAGTTTTGCGCATATCCCTATGTCGGAGTTAATCATTTTGGCGCTTGCAACTGCCATTGATCTTCTTTTTTTTGCGCCTCTTAAAATGAATGCTACACCGTCATTTATGTTACTCATTGATTTTTCTGCTTTTTTTATCATCAAATTGCACCCCTTAACCTGAATATTTTTCTGTATATTATTCATATCGGGCAAATTGAAATTATCTTTAGTTTTTGAAACTACATGTTTACATTTGTTTACACATTGACTGTAAAAAATAAAACCTGAACCCACATATCTATAAAAATGAATATTTGAGTTCAGGTAAATTTTTAGTGAAATCAGACTGTGTAAATATTAATTAGTCTGAAAGAATTTGTGGGATGTCAACATCAGGTTTGCCCAATACTCTGACTAATTCCAGAACAGAGGCTTTCATCTGACATTTTTGAGATGTACCGTTGAAGAAATCAGTATAAAAACAACCTTCACAAACACAACCTCTTTTATAACATTCCAAAGCCGTATTAGTCCATCTTCTAACGGCAATAGATCTTCCCATGTCTCTGCTTCTAAGCACTTTTATATGTCCTCCCGTTTTTCCCGTTCTGACTCCTTATCTTTATACTATTCCATTCCCTAAAATAAGTATAAGCTGTACAGTGATGTACAAAAGAGTCTAGAGTTGTCTTCCGCAAAATCCCCGATGCGGCTTGTTTAGTAACTCTTTTTTTTATTATATAGACAAAAATCCTTTTTACAAGGCAATCATGCGGAATTGTTACGAATTATTTCAATCTCTGTAACCTTTAAAATTCAATATTCTTGAGGTTTTTTGTTGTTTACAATTCAATTGCTGACATGGTTTCCATGATTTGAACATGCTCAAATCATGTCAGAGAGCATGTTTAAGTGCTTATTTCTTATATTTAAGAATTGTAAATTTTTGATTTTTTTATTTTGAAAAATACCTGAAATTAACGTAATTTAACATATTTGAACTAAGATAAAAAATAGTCTATATTTTTAATATAGGTGAGTTGTACCTATTTTGAAATAAAAATTAGACAAAGGGGAAAAGTTGGAAACAAATTATTTTAAACTGTTCATTGATGATTTAACAAAACTGTGGAACGGTTTAGAAGTCGGACAAAAATTGGGTATAATAGTTCTCGGAGCCATAACATTAATGGTTTCGGCATTTTTTATTGTTAAATCTATGGAGCCTAATTGGTCTGTTTTGTATTCTGATTTATCCCAGCAGGATGCTGCTGCAGTGTCTGAAAGTTTGAAAAAAAGCGGATATCCTTTTAAGCTCAGTGCTGATAAAAAATCCGTGCTTGTGCCTCAGGAGATGCAAGATGAGTTGAGAATATATGTAGCAGAAAACGACCTTATACAAGATTCTTCTCCGGGATTTGAGCTTTTGGATGACATGCAGCTCGGGTCTACGGATTTTAAAAACAAACTCACAAAACAAAGAATTTATCAAGGAGAACTTACACGCTCAATTGAAAAAATGAGCGGAATAAGAAAAGCTCGTGTTCAAATAGCAGATCCTGAACGTTCTGTTTTTTCAGAAAAGGATGAAGCTCCTACAGCTTCTGTTATGCTAATTTTAGAACCAGGATACAAGCTCAAAACTTCTCAAATCAAAGCAATAAAAAATCTTGTTGCCTATGCTATACCGAGATTGACTCCGGAAAGAGTATTTTTGACAGACCAGTCAGGGAACAATCTTTCTGATGATATAGAAAAAAATTCAAATGATATTGAATCATACAAAATAAACTATGAAAATCAAACTGCAAAAAAAATTCAAGATGTATTGGACAAGATTGTAGGATCTGACAATGCATCTGTTCAGGTTAGTGCTGATATAGATTTTAATTCAACACGTTCAACAATAGAAAGCTATATACCTGTCGGTGAATCTCAGCAGGGCGTGTTGACTTCAACCCAAACAGAAACTGAAAATTATGAAAATCCTAATCCAAATACGGCAGGAATTACTACCGGTTCAAACAATCCTCCTGCTCAGCCTGCACCGGGTGGTCAGCCAAGAAATTTGAATTATCAAAAACAAAAAACAGCAAGTACATATAGCGTTTCAAAAGAGATTAAGCAAATTATATATGCTCCGGGTACTGTTAAAAGGATGACTATTGCTGTTGCTGTTAACAAAATTTTGACTACACAGGAAAAAGAAGAGCTTGAAAAACTTGTTATTTCTGCAAGCGGAGCAGATCTCAACAGAGGTGATATTATAAATATCACAAGTCTTGAGTTTTCGGCAAAAGATCAGAATATTGCAGCTGCAACACAAGAAGCAAAAGCTATTCAGAAAGAAAAAACACAAGAAATTGTTGTTAACAAACTTGTACCGATGTTTGTGATACTGGTGCTCGGACTTGTTGCGTTGTTTGTCTTCCGTTCACTGTTTGGAAAAACAACTGCTGCCGCAGATGGCTGGGATGAACAGTATCAAGAACAGCAGCAGGCAATTACTGATAACTTGATAGACAAGTTTGAAGTTGAATCGCTTCCTCAGATTGAAGCAAAACTCAATCCTGAGCTGGATAAACTAAAATCAGACCTAACAGACACAATTATGTCTGACCCGTCGGAAGCAGCAAAAATACTTATTTCATATATTAAGGACTAAACTGAAAAATGGTGGAAATAGCCTACGAAACAATGACTCAGAGACAGAAAGTTGCAGCGCTTTTAATTGCGTTAGGGCCTTCTACAGCTTCTGAAATCTTAAAAAATATAAAAGATGATGATATTCTTGAACAAATAACCTTTGATATTGCCAGTTTAAATAAAGTTCCGACAGAGATAATGAATCAGGTATTGGAAGAATTTCACTCTCTGTTTCTTGCAAGTGATTATCTGGCTTCAGGCGGTACTAATTATGCAAGAACATTGCTTGAAAAAGCATATGGCGCTGAACAGGCACAAAATATGCTGGGCCGACTTGTTAATTTGCTTACTACAAACCCGTTTCAATTTTTTAATGATGCGGATCCTTCTCAGCTTGCAACTTCTTTTCAAAATGAAAATCCACAGCTGATTGCGCTTATTCTTGCATATTTAAAACCTGAAAGTTCTGCCAAAGTTCTCAACAGTTTGCCTCCTGAAGTACAAGCTCAGGTTGCATTCAAAATTGCGGATATGAATTCTACAAACCCTGAAATTATTTCTGAAATAGAAAAAATTGTGGAAAGTAAATTCTCATCAGTTGTTGCTCAAGACTTTTCAAAAGCAGGCGGTGTAGGGGCGCTTGCTAATATTTTGAACCGTTCCGACCGTGCGACCGAAAAGAATGTTCTTGAATATCTTGAAATGAAAAATCTTGAACTTGCAGAAGGTGTTCGTGAACTTATGTTTGTATTTGAAGACATTATTCAGCTCAAAGATAACGCTATTCAGCGTATTATCAGGGAAGTTGAGACACGGGATCTTGCAATTTCACTCAAAGGTGTCAGAGAAGAAATCAAAGAGAAAATTTATAGCAACATGTCAGAGCGTGCCCAGACAATGCTCAAAGAAGAACTTGAATACATGGGGCCTGTCAGAGCAAAAGAAGTTCAGGAAAAACAGACAAAAATTGTTGGTATTATCCGTGCACTTGAATCTGCAGGTGAAATTGTAATCACCAGAGACACAGCCGAGGATGAATACATTGAGTAAAATTGATGCCAGCAAAATAAATCTCGGAAATTCATTTGTTATAAACAGTGACGGAAAAGGACTGGTTAACAAAGAAATTACCGATGCACAGCTCATTGCAGACACTATCATTGCTGAAGCAAAGAAAAAAGCACAGATTATTTTGCAAGAAGCAGGGCAAAAAGCTGACAAAATACTTATACAGGCTGAAGAACAGGCTGAAGCCAGCAAGGACGAAGTTCTTGCAGATTCAAAAAAACAGGGTTATGAAGAAGGATACGAGGAAGGTAAGGAAAAAATCACTACCGAGATGGAAGATCTTGTTTATAATCTGAATAATTTTGCAAAGTCAAAATTTGAAATGAAAAACCGCATAATAAAATCTGTTCACAATGATATTATTGATTTAATTCTTGCGATATCCGAAGAGATTTGTAAAACACAGATAACTTATAACAGACAGGCTCTTATCAACCTTGTTTCAAATGCAATTGCACAGTTAAAAGAAAAAGAGAATGTTACCATTATTGTAAATCCTGAAATGGCAAGAAAAATTTATGAAATATCAGATGATTTGAAAGATAAAATACACAATCTTGAACATATAAAAATAGTTGAAGATACAGCTGTTTCTCCTGACGGAACAATTGTAGAATCTGTCGGTTCAAGAGTTGATGCAAGAGTTAAAGCTCAAATTGAACAATTTGCACAGCATCTTTATAATGAATTAAACTCTACTCCTGAGTCTGAACTCGTAAGAGAAATAGAGCAAGACGAAAATAACAATGATTAATCTTGAAAGATACAAAAATGTAATAAAAAAAACAAATTCGATGCAGGAAGTCGGGAAAGTTATTCAGATTATCGGATTGATAATAGAAGCTGACGGCCCGAAATCAAGTATCGGTGATCTTTGTTATATATACAACAGCTTTGACAAAGAGCCGATATGGGCAGAGGTAGTCGGTTTTAAAACATCAAAAATTCTTTTGATGCCGCTTGGTTCTATGGAAGGGCTTATGCCCGGGGCTGTTGTTATGAATACCGGTTCTTCAATGAAAATCAAAGTTGGTCCGCAGCTTTTAGGAAGAGTTCTGGACGGTTTAGGCCGTCCGATAGACAATCTGGGGGTTATAAATACGCAGTCTTTGTATTCTACTCAGGCAGAGATTATCAATCCTTTGAACAGACAGTTGATAAGAACACCGCTGTCTCTCGGTATACGATCTATTGACGGTTTTATTACTGCAGGTAAAGGACAGAGACTGGGTGTGTTTGCCGGATCAGGTGTCGGAAAATCCACTACACTGGCTATGATGGCTAAAAATACAAATGCTGATTTAAACGTAATAGCATTGATTGGTGAACGAGGCCGTGAGGTCAGAGAGTTTATTGAAACAACATTGGGCCCTGAAGGAATGAAACGTTCAATAGTTGTTGTTGCCACATCAGAGCAGCCTTCGCTTGTAAAAATTAAAGCAGGATTTGTTGCAACAGCGATTGCGGAATATTTTAGAGACCAGGGCAGAGACGTATTGTTTATGCTTGATAGTGTAACCCGTATAGCGATGGCTCAAAGAGAAGTCGGGCTTGCTGTCGGTGAACCTCCGGCAACAAGAGGTTATACCCCTTCGGTTTTTGCTTTGATGCCAAAGCTTTTGGAACGTGCAGGAAGTAACGAATACGGTACGATTACAGGTTTATATACGGTTCTTGTTGAAGGTGATGATTTTAATGAGCCGATATCTGATACAGCGAGAAGTATTCTCGATGGTCATATTATGCTTTCCAGAGAGCTTGCTCACAAAAATCATTATCCAGCAGTTGACGTGCTGCAAAGTGTCAGCCGTGTTATGAAAGAGGTTACTGATTCTGAACATGCTGTGTCAGCAGGGAAAATAAGAACCCTTCTTGCCGCATACAAAAAGAACGAAGATTTGATAAACATTGGTGCGTATGTTTCAGGCGCTGACCCTGTTACTGATCAGGCTATCAAGTTTATGCCTCAGATTAATGAATTTTTACAGCAAAAAGTTGATGAAAAAACAACTTATGAGGAGACCGTCGCTGCTTTAATTAACCTTGGAAGGCAGATAAACTTATAAGTCTTGACAGTTTCTGAGTTTTTATAGTCAATCGGCTTTCAGTTTTATTTGTTTTTACAATGTTTTAAAAATTTGCTTGTGTTTTTAGCTTTCAATTTCGTTAAAATGACACAAAATTGTTTCATGCTTTTTTATTTCCTCGAGCATTTTTTCAGAATGAACTTCTAATGGATATGCATGGATTTCTGTTTTGGTGCTTTTGGATTTGTCCAGTATAAGCACACCATCTTTTGACTGCTGCATATAGTTAAGCTCATTTGGCATAATATACTCCTGCCCGTTGGCTTTGATGCGTCCGTTTGGAGCATATAAAAAGCAGTTTTTGTAAAAATTGCAGCATTTTGCGCATAGTGCAAAATTTCCGTTTTCACAAAGAGCCTGCCTCATTTTGTTGGCTTTTGCATTATTCCATAATGACCAGAAGTCTTCCTGTGTAATATTACCTATGGTATTTTCAATACAGTTTGAAACATCGCCGTTTGCGCTTACAAAAGCTGTAAGCCAGGGGGTTGTGCAGCGCATATAGGGCCTTATTGTTTTCAAATCCTGTTCAAAATAGTATTTTTCAATTTCATCATCATGCAGATACGGAAAAATAAATGTGTCTACATTGCAGACAGGTGCTATTTTTTTGAATAAATTTTTTAGTTTATTTGTATATGTTTTATCGATTTTATATTGTTTTTTTGTTGTGAAGCATTCTCCATACGTCTGATGAAGACAGGTTTCCCACTCGGTTTTGGATAACTCGTTCAGTTTTTCTGTTGCAAATTGAAGATGTTGAAATACAATCTGGTCAACATTTTCCTTTTGTATTGTTTGTATAAATTTGTCTGTTTCATCTATGTTGTCCGGAAGAAGTACGGAATTTACATATATGTATATGTTTGGATTTTTCTTTTTAATTTCATTTAATTTTCTGATATTTTCGATAGCTTTTTTGAATGTCCCTTTTACTCCTCTGATTTTGTCATGTGTTTCTTCAAGGCCGTCTATGCTGAATGTAACTGTTATATTTTTACATTTAGAAACAGCTTCGAGATGTTTGTCCAGTAAGGTTCCGTTTGTGACAATCTGGATATAAAAGCCAAGGTTGTTTAAATAATCGATTATTGTATCAAAGTCTTTATACAACAGAGGTTCACCGCCCATAAGAATTATTTTTGGTTTAGGGTTTACATCACTGATAGTGTCAAAAAATTTTTTCCATTCTTCAACCGGCAAATCCGGACAGGCGAACTCTTTAAAATTTTCTCCGTACTGAGAGCACATTTCGCATCTGAGATTGCATCGATTGGTCAAATAAACAACAAATTCCATTACAAAAGGCAGGTTCAAAGTCATATTCATCCGTCATTTCTATATCCAGATATTTTTTGCAAATAAATGTAAGATATCATATAGGTTACAAGTTTAAACATACAGTATTGTGCTGTTTTGGGTTATGTTTTTTAAGAAAATTTACAATATTTTTACATATTATTTTATAAAATTTAGTGCATTCTTTTTTTACACCAATTCAAAAGTTTTTTGTATAAATTTTTCGGCTCAAATTCTTTATCGGTGCTGTTAAGAATTTTTTGTTTTTCGATAGAATATTTCAAAATTTCTCTGTCTTCATTTTGTAATTTTTCAAAAAGGTCTTTTTGTGTTGAAATATATTCCTTATTTTTCAAGAAATATTCAGCTTGCAGAACAAAAAATGCCATCTTAAAAAGACTTGCAAGAATTTGTTTATGATTGTGCTCAAAGACAAATCCATGGCACAGTGCGTGATAGATATTTTGCACACCGGTTTGGGCGGAAAGTTTTATATCATTTGGAGAGATTTCTCCTGTGAGTTTTTTTAAATCACCATAAAGACTTTTAGTATCGTATATGAATTGAAACATATCGGATTTTGACCAGTTCATAATTTCATTTTTTCCTGATATAAAACCGCATGCTTTTTCGCTATCAGGCATGGAATGAATAATCTTTTTATATTCTTTTAAATCTTCTATATCAAGTTTGTCCAAAATAACGACTATATCGATATCACTGTTTGTAGTTGCTTCTCCTCTTGCATAACTACCTTGAAGACCGATAAATATAACTCTTTTTTCAAAGCGTTCAAGTATTTTTTGCTTTAAATTGTCAGACCATTTTTTTACATCAAATGACATAGTTTGTTCCTTTGAAATATTGTTATAATTTATTATTTTTTATTTTTGTCTTTTTGTTCTTCTTCATGTCTGTGTTCACAGTGCAGAGAGGCTTCGAGTTTGTTTATTATGTCTTTGTAGTGATAATGCAGGGCATGCTGTGCCTGACTGTGCAGGTCATCAAGATGGTAGTGCATTGCGATTTCAAGTTCAGCAAGCGCTATATTGTATTCATAAAGCATTCTCACATGCAGTGTTTTTGCTTCATTGTATTCTTTTCTTGCTTCTTGAAGTGCAATGTAGTCAAGTTTTCCTTCTTCGTATTGTTTGTTTGCAAGTTCAAAATTTTCGAGTGCTTCATGAACTTTAACTTGCGATGCGCGAATTTGTGCTGCAGATTTGTCGACGTTTAGAAAACATTTTTTTACTTCAAAATACAAATTTTGTTTGAATTGGTAAATATCGTTTTCTGCAAGATTTACCTGAGCATTTGCTCTTTCAACTTCATGGATTTGCTGCTTTACATTCACTGCAGAAACCATGTTCACTGACATATTAATTCTGTTGTTTGATGCATCACGCGCATTGTCAAACCCGTAGCCCACATTACCTACGATATCAGGATAATACTGTCTTTTTATATAATTAACAGATTCTTTCATTGCATCGAGAGTTGATTCAAGAACCCATAAATCAGGACTATTTTTGTATGCAAGACCGAAAGATTCTTCCATTGTAAAAGGCAGGTCTTTTATTTTTGAGACTTCATTTTTTTCTATACGGGTTTCATAAGCTATATTGACAATCTTTTCCTGTTCATTGTGTGAAGAATAAAAAGTGTTTTTTGTCAGATATGACGGAGTGTAGATATCATCAAAGCTGAAAGTATCAACTTTTTTTATTTCAAAATCAGGTGTATATGCAATGTAAAGAGCATTCCCTAAATCAGCCATTGCGATATTATAGTCTGTTTGTGCATCTATTAATCTCATTTTTGCTTCGCTTAAAAAGACCTGTGCATTCACATAATCAATTTTGCTTTTTTTACCTGTTTCGTAGAATTTTTTTGCTCTTGCTAGATTTCGTTCGTTTATCAATACATTATTTTTTTCTATTTCAAGAATTGCTTTTGCACGAAGCACATTAAAATACTGTGTTTTTACGTTATAGATAGTATTGCAGATGCTGTCCATAAACTGGTATTCTGCAGCCAGTTTGTAAAAATGTTCCATTTTTATAAGCGCACTGGTTTTTCCAAAATTCCATATAAGCTGGCTCAAATAAACATTAACTGCCGGCAGATTTCTGTTTGAGGAACCGTCGTAGTTTTTATTTGAATTGTAATCTTGATAAATACCTGCTTCAGCGCCGAGTGTAGGGAAATATGCTGATTTTGCAATACCAAGATCACTATTTGCTATCTGCAGGTTGTACTCATATTTTTTTATTATAGGGCTGTTGTTGATTGCAATAGCAACGCAATCCTGCAAAGAGAGAATGTCTCCTTTTTTTATCTGTCCGTCTTCTATCGCAAAAGCAGTATGTATATTTGCAATAAATAAAAATAGAATTAAAACTAATTTGACTTTGTTCACTTTAAGAACCGATATTCATAAATCCTTGTATATTATAAACGAAATTGTAGATGCCGGCAAAAGAAAACTATGTCTTTTTATGTTTATACCATTCAATTAAACCGATATGCGCCAGTGTAAAAAGTCCTGCGGCATAACCAAGATATTTGTGTAGTTTGATATTTTTACTTTTTGCAGCAACTAAACTCCCTGCAGCAGCAGCTGTTGCAGCATATCCGGTAATCTTTACATAGTTTCTTTTTTTATGAACGCTATTATTTTGAGGTGTGATTTTTAATACAGGCATTTTACTTAAACAGCTTTATTTTCTGATTTTATTTTATTCATCGGGTTCCAGGTATCTTCGAGATTATTTTTGATTAGATTTTCATAAAATTTTTCTTTGTATTTTAATACTTCAATCTGCTGATTGAGATCTTTTAATTGTTTTAGTGCTTTAGCTTTTGTTGTTTGTATGATTTTATATCTTTCGTTGATTGTAGAATCACCTACAATACACAAATCAATATATTTTTTAATATCTTTATTTTCTGTGCCAACGGAGCGTAAACACTTAACAATTTTTATCCAGTCAAGATCATCATCGGAAAATAGACGAATGTTGTTTTTGTTTCTTTTTATAAAAGGGAAGAAACCGCTTTTTGCCCAGAATCTCAAAGTGTGTTCGGAAATATCCATTTTTTCAGCAGCTTCTTTGACAGTGTACACTTTATATCCCTCATCTGTTTTACTTTCATATTCTAGCATGAAAACTATAGAAAAAAGACTGTTTTTAAAAACAGTCTTTTTCTTTTGATAATAGTTTAATTTAATAGTTTCGGCTAATTAGAACAAAAGAAACTAAGCGGCAATTTCGCCTTTAATCTCTTTAATAATATATTTTGCTACCCATTCAAAATCTTTATTTTCACGGGCAACTTTTTTAAGACAATCAACAGAAGGTTCGCCAATTCTGATTAAAGTCATTGCCACAACACCTCTTACTGCTCCTTTTACAGATTGAAGCTGCTCAACAAGAACAGGAACTGCTGCTGAACCTACGTTAACAAGAATATTTTCAATTTCAGCTTTGCTTTTATTGTCTGCTGTTTCGAGTTGTGTCAAAAAATATTTAATAGAATCTGCGTGCATTTGATTGTCTCCATACTTTTCTTATCGTTGTACACATTATAGAGCAAATTTTTATTAAAACAGGATTTCTTTATCTAATCTTTATATCTGTATAAAGAATTTTTGCAGAATTTAACAAATTGTATATGTAAAAATAAGCTTAAAACAAATAATCTAAAGAGATTAGATGTAATTTTATATGGTTTCTTTTGTTTTAATTTTTATTCAAAATGAAAATATTTTATAAAGTTAGAAATCGAATTTTAATCAATTTTATGTCACGTTGAATAAGCTTTAGAGTTTCTGTTTCTTAATTCATTCATTATGTTAAATATGGATGTACTTATGCAAAAGTTTTTTCAATGTCCGGATTGCTGTATTTTAAAACGGCAAAACAACTGAAAAAGTTGTACTTTTATCTTTTTCAGACTCTACATTAATCCGTCCTCTGTGGGCTTTTACTATTTTGTTGGAAAGATACAATCCGAGCCCTGTACCGACTTTTCGAAATTTTTTTGTCGTAGTGTAGTATTTGTCAAAAACGTGTTTTACTTCTTCTTTTTTTATACTCTTTCCATAATTTGTAATTTTAATATAAATATTTTTTTCGTCTCTGCAGACAAATATATCTATTTTGCTGTTAGGTTCGCTAAAAGAAATTGCATTCAAAATAAGGTTTTTAAGAACTCTTTTTATATAGAATTTATCAAGATTTACATCTCCATTAAAGTAACTTAAAAACTCTATCTTTATTTCATCAGAATCCGAGATAGGATGCATTTCTTCTATAGTTTCTTCAACCAGACTGTTTATACACACCGGTTCTTTTGTTAAACTGATTTTTGTTTCATTAAGTTTGTAAGTCTCAAGAATAATTTCTACAAGTTCAACGAGTTCCTGATTGGAGTTCTTAAGATGAGAAACCGCCTCTTTTTGCTTTTCGTTTAATTCCCCAAACCTATTGTCAAGCAAAAAAGAAAGCATATTTTTTTCTGCCATAATTGGTACTTTAAGATCATGAGTCAAAGTAGCAACAAAATCTTCTTTCAGTTGTTCGACTTCTTTTAAGCCATCAATTTTTTTATTAAGATCATTTTGATATTCTTTTATCATATCTTCACGATCAGATATGGCATCAATCATTGAATTTATGCTCTGCGCAAAATTCGGCAGCATAGAAAAAGTTTCGTCATTCACTCTTTCATAAATATTTCCGTATCTGACAGAATTTATTGTTTTCAAAATACTGCGTAACATTTTTTTGTGGTTACGAAAAGTGTTTTTGAGTTTTCTGTATTTTATACTCAAAGATACAAGCAGCACTAAAAGAATGACTATTAAAGTTACAAGGGATAAAAACAAAAAACTCACAGCTTCTACCTGCTAATAGCCGTAATGTTCGTGTTGTATAAGATATTCTCTGACATGATTCAGTGCACCTTGAACAATACGTGTAATACGTGAGGAAGAAAGACCTACCTGCTCGGCAATTTCTTTAACCTGCATATTTCTGTAAAATCTGTATTCAACAACAAGTCTGTCTTTTTGAGGTAAAGTTGCAATAGCTTCTCTTATTGCTCTTCCGAGTTCAGAAATTTCTGCTTTTTCATCTGGCAATGCATGTGGGTCTTTGATAAAATCAAACGGAGAATCATTATCTGATGATGCCGCAGCGATAGAATCAATAGATAAAATTGTCTCATAAATAGCTTCTCTGACTTTGCCAGGAGATACTTCAAGTCCGTCTTCGCCGCTGTCTTCCGCTTCTTCGTCAGATTTATTATGCTTGAGAGTATACCATTTATAACGATTTCTCAATTCGTTTCTGATAGCCCATCTGACAGCTGTACCAATATATGAGCTGTTATATTTTTCAAGCTGTTCATCTGTTTTGTTTTTTATCATTGATTGAACAGCAATGATACCTATAGAAACAAGCTCATCATAATCCACCATATGAGCAGGAATACGACGGTGCTCTATTTTGGCTACTTTTTCTACAATTGATATATATTCTTTAATTTTATTTTGAGAAGCGTTATTAACCATGGTCATGTCTTATCTGTTTTCTTAGTATCTATATTACTAGGTTTTTGTGTTTTGCGCAAATTATATACAAACAATAAAATTTCCGCTACAGCTTTGTATAAATCAGGAGGAATTTCTCTGTTTAATTCAACCATCCTGAATATCGCCCTTGCAACAGGCGGATTTTCAATTACAGGAACTCCGTGTTCACGTGCAATATCAATAATCTTTTTGGCAAAAAGCTCAGTACCTTTTGCTATCAGCTTTGGTGATTCCATTTCTTCCTGATCATACTTTAAAGCGCAGGCAATATGAGTTGGGTTGGTAACAACAAAATCCGCATCCGGCACCGCATCCATCATACCCTGCTGCATCATTTGCTGGCGGCGCTGACGCAGTGCTGCTTTTACATTAGGATCACCTTCTGTATTTTTATATTCATCTTTTACTTCTTTAAAAGACATTTTTTGATCCTGCAAAAACTTCCATCTGGTCATTCCGTAATCTGCTGCAGATATAATCAAAAAAGCAATACTGGCTTTAATAACAAAGTCCATTATCAATGCACCGAACTCCTGCATAATTGCAAAGTTGTTATCCATTGCGGCCAAGCCGAGAATTGTTTCAAAATGAGCGCTGTATACAGACCATCCGACCCAGCCCAAGACTATTACTTTCAAAATATTTTTTACAAGTTCAAAAAGTGTTTTGACTGACATCAAATTTTTAAAGTATTTGGTAGGATTGAGTTTATCCAGCTTTGGTGCAAGCGGTGTCGTTGTGAACAGCGGCCCGACCTGTATAAAATCACCTATTATTGCAATAAACATTGCAAGAAACAAAATAGGCCCTATAATCAAAACCGTAGGTACAAGTGTTATAAAAAGCAGATACGGCAAACCGATATTTTCCAGATGCTGATTTGGAATTTGCTCATAACACAGCACAAATAATCTCGAAATCTGGTCAAATATAAAAGGCGCAAGTTTTGCAATTGCAAAAAACATAACAATCATTGCAAGAGCGGTCGAAAAGTCTTTTGACTTTACAACCTGTCCTTCTTTTCTTGCTTTTTCCAGTTTTTGGTGTGAGGCCTCAAACTGCTTATCTTCATCACCCATGGGGAGGGGTCCTTTTTATCTAACCATCTTCAACAATACATCCTGACATAAATCAGAATATTTTTCACTATCAGAACATCAATCTGAACAGTAAAAACCTTTTGTTCAATTTTTCAGAGAATTTACGTAAATTTTTTGAAGTTTCATTGACATTGTTGATTGTATCATTGAGTTCTTCTTTTTTATCGGTAGTAAGGCTGTTTACAGTTTCAAGCGTGCATGACAAATCATCGAGTGCTTTATTGAATTTTGTCACTGTAGTATTAATTTGTGATTTCAAGACAGGATCTTTTGTCATGCCGTTTACATACTGAGAAATTTCAGAAATATTTTTGCTTGCAACTTGAAGATTATCAAGAGTTTCTCTGGTTTTTGGATCTTCGATAAGTGTATTGAGGTTTCTTGACAATCTGTCTATTGATTTTGTTGTGGATATCAAAGTATCCTTGAATTCTTTATCACCGATAATATCATTAATATTGTCAGTCAGGACTATAATTTTTGCTGATAATTTATCTGTTGTTCCCATCAAAGACTCAAGGTCTTTTCTTGATGAGTCAATCAAAAGCTGTGTTTTATCAAGGGTGTCATTTGCCTTTATTGTCAGCAAGTCAACATTTGTCACAATATTTTTTAAATCTGCAATTACATCATCAGACATTAAAGCAGATAGCTTTTCGTTTGTTTCTGCAAGGGACATAGCTGCCCTGTATTGCAAATCCATAAAATCAGACAATCTCAAAGGTTCTATTACAGTAAATCTTGAGGTTGATTGAGGATATGCTATTTCCATTTTTGTTGCAGGTTTTATAAAAAGATAGTTTTTTGAATCTTTTTGTTTTATTTTACCTACAAGTCTGTCAGGAAGCTGTAATCCCGGCAATGTCAGGATATATCCGACTTTATATGCAGAGGGGGTTTTCACTTCTTCCTGTATATTTATTGGAAGCGTTTTTGTTTCAATTATTTCAATTTTTTTAACTTTTCCGACTTCGGAAAGTTTGTCGCTCAAAATCATACGAACTTTATCATTGGCATGAAGAACCATCGACTTTTTGTTAATCGGAAGATATAAAGTGCGAAGCCGAGGGGGGGTAATTTCCAAAAATTGCTCGCCGATAATACCGGACTGTTGGATAGAAATTGTTGATGCATTAGGAATATTTACATCCGGTTCTGTTATAACAAATTTTACTCTGACATAAGGATCATCGGGATTTGAAACAACGGGCTGAATTTCTTCAACCTGTCCAATTCTGAACCCCATCAACTGCACAGCTGAACCGGGACGCATTCCGTTTACGTCTTTAAAATCAACAGAAAGTCTTTCGCCTGCAGAAAGAGCTCTGCCTTTTATCCATAATATGCTGAAGATTAATATAATCAGTGCTGTCAGTGTAAGCAAACCTACTTTAAATGATGATGAAAATCGCATTATATTCTTCCAATTCTTTCTTGTGTTAGTTAATGGGGGTATTAATTTTCCACAGGAGCCTCAGTTCCGGCAACCTTCATCGGACCTTCTATGCAGGCGGTTATGAACTGTTTTGTATATTCATTGCCACCGTCTATCATATCCTGAGGAGTACCTGAGTATACGATTTTTGTATTATATAACATAATAACTTTATCCGCACACCTTTGAATGGTGGATAATTGGTGAGTGACTATCACGGAACTCGCTTTGAGTTCATCTTTCAATCTTACTATGTAATCTTCTATCATTGTAGAAGAAACCGGATCCAGTCCTGCTGTCGGTTCATCATACAAAATGGTTTTAGGGTCTGTTACGATGGCTCTGGCAAAACTGACTCTCTTTTGCATACCGCCTGACAGTTCGTGCGGCATTTTGTCTTCTATTCCTTCAAGTCCTACAAGTTTGAGTTTCTGACTTACAATTTCCTTAAGCTGTTTTTTTGTATATTTGTTTTTAAATTCTTTTCTTTCTGTAAGAGCAAAAGCAATATTGTCCTCGACATTCAAAGAGTCAAACAAAGCGGAATATTGAAAAACCATTGCAATGTCACCTGGTGAAACAATAATTTTTCCGCTGTCGGGCTTTGTCAGACCGCATATAAGTTTCAAAATCGTACTTTTCCCTGCTCCGCTTAAACCGACAACCGCAAGTATTTCACCGTCTTCAACCTTAAAAGATATATCATCTAGAACTTTTTTCCCTTTGAATGATTTTGTTAGATTTTTAACTTCTATACTCATTATTTTGTCCTTAATATTTAAAATTTATTTTAAAAACTTGTTTGATATAACAAGTTTTTTAAAAGAAAAATATTGTAGCGAAAATATAGTCAATAATGCATATCGCAACGAATGACCATACAACTGCTTTTGTGGTGGAAATACCAACACCTTTTGCTCCGCCATATGCAAGATATCCGCATGTGCAGCTTATGATTGCAATTGCGGCACCAAAAAAGGCCGATTTAAGCAGTGCAACGGATATATCCTTGATAAATAGGCCCTGCCATAATGAACTTATATAATTCAATCTGCTGACATGCGCACTCAAATAAGCAGCTATTCCTGCACAGAACAAACCAAAAGTTGATGCAATGATTACGATTACAGGCATCATTACAAAACCTGCAGCAGCTCTTGGAACAAAAAGATATTCAATAGGATTTACTTTTAAAACTTTCAGTGCATCAACCTGTTCTGTTACTCTCATTGTTGCAATTTCAGAAGCATAAGCAGAACCAATCATAGAAATTATTGCAAAACCTGACATAATAGCACCCATCTCTCTTGCCATAACGACACCCATGAGCATTCCGACAAATTTTTCACCACCCTGCTTAACCATTTCAGGAGCAACCTGCATAGATATAATAATAGAACACATTCCGACAATGGATAAGGTTATTGGCAAAGAGTCTACAGCAAATCTGGAACACTGGTCAATAAAAAGCTTCCAGTTCATTTCTCTTTTTATTAAATCTAAAAAAATCAGCTTTATGACCTGAACAGTCCTTATACCTATTTCTCCAAGCGTTTCAAAAAAATCTTCCGCCTGGGAAATGAGCAGTTTTGCAAGATTATAAGTTGCACTTTGTTTTATTATGTTCAGAGCTTTTGAATAATTCATGGCTCAATTGTATCAAATATTTGTAATATTTGTAATATTTATTTTTCTTCATTATCTAAAATAATAAAATTTTACTGTTAAAATCTGTTATACCTGACCAAGTATATCTTTTAAGTCTTTTTTTGCTGTTGTAATCGGTTTTATTTTAAATTTTTCTATAAGTATGTTTAAGATATTTGGAGAAATGAAAGCCGGTAAAGTCGTTCCAAGCCTGATATTTTCAATACCTAAGTATAGCAGTGTCAGCAATATGCAGCAATGCCTTTTACACCAAAGAGTATTAGCGATTTTAAGCTCCTGATATCTTCATTACAATCCCAAACAGATTTAATATCAAAATTATTATCACATGGCGTTTTGTTTGTTATTTTTTGAGTTAACCGCTTTATTGATTCATCATCAAAATTTACGTTTGTAATTGTCGTAAATAATGCTTTCACAATCAAGTCTGTATTTTCTTTGGTAAATGATGCACAATTTGCAAATTCTATAATTTTGCTTGTTAATTCATATTGAAATAAATATAAAAATTGGAGACGAGGGACTGTGCCGAAGAAAACAAGACTAAATGTCTTGTTTTATGAGAGG